>JBOGMX010000062.1:0-31494 GCA_050746725.1 Candidatus Acidiferrales bacterium | reverse complement strand
CTCGGCCATGGCGCTGGGGCTTGCGCTGGTGGGCATCTTCAGCCTCGTCGCGTACGGAGTGGCGCAGCGCACGACGGAGTTTGGCATCCGCATGGCGCTGGGCGCGCCGCGCGCGCATGTGCTGTGGATTGCCGCACGCATCGCGCTGGTCAGCGCGGCCGCGGGCATGGTCCTCGGCCTCGCCGTAGACAGCTTTCTTGGCGCCGTTCTCGCGCACTGGATGCAAAATACGTTTGCCGCCGGGAGTCTATTCGCCGCCGCCGCGTTGCTCGCAGTCGGCGCGCTCCTCGCCTCCCTGTTGCCCGCCCGCCGCGCATCGCGCGTCGATCCGATGGTCGCCTTGCGCCATGAGTGAACCGGGAGGAACGCGGTCGATGATTTCCCGCTTGCGAGCCATCGTCTCACGCGTTCGCGGGTTTTTCTCCTCGCGACGGCTGGACGCGGATTTTCAGCAGGAGCTGGCGGCGCATCTTGCGATGCTCGAAGAGGAAAACCTGCGGCGTGGACTGACTCCCGACGAAGCGCGCCGTCAGGCTCGGCTGCGCCTGGGCGCGGAGGCGCCTCTCCGCGAAACGCAGCACGACCTGCGCGGCCTGCCCTGGCTCGAATCGGTGGTGCAAGATGTTCGCTTCGGACTGCGCATGCTGCGCAAATCTCCCAGCTTCACCGCCGTCGCCGTGCTCACGCTCGCGCTTGGAATCGGCGCCAACACCGCCATCTTCAGCCTTGTAGACGTCGTTCTGTTCCGACCTCTTCCGATCGCGAAGCCCGAGCAAGTCTTACGTCTTACGGACGGAGTAACAAAGGGCGCGTCGACCTCGGGATTTGTCTCCTTCCCTAGTTATTTGCTTTATCGTGAGCATTCCGACGCCTTCTCGGGAATGGCCGCCTATCTGGATCGGCTGCCCGTTAACATCTCCGCCAACAGTCTCGGGTCCGAACGGATTGACGCTGGCATGGTCACAGGGAATTATTTTCAAACACTTGGTGTGAAGGCAGCAATTGGTCGAGTGATTGTGCCCGAAGATAACAAACCAGGCTCACCCCCGGTCGTCATGTTGAGTCACGATTTTCTGCAACGCAGGTTCTCGGAGGACGCCAAAGTTTTGGGAACGACAATCCTCGTTGATGGTCAGCAATTCACAATTGTTGGCGTCACTCCCAGTGGTTTCGGGGGAGTTAGCTTCGAAAACCTACCGGAGATCTGGATACCGATGACGTATGGTTTTCAGATCGACCCGTTGCTGAAAAGCCAGATCCCGTTGCACCGCGATTCTTTTAATCCATTCGCAGTGGTTGCGCGCTTAAAGCGCGGCGTGTCGATCTCGCAGGCCCAAGCGCAACTGAACACGATAGCAGCCAACATGGGTGCCGGTAAGCCAGAACCCACGGATGGGTCCGGCTTCGTGCGTCCGTGGCCGGTGCTTGTGCCCGCAACTGCTGAGGCGAGACATGGCCGCGCAAATTATTCCTCCCTGGTTTTAGCTATCGCGGCGCTCGTACTGTTGATTGCTTGCGCTGACACGGCGGGGTTGTTTTTGGCCCGGGCTGAAGCTCGACAAAAAGAGGTGGCCGTGCGGTTAGCGCTTGGCGCCACACGATTCCGCATCATCAGACTTCACGTGATCGAAGGGCTGCTCGCTTCGTTGCTCGGTGCTCTGGCGGGCATCTTGTTTGCGATCTGGAGCTCGCGGCTGATAGCAGCCTCCGCGCCACCGGCGTTGCCGATTCCTTTGGAACGTGCGTCATCGATTCTTGACCTACGTGTGCTTGCGTTTACTGCATCCATAGCAATCGCGGCGGGCCTTCTCAGCAACTTGCTTCCCGCGTTTAAATATTCCCGCTCCGAGACCATCAAGGCCATCAAGGGAGAATCCAGTCGAGTTAACGTGCTGACTCGCCATTTTACTCTCCAGAGCTTCTTGGTCGTGGCACAGCTGGCAACCTCTGTCGTCCTCTTGGCGGGGGCAGGTCTATTGATACGAACTCTCTGGCAGTTTTCACGTGTGACATTGGGTTTCGATCCCGGCCACACGGTAGCCGCTTCCACGGACCCGATTCGGCAGGGTTACGACAAAGCTGCAGCGGCGAGACTCCTCGATCCGCTTCTCGACTCGCTGCGTGCTCAGCCCGGAGTGACATCAGCTGCCCTAGGAAGTTCGCTCCCGCTTCAGCCAGGAATGGGAACAGTAATTGCTGTTGAAGGACACCGGCGTAAGGTTGGTGAAGAGGACTGGGTGCAAATTGTGATGGCAAGTCCTGACTATTTCAAGACCCTAGGAATGCCTCTATTGAATGGCCGCGATTTCACCTCCTCGGACACGGCAAATGCACCCGGTGTCGCCGTCATCGACGAAGCTATGGCCGAAGAATATTGGCCCGGCGCGGATGCCGTTGGCAAACATATAGAGCATGTCGGTCCAAACGACAAGATGTTTGAAATCGTCGGAACGGTCGGCAACGTAGCTCCGGAAGACCTGCGGAAAACTCCTGGTCCTGTCGTGTATATCCCGATCTCCCAGGCGTACTTGATGTTTCCCTGGGAGCCCGACATCAATCTGCTAGCGCGGACTACTGGCGATCCGCGTGCCATCATCCCATCGCTGCGTGCGGCAGTAGCGCACGTGAATCCTGCCTTACCCGTATTTCGAGTCCGTACCATGCGAGATCAAATTGGGACCACACTCGTCAAGCAGCGCTTTTTAGCGCACCTCCTGGTAGTTTTCGGTCTTTTAGCCATCGTCCTCTGTGCCGCGGGCGTGTACGGTCTCGTTTCCTACACGACCGAGCGATCGATACGAGAGTTCGGAATCCGCGTCGCTTTGGGCGCCCAGCCGCGTGACATTTCCTGCATGGTCCTCCGAAGAAGTTTGATGCTTGCCGTCGTCGGTTCAGCGATTGGGCTCACGGTCGCCCTAGGCTTGACGAGGTTGTTGATTTCGCTCCTCTATGGAGTCACTCCGACCGATCCTCTCACCTTTACGGGAGTTGCCCTGCTAGCCGTATCAGCGACTGCGATGGCCTCGTATCTTCCGGCTCGTCGCGCCTCGCGCGTCGATCCGATGGTGGCCTTGCGGCACGAGTAGAGCAGCCTGAGGAGAAGCCAAAAAAAAGGCGCAAAATTGTCTTTGCCTTTTGTTCGCCTTATGCTAATATTCCTTCCCGAAATCACCGGAACGGGGCGTGGCGCTCTCTGGTATCATCGGGCCGCCTGCGACCCTCTGCCCGGACGCGGGACACAAAACGAAAGCCCCTTTGAGGTGCCAGTATGAACGACGACAAAACTAAAAATTTGGATTTGGCTATCGCGCAGATCGAAAAGCAGTACGGCAAGGGCTCAATCATGCGCCTGGGGAATCGGGATGTACTTGTGCCCGTCAGCGTGATTCCCACCGGCTCGATCTCTCTCGACGCGGCTCTCGGCGTCGGCGGATTTCCGCGCGGCCGCGTGATTGAAGTCTATGGACCGGAATCCGGCGGCAAGACCACGCTCACGCTGCACGTGATCGCCGAAGCCCAGAAGCTTGGCGGCCAGGCCGCGTTTATCGACGCGGAGCATGCGCTCGATCCTATTTACGCCCGCAAGCTTGGCGTCGATGTGGATAATCTACTGGTTTCTCAGCCGGATAATGGCGAGCAGGCCCTGGAAATTGCCGAAGCACTGATCCGCTCGAATGCCGTCGATGTGATCGTCGTGGACTCCGTTGCCGCTCTGGTTCCCAAAGCCGAACTCGAAGGCGATATGGGCGATCCGCAAATGGGTTTGCAGGCGCGCCTGATGTCCCAGGCGCTGCGCAAGTTGACCGCCATCGTTTCGAAATCGAAAACCTGCCTGATCTTCATCAACCAGATTCGAGAAAAAATCGGAGTGATGTTCGGCAATCCGGAAACGACCACTGGCGGCCGAGCGCTCAAGTTTTATTCGTCCATTCGCGTGGATATTCGGCGAATTCAGTCGATCAAGGAAGGCGACCGGGTAGTCGGCTCGCGCACGCGCGGCAAAGTAGTTAAGAATAAAGTGGCCGCGCCTTTCCGCGAGGCCGAATTCGACATTATCTATGGCGAAGGTGTTTCGAAGGAAGGCGACCTGCTCGATCTCGGCGTGACGCGCAATTTGCTTGAAAAATCCGGCACGTGGATTTCGTACAAGGGCGAACGCCTTGGACAGGGCCGCGAAAATGCGCGCGTTTTCCTGAAGGAACACACCGATATTCGCGAGAAGATTGAGCACGATCTGCGCAAAATCCTTGGCCTGGCCGGTCCGGCTTCGGAGAACGGCAAGAAGCCAGCCGCGGAAGCCGAAAAGCCCGCAGCGAAAGCCGCTGCCGCTGGGCAGAGCCAGGCCCGTGCTGCTCGCTAGCTGCGGCGCAAGAATGCGAGGCGATCGATGACAGCAGCCGACCGTGAACGCGCCGTCACCTATCTGGCGCAGACTCGCGACGACCTATTGCGCGCCACGCGCGGGCTTTCGTCCGCGCAACTCGCATTCAAGTCGGCGCCCGGCCGCTGGTCCGCCGCTGATTGCCTGGAACACATCATCCTCGTGGAAAGCCGCTTCCACGAGAACGTGTCTAGCGCGCTGCAGCAGCCCGCCGACTCGGCAAAACGCAGCGTCTTCGATGGCCGTGACGACGAGCTGCTGCAAGTCGTCACCGACCGCAGCTCGCCGCGCCAGGCGCCAGAAGTTGTTCTACCCGCCAGTCGTTGGCGGCAGGATCAGCTCCTGCACGAATTTGGAGCCATTCGCGCTCGCAATATCGATCTGGCCGGCAGCACGGTGTGCGATCCCCGGCAGCACTTCTTCGCTCATCGCGCCTTCGGCGAGCTCGATTGTTACCAATGGATGCTGATCATTGCCGCGCACGGCGACCGTCACCGTGCGCAAATCGACGAAGTGGCCGCAGCGCCGAATTTTCCCCGCACTGCGGCGGCCGTCTAGCGCAAATTTTATCCCAGTGATTCCCGAGAACAAACAGGAGGCGGTGGTCCGCGCGCTGCGGCAAGCCTTCGGCGTCGATCAGTTTGACGAAATCCAGCCGCTCAGCGGGGGGCTAACGTCCGCCCTGGTCTTTCGCATCGTCGTCCGTGAGAAGCCGTACGTGCTGCGCCTCATCATGCGTACCGACGCGATGAACGATCCCACCCGCCAATTCGCGTGTATGGAACTAGCGGCCCGGGCGGACATCGCTCCGCGCGTCTGGTATACGAGCATCGAGGACAGAATTTCGATCACCGATTTCGTACGGACGAAGCCTTGGCCGGACAATCCCGCGCCGTCGATCGCCGGCACGATTCGCCGGGTTCACTCGCTACCCCCGTTTCCAAGGGTGATGAATTATTTCGAGAAGATGGACGCGTTCGTTCGCCGGTTTCAGGAGCGGGAAATCCTGCCGGAGAAAACGACGGAAGACTTCTTTTGTCTCTATGGTGAAATAGCTCGCGTATATCCGTGGAACGACGCGGAGCAGGTTGCGAGCCATAACGACCTCAAGCCAGAAAATCTGCTCTTCGATGGCGAGCGCCTTTGGCTGGTTGACTGGGAAGCCGCGTTTTTGAACGACAGGTACTCGGATCTGGCGGTGCCCGCGAATTTTTTTGTCAAGAACGAAGCAGACGAGGAAGCCTATCTCCGCGCCTATTTCGGCGAACCGCCCGGCGAGTACAGGAGCGCTCGCTTTTTTCTGATGCAGCAGGCTGCTCACATATTTTACGTGACCATTTTCATGCTGCTGGTCGCGGCGGCGGGCAAGCCGATCGACCCGAACCTGAGTGCGCCGGATTTTCGCGAATTTCACGACCGCCTCATGTCCGGGCAGGCGAGCTTGGCGACGGACGAGGGAAAATTGCAGTACGCCAAGGTCCATTTCAACCGGGCGCTGCGGAATATGCGCTCCCAGCGGTTCGCGGAGTCTCTCGCGCGGGTCGCCGATCATCATTCTGGCGCGTAGCTGTGGCAGTCTGGACAATCGAATTCGTCAAACCCGTGGCCGCGGCGATGCGTTCCAGCCGGCGCTCGTGCGCATGGGGGTGGGAACACCCCTGTTCTTCCGGCCAGTAGCTTAAAAATTCGCGTACCTGGAAAATGTCCTCGGCTTTTCGGTTGCGCGCCAGGGCGAGCTTCCTTAAAATGTGCTGGCATTCGATGTGAGCTGAGCGGCGGGGTTCCTTTTCATGCGGAAGTGTTCAGGCCTTAAGCAGTCCTTCTCCGTATTGTGTCTTCTTGTAGTCGGTGCACTTGGCGTAGCTTTTGGCGCTCCGGCACACGGCCCAGCGCGACATGTGGTTCACCACCGAGTGTACCGCCGGCACCGCCACTACCGCGTGGTCCGTTATCTCGACCCGGCCAAGTACGACGTAACCACCTACGACGATCCTATCGTTCGCCAAATCGCCGTCAACGCGCTCGGCCACCAAAGCGGTTCGGTCGTCGCAGTGAACCCGGAAAACGGCCGCATTCTCGCCATCGTCAACCAAAAGATGGCATTTTCCTCGGCCCTCGAACCCTGTTCCACGATCAAGCCCTTCGTTACGATTGCCGCGCTCGAGGAGAACGTGATTACCGGTGACACGATGCTTCGCGTGGCCCCGCGCCGTTACATGAATTTGACCGAAGCCCTCGCGCATTCAAACAACGAGTTCTTTCAGGAGGTCGGCACGCAGCTCGGTTTCGACCGCGAAGTCAAATACGAAAAAATGCTCGGACTCGGGCAAAAGGTGGGCTACGGCATTCCCGAAGAACAGCCCGGCTATCTGCCCTCGGAGCCACCGCGCCTCGGCGGCGTCGCGCGCATGTCCAGCTTTGGCGAAGGCATTCGCATTACACCGTTCCAGCTCGCCTCTCTTGTGACCATGGTCGCCAACGGAGGCACTCAGTATTACTTGCAATATCCGCGCAGTCCCGAAGCCATTGCGAATTTCCGGCCGCGCGTCCGCGAGCAGTTTGACCTACGGTCGTATCTGCCCGATCTCCGCGAGGGAATGCTGGGCGCCGTGCTCTACGGCACCGCACGCCGCAGCTACGATCCGGATGGCGAACAAGACCTTGGAAAGACGGGCACCTGCACCGACGATCATGTCGGCGGGCATCTGGGCTGGTTCGTTTCCTACGCCAATCAACGTCATCCCAAGCTGGTTTTGGTGGTGTTGCTGCATGGATCAAACCCATGGATCAGCGGCCCTCGTGCCTCCGGCATCGCGGGACAGATCTATCGCAATCTCTACGCGCACAATTACTTCGCCACCGTTGCCGATACGCATCCGGAAGATTACTCCGGATCGAGTAAAGCTCCGGAAGCGTCGCGCTAGGTCCGACTCCCAGAAATTCGCGGTTCTACTGCATCGCTCCGCAGCTTTCGCTTTTGGCGTATGACGGATTTGGCGTTGCACGTGGATTTGCCGGCAGCGAAAGTACCTTGCGGGCGTTTCCGGCCCGGTGTATACCTCGCATGCAGAAATTCTCGAATTGAAATTCCGCGTCAACGCGTACACGGGGGAATGAGCATGAAACCTGCCAGGTGGTTAACCTGTTCGTTGGTCTTGCTGGGGAGTTTCGCGCTGCTTGCCGCAGCTGCGTCCGCGCAGGATTCTTGCGACAATTTGAAGTCGCTCAAGATTCAAAACGTCACGATCTCTGCGACCAAAACCTATAGCCCTCAAAATCATCTGGTGATCCCGATTCCGTCGTCGCCATTCGCGGCAGCCGGCAATCTAACGATTGCAATGCCGCTATGCCGGGTGATTGCATACGCCACCCCCACTTCGGACTCGCACATCGACTTCGAGGTCTGGCTCCCGGGATCCTCCGGCTGGAACGGAAAATTTGAAGGTGTCGGAAACGGCGGATTCATAGGGCAGATCGACTATGGAGAAATGAATTCCGGGCTCAAACGCGGCTATGCGGTGGCGGGCACGGACACAGGCCATAAAGGTTTCGGCGAGCATTGGGCGCTGGGCCACCCGGAAAAACTGATCGATTGGGCATATCGCTCGGTACACGTGATGACCGCCGCTTCAAAACAAATCGTGAAAGCCTATTACGGCAAGCCGGCGAAGCTGGCTTATTGGGATGGATGCTCGACCGGCGGCAAGCAGGGGCTAACTGAAGCGCAAAGATACCCGGATGACTTCGACGCAATCGTTGCCGGAGCGCCAGCGAACTACATCACTCATTTGCAGGCCGGCTCCGAATACCTCAGCTGGGTGTCGCTAAAGGACGGAGTTAGCGCGCCCGAATACATCCCTCCGAGCAAATACAAGTTGCTTCACCAAGCCGCACTCGATGCCTGCGACGCCTTGGACGGAGTGAAAGACGGCGTAATCGAAGATCCCATGCTCTGCCATTTCAATCCGAAGGTGATCGAATGCAAGGGCGCGGACGGTCCCGATTGCCTGACCGCCCCGCAAGTGAAAACCGTGCAGGAAATCTACGCAGGCGCGAAATACAATAATGGGAAGCTGATTTATCCTGGCCTCGAGCCTGGCAGCGAACTCGAGTGGCGCTACATGGCAGCTGGTCCGGAACCAGCGGCGATCGGGACGGGTTTCTTCAAATACATGGTTTTCGACAATCCCAATTGGGACTTTCGCTCGTTTAACGCCGATCACGACACCCGCTATGCGGACAAAAAGATCGGGTCGATGATCAACGCCATCGACCCCAATCTGTCGGCCTTTGAAGCCCACGGTGGAAAGTTGTTGATGTATCACGGGTGGGCCGACCAGCTGATCGCGCCGGAAAACAGTGTGAATTACTACAAGAGCGTGATGGCGAAAATGGGTGGATTGAAAAAGACGCAGCAATTTGCCCGATTATTCATGGTCCCAGGGATGACTCACTGCCAGGGCGGAATTGGGCCGACGACCTTCGATCCGCTCACTCCGCTCGAAAAATGGCGCGAACAGGGAATTGCGCCGGCAAAGATCATCGCTTCGAAATCGGTTAACGGAAAAGTGGTCGAGACGCGGCCGCTGTGCCCCTATCCGAAAGCTGCCATCTACAAGGGCAGCGGCGATACCAACAAAGCCGCGAACTTCGCCTGTGGAATTCCGAAGTGGTAGGAACCCACTTCGACCTTTAACACGTTTAGCGACTCTGAGGAACTCGGCCGCCCCTCATGCGTGATTTTTCGCAAAGAGCCATGCGGGCGCGTCCCGAGCACCTCCGTCCGGCGGGCTCCAAGAATTCAAACGGAGATTCCTCACTGTGTGGCCGAGCCGATTCGCAACTGCTGCGAATCGAAAAATCAAAATCTCGGCCATGTCGCTCGGAATGATGGCCGTTTTGCAGGTGCAGGCCACGCAACGTCGGCTGCATCGCACTCGGCCTTTACCTCGCTACTTGGTTGCCGCTTGCTTCGAACTGAAGCCGAAGAGCCGCATGGCGTTTTCTTTCAGGATCAGCGGGCGAACTTCGTCCTTGATCGCGATTTTCGAGAAATCCGCGAGCCAGCGATCCGGCGTGATCAGCGGATAGTCGGAGCCGAACAGCATTTTGTTCTTCAGCAGGGTGTTGGCGTACTGAATCAGGCTCGCCGGAAAATATTTCGGCGACCATCCGGAAAGATCGATGTACACCTGGCGCTTGTGGAGGCAGATGGAAAGCGCTTCGTCCTGCCAGGGGAACGATGGGTGCGCCATGATGATCGGCATATCCGGGAAATCGACGGCCACGTCGTCGATATACATCGGATTGCCGTATTTCAGCCGGATGCCGCCGCCGCCCGGCATTCCGGTGCCGATGCCGCTATGCCCAGTGTGAAATAGCACCGGCAGTTGCGCCTCTTCGATCACTTTGTAGAGCGGGTAGGCGATGCGATCGTTGGGATAAAACTGCTGAATCGGCGGATGCAGTTTGAAGCCGCGTATCATGCCGGTCTTGATCAGGCGCTTTGCTTCTTCGATGGCGGCCGGTCCCTGCGTGGGATCGACGCTGGCGAACGCCATCATGATGTCCGAATTTTCGGCGGCGAATTCGACCACCGTATCATTCGACACCTGCGGACGCCCGGAAAGCCGCTCCGCCACGGTGAAAATAACGCAGCCGATGTTGCGCGAGCGGTAGTATTCCGCCATTCCCTGGCGGCCGCGCGGCGCGCCTTCGCCGAAATACTTCTTGGCGGCTTCGTCCGCCTCGGTTCCTTCGCCTTCGTGTTCGATATGCACGTGCACGTCGATTGCGGTCAGGTGGTCCACATCGAACTTCTTGTCCTTGGCCATTCACATCACCCCATCGTGGTTGGATTGCAATTCGAGTCGCTCTTCTTAGCTACTGATTATCGGTTGTTTCGGAGAAATCCTCAACTGGAGACGGCGTGCGCGAAAAGGTTACTTTGCTTTCGAAGGAGATTCCGTGAATTCCAGGCGATTGCCCCATGGGTCGTTGGCGTAGAAGCGCCGAGTATCTCCGAGGCGTTGTCCCAGAAGCAGCGGACACCGCCAAGTCCGCTAGCCGCATATCAGCTTTCACCGCCGTGTTTCTCGCACGGCGCGGCAATCTCCCGATAGCGTCAAGCCTTCGGCAGATCTTCTCCGGGCACCCACCAGCCGTGCACTTGGCTGTAGCTGCGGAACGGTAGATGTACGGTCGCGATTGGGCCAGCGTCCATGTGCTGCGTATCGACGATGACCAGATCGGAGCGCCCGCCTTCGAGCAGGCGACTGGCGATGCCGACCAAATACCCGTCGCCTTCGGCGGCGTCGCGATTGCGCGGGACGAAGCAGCATTCCTGCAAGCTCGAATCGTCGCCCACCCAAAATTCGGACGTTGTGCGCGTGGCGTGATCGAATTTCGTATATGAGTTCGTCGGACGGAACGGCAGGTGGCCGAGCTTCGCATTGAGCGGCTTGCTTGGATCGGTCGTCGGCATGAAGCCGATGCGGTAGGGCTTGGTGACGTAGCGGTCGTCCTGCCGCGGGAGCGCGCCGGTTTGCGGATAGAGCTGCTCCATGCTGTATTCGGATATGTTTTTCTTCGAAAGATCGACGGAGAGGCGCGTCAAATATCCCGACGCGGTTTTCGGATCGAAGGGTTCTCCGTGCAGGTTGGGGAAAAATGGGAACTGGTTCCCGCGGGCCATGTCCATATCGACGTACAGCGTGTTGCCGTCAGAAAACGTGCCCATTACGTGCGTGGCGCATCGCCCCGGACCTTTGAACCAGCGCAAGTCCTTGCCATCGCCGCCTCGTTCGAGCACGCCGAACCATGTGGGCAGGGTGTTATCCCAGGCGAAGTGCACCCAGCCTTCTTTCATTTTGTCGACTCGGGTCGCAAACGGGATGCACAGAAACGCGATGTATTTTTCCGAAACGGCGAAATCGTGGAGCATTCCTACGTAGGGAACTTTGATCCACGTGGACCAGGTGATGTTGCCCTTGGCATCGCCGGAAAAGACGTACACGTCGTCTGTATCCAGGCCCCTGCCTTCGTAGCCGAACGAAATAATTTCGCCGGTTGCATGGTCGAATTTCGGATGTGCGGTATGCGTCAGGCTCTGCAGTTCGCCTCCGAATGTGTAGTAGTTATCGACCGTTTCGAGCGTCAGCGGATCCATGGTCACCGGCGGGCTATCTTCCTTCATCGCCAGCATTTTGCCATTGTAATAGACGATGTGCGTGTTCGCGGTGCCGCGGCTCACGCCCTTGACGCTGGGATCGTCAAAGAAAGGATTGCGGTAGATATTAAAAAGCCGACGGCGCGCTGCGGCCTGTGCGTCGTAGCGCCGCGTGCGCGCGTAGCGCGATTTAAAGTCGACATGGCCATCCTTGATGCGGAACATGCTGATGTGGCCTTCGCCGTCGAAGGGGATGCCCTTGGGCGCGGGATACTGAAAATCGGGGCCGACGCGATAGAACGCGCCATCAATGTTGTTGGGAATCTCACCTTCGATATCGCAATCGCGAATGTCGCACTCGCTGCGGAATGGCCCGCCTCCGCCCAGATACGACGAAGCCGGAAAATGCACGGCCGCCGCTCCAGCAGCCGGTACAAACGAGATTCCTCCGGCCACTGCGCCTGCGCCAGCCGCTGCTGCTACGGTGCCCATGAATTTGCGGCGGTTCATCGATTCGGCGTTCGACGATTCGGCATTCGGCGCAGCGTTCTTGCGATGGCCCGGTTTCATTTTCATGGCGACCTCCGGAATTAGGGCGGCGGAAAGGCGAGCAGCGGCTGTTTGCCAGCGCGCGATTGCGCGGCGCTGCAAAGCAGCCTCAACATCCACCCCCATGTCAGCGGATAGCATAATCGCGCGGGGACCGACAATCAACAGGTTCGCCGTCATCGGGCGCGCAGCGCGTAGCTTGGCTATGAGATTGGGGTAAAACGCATGTGACGCGACGTTCCGCCCTTGCGGGCGCTCGGCTCTTTGTCTTCTGCAATTTACGCGTGATGAGGGTCGAATGAGTGTTCCGCCCTTTAACGAGTGAGTGGCAATTGGTGAGCCATGGGTTTTGAGAATCAAGAGGTCCGGTGGTGCAACGAGAGTGTATCGATCTGGGTGGGGCTACGGTGAGTGTTTGCAACAACTTACGAGCAGTTTCACCCGAACGTGTATCGATTAGAATTGGCGCGTTTTTTGCTGTGTTTTCGGGAGCGTGTCCGCCCGGCGCGCCTGTATTGAGCGCATCCCGCAGACTGATGCGCCGCCCTAGCGTGGTTCGCCGACGAACTTCTCCGAATTTTCGTTCGCGACGCATTGCGATTTGAGGCTAGCAGGTCGCGACGTACAGGGCTATTGGCCGGAAGAACAGTTTAAGTACAGTGGACTAGAACTGGACTTGTGGCCCAGTACTGCGCAGCTGGCGTGGGCCGAAAACCCAACCCCGAAGTTGTTCCGTATCACATGGCACGGCTGTGCCGCGGAGCACACTGGCGACACCTCAATTGCCAGAGAAATACTTTGTTTCGCCCAATTAAGTAACGCGAGGCTATGCGCGGACTTCCCAGGTATCGCCCTCTCGCAGAAGCTTTTCCAAATTGCCCGGACCGCGCTTGGCCTGCACGTCGCGAATCTGCGAGTTCACCAGGTCCTCGTAGCGCGGGACTTCGATCGAGCGAAAAACGCCGATGGGAGTGGGGAAGCCTTCGTTTTGTTCCATGTGCGCGAGCAGGAACGGGTAGACGGGATCGGAATTGTGCTCGTCGTGGATCAGCAAAGCTTTTTCGCTGATGCCATTGCCGAGCTGGACGACTTCGAGCTTGAGGCCGTTGAGACGGATGCCCTTGTCGCGATTTTTTCCGAAGATCAGTGGCTTGCCGTGTTCGAGCTGGACGATATGCTCGCTACGCGCGTCGCGCTCGGTCAGTATGTCCCACGCGCCATCGTTGAAGATGTTGCAGTTCTGCAAGATTTCGATGTAGGCGGAACCCTTGTGCGCGGCGGCCGCTTTCAGCGTGGCTTTCAGATGCGGCTGAAACACGTCCACGGACCGCGCCACGAACGTCGCTTCAGCTCCCAGCGCCAGAGCAATCGGATTGAAGGGCCGGTCCGAGGCGCCAAACGGAGTCGATTTCGTTTTCTTGCCGATTTCGGAAGTTGGAGAATACTGGCCCTTGGTCAGGCCATAGATGCGGTTGTTGAACATCATCACTTTCAAGCCCACGTTGCGCCGCAACATGTGAATCGTATGGTTGCCGCCGATGGAAAGCGAGTCGCCGTCGCCAGTCACCACCCAAACTTCCAAATCCGGCCGCGACACTTTTAGTCCGGTCGCCACCGCGGGCGCGCGCCCATGAATGGTGTGGAATCCAAACGTATTCATGTAATACGGAAACCGGCTCGAGCAGCCAATCCCCGAAATTACCACGAACTTTTCGCGTGGGATGCCCAACTCCGGAAACACAGATTGGACTGCCGACAAAATGGCGTAATCGCCGCAACCCGGGCACCAGCGAATCTCCTGGTCTGTCTGAAAATCCTTTTTTGTAAGCGCAGGCAAAGTGGCCGTGGACATTTCCTAGCTCCTATCGACGAACTGTTCACACAAGCTAACCAGATACGGCGCGACTTTAACGCTCGGCCAGAATCTGCTCGATCTTGCGTTCGATCTCCGATTGTTTGAAGGGCTTGCCCTGAATTTTGTTCAGCCCCTGCGCGTCCACCAGATACTTCGCGCGCAGCAGCATCACCAGCTGTCCCATGTTCATTTCCGGGACGAGCACGCGGTCGTAACGCCCAATAACCTCGCCCAGATTCTTCGGCAGCGGATTCAGGTGCCGCAGGTGGACGTGCCCGATCTTGCATCCCTTGTCTCGCTGCGCTTTCAGTGCCGCAGTCACCGGCCCATACGTCGAACCCCACGCGACGATTAGCAGATCGCCGCTGGGATCGCCCACTGGAACCACATCCGGCACGTCCTGCGCCACCGCTTCCACTTTTTCCGCGCGCAGCCGCACCATTTTTTCGTGGTTGAGGGGCTCGTAGTTGACGTTGCCGGTCACATCCTGCTTTTCAAGACCGCCGATGCGATGCTCCAGACCTGCTGTGCCCGGTACAGCCCACGGCCGCGCCAGCGTTTTCGGATCGCGCCGGTAGGGACGGAAATCGCTCGGATTGGTCTCGAACCGCACCGGAAATTCTGGCAAATCCTTAACCGAAGGAATGTGCCACGGTTCCGCGCCGTTCGCCAGATACCCATCCGAAAGTATAATCACCGGCACCATGTACTTCGTGGCGATGCGGCTCGCCTCCAGCGCGATCCAGAAGCAATCTCCGGGAGTGGCGGGAGCTAGCACCGGCACCGGCGCTTCGGAATTGCGCCCAAAAAGCGCTTGCAGAAGATCGGCCTGCTCGGTCTTGGTTGGCAGTCCGGTGGAAGGCCCGCCGCGCTGAATGTCGCAGATCACCAGCGGCAGTTCCACGGCGACGGCCAGCCCAATCGCTTCGGTTTTCAGCGCCATGCCGGGTCCAGAGGTGGTCGTCAGCGCCAACGCGCCGCCATACGCTGCGCCGATAGCAGCCGTCACGGCCGCAATTTCGTCTTCGGCCTGAAACGTGATCACGCCGAAATTCTTGTATGCCGAAAGCTCGTGCAGAATGTCGGACGCCGGTGTGATCGGATACGAACCCAAAAACAGCGGAATGCCGGCCTTCTGCGACGCCACCACGAATCCCATCGCCAACGCCGTGTTGCCGCTGATGTTGCGATAGACTCCCGGAGCGAGCTTCGCCGGCGGAATTTCATAGGTGATCTGAAACGCTTCCGTCGCTTCGCAATAGCTATAGCCCGCCTGCATGGCCAGCTTGTTGGCCTGCACCAGTATGGGCTTGCTCTTGAACTTCTGGTCGATCCAGCGCAGCGTCCCTTCCATCGACCGGTTGTAGAGCCAGTAGCACATCCCCAGCGCGAAGAAATTTTTGCAGCGGTCGACGCTCTTACTGTCCAGCCCCAAATCGCGCAGCGCCGCGCGCGTAAGCTTGGTCAGCTCCACGGCGAAAAGCCGGAAGCCGTCAAGCGAATGGTCTTCCAGCGGATTGGCCGTCATCTGCGCCTTGCGCAAATCGGTTTCGCCGAATTCGTCCAGATTGGCGATTAGGATGCCGTTTGGCTTCAGGTCGGCCAAGTTCATTTTCAGCGCCGCGGGATTCATGGCGATCAGCGCGTCCACGCTGTCGCCCGGCGTGTACACGTCGTTCGACGAGAAATGCACTTGGAATCCGCTCACGCCCGGCAGCGTTCCGGCGGGCGCGCGGATCTCGGCAGGGAAGTCCGGCAGGGTCGCCAGATCGTTGCCGTAAATTGCCACTGTGTTGGTGAATTGACTCCCGGTGATCTGCATTCCGTCGCCGGAATCGCCGCAGAACCGGATTACTGCTCGATCGATTACTTCGCGCTTGCGTGCTTTGGGAGGTGTGACCGTTGTAGCCATGTCTTATGAGGGCTTCCTGCCTCGCATGTAGTTACAAGTTCTTAGATGTGCGCGAAGGGGCGAGCGCTGCCAGGAAAGCGAGGCGTATCTGGCCTGCCGCAACTTCCCCCAACCCGCTAAACGTAAGGTTAGCACACCACTCCTGCGGTGAATAAAATTTTCAAATCTCGCATTTACTCGTCCGCGCGTAAAGCTGTGCATCTCGGTCGACGAACTGCTCGCGCTCAGTGAGTAGAGCCTGAATTTTCGAACCAAAGGGGACAACGCAAACCGCGACCCACCGAGCACAGGGCAACGCTTCGCCGCACGTATGCCGAATAGACACAGCTTACCAACATTGCCGGTGCGACGGGCAAACGCGGTTGTAATGTGACCTTAAATGTAGGTAGACGGAAATGCGGGTGGCACATTCCCTCGGCTACGTGCCGGGTTTTGACGATTGGTTTGGCGAACAAGCCGGCGGAGGATTCTCTGGCCGAAGTGGGCACGGTTCGTAACCGAATTCGAAGTGAATTTCGCCGGCGATTTGGCGAACGAATCAGCGGAAGCCGGTTGGCGTCGGCGCGTTCGGCGACCGGTTCGTTCGCGAGTTGAGGACTGAACTCAGGCTAAGGTCCAGGTTCGGGCGATGAAAAAACTGAACTTCCTGGTTTCACTCACTACCAACGACAACGATTACCAGGTCGAGCAGGCGAAAGCCGCGGAAGAAGCGGCTCAGCGGCTTGGCGCCACGGTGCAGATCATCTACGCGGGGAACGATGCGATCAACCAGAGCCAGCAGTTGCTCTCCGTGATTCAATCCTCTGGCAATCGTCCCGACGGCATTGTGGTGGAGCCGGCCGGCGGAACGGCTTTTCCGCACGTGGCGCGCGCGGCTGTTGCGGCAGGAATTGGATGGGGCGTCCTGAACCGCGAAGCGGATTACGTCACCGATTTGCGCCGCGCCTCCAAGGTGCCCGTCTTTGGAGTTACGTCGAGTCACCTGGAGGTGGGCCGTATCCAAGGACGCCAGGTGGGCGCGCTGGTGCCGAAGGGTGGCACGGCGATTTATATTCAGGGCCCGACGACTGTCGCAGCGGCTAAATATCGGGCGTTGGGAATCGAGCAAACGAAGCCCGCGAACGTGAAGCTGATTCAGTTCAAGGGAAATTGGACGAGCGAGAGCGCGTATAAAACGATTGCGTCGTGGATGCAGCTTTCGACGTCGAAGCAGACGCTGATTGACATGGTTTGCGCGCAGAACGACGACATGGCCATGGGTGCGCGCAAGGCAATCCAGGAACATGCTGACCGGGACGTGCGAGATAAATGGCTGCATGTGCCGTTCACCGGATGCGACGGCTTGCCAAGCACAGGACAAGCGTACGTGCGAAGCGGATTGCTGGCGGCAACCGTGGTGATTCCTTTGAATACCAGGACGGCGATTGAGGTGATGACCGAAGCGTTGCGCACCGGAAGGCAGCCGAACGAATTGACGGCGACGAGCCCGGCGTCGATGCCCGCGATTGAGGAACTCCTAGCAGCGGCGTCCAAAGGCACCGCCCGCGTGAAGTGACGCGCTGGGCGCCGCCGCGGAGTCGTCGGTTGCTCCGCCGTCGAAAAGATAAAGTTAGTCGATTCGAACGGCGGGATACTCCTCCACGTACTCCTCGCCATTCGCGCCGTAATACGCCACTTTGCGCGCGGCGAAATCCACGTCGTAGCTGACCACTCCCGCCCGCCACGTAGCTTCCAGGAATTCGGGAAACGTGCTCTTACCGGCCTGATCGGTTCGCAGCACGGCGATCAGCGTATCGCGGTCAAACCGCGGCACATCTACCGTACCGGATGCGAGCGGCGTTCCCTGAGTCACCACCGCGCCGTGCTTGGTCAGGTACAGGCTCTCGCACGCGGGCAGGTGCCAAAGATTGCGCGTAACGCCTGCCAGCCGCAGCGTTTCCGCCAGGTACGGGAATCCACCAACTTTGGGCCTGCCTGCCATTGCCCGATGCATCGCAGCTTGCAAGTTCTCCGTTGCTTTACTCATCGTGATTGTCCTTTAGCGCGTGGGTGGCAAGTGCGCCTAGAAACGGAATCAAATTATGACACTACCTGTCCAAAAGTACCATTGACTTTCGCTTTTAGTTCGCCCATACTCCCGACGCTCGGTAGGCTGAGCCTGGGGGCAGAATGGCACTCACGAAGCGGCAAAAAGAGGTTCTCAATTATCTGGTCACATTCCTTAATAAGAACGGCTATTCGCCGAGCTTTGAGGAAATCGCGCACGCGCTGAAGCTTACCTCGCTCGCGACCGTGCACAAGCATCTTTCCACGCTGGAAAAGAAGGGCTTTATTCGCCGGGGCTACAATCAAAGCCGCTCGATCGAAGTCACGCAGCTGCCCAAGCCGGTGCGCGAGGAAATTCTCGATCGCCACGTGGTCGAGCTGCCGCTCTCCGGACGTATTGCCGCCGGCCGACCGCTCGAAGCCGTCGAAGATCGCGAAACCATTTCGCTTTCCGATTTTGCGCGCGGCCAGAATACGTACGTACTCCAGGTCAAGGGCGAATCGATGCGCGAAGATCACATTCTAGATGGCGATTTCATCGTCGTGGAGCAGACGCAGGTCGCCAATCCCGGCGAAATCGTCGTCGCGCTGGTGGGTGGGGACGAAGCCACGCTCAAGCGCTTCTATCGCGAGCCGGGAGGCAAAATCCGCCTGCAGCCCGCCAATTCCACCATGTCGCCGATCATCGTCGCGGCCAATGACGTGAAAATCCAGGGCCGCGTTGTCGGCGTCCTCCGCAAGTACAGATGACCGGTGGAAACCGGTCTTCAGCCGAAAACGAGCCGTCACAATTTGGTTTAGGATGCGAGCGTTCGACTCCCGTGACGTGCGCAAGGGTCAGCCATTTGAACCGCACTCATTCGGCACGCCCTCATGTGGAGTGCGGGAGATTGCCCCCGCCGTGCCCATAGGAGCTCAGCGCAGGGCTGTCCCGACTTATCTGAATGGCAGGCGAACCTCCGCCGAAAAGCTAGAAGTTGCTTCCCCGGACACATCTGTGCCATTTTGAATTTGGCACGCCCGTCACTCCGGACTACATTGTCATCCCCGGTCCTTATCATTCGCGATCCAGTTCGGCGCTGTTGGGCCCAAGGAGGTTCAGTTAATGTGGGGAGAGAAGAAGCAGGAGACTCCCGCTAGGACGCCGCTCCCGCAGCAGCCTAGAGAGAATTTGACGCCTGCAACACCAACTATTTCTGGGGCACCTATTTCTGGGGAGGCAAAGAAAATGGCACCTTTGGATTCGACGTATCCACCAAGCTCGTCCAGCAGCACTGGCGGCACGGCTCGGTTGGGAGCAAGTCTGCACGTGAAAGGCGAGATCACCGGCAACGAGGATCTGGCCATTGACGGCAGTGTGGAAGGACTCGTTCACCTCGAAGATCGCAAGCTCACCGTCGGCGCCAGCGCTCGCGTCACCGCCGATGTGATCGCGCGTGAAGTCGTTGTGTACGGCAACGTCAAAGGCAATCTCCGCGCACGCGACCGTATCGAGATCAAGAAGGACGGCTCTGTGGTAGGCGATCTGACCACCGCCCGCATCATGATCGAGGACGGCGCGTACTTTAAGGGCTCCATAGAAATTGACAAGGCTGGCGATACGTCGAGCGACAGCACCGATTTCGACAAGTCCTATTCGTCGCGCGGCGCTTCCAAAACCACGTCCGCGGTTTAACTTCGCTATCTAGCGGATGCGGGCCGCTTTCGCTCGCTTGGCGCCGTTGATCGTACACGGTGTTGCGGTGAAGGGAAGCGGCTCGCGCCCGCTCGTTTTCGTCCCGCGCCAGCGTTTTCGCCCAGTGAATACGCCCGCGGTCGGCCGATTCCAGTTCCTCGCTTCGAAGGCGCCAACGCCCAAGCTTCCTCGGCTTGCAAATCCGCGTGCCCATCTCTGTGTTAGAATCCCCGCCCGGAGGCATCGCCAATCATGACTGCGCTTCGTTCTCGAATTTTGAAATTGTTCACTGCTCTCGTGCTAGTAGCCGCTATGTCGATGATCTCGGTGCGACCTGCGGCCGCCAAGAATTGCAATCGAGAATGCCTCACAGGTTTGGTCACCGACTACATCCAGGCCATGACGACCCATAATCCCGGTGGTCTGCCGGTTACCGCGAACGTCCGGTTCACCGAGAACGGCAAAGTGCTGAAAATCGGCGAGGGTTTCTGGCGGACGGCGTCCGGCGTGGGGCCCTACCGCCGCGACATTTTGGATGTACCCGACCACACGGCCGCAACCCAGGCGATATTGCTCGGCGCGCATAAACAGCCTGTGCTCTTCACGCTCCGTCTAAAAGAGATTGGCGGCAAAATCAGCCAGATCGAAACCATGGTGGTCCCGCACGATAAGGACGCGCTGATCTTCAATCCCGATGGGTATTTGAAGGGCAACGCGCAGATGGCGATCGCCCCGCCCGCCGCGGAAATCGACTCGCGAGCCGATGCTATTAGAATCTCCATGAAATATCCGCAGGGTCTGAAAATCGGCAGCTTCGTGAAGGCCAACACGCCGTTTGCCCCGGACGCCTACCGCATCGAAAACGGAATCCACACTGCCGGTCCAGGCTGCACAATGAAAGGCTGCGAAAACATCAAAGCGCAGCACATAATCAAACATCCCGGAGTACGCGCTCGCTTCGCAGCCTACGACCACCGCCTCGGCATCGTCCTGCTGTACTTGGACTTCGGAAACACCAAGCAGTACGGCCCTGGCCGTGCCCTGGTCACGTTTGAAGCGTTCAAGATCTATGGAGGCCAAATCCACGCCGTGAACGCGATCCTGCGCATGTCGTCGGCAACGGCCCCCTCCGGCTGGGGCAAGTTTTGAAGGCCCGGGGCGTCTCCTGAAGGTCCCCTTGCTGGGGCCGGCGCTCGGCCACGCTTGTTTCCGCTTAGCTTTTCGCGACGTATGCTGAGAGCAACGCTCGGTCGCTGCCGCTCGCGTGAATCGATTTAGTTTTCTCGACGGGAGCGACGGGTGCGCATTGACAGAAGTGACATCGAAGCGTAAAGTCGGGGTTTGTCTATTGAAGGAAAGGTGTGACTGGGCAGATGCGGACTCATATTCCCAAGGGCCGAGAGGCCGAGGAACTTACCGTCGGAAAGAACTGGTTCGTGGTGGACGCGAACAACCAGGTGTTGGGACGCTTGGCCACGCGCGTGGCGCGTATTCTGATTGGCAAAGATAAGGCGAACTTCACGCCGTATCTCGATTGCGGCGATCATGTTGTGGTGATCAATGCCGAGCGCGTGCGTTTGACCGGCAATAAGATCGAGCAAAAGATCTATCGCCATCACAGCGGCTATCCCGGCGGCTTGAAGGAAATCCCCATCCGGGCGCTGATGCAGCGTCGTCCGGAAGAAGTGGTGCGCGAGGCGGTTATGGGTATGCTGCCGAAAAACAAGCTGCGCGCCCGCCGCGCCAAAAAACTGCGCATCTATGCCGGAAGCGAAGCGCTAGCCCGCCACGCTGGACAGAAGCCCCAACCGGTTGCGCTGTAGCCTTGCAAGAGAGATGCTAAGAACATAAAGCGCGAGCGAATCTGTATCGCGCACCTGCGGAAAGCCTTTGCGCCGCGGTAGAAAGCATGGGGGAAACGTTGAGTTCAGCCGCTAGTTCGATGTCCAATGCAGCCGGAAAGCAATTTTACGGCACGGGTCGCCGCCGGGAAGCGGTCGCGCGCGTGTATATCAAACCGGGCGCGGCACGCTTTACCGTGAATGGCCGCCCGGTTGATGAATATTTTCGCAACATCGCGTGGCACACCGCCGCCGTCGAGCCGCTGAAGTTCACGCAGATGCTCGATCAGTTGGAGGTGAAGGCGCAGGTAAAGGGCGGCGGCATCGGCGGGCAGTCGGGAGCCGTGCGCATGGGCCTTTCGCGCGCCCTCGCGCGGCTCAATCCGGAGCTGCGTCCCGCGCTGCGCACCAATGGTTTTCTCACGCGCGATCCGCGCATGAAGGAACGCAAGAAGTATGGGCAGAAGGGCGCTCGGCGTCGCTTCCAGTTCAGCAAGCGCTAAGCGAATGTTTTGGCGGTATTTTGGTTGGGGAAGGAAATCGGATCTGCCTTGGGCAGCTCCGAAGGCGTCGTGAGCCGGTGATCGTTGCTAGCCACGAATCACTAGCCAGTCGCCGCGGCAGTTAAATCTCGGCCGGCAAGAAGCCGGCAGAAAAGGACGTTCTCCGGTTTGCCGGAGCCAAGCGTCCCTTTTAACGGAAGGAGATCCTTTGGCAGTAGAAATTACAATGAAGGAGTTGCTGGAGGCCGGCGTTCATTTCGGCCACCAGACCCGGCGCTGGAATCCGAAGATGAAGGAATACATTTTCGGCGAGCGCAACGGCATTCACATCATCGATCTTCAAAAGACTCTCAAAATGTTCCGCGAAGCAGCTCGGTACGTTTCCGACCAAGCCGCCTCCGGGAAAAGCATCCTGTTCCTCGGCACCAAGCGCCAGGCGCAGGAAGCCATCGCCGAGGAAGCGCAGCGCTGCGGCATGTTCTACGTGAATCATCGCTGGCTTGGCGGCACGCTCACCAACTGGATGACGCTGCAGAAATCCATCAAGCGACTCAAGCTCCTGAAAGCCATGTCCGAAGACGGCCGCATGGCTGAATTTTCGAAAAAAGAAGGCGCGCGCCTCGACCGCGAACTCAAGCATTTGCAGCAGAACTTCTCGGGCGTCGAAAACATGACCACCCTGCCGGACGCGATGTTCGTCATCGACCCGAACTCCGAAGTGATCGCCGTCCGCGAAGCACGCCGCATGGGAATTCCGGTGGTCGCCATCGTTGATACGAATTGCGACCCGCACCTGGTCGACTGGGTGATTCCCGGCAATGACGACGCTTTGCGTGCCATTCGCCTGTTCACTTCGAAGGTCTCCGACGCTGTTCTCGCCGGCCGCCAGTCCTACGAGCAGTCGCAGATCGCCGAGCAGAAGCTCGCCGAGGGCGAAGGCGGTCCCGAGTATGTGGACACCAGCGCCTACGAACAGTACGAGCAGCAGGAAGGCGACTTCGTTGAAGGCGAGCCGGCCGAAGCAGCGCCGGCTGAGGCAGCGCCCGCAGAGGGCGAAGCGGCCGCGGCTGCTGCAGTCGAGGACGAAAGCGCCAAGCGATAATTTTTTCGTAACATCCTCTGCAAATCCGGCCCTCTGGGGCCGCAAGCCGCGGCGGATTGGCGGTTTTGAACCGAATCCAGAAATCTAGAGGAATTGAGTCGAGCGATGTCTACAGCACCCGAAACCAGCAAGCCCTCTCCCAGCGCGCAGCTCGTCAAGCAGTTGCGCGAGCGCACCGGGGCAGGCTTTTCCGATTGCCGCGCCGCGCTGATCGAAACCGGCGGCGATATCGAGCAGGCCATCAACGCCCTGCGCAAGAAGGGCCAGGCGGCCGCCGCGAAGAAGGCGCAGCGCACCACATCCGAAGGCCTTGTCACTTCCTATATCCACGCCGGAGGCCGAATTGGCGTGTTACTGGAAATTGACTGCGAAAGCGATTTCGTTGCGCGCACCGAGGATTTTCAGCGCTTGAGCCACGACGTCGCGATGCACGTCGCCGCGCTCGATCCGCGCTTCCTCCGCCGCGAGGAAGTCACGCAGGACATTCTCGATCGCGAGCGCGATATCTACCGCGAACAGGCCAAGCAGACCGGCAAGCCCGAACCTGTGATCGAGAAAATCATCACCGGCAAGATGGAGAAGTTCTACGAGGAAAATTGCCTCTACGAACAGCACTTCATCAAGGACGAGGGCCTTACCATCAAGGAACTCGTCGACCAGGCCATTGCCAAGCTCGGTGAGAACATCACGATTCGCCGGTTTTCGCGCTTCAAGGTTGGCGAAGCGGATGGCTCGGCCCCTGTTGCCACGGAGGAGCCGTCGAACCCGGCGTGAGCGAGCCTTCCAGTTGTTGATGCCGCGTTTTTGCCCGCTTCAAACCAAGCACAAATCCGCTCTCTTCCGTCTCCAGCGTTCGCTTTATCTGCTAGAATGCCCGCGAGCCCTCGTGAGCCGAGTTGCTCGCACCTGACCCGATGAGCGCCTCCGACATGTCCACTCCAGCGCCCGCCGAAGCCAAGGCCCCGATCTATCGCCGCATCATGGTGAAGCTTTCCGGCGAATCGCTTTCCGGTCCCAACGAATTCGGCATCCACGCGGAAACCATTCGCGGCATCGCGCGCGAAATTAAATCCGTTCAGCAGTTGGGCGTGGAGGTTGCCGTGGTCGTCGGCGGAGGAAACATCTTCCGGGGCGCGCGCCAGCAGGGCCTCGACGTCGACCGCGCCACCGGCGATTACATGGGCATGCTCGCCACCGTCTTGAATGGTCTGGCCATGCAGGACGCTCTCGAAAAAGCCGGTTGCCACACGCGCCTGATGAGCGCCATAGAAATGCATCAGGTGGCCGAGCCGTTCATTCGCCGGCGCGCCACGCGGCACCTAGAAAAGCAGCGCGTGGTGATCTTCGCCGGCGGCACCGGCAATCCGTATTTTTCCACTGACACAGCCGCGGCGCTTCGCGCCATGGAAATCAAGGCGGAAGTGATCCTAAAGGCCACGCGCGTCGACGGAATTTACGATGCCGATCCCGAAAAAGTGCCCACCGCGAAAATGTTCGATCGCATCACCTATATGGACGTGCTGCGAAAAGGTTTGTCCGTGATGGACTCGACGGCAATCTCGCTTTGCATGGACAACAAAATGCCGATCGTCGTTTTCAATATGAACGTGTCTGGCAATCTAAAGCGCGTGGTGGTGGGGGACGGAGTCGGCTCCACGGTAACGGCTTGATTCCGGTCCAGCGGAGGCGAATGCGACGATGACCACGATTGCAACCAGCAAGGACGCCTTGGCGCAGGCGAAAACGCGCATGGAAAAAGCGGTGGAGGATTTCCGGAAGGATCTCGCCAGCGTCCGCACTGGACGCGCGAACGTGGCGCTGCTCGATTCCATTCGCGTCGATTACCACGGCACGCCCATGCCCATCAATCAGCTGGGCACCATGAACGTTCCGGACGCCAGCATGATCGTAATTTCGCCTTGGGACCCCGGAGCCGTGGCGCCCATCGAAAAAGCCATTCGCACCTCCGATCTTGGCTTGAACCCCGCGAACGACGGTAAAGTCGTCCGCGTGCCGATTCCGCCGCTCACAGAGGACCGTCGCAAGGAACTCGTCAAGCACATCCACAAGGTGCTCGAAAATCACCGCACCGCCGTCCGCAATATCCGCCGCGACCTGAAAGAAGCCATCGAGAAGCTTGAAAAAGAAAAGAAAATCAGCGAAGACGACCGCAAGCGCTCTCTCGACGAGCTCGAAAAAGTCACCCACGCCGAAACCAAGAAAATCGAAGACCTCTCCGCCGCCAAGGAGAAGGAAGTCCTCGAAATTAAGTAAGGTCCGGCTGCAGCCTGAAACCTCTCTCGCGATTCCCGTGGCGAAAAATCAATTTTCAAAGAGCTTCAGGGCCGTGAAGCTTGAAGAGTGTAGCGATTTGGAGGTGCTCTGGGCTTTTGTTTTCATACGCTTACGGCTGTTTTGGCGTGCCTTCCCGCGATTCCGGTTGTATAGACTAGGAAGGCGGGAGTATGCTCCCGCAGTTACATTCAATCCTCGAAGTTCTGATTCACCTGCTACCCGCGGCTCCGCCGCATAGATCCAAGGCCCGACAATCAGACTTTCACAGCGAAGGGAGACTTCGATGAAGAGATGGGTTTCTAGCGCTATTTTCCTCATGTTTCTCTATTCTGTCTCGGCCAGTTCGGCCGCAGCCAACACGCTCTGCGTGAATAAGGCCGGGCATTTCGGCTGTTACAAGACGATTTCAGCGGCCGTGGCCGCAGCCTCGCCTAATGACTTAATCCAGGTAACGCCGGGCGTTTACAAGGAGGACGTCGTGATCGGCGAACCTCTCACCTTAGTAGCTGCGATTCCGAGAACCGCAATCGTTGACGCGACCGGCCTATCGAATGGCTTCTACATCGACGGCTTCGACCACCACGGACTAAGCGGCGTGACCGTTTCTGGTTTTGTGGTTAAGAACGCGACAAACGAAGGCATCCTAATCACCAATGCGTCCATGGTGACGGTGTCCGGCAACTATCTCACCGGCAACGATGCGGGGTTGGACTCCGGATGTGCGGGCATACAACCATTCGAAGTGGACGAGGCCTTTGATTGCGGCGAAGGGATCCATCTTTCCGCGGTCGATCATTCCACGATCGCCAACAATCGCGTTGAGGGCAATGCGGGCGGAATTTTAATCAGCGACGATTCCGGGCCTACGTTCAACAACGTGATCGAAGGGAATTCGGTTATCGGCAATCCTTTTGATTGCGGCATCACGCTCGCGTCGCATCCGTCCTCGGCATACACCGTCGGAATCACCCACAACACGATTTCCGGCAACATTTCGGACCACAATGGGTATCAGGAACCGGGTGCTGGAGCCGGCGTGGGAATCTTTTCCGCGGGGCCCGGCGGGGAAGTCTCCGGCAATGTAATCATCAACAATACGCTCACGCGCAATGGACTGCCGGGCGTGGCATTCCATAGCCACGATCCCTTTGACGACCTTAACGACAACGTGATCGTCGGCAACCGGATATCCGGCAACGGCGCGGATACGGCCGACGCGCTCACGCCTGGCACCACGGGAATCAACGTCTTTGGCGCCTCGCCTATCACCGGGACGATCATCACGGAAAACGTGATCACAGGCCAGGACGACGATATCGTGGTGAAAACGACAGGGCATGTGGAAGCGCACTACAACCAGCTCCTCGGCGGAACGGGAGTAGTGAACGTGAACGCCAACGGCAGCGGCTTCGGCACGGTGAACGCTTCGCTGAATTGGTGGGGATGCCCCGCTGGCCCCGGCGCTCCGCGCTGCTCGTCCGTGGGCGGCCCGGACATCGTTTTCGCCCCGGTGCTTTTAAGTCCTTTCTAGCCGCAAATTGCGGATAACGGGGGCGCATGTCGCGCCGTGCCCCCGTTAAAGCGAAATTGGGATTCATTGGCTTTGGAGACGGCCAGGTCATCGCATGGCTGTGCGACCACTTTTAGGACTCGATATGCCGGTTGTGTTGCGCTAGGCGGGAGAAGATTGCTGGGCCAAGTCTCTGGACCGGCGAGTAGCGTGACGATCAGACCGGCTATGGGCACCAGCTCGAACGGGTTCTTCCGCCATGGGCCCGAGCAGTGTCCCGTCTCTCCCCTCGGTCCTTCTGCTAGCTCCTAGGATCACTGCGTCTGTTAGCTCGCCAGATCGTTCGCTCTGCATTATCATCTGCGGTAGCGTTGGGAAACGCGACTGAATATGGTCAACGAGAGCCAAGAATCTATCCTACGCAAGACACCACTCTTCGCTAGTCTTACGGAGGCGGAGATGACGGCGCTACACACTCACGTAAGCAAAAGGCGTTTCCAGCGTGGCGAGTTGTTGTTCAACGAGGGAGATCCATGTTCTGGCCTATTTCTCGTCGCGTCAGGAAAAGTTCGCATCTTCAAGCTTTCTCCCGCGGGACGCGAACAGGTATTAGCTGTGGAAGGGCCCGGGAGCTCTTTCGCCGAGCTGCCTGTTTTCGACGGAGGCAGATATCCCGCGTCGGCATCCGCGTTGGAGGACGCTGAAGTACTTTTCATCTCCCGAAAAGATTTTCAAAACTATTGTCGCGAGCATCCCGAAGTGGCGCTCAAGGTTCTGGCGGTAATTGGCGTGCGCCTGCGGCGTCTGGTGGGAATTATCGAGGACCTATCATTCACCACAGTGAGGCAGCGATTGATTTCCGTCCTGGTCCGACTCGCACAAGAGAGCGGAAGCTCAACGACCGAAGGCATCCGCGTGGAATTAACGAAGAGCCATCAGGAGTTGGCGGCGGAATTAGGCACGGTGCGTGAACTCGTCTCGCGAAATCTCGGCCGGCTCCAAGCCGAAGGATTTGTGGACGTAGACGGCCGCACCATTGTTGTAAAGGACCTTGTTGGCCTCAAGCGCGAGCAAGCCTCTCTCGAGTAAAACATCCACTCTTTCAGAAGTGCCCGGTCGCGTGACTTTTGTCACTGTCGCACCGCGCTGTGTCGTGCAGAATCACGATCGTCAGAGAAGGTGGCCATGATGTCTACCATGGAAACCAAATTGCTGCTGACTACGCTTGCGAGAGTTTCAAAGCGCTCTACCAAGATCTACGGAAGTTCGTAGAAGGTTTTTGCACCCGTGTACATCTTGAGAAACAACATTCACTTCCTTCACGCCGCTGAAATGGAATTCGCCCCCGGATTGAGTGAGGCACATGTCGGGCCACATTGACACATCGGCTTCCGGCGACAATGAGACTGGCCGTTCCTCGCAGTCTCCCGCCGAAATTATGGACCTAGCGCGTGCGCGGGAGTCTAGCCTTTCCCGTCTGCTGATGGCGTATATCAGCTCGGGACTGGTGTTCATGTTGCTGCCGGGAACGTTTCTGGGAGTTTGGAATCTCCTGCAAATCAGCGGAAGCGAGAGCGCGGCATTCGTTTCGCCCGCATGGCTACAGGCGCACGGTCACGCTCAAGTATTCGGTTGGATTGGCAGCTTTATCTTTGGCATCGGGTTCTACTCCATACCGAAGTTCCGCAACGCACCTGAACCAGCTTTTCGCGCGGCATGGATTTGTTGGGGCATGTGGACGATCGGAGTTGCGGCACGATGGTTTGCGAACGTCTATTTATGGCAATGGCGAATTCTGCTGCCGGTTTCGGCCGCATTGGAAGTCGCGGCATTTCTGATCTTCTTCAGAGCCGTGTCGCACCACCGGGCGGGAAGTTCCGACAAAGACCGTCTAGAGCCCTGGATTTGGGTGGTTGTCAGCGCCAGCGTGGGATTGCTGGCCGTAGTGCTCGTAAATCTGGGATCTGCGGTGTACGTTGCTTGGAGCGGTATCGGTCCGGCTTTGCCACACGCTTTTGACCAGCGTTTTCTTGCGTTGATGACCTGGGGGTTTTTAGTGCCATTCGTTTGGGGCTTTAGTACCAAATGGATGCCGATATTCCTTGGGCTCAAACCCGTTCGGCCGAAGTTGCTCTTCGTTGCCATTGCAATGAACTTTGCAGGAATCATTCTGACGTTTGCCGGTCTCGGCGATCAAGCATCTCCGTTGTTCGTGGTCGGCGTAGCTCTGGCTATTTCAGCACTGCGCATGTTCGAACCCGCACAGCAGCCGGCGAAAATACGCGGCGTTCATTGGAGTTTTCCGTATTTCGTTCGCATGGCTTACGGTTGGCTGCTGATGGCGTCACTCTTGGGAGTAGCGGCGGCGATTTGGGACTCTTCGGGAGGGATCTGGGGCGCCTCCAGGCACGCGCTGACCGTCGGATTCATCGCTGTGATGGTGCTGTGTGTGGGCCAGCGTATTCTTCCGGCGTTTGCGGGTATGCGGCTATTGTGGAGCACGAAACTGATGTTTTGGGCGCTCGCGCTTCTTACCATCGGATGCGTGCTGCGTGTTCCTTGCGAGCTCCTGGCATACCAAGGTTATGCGAAGTGGGCATGGTCTATCCTGCCAGGCTCGGCCGTACTCGAATTGGCGGGCATTGCGGCATTCGCGATGAATATTTTTGGCACTTTCATCCTTGAGCCGAGCCACGTGCACAAACAGGCTTCGACGATTGCGTCGGTAGAAGAGCACAACGGGGAGTTGTGCTAAACACGTAGGAGTTCTCTGAGGATTCCATGATCCCGTTCGATGCGGCACACAGGGCCGTTCATTATCCCGACGACCGTCGATTTCGCATCTGGATCAGGCCTTCAATCCTGATCGGGATCGCAACCGCGGTTGTGATCATCATCGCTGCGGCGTGGATCGAATTCGCTGTATCCGGCTTACCCCCGGTTCCTGCTGTTCCGCAGATCTATCCAAACAACTTCGCCGGTCCGCATGGTTTCCCGGTGTGGGTGCGCTACTGCCATTTCTTCAACTTTCTTTTTGTGATGCTGCTGATTCGCAGCGGCTTGTCCATCTTAGTGGATCATCCACGCCTGTATTTTAACGACGGCTGCACGCCGGGGAGCGAATGGATTCGCGTTACGCCCCTTAAAGTCCCGCGCGACCGCCTGTGGACCGCCAAAGACGACGCTCGATACATTTCGCCGCTCGTTGGAACGCCAGGCTACCGGCACACCATTGGTGTCGCACGAGTTTGGCACTTCATCGACGTGCACGGGTTCATCGCCACCGGCATCATTTTTATCACCATGCTCTTCAGCACCGATCAGTGGGAGCGCATCGTCCCGACGTCTCCGCTCGTTCTGCTGCAGGCTTGGAGCACGTTCGTGCACTACGCGACGTTTCATTTGCCGCCCGAGCCGAATGGCTTTTACGGCTACAACGCACTACAGCAAATTGCTTATTTCACCGTAGTTTTTGTCTTCGGTCCCCTGGCGATTCTGACAGGCATTGCCATGTCGCCGGCCGTGGTGAACCGCTTTCCCTGGTATGCGCGAATCTTTGGCGGCAGGCAATCGGCGCGGTCCATCCACTTTCTGACGATGCTCAGTTTTTTCGCCTTTCTGGTGGTGCACGTAACGTTGATCGTGATGACGGGGTTTGCGCGCAACATGAACCACATCGTGATGGGCACAGACGATCGCAACCCGATTGGCATGTATCTCGGTTTCGTAGGCATCGCAGTCGTCGTGCTCACGTGGATCGCTGCGCACTACATCTCCTGGTATCATCCGCGCGGTTTGCAGCACGCCCTCAAATCCGTAACCTACCCCATGCAGCTGCTTACCCTGAATCGCCTGATGCCCCAGCAGAAATACGGAGAGGGCGACATCTCGACCTACTTCTGGCCGAACGGGAAAGTGCCCATTCGCGACGATTGGAAACGCATGGTCGAGAATGGGTTCAAGGATTTCCGGCTGACAGTGGGAGGACTTGTCGAAAACCCGGTGGAGCTTTCCTTGCCCGATCTGGAGCGGTTGGGCGAGATCGAACACATCACCATGCACCATTGCATCCAGGGATGGAGCGGCATCGCGAAGTGGGGCGGCGTTCCCATGAACACGCTTGTCGAATTAGTGCGGCCTAAACCGGAAGCCCGAGTCGTCGCCTTCTTCTCTTTCGGCGACGCTCTCTACGGCGGCCATTATTACGACACACAGAGCCTCGAGAATGTGCTGAAGCCGCAATGCCTGCTGGCGACGAATATGAACGGAGAACCTTTGCCAGCCGTATACGGCGCGCCGTTGCGCCTGCGCGTCGAGAACCAGCTTGGCTACAAAATGGTGAAATGGATCGAGCGGATCGAATTCATCGAGTCCGAGAAAGTGCTTGGCCAGGGAGAGGGCGGAAAGAATGAGGACGACGAATATTTCGACCTGCTGCCGAATATCTGATGCGAAACCGTGATACGCAGCAGCCTGCAGATTCGGATCACATTCTCTCGTTGTTTCGCAGACTCCGGCTGGATTGGCTGCTGCGTCGTTTTCCTCCACGACTGGTGCGGACTGTCTATGTTTTTGTGAATAGTTTCGTCACGATTGGCTTACTTGCGCTATTGGCCCTGCTGAGCGGAAATCCATTCGTTTTTCCGTCGCTCGGGCC
>JBOGMX010000061.1:0-24140 GCA_050746725.1 Candidatus Acidiferrales bacterium | reverse complement strand
AGATCTGGTTCTCGAAGCACATGCCCAGCGTGAAGACGGTCTACCGCCTGAAGGCCGGCGGCTTTGCGGCGGATGACCCCAAACTCCGTGCGGAGCTAAAGGCGCACGCCAATGGCGTGATCATGGCGATCGGCCATTGAAGCACGTGCACCCCAGCGACCGTGAGTCACTGCATAGCATACGAAAAGATGGGAATCCCGACAGCGCCGATGGTCACGATTGCCTTTCATGACCTAGCGGAGAACACCGCGCAGAACGACGGAATGCCGAGCCTCCGAGTCGTCTACACGCCGCATCCGGTGTGGGGCAAGACGCCCGCGCAGATGTACGCGTACCTGGTAGGCGACGATCCTGTGACGCACAAGCCGCTGATGCCGGAGGTAATCGATGCGCTAACGAAGCCGCTGACGGCAGCGAACACCAAAACGGGATCGTTCACTCCTTCGGTTGGCCCCGCGACATTCTCGGGAACCTTGGACGGCTTGCAGAAATATTACATGAACAACGGCATGACGGACTTCATGACGATCGTCATCCCGACGCAAGAAAAAGTGGATGAGATGCTGAAGGGTACGAGCCATCATCCGGATGAGATCGTCGGCGAATTGACGCCAGCGCGCGGTTTGTATCCCAACTGGAAGTACAAGGTGAAGCACGTGGCCACCAGCTGCGTGATGGCCGGATGCGATCCGTCGTATTTCCCGGTGGTGCTGGCGATCGCATCGAGCGGGCTTCCATCGCTTTCCAGCTCGACGAACTCGTTCGCGACCGCCGCGATCATCAACGGGCCCATTCGCGACAAGCTGAATATGAACTACGGCATTGGAGCGATGGGGCCATTTTCCGACGTGAATGCATCGATCGGGCGCGCCTGGACGATGGTTTCGAAAAACTGCGGAAACTGCGGACAGGCGGGCCAGACGTATCTCGGCTCGCAGGGCAACGTGGTCAGTTTCAACAACCTGATCATCGTGGAAAACGAGAAGCAAAGCCCATGGACGCCTTTCCACGTGCAGAAAGGATTCAAGGCCAGCGACAACGTGGCGAGCGTCTTCTTTGGCTACGGCATCGCGCAGGGGCAGGGCGGGCTTGGCAGCGCGGTGAAGCCCGTGCCGGCGTTCGACGACGGTTTAGTGTCGAACTTCGCGCCAATGACTTCGATTTTCGGCGCGTTGGGAGTGCTCGATCCGCTGGTGGCGAATGCGCTCGTCAGCCGTGGGCACAAGACAAAGGAAGAGCTGTCGGATTGGCTGCAAAAGCAGTGCACGGTCAGCGTGAAAGATGCAAAAACAATGCTGTTTACGGGCGGAATGGCGTTGCGCGGCCCGCAGGCGGCCAATCTGAAAGATGACGACATGATTCCGCATTGGCCGCGGCCCGAGATGATCAATATGGTGGTCGTGGGCGGCGAGACAAATCCGTACTATCAGGTGGCGAATATGAGCTACTTGAGGAGCGTTTCGATCGACAAGTGGATGTAGACCTCGCTTCACAAGGCATTGCGGTGCGGACGCCGAACGCATCGGCGTCCGCAAAGCGATCAGCTTTTGATTGGAAAGGCCGAGCTAGGCAAAGTAGCGACACTTGCCTAATTCTTCCCTCAAATTGCAGTTTCCACCTGATACGTTCCAGGCATCCGGCTCGTTTAGTGTGAAGCGAGGCGTCCGAGGCGCCATCATGTTTCCAGCTTTGGTCTTGGTGACGCTAAATCTAAACGTCCCCGCTCGACCGGACCACAGAAACTCCCCGAGGCCCCACGCTTAACCAGCCAGGACGAAAGGCACAGGTGACCGTATCGTCAAAGTGAACGGCGAGCGGAGCGCAGCAAAACACGACATCCGTTAAATAGAGACATCGCCCATGTGCCCAGAACCTAAAAAACATCCGCCAATGCCTCCAACCAACGTCCCGCCAGCCACTCAAAAGCGGATCGAGGAGCAGCAGGTACAAAAACGCGTGGCCATCGGCGCGCACGTCGTTCACGAGACGATCCGGCGCGAGGGCGAACAGGAGCTAAAGCGGCCGTGGTCGGCGCTGGGCTGGTCGGGATTCGCGGCTGGATTATCGATGGGATTCTCACTTGTAGCCGAAGGCCTGTTATCCGCGTACCTGCCCAAAGAGACGTGGGAGCCGGTGGTGACCAAACTCGGTTATAGCGTCGGATTTCTGATCGTGGTACTGGGGCGGCAGCAGCTTTTCACGGAAACAACCCTCACCGCAGTACTACCGCTATTTTCAAACCGCGATGCGAAAACGGCGCTGGGAGTGCTGCGGCTCTGGGGAATCGTGCTGGGCGCAAACCTGGTAGGCGCGTATCTATTCGCGCTGACGGTCGCACGGGTTCCCATTTTCACGCCGCATATTGATAAAGCCATGCTGGAGATCAGCAGAGGAGGAGCGCAGGGCGGCTGGGCCGTGATTTTCGTTCGCGCGATATTTGCCGGTTGGCTGATCGCGCTGATGGTATGGCTGCTGCCAGCCGCGGAATCGGCGCGGGTGAGCATTATCATAATCATTACGTATCTGATCGGGTTAGGAGGGTTCAACCACGTGATCGCAGGATCGGTGAAGATGCTTTTCCTGGTGGTGGGCGGTGCGGCTACGTGGCACGAATACTTTTTGCAATTTTTCCTGCCAACGCTATTCGGCAACATCGTAGGAGGCGTCTCGCTAGTGGCCTTCCTCGGCCATGCACAGGTGGTTGCCGGCGGTGAACCAGAATGATGCGGCGCGCGAATCGGTTACATCGTGCTGATTTTAATGTAGCGGATGAAGTCCGGTATATTTTTGGCGACCACGTATACCAGAAATAGCTTCGCCGAGAACCTCAGCAAGCTGCCCATTTTCGAGTGTTTTTCCATGATTGAAATCTCCGGATTTCAGAATTGATGTTTAGTTACCGGATCGAGATCCGGCTGAGAGGAAGCTCTATGACGCGCCCGGTGCGAAACTCAACCGGCCGCGCCCCGTCTGAAGTATGACTCTTGGCCAAATTCAAGCCGATTCGCACGCGCCGAACGAAATCGGGAAAGGCCCTTGCCGCCAAAACAAGAATCGAAAAGAGAATCGCTATCAGAACGGTGCAGCCAGCAATCATACGGCCCTCGCGCGAAACACGACCGACTCGCGTGACGCGGGCGGCATCGTTGCCCGAAGTTACACCGGCCAGTCGTACCAGATATACAGGGGATCTCCGACGAGCAAAATAGAGGGAAGCCCGCAATTCGGGCTGGGAGTTTCCTGGGAGGAGCATACGCTGAACGGATAGGTCCTGGAACTGACTGCCTCTCGCGCTAGACGAACGGCAACTGCATGAGCGTCAGCAATCAGGCGCAAGTCGCTTACTCCTACGACAACGCCAACCGGCTCACGCAAATCGCGCAGGGCACTTCCACGGTATCCTTTGCCTACGACAACGCAAACCGGCGCACCTCGCTGACCCTGCCCAACGGCGTGACCATGAGCCTACGAGAAGACTAATTACACATGTCAGGGACCGGCGAACTGGTGATGCACAAAACGTACCAACTCGTCTGCCAGCTGCCCGCCCAGATAGCTTCAGAGCGGATCGAAGCCCTTCTATCGAAGGAGGGCGTCAAGTACACGACTGCCAATCTCTCGGTTGCCTCGACACGGACTCCGATCACCGTACTCGGGATTCAGCCGAAGCTGTATAGCCGGAGCAACTGGGTTGGCGTAAACCCGTTCACGTTTGTCAGCGGTGTCCAGGTGCAGTGCGAACAGGGCGACAGTGAAGTCACGAAAGTCACCGTTCGTGTCAACCGACTCCGAGCATTTCTGTGGGTGGCATTCTGGATCGCGTGCAGCTTTCTAGCGGCGCGTGCTATGCCCGAGCCGGGAGGGGCCATTTTGGTCGTGGTGGTCGCCTGCGCCGCCTGGTTCGGCATAGTGTCCTTCCTTGGCGGGTACCTGGTAAAGAAGGAGATTAGCGACCGCCTCAAGGATCAGTAGATGAGCGGGTTGCCGCCGGTTACATCTATGGAAAGCTGACCGGAAACTACGGCTCGCCGATTTTCTCCCAGTATCACGGCGACTGGGCCCTCCGACAATATGCAAATCCGACAGGGTCTGGCAATCGCAAAGAAAGGCGGGTGCTAGATGCAACCGAAGTCGAGACAGCAAATGATGTTGAGGATGGCGTTGTGCTGCATCTTGCTGCCAGCCGTGCTGGTCAGTTGCAAGGCTGCTCCGACGACAACCACCATAGTCGCCAAGGCACAAAGTCCAGATGGGAAAACATCAGCGCTTCTTGTAGACCGTTATTACTACACGGCGCGAGTGTCGGATGGTTTTTTCCTAATCCTGGTTCCTAGCAGCCAGAGCGCCTCCGAAGCGATCAACGCCAGGAATATCGGCAACTCTGCCGTGCTCATTGCAACGTGGGCCAGCAAGGTTCAGCTTGAATGGAAGGACAATAATACCCTGATCGTGCTCTGCAATTCGTGCGGCCTAAAGGCCATCGATATCTCAAGGAAGCTGGATCACCGAGGCAACATCAAAGTCGTGTACGAGGGCTTCCCCGAGCACACCGCGTACTCATGACAACCAAGTCTCAATGGCCGCCATCCGTGGCGTGTCGTGCACCCCGCTAATTTAGACGATCAGGGCTTCGTTTTTTAGGTCAGTTGCAAAACTCAATAAGGCCTCGTGCGGGGTGCGATTTTGGACGCCGCGATGAGGCCGGTCGTGATTGTACTCCTCGATCCAACGAGCGATGCTGGTCCGTGCTTCTTCCAAGCTGCGATACTCCGAGGTCCAGACTTCCTCTTCCTTCAAGCTGCGATGGAAGCGTTCGATGTAGCTGTTGCCTTCGGGGTGATGATAGGCCGTCCGCCGATGAGTGATGCCGAGCGCGCCAGGGTCTCCAGGAAGCGCGAAGAAGTGAACTGCGTGCCGTTTCGCTTGCGTGTGAAAGCAGATGCCTTTGGAGGTTCGAACCGGTACCGGAACGGCCAACTCGATTGGGCCACGAAATTTGGTACGTGCTTGGCACCTACGAATACTTCCAAGCCGCGTATGCAGCGCCCTTCAATGGACATTCTTCGTCGAGAATCACGTGGATCGGAACCTCGTCAATTGAAAAGCCGCCGGTCTTCGCTTTCCGGCGAGCCGCCGAGACGAATCGGCCTTCCTTGATCTTCACCAAAATCTTTACGGCGATGCCGCCAGCGACGTAAATCCCGCCGCGCGCCACGGCGCGAAGAGCCAGATTTCCGGCCTCCGATCCGTAGATCTCAATCCACAAATCCACGGTGGAAACGCACACCGGGCACGTGCCCGCCAGGGCAAACTGCGTGATCTCGGCGGCTGGATCGACTTGCTGGCCGTCGAACCCGGGGTGGCGCACCGAAGGATCGAGAAATTCGTGCACCCTCTGAAAGCCGCGCCCCGACAGAATCAGTTCCTGGTAGACGAACTCGTTCTCGGTCTTCAAAAACTTCCAGAAATCCGCTTGCTGATCCGTGTTGGGAGCAAAATCCGCGTGCCCTGCCTCGGAGGCCATCGCCACGTACTGCACGCCGTCCCAATAAAGTATCGATACGCCGAGGCCGGTGCCGGCCGCAATAACCGCGCGCGTGGCGTTCTGCACCGGAATGCCGGGCGCGATCGTTTCCATGTCCGTTGGCCCTAGCACGCTCACTCCATAGGCAGTGGCTTGGAGATCGTTCAGCAGACGGACACGCGGAAGACCGAGAAATTTGGCCATCTCGGCGCCGTCCACGATCCAAGGGAGGTTCGTGGCTTGCACGCGATTTTGCAGCACCGGGCCGGCGATCCCAAACCCGGCGGCCGATATTTTGGCGCCTGTTTCGCGCAGAAAATCTTTGGCGATTTCGCGGAGACCAGCGTGCTCGTGACTCCCATAACGTTTATGCGCCACGCGAACGAGCGCACCGTCACGCACGTCGAATAGTCCAAGATTCGACTTCGTCCCTCCAATATCACCCGCAAGGATCATGGCAATTCTCCGGAAGGATTATGCCGCAGCGCACGGGAATTGCCAGAGAAGTGTGGGCCGCAATGCAATTTTTGTCGCGACTTCGTTACGGCAGCGATCGCCAGTGCCGCCGCTCGGATTCGGCGAGTTCAGATGCAGCTTCCGGGCCTTGGCTGCCGGCGGCGTAGTTGGGAAACTCCGGCGGCGGAGAATTATGCCACGCCTCGATGATGGGATCGACGAGTGACCAGGCCGCTTCCACGCTATCGGCGCGATCGAAAAGCGTGGCGTCTCCGCGGATGCAGTCATTAATCAGCGTCGCGTACGCCTCGCGCGACCCGGCGCCGAAGGCCCTGCGGTACTGAAAATCCATCGTTACCGGACTGATGTGCAATTTCGAGCCTGGCGCCTTGGCGCCAAACGAAAGCGAAATGCCTTCTTCCGGCTGAATGTTCAGCACCAGCGAATTGGGCTCGGAAGATTCGCCGTGAAACACCATATGCGGCGCGCGTTTGAATCGAATGGCGATTTCCGCAGCCGATCGAGCCAGCCGTTTGCCGGTACGCAGGTAAAAGGGAACGCCGCTCCAGCGCCAGTTGTCGATCAGCAGCTTCAGCGCGACAAAAGTCTCCGTTTTGGACTCGGGATTCACGCCCGGCTCTTCGCGGTATCCGGGAACCGGTTCACCCTTCACGGTTCCGGGGCCGTATTGCCCGCGCACCACCGACTTGTGCACCGCTTCGGCATCGAGCGGCGGGATTGATTGCAGTACTTTGATCTTTTCGTTGCGGACAGCCGTCGCGTCAAAATTCGCGGGCGCTTCCATGGCGACTAGCGAAGCGAGTTGCAGGACGTGACTCTGCACCATGTCGCGCAGCGCGCCGGTGGACTCGTAGAACGCGGCGCGCCGCTCCACTCCCAGCGACTCCGCCGCGGTAATCTGCACGCTGTCCACGTAGTTCCGGTTCCACAGCGGCTCGAAAATGCCGTTGCCAAAGCGGAAGACCAGCAAATTCTGCACCGTTTCTTTGCCGAGGTAGTGATCGATTCGGAAAATCTGCGACTCATCGAAAACGCGCAGCAATTGCTCGTTGAGCGCGCGCGCCGAGGCGCGATCGCGCCCGAAAGGCTTTTCCACAATGATGCGCGCCCAAGAATCGCCGTTCTTCGGCCTTGCCAATCCGGCGCGGCCAAGCTGCTCCACCACGAGCGGATACACCTCCGGAGGCGTGGCCAGATAGAACAACCGATTCCCTCCAAGGTGGCCCTCTCGATCGAAATCTTCCAGCCGTTTGGCGAGCTGTTGATAGGATGCAGGATCGTCATAATGGCCGTTGAAATATCCCAGATGCTGGAGGAATTCGCCCCGGTTCGCGCCGACATTCCCGTCGCTCGATTTGTCCGGCAGGAATTCGGTGGCCGCGCGCTGGAATTCTTGATCGCTCATCTCCGTGCGCGCAAATCCAAGCAGCCGAAACCGAGGCGCCAGGCAGTAGTGGACCGCAAGGTCGTAAAGCGCCGGCAGCAGCTTCCTCTTCGCCAGATCGCCCGACGCGCCGAACATCACGATCGCGCATGGGTCGCTGGGAACCTCGCAGAAATATTTATCCTCTTGGACCGGCTTCTGCGCGGTAGCTGCGTGGCTGCTCATCGGCGTTCTCCTTGTAGAGCGACCAAAGCGGACTCCGCTGGACTCGATTTTAATTAACGGTGGTTCCGAGTCCTAGCACATCCATTATATCGATGCCAGCGCCGTGCCTCCAGGTGCAGCCGGCATCGTTTGTGGTTGAGGAGTTAACGACCACCCTGCGTCGCTACGAAAGCACGTAGTAGCGGATCAAATTTCCGTCCGATTTGCGATCACCAATCCCGACAAACACGTGTCGCGTGAGCCAGTCGTGCTTTCCTGTCTCGACTTCGAACGAAGGACAGGCGCGCAGGTAGTATTCGGACGGGCTCACCGGGGGCCCTCCGGCGAAAATCATTTCTCGGAGGCGCTGCATGGTGTCCGGTTTGTAGCCCCACAAGTAGCCTTGATTGCGCAACATGATCAGCGTGCCGTCGTCCTCTTGCAACAGGTACCGCGCGTCGAATGCCACAGTGTTATCGGGACGAAACAGCGCGTAATCGCCGCCACTATCCGGCAATACTTTTCCGCGCAGCCGCGGTCCGGAAAACTCTCCGCGATCCACTAAAACGGCGCCTCGCGCCGCCCCGCTTGGCATATTTGAAATCGTGTGCACGCGCGTGAACCAGATGCGCACCTCGAAAGCGAAATCGAGTCTGGGCGCGTCGAGCGTGGAAACGGGAAATCCAAGCGGAGTCGTTTCGGTCATCGCAATCTCGCTTTCGGTCGCGGTTTCGTGCCGCGCAGTTTCGTCTCGCGCAAATCAAATCGCACGCGCGTTCGAAATCGGGGACGATATTGGCCGGGCGCTGGCCGGATGTCAAGAATCTGACGCCGGTGCTTCGCGCAAGCTTCTCTCTTCGCGCCCCGTGCGAACCGGTGCTAATATCGGCGGCGTTCTCAACGGTGCATTTGAAAGGGCGAAATGAGCATCCTCGTCACGGGCGCTTCGGGAAGCTTCGGCCGTCAAGTCGCCGAACTGCTTCTCGAAAAGCTGCCGCCCTCGGAACTGATTTTGGTTACGCGTCACGCTTCGGCGATCTCGGACCTTGCGGCTCGCGGAGCGCAGGTGCGCGCAGGCGATTTCGACAAGCCCGAAACCCTCTCACGCGCGTTTTCTGGCGCCGAAAAGATGCTGCTGATCAGCACTCTGGACGTCGGCGAGCGCCGCCAGCGCCAGCACCGCGCGGCGGTAGAAGCCGCCCTCGCAGCTGGAGTGAAGCACATCGTCTACACGTCGAGCGTGGGCATCCACCCGAACAATCCATCGTTCGCGGCTGCCGACCACCTGCTCACGGAAGAACTGCTCCGCCGTTGCGGCGCGGCGTTCACCGTTCTGCGTAACAGCCAGTACGCCGAAGTGATCGCTACCATGCTCGTGCCCATGGCGCTGCAAACTGGAAAACTGGTGATGAGCACCGGTGAAGGCTGCATGGCCTTTGTCTCGAAAAAAGATTGCGTCGCATCCGCGGCCGCTGCGCTCACGACTCCCGGCCACGAGGGCGCGATCTACGAGATCACCGGGCCGGAACTGTACACTTTCCGCTACGCAGCCGAGTTGGCGGCGGAACTCGGCGGACGCACCGTCGAGTACGTTCCGGTGAGCCATGAAGAAAAGCTGGCGTTTTTCGACGCTGCCGGCATCCCGCGCGTCTACGTCGAAGGCGAAACCAATTCCGACGGCACTGGCATCTGGGGCAGTGAGGAAATGGTTTCCTACGAACGCGCCGTTCGCCAAGGTTACTTTTCTCTCTGCTCGCACCACGTGGAACTGCTCACTGGCCGCCCGGCTCGCTCGCTGCGCCAGGTCTTTCTGGAGAACATCGCCGCGCTACGGACCACCTGACGTACAGCGTCCAAATCGGGACCGCCCCATTTAAGCCGCCCATGTCCGGTACGCGCAATGCAAGCGGTGATACAATTCGGCGCGTCCACCATCTGCGGTCTGCGAAAATTCTATTCGGAGAGAAACATCATGAAAGTGGCGATCATCGGAGCGAGCGGTTTCATCGGCTCGAAAATCCTGGCGGAGGCGCTGAGCCACAATCACAAGGTCACGGCGATCGTGCGCCATCCCAAGCGCGTGCCGCATCACCGGAATCTTACCGTTTCGAAATCCAATATCCTCTGGCGCCATAAGCTGGCGCAAATTCTGAAAGGCCACGACGCGGTGATCTCCTCTTGGAACACCCCGCGCGGCGTCACCGGCCCGCAGGTGTATGACCGGTGGGTAGACGGAAACAGCTCTATCCTTGCCGCCGTGAACGAGTCTGGAGTGAAGCGCTTCCTCGCCGTCGGCGGAGCCTCCAGCCTGAAAACTCCCGAAGGCATCGAACTGCTCGATTCGCCGCAGTTTCCTAAGGCCTTCGAACCCGCCAGGCCGGCGATGCGCGGCGTGCGCGAGCTTTTCTACATGCTGAAGAAGGAGCCGGAGCTCGACTGGGTTTTCTTTTCGCCGGCGGTGATGATCGTTCCCGGCGTGCGCACCGGCAAATACCGCCTGGGCACAGACCGCATCGTTGCCGATGCAAAAGGCGAAAGCCGCATCTCCGTGGAAGATTACGCCGTCGCGATGATCGACGAGCTCGAGCACCCGAAACACCATCGCGATCGCTTCACCATTGGCTATTGACCGCGAGCCGCGCCGCGCGAATTTCCGACGCGAATAATTTCCATCAAGGAGAGCCGAAAATGCCTGCCACACCGCCGCTCACCATTGAAGACCGCATTGCCATTAACGATCTGATGGCGCGTTACGCCTGGGCACTCGATACCGGTGACGTGGATGCGTTCGTCGCCTGTTTCACGCCCACGGCCTCTGTGATCGAGGAAGTCTTCGAAGAACCCGACCGCTGGGAAGGTGCAGACGGCATCCGCCGCCTCGGCGAGCATTTTCGCAACGTGCCGAATTTTCCCGGCCGACAGCATCATGTCTCGCAATTGCTCGTCGAGGGCAACGGCGAGAGATGCTCCGCCCGCTCGTTCGCGCTGGTCACGGAGTGCCGCGGCGAGCCGCCTTACCTGATTCGGTTTGCAGGCTACTACGAGGATCAGATGGTGAAATCCGCGGGGCACTGGCTTTTCCAACAGCGCATCATCCGCCTTTGGGATGGCGAGGTATTCAAGCGCTTTCCCGGCCACGATGGAAAACGCGTTACGCGCAAGCGCCCGCCCGAACTTGCCGTCAAGAAAAGCTAAGTCTTTAGATTTGATCCGCCTGCCTAGGCGAGATGGGAGTAGAATCGCGGCGGTTTGGGGCGGACGCCTGTAACTTCTCATGTGTTAATTTTGTGGCCGCGTTCCGCGCGCTCGGCCGGTCCGCACTGCGGCGGTTTCGCGAAGGGGGAAATATGAGACTCACAAGAATATTTTCGATGGTCGTCGCCGTGTTTGCGCTCGCCTGTGCCTCAGCCGCGTTCGCGCAAACGTCTCGTCCCGTGCGCACGCAAGCCGGACTCGTCCAAGGCGCAGTGGTTGATGGCGTCCGCGTGTACAAAGGCATTCCCTTCGCCGCGCCGCCACTCGGCAATCTGCGCTGGGCGCCGCCGCAACCGCCCAAGGCCTGGAAAGGCGTGAAAAGGACCGTTGCGTACGCGCCTGCGTGCATGCAAATTCCCGTCGTCGAACCGTCGCTGGGGCTTGATGCCGTCAAGGTCAGCGAAGATTGCCTCTACCTCAACGTCTGGACGCCCGCGAAGTCCTCGCGCGAGCGCCTTCCCGTGATGGTGTGGATTTACGGCGGGGGCTTCACCATAGGTGCCACTTCCATGACGCAGTACGATGGCGTGAATCTTGCTAAAAAAGGCGTGGTGTACGTCAGCGTGGCGTATCGGCTGGGACCGCTCGGCTTTCTGGCCGATCCTGAACTCAGCAAGCAACAAGGTGGACATTCCGGCAACTACGGCCTGCTCGACCAAATCGCTGGCCTCAAATGGGTGAAGCGCAACATCGCTGCGTTCGGTGGCAATCCCAACAAGGTGACGATCTTCGGCGAATCCGCCGGAGGCATTTCCGTCAGCATGCTGTGCGCTTCTCCGCTGGCGAAGGGACTCTTCCAGGGTGCCATTTCCGAAAGCGGCGGTTCGTTCGCGCCCGCACATGCAGATCACGATGCCGGCGAAAATGTCCCCACTCTCGCGCAAGCCGAAAAAACCGGCGCGGCATTTATTGCGAAACTGGGCGTTTCGTCGGTCGCTGCTGCGCGAAAATTATCCGCGGCGGATATCTACAAGCACGTCGGCGGCGGCCTGGGCGGCTGGTGGCCGAATTTCGATGGCTACGTTCTGCTCGGAGATCAGTACAAGCTTTATGAAGAGGGGAAATACAACAACACGCCCATCTTGGTCGGGACGAATGCCGACGAGGGAGCGCTCTTCGTGGCCAGCACCACGATGCAAAAATACAAGGAAGGCGTGGAGGCCGGATACGGACAATACGCCCGCAATATTCTCGCCGTATATCCGGATAATTCCCCGAAACAGGCGCTGCATTCCGCACGCGATCTGGCCCGCGACATCAATTTCGCCTGGGCCACTTGGAGCTGGGCGCGCTTGCAAAATAGCAGCGGCGGAGACAAGACCTTCGTCTACTACTTCAACCACCGCCCCAATTATCCGCACCTGCCGCGATTCAAGAGCTGGGGCCCGGCCCACGGCAGCGAAATTTCCTTCGTCTTCGGCAACTTCACCAAGGGAATGCCGGCCACGCCGGAAGACAAAAAAGTCTCTGCGCAGGTCTCTAGCTACTGGGTGAATTTCGCGAAATATGGCAATCCCAACGGGAAAGGTTTACCCAACTGGCCGGCGTTCACGAACTCCAAGCAGATGGTGATGGAACTCGACGATCCCTCGAAAGCCATCCCAGTGCCGAACCTCGAACAGCTAAAAGCTCTCGACGGCTACTACGCCTGGCGCCGCAAGCAAGAAACGCAGCGATCGTCCGGAAACTGACGAACGATCGGTGCGGCGGCCGGTTTGCGCCAACGGCCTTGCGATTAGCGCTTTGCGAGGCCTGCCGGCACGCGACAAGTAAAGCTCGAGGCTTGGTTTGGATCGCCCGAGCCATTGTAGTGAGCCTCTTGCGGATAGGGGCATAGCGGGCGCGTGTACCGCACGCCCTTGGCCGGGCTATTGTCCACGTAGCGTGTGGCCACGATTTTCGCGGGGGCCTTGTGCTGCACGACCCAGCGGTCCAGGGCCATCACCACGTCGTTCGAAGCGTCCGCATTGGGCAAGGCGCCGCTGTTCCCGAAGACGTTCGCTCCCTCGCCGCCTCCGCAATGGGACATTCCCGGCACCATGAAAAGCCGGTAAAAGTTTTTCGTATTGCCCATCTTCGCCCGCACGCTTTCAAAATAATCGACGCTTCCCTGCGGAGGAATCGCCGCATCGCCCCACCCGGCATACTGGATTAATTTCCCGCCGCGAGATTTGAACGCTCCGAGATTTGGGCTGTCGGAGTTAAGAATCGCGACGAGCTTGTCGTCGGTAACTTTGACGTCGCCGCCGAAATTGACCGAGTTGATATTCAGCATCGGCTTGGCAAAGACCATATCCGAGAAAAACGCGTTGGCGAAAAACGCGCCGGCAGTGGGCGCTCCAGGCCTCGTTCCGGTGATCCACAGCGCCCAGTTCGCGGGATTCGCTTCGGAGCCGGTAGAAAATCCGGGAGAGATTTCCGCGCCGGTTTCGGAGTTCACGGCCGGGCCGTAGATTTTCCGCGCCGCTTCCACCTGCGCGGCGGTGAGGCAACCCGCGACAGCTTCGCCTTTACATTGCACGACCGCCGGATTGAAGCGGCAAAGCTCGGGATTTTCAATCAGGCCATCCTTGAGGCCATCGAGCGAATCACAAGCGGAGAGCGAAGCGTCTTGCAGGACTTTCAATTTCGCGGGTGGGATGAAGGCGCCGGGCTGGCTGACGGCGCGCTCGTTCCACAAGGCCTTGAACATGAGGTGGGTCCAGTAATTCGCGGGAGCGCCGGCGACAATGCCACGAAAATCTTTTGGAAAGCGTTGAGCCTCCATGAGGGCTTCGCGGCCTCCATCGGAACATCCCACGAAATACGAAAGTTTCGCGTTCTTTCCGTAGAACGCCGCAACGATGGCCTTCGCCTGAATCGAGACGACGTGAACGGCACGGTAGCCGAAATCGATCACTTTGTCGGGATGGCCAAGGGCCCAGGCAGCGCCCATGCCGCCGGAATGGCCGTCGTCCGTTGCCGCCGTCGCGTAACCTCGATGCAAAGGCTCCGCCATTGCGGCTTCGGGAATCGAGCCGGCGAACCCGCCATTTCCGACTTGCTCGAATTTGCCGTTCCAGCCGGAAGCCGGTAGCCACACTTCGAACTGAATATCGGAATCGTCGGTCGGCTTGGCCACGCCTTGCACACGACAGAATGCCGGAAGAGCAAAACTGGGCGCGGGTTGCCCCGGCGCTGACGGCGGTTTAAATGCGCCAGCTGCAACGGAAGTTGCCGATGTGACTGTGGCCTTCGAGAGCGTAAGGCCGCTGAGGCTTTCGCAAGAACGTTGGGCGGAAGCACGACCGGCGGACAGCGCGATGGCAATTGGCAGAATCAGCGTACACGCGAAAGCAATCCGATGCATAACGGCGATTCTCCTGGTCGAGGATTTAGAGGTCCATCTCAGCATTCAGGCGCGCGCGAGTATGTAACAGCGCTGTGCGAGAAGCAACCGCTTGCCGGCGCATCGTTCGTTGTAACGCGGATCGGAGCGTTCGAAACTTGAGCAACTGACTGCGTTTCGCTGTAGGCGATAGTCGCGATCGCAACGCAGCACGACATCGCGAGCGCGCGGCCCCAAGCGTATTTTCGCGACCGGGCCATGGTTGGGTATGCGATCTCCTTTTAGCCCGAATGGTTGTAATCGATAAAGGAGTGCAATCGCCCGTTCTGCCTTGCCGCGCCGGTCAGCGAAAATGCGCAGTGGCCTCGTCGAGCTTGGCTTTCACGTCCGCGGGAATGGTCACGTCAAGCGCGGCCAGCGACGCACCGAGCTGTTCCGGGCGGCTTGCGCCGATGATTGGGCTGGTGATCGCTGGATTGGCTAGCACCCACGCGACCGAAAGCGTCTGCAGCGGAATCCCTGCGCCGGCGGCGATTTTCTTCAGATTATCGACAACGTCGAAAATCGCGTCCACCCAATAGCGGCCGCGATAGAGTTCGCCAATCCGGCCGGGGAACGCGAAACGCGAAGTGGACATATCCGCCGGAGGCTTGGCGCGATCGTATTTTCCCGTCAGCATGCCGCCGGCAATCGGATTGTACGGAATCACGCCGATTCCCTCTTCCGCGCAAAGCGGCAGCAATTCGCGCTCGGTTTCGCGAAACAGCAGGTTGTAGCGCGGCTGCACGGAAATGAAGCGCGCGAACCCGCGCACGTCGCTGCGGCCCAGCGAGCGCGCCACCTGGTATGCCATATAGTTCGAGCATCCGATGTAGCGCACTTTCCCCGCACGCACCACGTCGTTCAGCGCGTCCAGCGTTTCGTCCAGCGTGACATTGGGATCGAACCCGTGCAGCTGGTACAAGTCGATGTAGTCGGTCTGCAATCGTTTCAGCGACGCGTCGATCGCATCGAAAATGTGCCGCCGATTATTTCCAGCGTGAAACGGCTGCGCACCCGTGGCTCCAAAGCATTTCGTGGCAATCACGAAATCGTGACGCTTGCCGCGCATCCAGCGGCCGATAATTTCTTCCGTGCGTCCGGCGCGTTCGAGGCCGCCGCCCAGCGGATAGACGTCCGACGAATCGAGAAACGTGATGCCCGCTTCCGCCGCGCGGTCGAGAATCGCAAAAGAAGTGGGTTCGTCGCACTGAAAACCAAAGGTCATGGTGCCCAGGCAAAATCGCGATACTTTGAGTCCGGTATTTCCGAGCCTGACGTGTTGCACTTGTTTCTCCTCGCGCGTGCGCGCTGATGCTGAATAAATAGACGAAGACGCGGTGTGCCGGATGCGTCGAATTGGGGGTTATGCGCGACCGTTCCCGTTCGCGCGCATCGAACGCGGCCAGATTCCCTGCTTGCCCGGCGACAAAATCCCATTTGGATCGGCCGCGTCTTTCAGCGTCTCAACAAAACACCGCAACGCGTATCCGTTGTAATCATACTGATCGGCAACCAGGTCCATGTACTCCACGTGAGCGCGGTATTCCGCGAAGCCGAGTTCGCCGGCTTCTTTCACCAGTTGCCGGAACATGCGATCGACTTCTACGCGGTCCTGGTCGCTCTTCTTGTCGTACATAATCATCATCACCGACCAAAGGTGCCGCACGCCAAACGAAAACCCGCCATAGTAATCGAAGCCGTGCTCGTGGCAAATCCCCCCCACCAGATCAGCCAGCTTGACCGCCTCTTTGCCGCTGGCCGGGATGATCGGCGAGAAGCCTATGTGCCCGCCGTCCTCGCCGCGATATTTGATCACCCCAATCGCCGCGATGGACGGGATTCCAGCCTGCACAGCTTCCGTGCCAATCGCGGCGGTGAATTCGGCGTCGCTGCTCGATTTCGAGTCAAACTTGCGGCTGGTAAATCGCGAATCGGGAATCGCCGCGAACGCCTTCTGCGCGATTTTCAGCCGAGCTTCGGCCACTTCCTCGGCTCCGTACATGGCGAAACGCAAATTCCAAGACTTGAGCCCCATTTCGCGCACTTTCTTTTGCACCACTTCGTTGGGCACCGCGCCCGTGCCCTTGAACCACTGGTCGCGCGCGCCCAGCCGCGAGATCAGCCGCACCGCGTTGCTCAGCACAGCCGTATTTTGGATGATGTCCTCGCGCCGCAGCTTCGCGGTGATATCGACGATCTGCTCCAGATCGGTTTCGCGCTCGCACTGCACTTCGCACGGGATGAAACAATCCGGCTGCGGCATCAGCCACATGCCCGCTTTGATAACGATGCCGAAATTCGATTGCATGAAAAACCCGTCGACCGAAGGCCCATAGCCGTGCTTGAACAAATGCCAGGTGTTTCCGCGGCTCAGCGCGCCCATGCCGGTGCGAATCAACTCGCCACTGGGCAGCACGATTTCGAGGCCGCACAAATAATTGGGGTGCTCGCCGTAGGGCGTGTAGCCCAGTCCGCGATCCAGCGCATTGCCGATCACGCTGCCCCATCCCAGCGCCGGGACGGACATCCACATCTTCATCTTTCGCGAGCGGATGTGCTCGTACAGATCGAAAAATGAGACGCCCGGCTCGACCACCGCGTAGCAAAGCTCTTCGTTTACATCGAGAACGCGATTCATGCGCCCCAGATCAACTGTGACCGATCCGGAAACGCGCGGCGCCGCGCCGCCGTAGCCCAGATTTTTGCCCCGCGAAACCACCCACAGCGGAATCTTGAACTCGTTGGCGATCTTAACAATCGCGCGCACTTCTTCCGCGGATGCTGGCTTCACGGCCGCCGCGCTGGCGAATGCGTTTGGGTCCGCCGATGCAAACGCGAACGGATCGCGGTAATCCTGCAACTCCTTCTTGGAGGTAATCACCCACTGGCCGCCGATGGCAGTGGCAAAGCTTTTCAGCGCGCGATCGAATTCGCCGGGCGAAACTCCATCGGGCAATATGCGGCTGTTGGCAGGATCGATTTTCATCGGAAAAACCTCCGCTCGCGCTGGATGCGAGCGCTAACGCGCTCCATGGCACCCAAGCGGGCGTGATAGTTTAACTCCGATTCGCGCCTCGCGTTCCGGCCGCTCGAATTTTCCGCTGCGTCCGTCCGGGCTGGAATTTCCTGCGTGCTTGAAGTATCTTAAATTGCTGATCGATTTCAGAGGAGACAACGCGATGGCGGATCAAAAGGGTACGCAAAAAGTTCGCATGGTGAAATGCGCGAAACTCGGCCGCGAACTTCCCGGCCTCGACCGACCGCCTTGGAAGGGCGAGATCGGCCAGCGGGTCTATGAAAGCGTCTCGCAGGAAGCGTGGCAGATGTGGGTCGATCACTCGAAAATGCTTTTGAACGAGTTCCACCTGAACCCGCTCGATCCCCGCTCGCAGAAGATCATGGAAGAGCAGATGGAGCAGTTTTTCTTCGGCGATGGCTCCAAGCCGCCCGAAGGCTTCGTCGCCCCGCCGCGCTAAGGCGCAGGACGTACGCAAATAGCGTTCCCGGCCCTTAAGATTCGGCGGGGGTCGCTCCGGCGTCTGTGCGAGCTTTGTGAAGCTTCACACTCCTAATTCTACAAACGACTGCGGAGTGGTTTTTGTCTTCAGACGTCTGATCGTCGGCCTTGTGGTCGGTTTTTTTGCGTCGAACGCGCTTATTTCCGGTCGCCCTGCGATAGAATGTTTCGCGCTGAGAAACTCGTCGCGGGTTAGTGTAATCGGCGTTATTTTTCGCGCGCGATTTCTCGCCATTTTCCAGGAGTCCAACCATGGCCATGGTAACAGGCGGTGAACTGCTGGTCCGCACGCTGTTGCGCGCGAATGTCCGGCAAATCTTCGGACTGCACGGCGCGCACCTCGAAACGATTTTCCAGTCCTGCCTCGATCATAAGATTCCGATCACGGACACGCGCCACGAAGTCGCCGCCGGACACGCCGCCGAAGGCTACGCCCGCGCCACGCGCTCGCTCGGCGTGGCCATGGCGACCGCCGGACCGGGTTTCACCAATATCATCACCTCGGTCGCCAACGCCTATCTCGATCGCACGCCCGTCCTATATCTCTGTGGCTCGGCTGCGCTCGGCGACGCCGAAACCAACACTCTGCAAGCCGGAATCGACCAGGTGGCCATCACCACGCCGATCACCAAATGGGCGCATCGCATTACCGTGGCGCAGCAGATTCCGCGCTTGGTAGCCGAGGCGATTCGCCTGGCCACGTCCGCGCCCACCGGCCCCGTGCTGCTGGACTTGCCCATGGATGTACTTTCCACGCAGGTGGACGAGGACTCGGTGCCCATTCCCGACAAAATTTTGCTGGAGGTCCACGCCGCGCCTCCGGAGCATTCCGTAAATGAAGCGCTGGACATGCTTGCCGCCGCCGAGCGGCCGGTGATCATGGCTGGCGCGGGGGCGTATTTTTCGGAGGCGGGAGCGGAATTACGCGCGTTCGCTGAAGCCACTGGCACGCCGGTCTTTTCCGATTTTCAGGCGCACGGCCTCTTGCCCAGCAATCACCCGCTGTACGGCGGCACGTTCCACAAAATGACCGACCTCTCCAAACCGGGCGAGCGGCCGGACGTCGTCCTCGCGCTCGGCGTGCGCTTCGGTCTTTTCACTTTGGGAATGAGCGATCTGGCCGTGCCACGCGCGGCGAAAATCATTCATGTGGAAGTCGACCCTAAGGAAATCGGCAAAGTGCGCCCAGTGGCGCTCGGCATCGCCGCCGATCCGCGCGACGCTCTGCGCGCCATGAACGCCGCCGTGAAATCGCGCAAGTGGCCGAATCGCGCCGCGTGGAATCAAATCATCTGCAACGCCAAAATCGAACGCCGCAAGCGCGCCGAGCCCGATCTGCACCGCGCCAAGCCGCCCATTCATCCGTATCAAGCTGTATCGGCAATCGTCGAAAATATCGCGGAGGACACGATCATTATTGGCGATGGCGCCGAAGCCTATCACTGGATGAACGAAGTGATTCGCCAGAATCATCCGGGCAGCTACATCACGCACGGTTTTCTCGGCGCGGTCGGAATGGGTCTGGGACTTGCCATCGGCGCGCAGGTGGCCTTTCCGAAGCGCCCGGTTCTGGCGCTGGTTGGAGACGGCGCAGTCGGCTTCACCATCACCGAATTCGACACGATGATGCGCCACAAGCTGCCCATCGTCGTGCTGGTAATGAACAACCACAGCTGGGCCGCCTCGCAGCATTTTCAGGAGATCGTTTCTGGCAATCGCCTCACGGGTACCGAGTTGCGCGACGCCAATTACCACGAAGTCGCCGCCGCGTTCGGCTGCCACGCCCAACGCGTCACCGAAATCAAGGACCTCGGCCCCGCAGTCAAGGCTGCTTTCGCCAGCGGCAAGCCCGCGTGCATCAACGTCTCGATCGACGTGGCGCCCATTCCGCCCGAAGTGCATTTGCTAATGGCCCGTCACTAGCGCTGGTTTTTTAGGGGGTCGGCACTTCGCGTGCCGACACAAAGAGCTCGGCACGCAGCGCCTTCCATTGCGGTTGGTCTACCCGCCGAACTCTTCGTTTTCGGTTCGCCACGGCGAGCCGCCGCACGCAATTGGTCTAAGGTGAGATTTCCGCCCAATTTGGCGGTTTCAGGTCGCTGCGACTGTCCGATACGATCACAGATAAATGTTCATGCGAACTTGCCAGTTCGGCGGTTCCGGTTCGCAGGAAAGGCACGGCAGATGAGCTTCGCGATCACGCAAGTAGACTCGTTCACGGACACACCGTTCGCCGGCAACCCCGCGGCGGTTTGCCTGCTGGACCAGCCTCGCACTGAGAAATGGATGCAGCTCGTGGCTCGCGAGATGAACCTCGCGGAGACTGCTTTTTTAGTTCGGAGGGCCGACGGCTTCGATCTGCGGTGGTTCACTCCAACAACGGAAGTCGATCTCTGCGGCCACGCGACGCTGGCAAGCGCCCACTTCCTTTGGGAAGCGGGCCATCTTCCGCCGGATCAGATCGCCAGATTCCACACACGTTCCGGATTGCTTGAGGCCACGAAAAAGGGCGCCTGGATTGAGATGGACTTCCCTTCCACACCCGCCAAGCCGGTAGCTAGAGTCGAAGCTCTGGAATCCGCGCTGGGTGCGAAACCGATTTTCACCGGCCAATCGAAATTCGATTATTTGGTGGAACTTTCGTCCGAAGAAGATGTGCGCGACCTCAAACCAGATTTCGCGGCGCTGCGGCTGCTGCCCGTGCGCGGCGTGATTGCGACCAGCCGCTCCTCGCGTCCCGAATATGATTTCGTCTCGCGCTTCTTCGCCCCAGCGGCGGGCATTGACGAGGATCCGGTCACTGGATCGGCTCACTGCTGCCTCGCGCCATTCTGGAAAGAAAAGCTGGGTCGCGTCAATCTAAATGGATATCAAGCGTCGGCGCGCGGCGGGTACGTCCGCACGCGATGCGAAGGCGACCGGGTCCGCATTTCCGGGCAAGCTGTCATCGTGCTGCGTGCAGAGCTGCTTTAACCCCACTGGCAACCCTGCTGGCTATGAGATGAGCGCGTCCGCAATTGACCTGCACCACGGCTAAAGCATCTCCCCGCTTATCTCGATGGAGGCGGAGTGCGTGTTTGCGCCGCGGCGGCAGCCGCGTCGATGGCGCTCGCGTCGTCGAGCAGCTTCACCTGCGCGACGGTCAGTGTCAGTTTCGTCGCACCCAGCAGGTCGTTGAACTGTTCGATGCTCGTCGCGCTGGCAATCGGAGCGGTGACGCGTCCCATCAGCCACGCGAGCGACACTTGCGCCGGAGTCGAATGCGTTTCCGCCGCCACTGTATCTAGCGCCTTCAAAATACGGAAGCCGCGGTCGTTCATCATGTCCTTCACCCGATAGCCGCGAGCCTTCCCTTCCAGATCCTTGGCGCTGCGATATTTGCCGGTCAAAAATCCGCTGGCCAGCGCGAAATACGGAATCACCCCGATGTTTTCGCGTTTGCACAAATCCGCCAGCGCTCCCTCGAAATCCGTGCGGTCGTAGAGGTTGTACCAGGGCTGCAGGCTCTCGTAACGCGGCAGGCCGTTCTCTTTGCTCACGCGCAAAGCCTTCTCCAGCCGCTCCGCCTTGAAATTCGACGCGCCAATCGCGCGCACCTTTCCTGCCTTGATCAACTCGCCAAACGCCGCGAGCGTCTCTTCCATCGGCGTCTTTTCGTCGTCGCGATGCGCCTGGTACAAATCGATGCGATCGGTCTTGAGCCGCGCGAGTGACCGGTCCGCCGCGCGCATGATGTAGGCGCGCGAAAGCCCCGCCTCGCCCGGCGCCATTTCCACTCCGCATTTCGTGGCGATGAAAACTTTGTCGCGCTTGCCGCTTTTCGCCAGCCAATTGCCGATCACCGTTTCCGATTCGCCGCCCTGGTGACCCGGGATCCATTTCGAATACACGTCTGCTGTATCGACCAGATTCAGCCCCGCGTCCACGAAAGCGTCCAGCAGCTTGAACGATGTCGCTTCGTCCGCCGTCCATCCAAACACGTTGCTACCCAGCGCCCATGGCGCCACTTCCAACGCGGAATTCCCCAGCTTCCTCTTGTTCATCGTTCCCTCCTGGTTCTTGCGCTCGCACGATTGCCAATTAGGCGAATGGTGGCGAGGGGGCTGCTTTCAGCAGACCCTTGCCGCTCTTCATTTTTACTTCAACGCGGCCTGAAACAACTCCGTCAACTTGCCAAAAGCGCGATCGGCTTGCGCTTTGTCGTACACCGGGCTATCGGGAACTGTCCAGCTATGCTTCGCGCCGGGATAAACCTCGCTCTGATATTTTCCGCCCCAGGCCGCCAGAACCTTCTCTAAATTGTCGATCGCTTCCTTGGGCATGTACGGGTCGTCATCGGCATGCCCGAAATAAAGCCGCCCCCTCACCTTCGGCAACGCGGTGTGCGGGCTACTGGAAGCATTGGTGTAAAGTTGGCCGCCGTGAAACGACGCCGCTGCGCCGATCCTTTTCGGTCGCGCCGCCGCCGTCCGCATTGCCATCCCGCCGGTGAAGCAATATCCGACCACGCCCATCAGCGCGCCGCTCACGCCCTCCTGCTTCGCCAGAAAATCCACGTACGCCGACGCGTCCCGCTGCATCGCCTCCGGCGTCAGCGGGTCCCGCAATTCAGCCAGTCTTTTCATGCTCCGCTCTTCACCCGTCTTGAACGGAAACGCCCACACCGGAGTCTTCCCGTTGCGATAGAAGACGTTCGGCAGCAGCACCACGTAGCCCTTCTCCGCCAGCCGCCGGGCCATACCCTTGTGCGAATCGCGAACCCCGCCGATATCCGGCAGGTGCATCACACCCGGGAAGTTTCCACCGCCCTCGGGACGAAACAGCACTGCGTCTGCCGTTCCGTCCCCCGCCGAAATCTCTACATCTTTCTCCATCATTCCCATATACACACCCACATTCCGAGCGCGAGCCGGCTATCGCAACTCGCGCTCCTTCAGTCCAGCGCTAGAACCATAATTTGTAACGGGCGTTTGGTTAAGCGCCCTTCTTGTTCAGCATGATGGTGAAGGGCTTACCCTTCTCTCCGACCTGGAAGATCAGCAGTTTCGCCGGCTTCGTCTTGCTCAAATTCTTCAACATCTTGTGCTCGTGCATGCGGGGTTCGTAGAAGTAATCTCCCACGCCATACCTCTTCGGCGGGTTCGGCTCCACTTGGTTTTCGATCTCGCCTTCCAAGATGTACGCAAACACGGGACCGATATGCTCGTGTGGCGGCGAGACGGATCCAGGTGCCACCGTGAGCGTGATGACGCTCACCTCGGGATTGGGCATCTCCGGCAGAGGCTCTTCCATCAGCGTCTTTACCGGCGACGACATCCCATGCATGTGCCCGTGTTGCAGCGCTGGCAGCGTTTTTGCCTCTAGTAGAGTGCTTGCGCCGCCTGCAACCAAGGTGGCGAAAGCCGCCGCCATGGTACCGCCCATCATTTCACGACGAGTAATCATTGCTAGATTCTCCTTCCGCGAGAATGCCGTAAATCCCCTGCAATTCGTTCGCTACGGCCCGCATTTTACACCCGAAGCGCCTGCCCGCGGCGAGCCGCGCCAAGGTCGCGGACTGGCGCTCTAAACTCTGCCCGCATCCAGCGAACCTCTCAATTACTCCCTGGACTTATGCGATCCGGGAAGAACGTATAGTTCGGTCCCCGGATGGAACTCCGACCATGCGAACCAGAACTCCGGTTCCAGGATGAGTCGCTTCAAATGAGTGCCCTTCAGCGGGCCTGAAAGGCAGGAACCATACGCGTTCCATGTCGAGTGGGTTTCCAGATCGACCAGCCGGTCAGCCGCGGCATTGGCGGCCCGGAATCGCATCGTTTTCCCGTTCACGGTGGCAAGATATGCTGTGGTCGTATCCGAGGCCGGCTGATGAATAATCACCACCGGATTCCCGCCGATGTGGTCGTTCACCACTCGCGTCTTCTGCAACGCCGAAATCGGATACGCTTTCGCTACCCCGCCCGTCTCGAGTCCCACAATCGTTTCGCGAGGCGACAATCGCTTATCGTGCCGCAAGACCTTAAATGGTGCCGGTCCCGCCATTCCCAGGACACCTTGATTGATGATCTTATTCATGTCCGCTAGGCGCGCGGCGTAGCCCGGCAGCGGCTTCAGCACCAGCGTGTTGGGATGTTGCTTTCGCCATTCGCGCCAGGTCGTCAACAGAAAGGGATACATTTGCAGGTGCGTCCCTTTCATCGGCCCGGAAATCGCTTCCAGGGAAGACTGCTGCCACTTGCTTCCCGTCTCGCGGTCCTTGAAAACTTCGTTGCTACCGATTAGTCCAGCCGTATCGAAGTGGAGAGTCTTGCCTTTTGCTTCGGCCCTAAACACGAGGGCCGTGTTGCAATAGCTTCACCATGTGACGGCGATCGGGCCATCCGCCATGCGGTCCTGCACCACTCCATGC
>JBOGMX010000060.1:0-33362 GCA_050746725.1 Candidatus Acidiferrales bacterium | reverse complement strand
GGATGCGCAAGTTCGCCAAATTCTGAATTCCCATGCCGGACCCGATCGGCGCACCCAGCGGCATCACAGCCGAAGCACCCGCATCAATCAGCTTGCGCGCCACGATCAAATCGTCGCTGGTGTATGGCAGAACGATGAATCCTTCTTTAACTAACGTCTTCGTCGCGCGAATCAATTCCTCGGTCTCGGGGAAAAGCGTCTGTTCGTCACCGATCACTTCGAGCTTTACCCACTCGGAAAGCCCCACCTCGCGTCCCAGCCGTGCGGCGCGAACCGCTTCGTCAGCCGAATAGCATCCTGCCGTGTTCGGCAAAATGAACAGCTTGTCCCGGTCGATATAATCGAGCAGCGATTCCTTGCTGCGGTCCGTCAGGTTCACGCGCCGCACCGCGACGGTCACCATCTCCGCGCCAGATGCCGCATGCGCCCGCGCCATCTCCTGAAAGCTGCGGTATTTCCCCGTGCCCACAATTAGCCGCGATTTGAACGCGCGTCCCGCAATCACCAGTCGGTCAGTCATTCGCAGTTCTCCGTCCGCTATTGTACCGCCGCCCGCCCGCGCACGCATTTCGTAAGGTCACGGCACGATCTGCGCCCGGCGCGCGAATGCCTTACGCCTGCTTCACGAAGCCGCCACCCATCACCGGACTCGCCAGAAAATCGTGGAATTCATCTACGATGCCATTGAGCCGCAGCAAAGTCCCAATCTGCGCCCAGTGACGAATCTCATGCATCAGGACGTGCGCCACTATCTTTCGCGGCGTCGCCGTCGTTTTGTAATTCAAAATCATGAACTCCTGAGTCGTATCCCATTTGTTCTCCGGAAAGGTCGCGACAAATTCCTTCAATCGCTTCCTGCTCTCGCGGCTGAATTCGAAAAGCGTTTCGAGGCTGTCGCTCGGTATGACGCTCGTGTTGGTCAGGGGAAGATTCGAGAGTCGTTCGACGTACCGCTTCTCCGCCGAAAAAATGTGCCGCATTAAATCGCCGACGCGTTCGAACCTCCCATCTCCATTCGGCCCGGCTCCAAGCGTCAGAGCGTCGTCGCCGGCCTTTCGCAGCCGGTCGTACCATTTTTGCCGCTCCCAGTCCGTGTATTCAATCAACTCATTGATGCTCAAGTTGACGGTCATTGCCGCACCTCCGCCTTACCCGATTGTCTTCGGCCTGGGCTCCTCCAAGTCCGCGTACATCCGCTCGATCACGTCCCGATATTGTTCTTCGATCACCCTGCGCTTCGGCTTCAGCGTGTACGTCAGTTGCCCGCTGGCATACGTGAAATCTTGCTCCACGATCGCGAAGCGCTTCGGTTTTTCGTACTGCGCCAGTGACGCGGTCAGCCGTTCGAGCTCCTCCGTCAGCAAATCCCGCACCCACGGATCGCCGTTCATTTGTCCGGCGCTGGCAAACTCCCGGCCCGTTTTTCGCGCTTGCGCTTCGATGCTCGCGAAATTCGGCACGATCAGAACCGATACGAATTTCCGCCGGTCGCCCACCACCAGCGCGTTCGAAATATACGGCGAGGTCTTCAGTAAATTTTCGACCGGCGCGGGCGCGACAAATTTCCCGCCCGCCGTCTTCAACAGCTCTTTTTTCCGATCGGTGATAATCAGGAAGCCGTCTTCGTCTAGCCGTCCGATATCTCCGGTGCGAAACCACCCATCATCAGTGAACACCGCCCGCGTCTCGTCCGGCTTGCGATAGTAGCCCTGCATCACGCACGGCCCTTTCACCAGAATCTCGCCATCGTCGGCGATCTTCACCTGCACGTGCGGAATTGGACGCCCGACGGTCCCAACCTTGTTCATCGTCGGAGAGTTAGCCGATACCACCGGCGAAGTTTCCGTCAGCCCATATCCCTGGTATACCGCCAAATTCACGCTCCAGAAGAATTCGGCCAGCTCTGGCGCCAGGGGCGCGCCGCCGGCGCTAAATACGCGAATTCGTCCGCCCACTCCCCTGCAAATTTTCGAATACACGATCCAATCCGCCAGATGCCACTGGAGCCGCACGCCCGGCGGGACTCTTTTGCCGTGCGCGCGCCAGGGCGCCGCCTGCGCCGCCACTCGCAGCGCCCAACTGAAGATTTTCCCGCGCACTCCACCCGCACGCCGTCCCGTCGCGATGATATTCGCGTAAATTTTTTCATAGAATCGCGGCACCGCCGCCACCATCGTGGGCCGCACCTCCAGCAGCGCCTCGGCAACTGTCTCCATCTGCTCCACGTAGGCCACCGATACACCGTGAAAAATGTAACCGTAGTCGATCGTCCGCTCGTAGACGTGCGCCAGCGGCAGCAGCGAAAGCGCCGTGTCCTCCGGCGACAGATGGAAATCTTCGCTAAAATCCGTGGCGTTCGACGTCAGATTAGCGTGCGTCAGCATCACGCCTTTCGGCTCGCCCGTCGTGCCCGACGTATAAATAATCGTTGCCAGGTGCTCGCCCGTCACGTCGGCCGCTTTACGGCGATAGCTTTCGGCGTCTGCTTCGCTCGCCGAGCGAATCAGGTTCTCGAATTGCAAAACCTCGAACGGCAGATCCACTGGAGCCCTCGCGCAGATCATCTGCTCGAGCTGCGGCAAATCTTTGCGGCACTTCGCCAATTCTTCGGCCTGCGTCGCGCTCGCCGTGATCGCGATGCGCGCGCCGGAGTCATTCAGAATGTATGTGAGCCTCTCAGCCGATTCGTGGAAGTAGACCGGCACGGTGACCGCGCCGATGCCTTGGATCGCCAAATCCGCCACATGCCATTCCGGACAGTTGGGAGCAAAAATCCCTACTCGGTCGCCGGAGTGAACCCCCAGATCGACCAGCGCCTTCGCCAACGCAGCCACGCGACGCAGCATTTCCTTCGAGGAGACCGATTGCCATCCCTTTGCGCCGCGATGCATTTGCGCGCGCGGATTCGCATGGCGCTCCACCGCATCGAGAAAAAGCTTTGGCACCGAAGGATATTGGGAGATCACGCCGCAACTCTAGCGTATGGCCGCCGCCCGCGCAATCCGCCCCGGCGCGAAATGGCGCGGCAATAACCGGTGTACCGCCTGCGCGAATCACTTCGATTCGTCCGCGCACGTGCCGTTCTGCCCGGCCCGTTGAAAATATCCAGAGCCAGGCCCACACTGGGCCTTCGGGCTTTTCGGCGCATTTCCCGAAGAACCGATACACGAAAGCCCGGCGCTCATGTTCTATCCGCTCCCGTATCTGTCGCAGGTCTGGTTTGGCGGTCAAGCTTCGTCGAAATTCTTGCCTCCGGCAGTTCGTCCCGTGGTCGCACACATCAAGCTCGCCGAAAATTGCCAGGCCAGCTGTACCAGTGGCGATTATTGGAAATCTCGCTGGCAGGATGCCATTTCGACGAACCGTGCGGTGGCGCTGTTGAAGGTCACTGCTTGGGGCACGCGAAAACATTCCGCGGACGAAGTCTTCCGCACATCTCAGGCTGGCTTGACGATCTCGGCTAGCCAATCTTCCAGCAGCGTTCTGTGCGCAGGCGCCATTTCCGTGAACGCCAGCCCCATGCCCATGGTCGAATCGCAGTAGACAACCTTGGCCTTGGCCTCGAACGTGCCCTGATCCCTCAAAATACGAACTTGAACCATGGTTCCTTCGGGAAAAGGATTCATCACGTCCACATAGCAGCCGCCAATGGCTATTTCCGACGTTCGCGCGGAAAGCCGGGTGTTCGAGCGGAGATCCATAACCTCAGCGGAGGCGACCATGAAGCAGCGTTTCGCCGCCCTGCGCTGCGCGCTTTGCGCTGCTTTCCTCTTGTTCGTGATCATCTCTGTTATGGCCTCGAACTGTCACAAAAGGCAACTCACCGTCCGCATTTCTGGCGGCGGCCAGGGCGTGAACTAACTTGTCCAGCCCCAAGCTATCATTAGGCCGTCCGCCGCGCCGCAAGATCGTGCGGGCAGCGTTCCCGATTATTAACGGCAGCGCACTTCCCCTGGGCCCATTGATTTAAACGGTGGATTCGCAACGAAAGACAGCCCATCTGCTGCTCTTCAAATTTGACGGCTTCGCCTAATCAATCTTCGATTCATCGCGGTACATCACTTTGTGCCGCATGCTTTTGATCCACTCGTCCACCTGTTCCGTGGTCATCGCACACGAGGGATTGAAGCGGCCCCAACTCACAATCTGGTCGAGCGGCTTTTTCCAACGCTTGTAAGAAGGCTTCGCCGGCGGACCGAAACACATCACGTCGATGATCGAAAGCTCCTCCGGAACGCCGAGCAATGGCTTAATTTGGTTCTGAATGTCGTCTTGCCCAATCGCGGTGATCCACCATACTGCGTATCCCAGCGCCGCCGCTGCCAAATGCGCCGACATCGTCGAAGCCGCCACGGATTGCAGCAGGATCTGCTCGGCATTCTGGTGATACAGGCGGTCGAGCTCCGACCCGTCGTTCAGCACCGGAAACGCACGCACGAACCGGAAATCAGCGAGCACCACGATCAGGCCCGGGGTCGTCTTGACGCCGCTGTAATTCGGAGTGGGGAATCCCATGTGCAGACGCGCGCGATGCTGCTGTTCGTTCATGAAGCATTGCCCGATGGCCTGCTTCGCGGTCGGATCGCTAACCACGACGTAATGCCACGGCCGCGCATTTGCGCCCGACGGAGCGTGCCGCGCGGCTTCCAGAATCATCTCGAAGTGCTCGCGTGGCACTTCGTATGGCGCGAACGCGCGATTCGTCATGCGATTACGCACCACGTCCATCAGCGCGGCATATCGATCCGTCCGATTGAACTGCGCCATATCCAACGCCGATTCACTCATGTCCCACTCCTTAGCCGAGGGGTTCCCTTTGAATTAGCCAATCGCGGCATTCTATTACCATTCATCGGCTCAAGTGCCATCCATCCGGAAGGCCCTCTTCTATTTGTCCGTGTGCGTGGGCGGCGCGGTAAAATGCGACGGGCGCCGAAACCATAAAGCGCGCAGACGCTCAATTAACTCCGGAGGCAAAATGAAACTAGACCTGCTCGCGATCGCTCCCCATCCTGATGACGTGGAACTCACCTCCGGCGGCACCTTGATCCGCATGGCGCAAGCGGGATACAGCACCGGCATCCTCGACCTCACTCGCGGAGAAACCGGCACGCGCGGAACTCCCGAAACTCGCCTTCAGGAAGCCGCTCGCGCGGGGAAAATTATGGGCGTGAAAGTGCGGCGCAATTTGGGCCTGCCGGACGCCCACTTGCAAGTCAGCGAGGAATACAAAGCCGCGGTGGCCGCGGTGATTCGCGAACTGGAACCGCGCACCGTGATCGTCCCCTACTGGGACGGCCGCCATCCGGACCATTACACAGCCGGAAGACTTTGCTACGAGGCGTGTTTCGTTGCCGGGCTGAAAAACTACGCGCTCGATGGACTTCCCTTCCGCCCCACGAAGATTCTTTACGCCGCCGCGTACGCCGAAGTCCGGCCGACGATTGCCGTCGACATCACCGCGCAATACGAACGCCGCCGCCGCGCCATCCTGGCCTACGGGTCGCAGTTTCGTCCGCCGAAGCGAGATCGGAAGTCGCGCGTTCCACTGCCGCTCGATCAGCTGGAAGAACGAATGAGCTTGCAGGCTCGCTATTACGGCCAAATGATCGGCGTGAAATATGCCGAGGGCTACGTGGTGAAGGAAGTGCTTCAAATAGACGACGTAGTGCGCATGCCGGGCCGCTCCATCTGAAGGCATTCTAGGAAATCAAGTGCGCGCAAAAAAACGCCCCGGCGAATCGCTCACCGGGGCGCTAGCATGCTCTTCGCGCAGCCTCCGCTTAGAACTGGTTCCAGAGGAACTGGTTGTAGACTTCGTGGTGATACTGGACCTCCGGCGCTTTCACATACGTGCCCAAAAGCCGCGGGCAGCGATCCGCCGAAGCCTGTTTCAGGTCCGCGTAGCGTCCCTTCACGTCCTCGCCCAGCAACTTCGTCGTCCAATCGGCTTTGCGGAAATCTTCCATGGCAGTATAGATGTTGTCCGGCAGGTATCGTTCCGCCTGCCGCAGGTTTTTGATGTTGGCCGTGTCGCCGCGAATCCCGGTCTTGAACACGCTCAGCAGCACCAGATAAGGATTCGCGTCCGGCGCAACCGAGCGGACCTCCACGCGCATGCTCTTCGAGTTGCCGATGGGAACTCGGATCATCGAGCCGCGATCCACGGCCGAAGCCTTCAACTGGTTCGGCGCTTCGAAGTGAGGATCGAGGCGCCGGTAGGCATTGACGCTCGGATTCAGCGCCAGGCAAATATCCAAGCCGTGCGTTAGGATGCGGTCGATGAATTCCCAGCCGCACTTGGCGAGTTTTTCCTCGCCGTTGGGGTCCCAGAAAAGATTCGTGCCGTTTTTGCTGACGGAAACGTTGGTGTGCATCCCGCTGCCGTTCACGCCCACCACCGGCTTGGGCAGGAAGCTGGCCGTCATTCCTGATTTCGTCGCCACCTGCCGGCAGATCAGCTTGTAGAGCTGGATCTGGTCGGCGGCTGCAACCACTTCGCCATAGCCGTAGTTGATTTCAAATTGCGACGGCGCCACTTCCGGATGGTCCTTTTCGTTCTGGAAGCCCATGGAGCGCTGCACTTCAGCCACGGTGTCGATGAACGTGCGCAGCGGATCGCCCGGCAGCGAATGATAGTATCCGCCGGTGTTCACGTATTCGAATTTGCCGGTTTCCGGGAACCGCCTTTCCGCGTCTAGCCCGGCGAACAGAAAGCCTTCAATTTCGTTGGCGGCGTTCAGCGTGTAGCCGTCGCTCTTGTACAGCTCTTCGGCGAAGGTTTTCAGCATGGCGCGCATATCGCCGGCGTACGGTCCGCCCTGCTTGTCGATCACATCGCCGAACACCAGCACTTTTCCCGTCCCGAAAACGTCGGAGGGCGCCCAATAGAACGCGCCCCAGTCGATGCCCAGTCGCAGGTCGCTTTCGCGCTGCGCCGTGAATCCGCGAATGGACGATCCGTCAAACGTCAGGTTGTCCCAGCTCTTCAAAAGAAATTTTTTGTCGTAATCGAGCATCTGCAAGCGGCCTTCCAAATCGCTGAAAAGCACGGTGACCGCCTTGATGCGCTTTTCGTCCGTCAAATACTTAATCCGTTCCTCGCGAATCTTGTCGATGGGGACGCGGCTCTGCCGCTGCTCCTTCGCCTTCAAATTCAGCTCTTCCAGCTCCCCGTACGGCAATTCCAGGAAATTGCGCAGTTCGTTCGACATGAATCTCCTTCGTCCATTCAAATTTTGAGCTCAACGCCCATCCGCACCGCCAAACAAAAGCAAAAAATCGCCCTCGGCTGCGGTATTAAGGTATCCGCCCGGATTCCCCCGGTCCAATCAAAATATCGGATGCGCCAGATTATACCCGGCGAATCCTCGCCGCGAAAACCGCAAAAAAACTATCCATCCTATCCAAATTTTTCATGCAATCCACAAAGGGTTGTCGCGGCAGTCCCAGCCGCGAAGCGCCGGTGAATTTAGCATATTCCCGCCGCAACCGCTCCACCGCCGTGCGCGTTCCCGGCGGCGTGTTCGCGAAAAAGTCCATGACCTCTGAATCGAATGCAAGATGAAGAAGGAAGTCGATCCTACGCACGCGCCCCACCTCGATGAGTTCGAGCTGTACTCCAACCGTGGATAGCACAGGTATCTAGCAGCTGGGGGGATGAAGCGTTGTCATTCTGAAGCGATCCAACGAGGATCGCTGAAGAATCTCTCTTCAATCCGCTTTTGTTTCGCCCGCTCCTAAGCCCGGCCCCGTATGGGCATAGCGTTGCTCCTCGGAAACGCAACTTGTTCTGAGGGAACGACGCGGAGCACGCCCTATGGGACGCAGCGAAAAATGACCTGTCATCCCGAACCCAGCCGCGTCTTACGCGGATGGCGGTGAGGGATCTGCTTTTCCGACTTTCGCCGCGCCTTCCCGTCGACTCGCGACCGGCAAACAAGAATTTGGTCGCACGAGCGCGGAGGATATGCTTTACACTTTCGCGCATATGGGCCGCACGTATTGCGTCTACATTTTGGCGAGCCGCTCCCGGATTTTGTACGCCGGCGTGACCAACAACCTGGAGCAGCGAGTGAGGCAACATCGAGAAAGGCTCGTTCCTGGCTTCACTTCGCGTTACCGGATTTTCCGGTTGGTGCATTACGAAATGTTCGGCGACATCCGGCTGGCAATCGCCCGCGAAAAAGAGATCAAGGGCTGGCGGCGAGAGAAGAAACTGTGGCTGATATGCCAGCACAACCCGTTGTGGGAGGACTTGTCGGAGTGCCTCGCAAATGCACGAGCGGCTGAAAAGCAGCGGATTCAAGCGGCGATGCGACCCCGGCGACAGGCAGAAGACAGAGAAGCAGAGAACGGCGAAGCAGAAGACAGAAAACCAGATCCCTCACCGCCGTTCGCGAAAGGCGCGCGACCGGGTTCGGGATGACAGCCTCACTGCGGGGCGATGACCGGCCCACCTGCCGCAGGCGCAGTTTTGCTCTTTCTCTCCGACTTTGCTCCCGTCGGTAGTCTGTAGCGCCAGCCTCTCGCCGACGTTCTTGCGCCCGCGAAGAAGTTCTTTTGGGTCGTAACCAGGATGAGCGTCACCGCCCCCCACAAGCGCGGGCTTACATCGACACACTGCGCGGCGCGATCTAGTTTGTCGCGGGAGGTAGTTGTAGGGACACTTCGCTGGTCTCCATCGAAACCTCGAAGAATCCAAGTTGCCCAGCGCTTGTGGAGGGCAGGAGAACCTCGACGGCATTCCATCGCCCAGGGTAAAGGACCTCTGGAAACGAATCGTCCCTCTTCCGGGTCTCCTTCTGCCACGAGTCAAAAGACGCCTCCGTGTAATGGGTCCAGTCGTACTTGGTATTCCATTCGCTGTGCAGCTTAAAACCGTGGAAGGTGGCCGACGAAGTGTTTCCGACATCAAGGGTGATTTTGTAGCCGTCCAGATAAGGCTCGACGTTTTGGACGGCGACCAAAAACATGCCCTGATCCGTATCGATCCTGAGATAGTTTCGGGAAGTGAGGTCAAGATCGACAGTCTGGTGTTTGTCAGACTCAAGTTGAAAAACGCGGAGGCTCAGTTTAAGCGCATCGCTCTGAGACGTAGCCATAGATCTCTGAAGCGACGCGACTTCAGTTTTCAAGGCCTCAATCTCCTGCTGCATCGCCCTGGTCACATTGCTTCCTTGCTGGGAAGGGCGCTTCGGACGCGCATCCGTCGTCTGACCAAACAGCGCGCTAGGAAGCAGGGACAGAGCGCAAAGAAGCGCGCTCGCTAGCGTACGCATGATTCACCTCAACGCGAAAAGAATGTTCGAGCAAGGGCAATACTATCACGCATCACGCGCACGTATAATAGTATTGGGGACTTATTGTTTCCGTAAACAGACACGTACGCCCGAGTTTCGGCCAGCACTCCGCGTGACGAGGCATTTTCCCCTTGGCAACTACCGCGCATCGCGCAAATCCCCCCCTCCTACAATTCTGCTAAAATTTCCGAAGGGGTCAAGCCACGAATACGCAGATGAAGCTTTTCCGGCGCAAATCCGGCGCAGACGCAGCACCCCGCCCAAACCCAGCCGATTTCGACGCGGACTTGGCCGGCAATTCCCGCCGCGTCACTCTCAGCCTGAGCCGCGCGGGCAGGTTCGCGGCCATGCTGGCGCGCAGCCGCGGCTCGGTAATCATCCAGGTGTCCGATCTTCTGGCCGGGATGTACATCTCCGATTGGGAACACCTTTCGCAATACTGGGAAGACGAAGACCGCGAACAAATTGAAGAACTATTGCGAAAAATTTGCCAGATCAGCCCGCAGCGCTGGAATTCCTGGATCGAGCTTTACGACCATAAACATCAGGAAGGCAAAGGCGCCGAGCCGTGGAACGGCAAAGGGCCGGTAGTCCGCAAGAATGAAGATGTCCCACTGCGAAAATCCGTGGCCCTCGAAGACGTGCTTAAGCAGGCCGAGCAGATCGCTCCCTTTCACGATCGCGATGGAGAGCGCCGGCTCCCCATCCTCACCAGCGAAGCCGTCCTGCTCTGCATCGCCCGCAGCTATGGGACCGAAATCAGCCGTACCCTCGCCGCCTCCGGCCTGGACACTCCCCGCCTGGAAAAAGACGCCCTCTTCCCCCGCCGCGCCCCTCTGGCGTGATGTCACCTCGCTAAAATGGGCTTGACGTGGAGACGAGTTGTTCGATGGTGCTCGATATGGCGCGAATAGGCGCGGACACGTGTACGGTCTCGGCTGCATTGTCCACATCCACAACAACCGAGCCACCTGATTTCGAGACCTGCACGTGTTCGCCGGGTTCTTTCACTTCAACGAACACCATATCGTTCGAATCGCTCAAAGCGGCCACCGCCGCGCGAATTACCGGCATGTAGGGCTGTATCTCCTGGGCGTCTTGGGCCAGATCGCGGCGCGGCGCCAGGTGCACCGCAATGGGAGCAAGGATCGCGGGAGCGATCACGCTGATGTGATGGCCCTGCGCCTCCTTTTCGATCACTTTCACCCGCACGAAACCTTCGCTGCAAAGAACGCCCGCACTCGCCAGTCCCGCCCCAGCCATTCCCAGCACAATCTTTCCGAGCAGTAGCATCGTTTCACTCCGAACTTCCGGCTTTGACCCCTCCCGTCCATTGTGGTTTTCGAAATAGGCTCAATCCTGCGTGCTCCGCGAATCCACCCAAATACGGACTTTTTGGTTCGAATCGTGCACCGTCACTAACTGGACGTTGCCCGCGTCGCTCAAGGCCTGCAACGCAGCCGCTACGTCCAGTTCGTCGTTTTTCGCGGTGGCAAAGAGGGCGTCGGCGATCTTGAGGGGAACGGTCACGTCAACCCTTTGCTTCTTGTTTTTCTTGTCGGTCACATGAACGATGATGTTTCCGTTCTCCTTGGCCACGCGGATATCCGAATCCTTGTTCTTGACCGTGACGAATTCGCCGTCCGGGGCGTCCCGCACCGCGTCGAGCAGCGCCCGAACGTCTACACCCTTCATGTCCGCGTTACCAAGCGAGATCTTGCCGTTGTGCAGGTTGCGATTGTTGATGGCAGGCAAAATCCCCTCGGCGAGCGAAAGTGGCAGGTTCACATTGACGCTTCCGCTGTTCGTCGGATCCTGGACGTTCACGTGCAGGTACCTTTCCGCTGGTGCCGCCGTTGCCGGGCCCCCCAGGGACATGACTCCTGCCGCGAGCAAACAGAACACCATTGCGAATTGCGTTCGCCGCTGCCTTGTCTCTCTCATCTTGTGGGCCTCCTCTGCCCTTCCTGCCAGGTGATACGGAGTGGGTCCGGGAAATGTTCCGTGGAACTCGCAGCATCGCTGGTCTTCGCCTCACGTCCAGCAAGTCCGTTTACCGGCAAATTGCGCCTATTCCATTTTTGACATCCACGCAGGAGCAGAGTAGCTTCCGAATTTACAGGCTCTTCACAAGGAAGGCTGCCATGGCCAAAGGATACTGGATCACTTTTTACCGCTCGGTCTCAAACCCTGCCGCTCTTGCCGAATACGCGAAGCTGGCTGGCCTCGCGATTCAAGCCGGTGGAGGACGCTTCCTGGTGCGAGGCACGCCAGCGAAGACCGTCGAAGCGGGCTTGGACCAGCGCACCGTCGTAATCGAATTTGATAGCGTGGAAGACGCCATAGCGGCGTATCAGAGCCCCGCATATCAAGCCGCCGTGAAGCTCTTGCAGGGCGCGGTCGAACGGGATGTGCGTTTCCTCGCCGGCCCCTCGTAAACTTGCTCTCAGCGAACTCGCACCCCCAATCGCATCATTCGCAGATGGTTGTGTAGCGCCACGCTTTAGCGTGGCATCTTCCGGCCTGCGCGTCGATTACCGCTCACGCAGAAACATCGTCGCTACCCCGCCGAATAGCGAAAAGCTTTCCCCGGCGTGGTCCACGACGGCCGCATTTCCGCCTAGCGCCGCGCCCGCCTCGCCGATGCTCGGCCTGAAGGGTCGGCCTGAAGGTGTGGTCCGCATGAAAAAAGACCCTCCGCAGATTTGCGTAGGGTCTTTCCCTAAATCGACAATCTTGTATCTCTCTGTTAGCGTAGGTCGGGCTCTTTTCGGCTCAAGGAAGGACGCGCGCATGAATGCTGTCGGTCGGGCCTGGCAAGCAACAGACGCGCTACCCTTCTGTGCCAGCCCTGCCGTTTTCTTGACTTCTCGCCACCCGCGACGAAACGCCGCTCACCTCCCGCATCTGCCAGGAGCGTTCAAAATGCCTCGCGTTTTGACTTGGCGACCCGGAACAGGCAATCGAGTAGAAACGCTTCTAACTCATAGAAAACCAAGCATCGAGTACCGCTCCACCCGGAACGTCCCGGTGCACCGAAGTTTTCGCCACTCCTTCGCCAAACCAGCCGCGAGACGGGTGGTCTTCTCGGATGACAACGCCACGCGCGCGAGGCGCTTCGCTTAAGTTTCGTTGGGGCATAAGGCGTGTGGAGTGCGGGAGCTTGCTCCCGCTTTTCGGCCCGGAGCTTGCTACGGTGCAGAGCCGCGTGGCGCTCGTCGGAGGTTTGAGGTAAATGCAGGCTTACAGCGGCTAGATGATCATTTTGAAATGCGGCCAAAGGTCTTTCAAAGGCGCAATCGGCTTGCGGCACACGTACACGGGAATCGACCGCTCGTTGGGCATGGCGTGCTGCGACTTGATCACCGCGGCCTGCCGCACGTCCCCGAAAAGTTTTATGTACTCGCTCGATTGCTCGCCGAAGACGATCACGCACGAGCCGGAATAATTGCGCGGTCCCCAATCGTAATAGCTGTTGTGGCCGCTAATGGCGTTCGGAAGGCCGAGACCGGGGCCGTAGTAGTCGATCGCGCCCGCCTCGCCGTAATTTCCCGCCAGAATTGCGCAGCCGCTTCTTTCCGAGGGAGGCAGCGAATCGTACACCTGCGAGACCGTGACGGCAATATTGTGCCAGCCGAACATGTCGGCGTAGAGTTGCGGCAGCTTCACGCCCTCGGCGTCGCGCTCCGTCTTGGCAATTTTTCCGGCCGGAATGATTTTGTCGTATCGCAAAAATGTGTTGATTGGCAGGAACGGCACGCCGAACGGCGCCATCAGCAGGCCGCCCAGCACGATGATGCCGGGAAGAACCGTCCGCACCCACTGGCGCCCCGCCGATTCTGAAAATCGTTCGATGGCGACTCCTCCGGCGGCCAGCACCAGAGGGTACGCGGGCAACACGTAATACGATTTACCGTTGAGCGTGAGGAAGATCGTCAGCACGATCAGATAGCACCAGCCCAGAAACCGGAATGGCCTGCCCTCGCGCGAGAAAAAGAGCCACGCCAGCCCCGCCAGCCAAACCGGCAGCGCCAGCGGATTCAGAAACGCCACTTGATCGCCCAGAAAATCGAGCGGCGAGATGGGAATATTTTTGTAGCGCTGCGCGTTGCGCACGACTTCGATTTGCGGCCAGCCGTGCCGGGCTTCCCAGATCAGATTCGGCAGAAAAATCGCCAGCGCGATCGCCGCGCCGATCCAGATCCATTTGGAACGGAACACGCGCGCTTCACCGGAAAGAATCAGTCCCGCCACCAGCGCGAAGCCGAACACCAACATGGTGTGCTTGTTTTCCAGGCCAATACCGGCGAGCGCTCCGAAGGCTAGCCACCAGCGCGGAGAAGCTCCGCTGACGATCCGCACCGTAATCCACGCGCACAGCAGCCAAAAGAGCGGCTCGAACGCATTCATCGAGAAAAAGCTGTCGAAGGCAAGAAACGCGGGAGCGAACAGGACGGAAATCGCGGCCAGGCACTGGGCGAAGGTGTCGCCCCCTAACTCGCGGGTGAGAATTCCCGTGAAAAAGACAACCGCCGCGCCGGTAAGCACCGGCAGCAGGCGCAACGCGATGATCGATGTGCCGAAAACATGCGCCTCAAACCAGGCAACAAAAGCGATGAATGGAGGCTGGTCAACGTAACCCCAGGCCAAATGCCGGCCGCAGGCCATGTAATACAGTTCGTCGCGAAAGAAACCGTAGTGGCGGATGCCGGCAAACTGCAGCAGCACCTTCACCAGAGCCAGGCCAAGCAGCAACGCCGTGGCGCTTACGACGGCTTGCTCGACCGGAGGAAACGCGAGAGTTTTTTCCTCCAAGACAGCTTGTGTTTTGCTCATGACGGCGGTCGCGGCAGGCGTATCAGCTTGCCGCGAAGGACCTTTCGTTCATTTCCTTTCTCTCGCCGGAACGCGAGCGCCCACACATCAATTACTTCGAACTGCGGCGACCGCGCGGCGGGCCGCTTTCGCCTGAAAGCGCTGCCACAGACGCAGCCTGCCGCAGTGAGATTCCGCCAGCCTCGAACGAGTTGCTAGGAACCTGGGCCGCTTCGGCGCTACTTCGCTGCCGGAGCGGGGACGACGGCGGCCGACTTGATCGTGTCGAGTTTTGGAAAATTCTTTTGGAGATACGCCGCGCCCTGCGTGGTGATGGCGCCTTGGTCGGGCTGCTGGCCGTAACCGCTATAGATTTTGTCGACCACATCCATGCCAGAGGTTACCAAACCGAAGGGAGCAAATCCCTGGCGATCCAGACCGGAGTTGTCGCCAAAGTTAATAAAAAGCTGCGTAGTGCGGGTGTTGGCTCCGGCGGTGGCAAAGGTGATGGTGCCCCGCTTGTTGCTTTGCGTGACTGGATCGTCCTTGATATTGGCATTGCGCCACGCGCGGTTCACCGCCGGATCGGGGCTGAGGCCAAATTGCACGATGAAGCCCGGCACCACGCGGAAGAACGCCTCGCCGGTGAAAAAGCCATGCTGCACGAGATTGTAGAAACGGTCGGCGCCAAGGGGCGCCCATTTTCTGTGGACTTGAACCGTAAAATCGCCGCAAGTAGTTTCGAATTTTACGTCGAAAACTTCGGGAGCTTTTTCCGTCAGAGTGTCGGGCTTCAAAAGTGCGGGATCGATGACCATTGGCGCCTGCCCTTCGTTGGAATTATTTTGCTGCGTAATGTTGGGATTAATTTGCCGCGTACCGGAATTGCATCCAAGCGTGACGCAGGCCACGGCGGCAAGCACACACAAGCTTAAAGATACAGCAACGCGCTTCATAAGGCGGAACCTTTCATGTTTTTTTGTGATGCCGCGTACACATCTTGCATCAGCCGCAACATATTTTCGCCGAGAACCTTTCGGACTTCGGAATCGGCGTAGCCCTTCCGCAGGAGAGCTTCGGTGATTTGGGGAAGGTGCGACGCGTCCTCCATGCCAATGGGCATGCAGGCGCCGTCAAAATCAGAGCCCAGCCCCACACAGTCGATTCCCGCGATCTGCGCGACACGATCGATGTGTTCGACGATCTCAGTCCAATAAACGCACGGCATTTCTCCCCGCGCCATTTTTTCCCGCACAATTTTATCCCATTCGACGAGCTTGCGGGCTTCGATTTCGCCGCAACGTTTGGTCACTTCGGAATCGATTTCTTTTTCGACTTCGGGATGCGCCGCTTGGGCGTCCGCAAATTCCTGACTGAGAAAGCCAACGTGAAAATTGATCTGGACGAGCCCGTTTTTCGCCGCGAGCGCGCGAATGAGATCGTCTGAAAGATTGCGAGGCGTGTTGCAGATCGCTTTACAGGAGGAATGCGACGCAAAAACAGGAGCATGGCTAACATCGAGCACATCCAGCAGGGTTTTGTCGGACGCGTGAGACACGTCGACGATCATGCCGAGCCGGTTCATTTCCACGATGACTTGTTTTCCGAAGTCCGAAAGGCCGTTGTGCACAGGAGCATCGGTCGAGGCGTCAGCCCATTCGGTATTGCGCAGGTGAGTGAGCGTCATATAACGAGCCCCAAGCGACGCGAAGCGGCGAAGCACATCGAGGCTGCAATCGATCATGTGCCCGCCTTCGATGCCGATCAGGACGGCGATGCGTCCTTGAGATTGCGCGCGCCGAATATCTTCCACGCTGCGCGCCAGCAAAACGTGGGAGGCATTCCGGGCAACTTCGCGGTTCACCGCCTTAATCTGCTCGACGGCGCAGCGAACGGCTTCGGGGCCGGTAATGGCGGCGGGAACCCAAGCCGCGAAAAAGATCGCGCTGACGCCGCCTTCGCCGAGGCGAGGCAAGTCGATTCCGCCATCGAATTGGCGCGAGCCAAAATCAAAGCTAGGATCGAAAAGACGCTGCGTGGTGTCGACGTGAGTGTCGATCACGATGGAGCCACGGTGAATATCGCGGGCGCGGCCGGAAATTTCAGAATGAGTGTCGATTGCGAGCACCGGCCAGGGTCCTCCCGAAAAACCACGCGACCCATGGCGGTAATCGCAGCGCCATGAGTTCTAGTCGTGCCCGATTAGCCAGGTCTTGAGCGCGTGACGAATTACCTGGCCGTTGATGGCGGCAAGCGACTCCGTGAGCGGGATGCCTTTGGGGCAAACCTTCACGCAGTTTTGCGCGTTGTCGCAGTCTTCAATGCCGCCCGGGCCCATCAGGGCTTCGAGTCGCTCGGCTGCGTGGAGTTTGCCAGTAGGATGCATATTGAAGAGCCGCACCTGGCTGACGATCGCAGCGCCAACAAACTGCGTGTGTTCGTTGACCTTGGGGCAGATTTCCAGGCAGTTCCCGCAGGTGATACAGCGCGCCAGGGGGTAGCCGGTTTCCTGAACGGCGGGAGACATACGAGGGCCCTCGCCGAGGTCGTAGGTGCCGTCTATGGGAATCCAGCAATGGGTGCGCTTCAGGTCCTCGAACATTTTTGAGCGGTCGACGACCAAATCGCGCACGAGAGGAAACTTGGTCAGCGGCTCGAGGCGGATCGGCTGTTCGAGATTATCGACGAGAGCCGAGCAAGCCTGGCGCGGCTGGCCATTTATAATCATGGCGCAAGCGCCGCAGACCTCTTCCAGGCAACTGGCTTCATAGCTGACCGGCGATGATTCGCGGCCATCACGCGTGACTGGCCTTTCGGCGATATCGCGCAGGCAGATGATGACGTTCATGTGCGGACGATAGCGCAGCTCGAACTCTTCCCAGCGAGACGGCTCGTCCGGCCGCTGCTGGCGTTTGATGCGAACGATGACTTTTTTCTCTGCCATAATTTCAGTTACACCGCCGCGGTGTATTTCCTTTCGCGCGGCGGGATCAATGACGTGTCCACCGGCTCGTACTCCAGGCAAATTTTGCCGAAGTTGTAGCTGGCCTTGGTGGTTTTCAGCCAATTGGCGTCGTCGCGTTCAGGGAATTCGGGCTTGTAATGCGCGCCGCGCGTTTCGTTGCGCTCCAGCGCACCAAGCGCGATCACCCGCGCGAGAACGAGCATGTTGCCCAGTTCACGTGTGAAATTTAGCGTCTGGTTGGACCACTGGGTGCGGTCCTGCAGGTTGATTTTCTTGTAGCGGTCGCTGAGTTCGCCCAGCTTATCGAGCGTTTTCTTAATGTTGGCGTTGTAGCGGATCACGGTGACGTTTTCGGTCATCGCTTCGCCGAGTTCGCGCCAAATGGTCAGCGGATTTTCGGTTCCCTGTTGGTGAAGCAAACCATCGGTGATGTCCTGCTGGCGGACCCGTTCGCGATCGAAGACCTCGGAAGATACGCTATCGCAGCCGTTTTCGAGATTGCGCGCGTAGTGCACGGCGGCAGGACCGGCGTTCATTCCGCCGTAGATGCAGGAGAGGAGAGAGTTCGCGCCGAGCCGATTCGCGCCGTGATACTGGTATTCGCATTCCCCGGCGGCAAAGATGCCAGGCAGATTGGTGGACTGCCGCTCGTTATCGACCCATAGGCCGCCCATGGTGTAATGCATCGCCGGAAAGACCTTCATGGGCTCTTCCCGAGGGTCGGGGCCGATAAACTTCTGATAAATTTCGAGAATGCCTTCGAGCTTGCGATTGAGGACTTCGCGAGGAATATGGGAGACATCCAGATAAACAGCCGGCTCGCCGGGAAGCCCCATCTTCATTTCAAAAACGACCTTATGGATCGCGCGCGTGGCCACGTCGCGCGGAACGAGGTTGCCGTATTTGGGATACCACTCTTCGAGGAAATAGAAGCGCTCGTTCTGCGGAATGTCCTTGGCGCGGCGGGTGTCGCCAGGATTTTTAGGGACCCAGACGCGGCCGCCTTCACCGCGCGCCGATTCGCTCATCAGGCGGCACTTGTCCTCACCGGGAATCGCGGTTGGATGGACTTGAATGAACTCGCCATTGGCGTACCAGGCGCCCTGCTGAAAGAGCGCCGACTGCGCGGAACCGGTGCAGACTACGGAATTCGTGGAGTGCCCGAAGATGGCGCCGATGCCTCCCGTGCAGAAAATAACAGCGTCCGCCGGAAAGGTGCGAACGTCCATGGTGCGGAGATTCATGGCGCAGATTCCGCGGGCGATGCCGACATCGTCGAGGACGGCTGAAAGGAATGTCCAGCCTTCGAACTTCTTCACGCGGTCGAGCGATTCGTGGCGGCGGACCTGCTCGTCAAGGGCGTAGAGCAACTGCTGGCCGGTAGTGGCGCCGGCAAATGCGGTGCGATTGTACAGCGTACCGCCAAAGCGGCGAAAATCGAGCAGGCCCTCTGGCGTGCGATTAAACATGACGCCCATGCGATCGAGCAGGTCGATGATCGCCGGCGCGGTCTCGCACATTCCCTTCACCAACTCCTGATTAGCCAGGAAATCGCCACCGTAGATGGTGTCGTCAAAATGCTTCCAGGTGGAGTCGCCTTCACCCTTGAGATTTTTTGCGGCGTTGATGCCGCCCTGCGCGCAAACGGAATGCGAGCGCTTGACCGGCACGATGGAGAATAGATCGACGGGAATGCCCTGTTCAGCGACGCGAATCGTCGCCATCAGGCCCGCAAGTCCACCACCGACGATAATGATCTTTGGCTGTCTCATCACAAATAGGTATCGAAAGGAGTCCAGTGGAAGCGGAATCCGGCTACGATTGCGAGACCCACCACAGCGAAAACAACTGCCACGACCGCTCCGAACCAACCGGCAGCGCGCTGCGACTTAGGAGTGATTGCAAGGCCCCACTTGCAGGCGAAATTCCACAAGCCGTTACCGATGTGAAATGATGCGGCCAGAATCCCAATCACATAGATCGCCACGATCCAAGGATTCGCCATGTAATGAGCGATATCAGCGTAGGTCGTCTTGCCATGGCTTAGGAAGCGAACGGTCCAGACATGGTAAATGATGAAGCCGAATACGAGGATTCCGGTCCAGCGCTGCAGAACGTAAAGCCAATTCGCCATCCACGGGTGTCCGATGGCGTTGGATTTTCCAGTCCACCAGATGTAAATCCCATAAAGGCCGTGGAAGAGAATCGGCGCCCAGATCAGCAGGACCTCGATGGGAATGCGCCAAGGCACAGTTTCCAGCTTGCTGGCGATGTAGTTGTATTTATCGGGGCTGACGAGAGCGTAGCTGTTTTCGAAAAAATGTTCGGTCAGGTACGCGCCGATAGGAATGACGCCGCTGAGTGATTGAAGTTTATCTAAAAAGTAGCTGGTCCGGGTCACACCGACTGCAGATGCCATGCACGCTCCGAGAACAAACTCCTTGCGCGGCCAACCGTCTAGAAACCTTGAGAATCATTTGCCCGGCTGCGCGAGTGAAAAGAAACCGCGTCGAATGCTGATGGCAGTATAGGTGACCAAAGTCCGAATGGCAAGGCGTGCATGCGCCAAGTGAACTTCATCCCGCGAATTGCCACGGCTCTTGCGACCCGCCAGTTTCGAATCGGGGAAGCCATGGAAACCGGCCGGAGATCCAACCGTCGCCAGAAGCGGGCTATGTTAGACTCCGCGCCAGCCGCACCAATGGCCAGCGAACATATCGGCGAATTGAAAAAATGGGTGGCCGAACTTGCTCGCCTCGGCGGCGAGGGAGAAGCAGTCCGGCTGAACCGCGCCGTCGAGTTGATCGCCAAGAATTTCGGCGTCCAGACGCACGAAGTGGCGATATTGGGATTTTCGCCGGACGAGCGGTCGTTGCGCTTTCTTGCGCCGGATAATCTGCGCCCGGTCGGAGAGATTCCCATGAGCAGCATCACGTCGCTTGCCGTCCGGACGGCGCGGGAACGTCGCCCGGAGGTGGTGAATCACTTTTCGATGGTGCCGCACGCATCGGTATTCGAGGGAGTTCCGGTGGGCGAAGATCAGCGAACCGATCCAATCCAGAAAATCATGAGCGCGCCGATCATGCTGGGCAGTCGAGTTGTGGGCGTCGTGCAAGTCTCGCGCAAGGCAGGCGAAGCGGCGGAAGCCGGACCCGACTTCACCCAAGCGCAGCTTCGGGAGCTCGGAGTGGTGTGCGAGGCGCTTGCGCCGTGCGTGATTTTGTGCCGGGCAAAATGAGGCGTATCGAGCGCGCACGGCATACGTTCACTGGAAAGCAAGACGGCTGCAATCATTCGAGAGCGAATAATGATTGACATCACTTCGGCTGCTTGTTAATTTTCGAAAGCCTAATTTTCCCAAACCAACCGACGGAGGCACCGCAACCCGGCTCAACTCATGGCGTTCGTCGCGAAAAAAATCTTTCTTACCAAGGGAGTCGGAAAGCACCGCGAGCGCCTGTCGAGCTTCGAGCTGGCGCTGCGAAACGCCGGGATCGCAGCATGCAACATCGTCCGGGTCTCGTCCATCTTTCCTCCGCACTGCAAACTAATTTCGCGAGCTGAGGGGCTGAAGCATTTGAAGCCCGGCCAAGTGGCGTTCACGGTGATCAGCGAGAACCAGACACGCGAGCCACATCGTCTGATCGCAGCAGGGGTTGGGCTGGCGCTTCCCGGCGATAAATCGATGTATGGATATCTTTCCGAGCATCATTCGTTTGGCGAGACGGAGGAAGTGGCAGGCGAGTACGCCGAAGAACTCGCCGCCGAGATGCTAGCCACCACGCTGAATGTGGAGTTCGATCCCGATCTATCGTGGGACGAGAAAAAAGAGGTCTATCGGATCTCGAACAAGATCGTCCGCACGATGAACATCACGCAATCGGCCGTGGGAGATAAGCGCGGCCTGTGGACCACGGTTCTTGCTGCTGCGATCTTGCTCGGCGACGACGATTAGTTATCTGCTCTCCCACCTTGCAGTTTTCGGCCGGTTCCGCTGAGTCCAAAGCCAGGATTTTCGCAAGGGCTTTGCGTTGGCCGGCGTTCTCTGGCAACTACCGCTTCCCTGGCCGGCGCTTCAGATAGCCAATTCGTTGCAACACCGAGCCGACGATGAGCGGCAACGCAACGGTTGCATCGTCGAAAACCTCCGCGAATTTTCCGCCTTCCTCGGGCGGCACGAATTTTCCCCAAGAGACTGCTTCGGTATACGTGCTGCCGGATAATCCGCCCCAGCTAACCGGCTCGGGGCAGATCCTGAGACCGTAGTTATAACGCTTGAGCGGCAGTTTTGCGTAACCGCGGCGCGCCAACAGTTCGGCATAGACGCCAAATTGCTGCGCCCAATTTCGGGGCACTCCCCCACCGACGGTGAAGATTCCCATGCGCTTGGTTTTCAGCATGGTCGACGCGTAGTGCTCGAAATCGTCGAAACCGTCGAAAACGAGTGGCGGCCTTCCGGACAACTTGCGTTGGCGCTGATGAAGAGCGAAGTCGATGCCCAACTCCGAATCCGTGAACGCTGGCACGAATACCGGAACATTCTTCTCCGCGCAGCTTTTCAAAATACCGCGGCCCTTCGCGTGTTTTTGCAAATACTCTCCGATGCGCTGATTCAGGCGCCAACTGGAAACCACGTCATTCGAATCCCAAAGATCCAATACGCGATCGACAATCGCCTCGACGTGATCCAAGTTCAGCTCCGGTTCGAGCGAATCGTACACGCGGTTGTAGCCGGCAAAGAAAAGTTCGCGGTCGCCCATTTTAGGATCGTAGCGGAAATGCGAGCGTCCAGTGGCTTCCACCAAGCCGTGTGCCATCAGGGCGCCGGTGGATACAATCGCCTTCACGACTCCGGAGTCCACCAGGTCGCAAAAGAGCAGTCCCATCTTGCCGACGGTCAAAGCACCCGAAAGGGTCATCACCACGAAGCAATCTTTGTCTCGCGCCATCGCTTCCAGCACGTCCGCCGCATCGCCGATCTGCCGCCCCGTAAAAGCCGTGCGGCCCATCGCCCGCACCAAATCGTCGATGGTTTGAATTTTTCCCAAGTCGAGCGGATAGATGGGAGTCAAGCGATCCTTGACCGGATCGTGCAGGATGCGCCCCGTTGCGCCCTTTTTATTAGGCATTCAAATTTCCTCGCAGCTAGTGGAATTCGTGTTCAAAAGCGAAACGGCGGTGCTCGTTCGCTCTTTTGCGCCCTATTGATAGTACAAATGTGATGGCAAGCGAAAGGACATTTTGGAAAAACTCGAAAAAAGTTGGGAACGCGCAATCGACTCGAAGTTCGAACGTGCTGAGCGATTTCGCGGGGATTCGCCCCGCAAGATTCGAGATGCGCGGCGGGTGGCGTCACGAAATGTCTGATTTCAAGCGCCTGCACATTCGATTTGTCGTGCAGAGCTCCTGATCGGCACTGCCCCAAAAGCCTTCGCGCGGAGACGGCTGCGTTGATCTCCATAGGAAGTCGCAAGAGCGCTTTCCTTGAAGGCAAGGTTGTGTATAAATGCTGGGGATCAATTTGCCGGCCGCCCTAGCCCGAGGAGACCACGTACATGACTCTGCTTGCCAACGTCGCGCTGTTCGCGGTGGTGTTCCGGAGCCACATGTTTTTTGTAGGTGTTTCGTCCCGCGGGCTTCTCGCGTGGATAATTATTGGACTGCTCGCCGGATGGATTGCGGGGGTGATCACGCGCGGCCATGGCTTCGGATGTTTGGTAAACATAATTCTAGGCTTGATTGGCGCAGTGATCGGCGGTTGGATTTTTACGCGGCTCGGGATTCCTGCGTGGGGCTTCTGGGCCAGCTTGGCTGCGGCGACCGTGGGTGCCGTCGTGCTTGTTGCAATTGGCCGCCTCTTCGCCGGCGGATCTTCCCGCTAATCCTGCGTCAGCGCGTGGTCAGCCACTGATAAGCGGCCCACACTACTGGACTGGCAAGAATCAGGCTATCGATGCGGTCGAGCATGCCGCCGTGCCCCGGCAATAGCGAGCCGGAATCTTTAACGTTCGCGCCGCGCTTATAGGCCGATTCGACCAAATCGCCCATTTGGCCGGCAATATTCGCCAAGACGGCGATCCCAATCAGGGTCCAAATATCGAGCGGCAGCCAGTACGAAAATCCAACTGCTACCAATATCGAACCAATCAGATTCGCAACAGCTCCCTCCCACGTTTTTTTGGGACTGAGCGCCGGCGCCATGGGGATTCGTCCGATCGCTTTGCCCGTGAAGTATGCGAGTGTGTCCCCGACCCAGATCAACACGAGAGTGAATAGGATTAAATCGCGTCCGGTGCTGCTCATTTCGTCCAGACGGACCAAATAGCTGAATGGAAATGCGATGAACAACAGGCCGGCCGAGCTAATGGAAAGGGCGGGCAGTGATTCCTGCAAAGGGCGGCGCATCGCTAAAACAATTCCCGCCGCGCCAAAAACGAAAATGAGGACGACCACTTGCAAGGAAACTGCGCCGACTTCATGCACCTGCACGATCGAGACGCCGCGACCAAGCGGATGCGTCTCCACCGAGCCTTGCGAATATTGCGCGTAAAAGAGTCCGGCGGCGCAGATCATCGTCCAGATCAGGAAGGCACGCAGGCCGACGCGTTCGCCCAAATGGAAAAATTCCGCGAGCGCTACGAGCGCCACGGTCGCTGCAACCGCAGCCAGAAGCGCCGGGGGACCCCACCAGACCAGCACGACCACGATGGGAATTAGAACACAAGCTGTGAGGATGCGCGCGAGCATCTCGCTCAGAACCGCCCCTGGCGTGCAGCATCGGCGGGTGGATCTTCGCGCTCAGTTCGCTGGCCAGGCCGAACTGGTTGGTCTGCCTGACGCAGTGATGGCTCGGGCTTCGGCGCGGAAGAATCCACAGGTTTTCGGCCATTTCCTTGGCTCGCGCCAAGACCGCCGTAGCGGCGCTCGCGTTTCTGATAATCGATGAGCGCTTCGAGCAAGCGCGCGCGCGAAAAATCAGGCCACAGCGTTTCCGTGACGTACAACTCCGCGTAGGCGATCTGCCACAACAGAAAATTGCTAACGCGCATTTCGCCGCTGGTGCGGATCAGTAAATCAGGATCGGGCAATCCCGCAGTGTAAAGGTGCGCGGAGATGGATTCTTCGTCGACGCGAAATTCCGAATGCCGCTCGGCGCGCGCTTTTTCCAGGAGCGCGTTGAACGCCTCCGTCAATTCCGCGCGGCCGCCGTAGTTCAGTGCGACGACCAGCTTCAAGCCCGTGTTTTGGGAGGTCGCGCGCATGGCCTCATGGATATCCATCCGGACCGCTTGAGGAAGCTCTCCGATCCGGCCGATAAATCGCATCTGAATATTATTTTTCTGGAGCGAAGGCAGCTCGCGCTTCAAGTATTCGCGGAGCAGGCGCATGAGAAAGTCGACTTCCGCTTCGGGACGCCGCCAATTTTCGAGCGAAAAGGCATAGAGCGTGAGACATGGAAGGTGCAGCCGCGCGCAGGTTTCGATCACGGCGCGCGCCGCTTTCACCCCCGCGCGATGTCCGGCGATACGCGGCAGGTGGCGACGGCCAGCCCAACGTCCGTTCCCGTCCATGATGATCGCTACGTGACTGGGCAGACGACTGACGTCGAGCTTTTCGATCAAGGCCGCTTCTTCGCGGTCCGCAGGCTTCAATTCGCTAATTTTCACTGGAAAGCGCTCAAAAATCATCCGTCAGCGAAAGTAGCATAGGCATTCGCGAGGCGCAACTTCCGCGGCAGGCAAAGCCATTGCCCGGTATGGTAGCGTAGGAGTAGGAAACGGTTGTCGCGCGGCCGAGACAGATCATGCGAGGACTGCCGATGGCTTTCATCTCGAACTCCTACACCGCGCAGGCACGAACTGCCGTAACTTCGCGCTGCGCTTCGTTGATCAGCAGGACGCTTCTCCGAATCGCACTGCCGCGCCGAGTGCACTTCTCTCCGATGGCGTCCTCGTTCTCTGCTACGTATCTCGTCATTGGGCTACCACCATGGTGAGGGTGACGAGCGACAGTGTCACGGGCTGCCAGCCGGTTCGGGCGCCGCGCGGGATGGAGATCTCCTGCAAAGGTTGGCAGCAAGAAGCGGCGCTGCGAATGTTGATGAACAATCTCGACCCCGAGGTCGCTGAAAAACCGGAGGAGTTGATCGTATACGGCGGTCGCGGGAAAGCGGCGCGCGATTGGAAATGTTTTCATGCCATCGTGGATTCGCTTCGGCGTCTCGAGAACGACGAAACTCTTTTAATTCAATCCGGCAAGCCAGTAGGAGTCTTTCGCACGCACTCGTACGCGCCGCGGGTGTTGATCGCCAATTCGAACCTAGTCGGCCATTGGAATGATTGGCGGCACTTCGATGAGCTCGATCGCGCCGGATTAATGATGTACGGCCAGATGACCGCGGGCAGCTGGATTTACATCGGCTCGCAAGGAATCCTGCAGGGCACGTATGAAACGTTCGCTGCAGCGGGACGCCAACATTTCGGCGGCGATTTAGCGGGCAAACTAATTGCAAGCGGCGGCATGGGCGGGATGGGCGGCGCGCAGCCGTTGGCAGCTACGCTGAATGGCGCCGCTTTCCTGGGAATTGACGTCGATCCCGAACGAATCAAGCGTCGCGTGAAGACCGGATACTGCGATGTGATGGTCAACGACCTCGACGAAGCGCTGCGCATACTGAAGAATGCGGTGCGTAAGCGCGAAGCCAGTTCGGTTGGTCTGGTGGGCAATTGTGCGGACGTGATTCCGGCGCTGGCCCTCCGCGGAGTTGTCCCGGATTTGCTCACGGATCAGACCAGCGCGCATGATCCAGTGGGCGGCTACATTCCACAGAATCTGAACATCGAGCAAGCCGCGGAGCTCCGGAACTCCGATCCGGACACGTATCGCAAACGCGCGCTTGAATCGATCGGCAAGCACGTGGAAGGCATGCTGGCGTTGCAAAAACTCGGCGCGGTGACGTTCGATTACGGGAACAACATCCGCACCTTTGCTTTCGAGCAGGGCGTGAAAAACGCCTACAACTTTCCGGGCTTCGTGCCTGCGTACATTCGGCCACTCTTTTGCGAAGGCAGGGGCCCATTCCGATGGGTGGCGCTTTCTGGTGAGCCTTCGGACATTCGACGTACGGACCAACTCGTTCTTGAAATGTTCCCGGACAACGAAATTCTGTGCCGCTGGATTCGTTTGGCGCAAAAACGGGTGCGATTTCAGGGCCTGCCTGCGCGCATTTGCTGGCTGGGCTACGGTGAACGCGACAAATTTGGAGTCGCGCTGAACGATCTGGTGGCGCGCGGAGAGTTAAAGGCGCCGATCGTGATCGGCCGCGACCATCTCGATTGCGGCTCGGTCGCGTCTCCTTATCGCGAGACGGAATCGATGCGCGACGGTTCGGATGCCGTGGCCGACTGGCCTTTCTTGAACGCGCTGCTGAATACGGCAAGTGGCGCGAGTTGGGTATCGATCCACAATGGCGGCGGCGTGGGAATCGGGTACGCGCAACACGCGGGCCAGGTGCTCGTCGCAGACGGCACGGAAGAGATGGCCGTGCGGATTGAGCGCGTGCTCACGAACGATCCGGGCATCGGCGTAGCCCGCCATGCGGATGCCGGCTATCCCGACGCCATCGCTTTCGCCAAGAAATCGAGAATCAAGGTCCCGATGCCGGATCATGAGAATTCTTGAACGGTCCTGGAGTTGCTCAGGGCAAGCTTCCCTCAAAATATTGGTGTTTTAACGAGGCGCGAGTTACCATCTCGTCAATCGCGTGTCCGAACTGCTCATAACCGGCTGCGCCGAGCTGCTCACGTTGCGCGGCCCCGTGCCGCGACGCGGGCGTGCGTTGAAGGACCTAGGTATCATCCGGGATGGCGCGGTTCTCATCCAAGGCGACCGGATCGCGGCGGTTGGACCGCGCCGCCAGATAGAAAAGCTTCGAAAAGCGCGCCAAGCGGAAAAACTCGATCTCGGCGGTCGGGTCGTCCTGCCGGGCTTCGTGGATTCGCACACGCACTTGATCTTTCCCGCAAGCCGCGCGGACGAATACGAACAGCGCATTGCCGGAAAGTCGTACGAGCAGATCGCCCACAACACCGGGGGTATTCGCTCCACGGTCAACGCCTCGCGAAAGGCATCTCCGCGAGCGCTCGAAGTGAGAGCTTCCGCTTATCTCGAACTATTTGCCGCTAATGGCACCACCACCTTGGAAGCGAAGAGCGGCTACGGACTGGATTGGCCGAGCGAAGTGAAAATCCTGAACGTGCTGCACGAGCTTCATCAAAGTCAGCCGCTCGATATCGTGCCCACGTTTCTAGGGGCACACATCGTGCCACCGGAATTTCGCCGGCGCCCGGACGCCTTCGTCGATCTGCTCGTCCGGAAGTGGATTCCATCGATAGTAACGGCCGGACTCGCCGACTTCTGCGACGTGTTCTGCGACCGTGGCGCTTTCACGCTCCCGCAAGCGCGCCGGATTCTCTCGGCTGCCCGCGCCTGCGGGCTGGTCCCGCGCATACATGCGGCGCAGTTTGAGCGGACGGGCGCGGCTCGCCTCGCGATTGAACTACAGGCCGCCAGCGCCGATCATCTGGATCAGATCAACGCCGCCGATATTCGAGCACTGGCCCTATCGAACGTCGTTTGCACCTTGCTTCCCGGTTGCAGTTTTCATCTGGGAGTCCCGCAGTGTGCGCCAGCGCGCCAGTTGCTCGATGCGGGCGCGATCGTGGCGCTAGCCACGGATTTCAATCCTGGCACGAGCCCAACTGTCAGCATGCCGATGATCCTCTCGCTCGCATGCAATCAATTGCGCATGTCGCCGGCCGAAGCGATCTCGGCGGCGACAATCAATCCCGCCTACTCGCTGCGCCTACATGATCGCGACGGCTCGCTGGAAGTTGGCAAGTATGCGGACCTAGCCGCTTTCGACGTGGCCGACTACCGCGAAATTCCGTATTATTTTGGTGTGAATCTCTGCAGCATGACGATCAAGCGCGGAGTTGCCGTCCACCCAAAGAACCCGTGACCCATGAGACGCCTGGTTGAATGCGTTCCCAATTTCTCCGAAGGGCGCGATCGCGCGAAGGTTGAAGAAATCGTCGCCGCGATGCGTGAAGTGCCCGGTGTGCTGATCCTCGCGCACGAAGCCGATGCGGACCATAATCGCAGCGTAGTAACGATCGCCGGCGAGCCGGAGACGGTTGTTGAAGCGGCCGTTCGCGCTGTCGGCAAAGCCGCCCAATTGATCGATCTTACGCGCCAGGCGGGCGTTCATCCGCGAATCGGCGCCACGGATGTGGTGCCATTCGTTCCACTAGAAGGGGTGACAATCGAGGATTGCGTGGCGCTCGCGAAGCTCGCCGGGCGCGAAATTTGGAAGCGCTACAACATTCCCGTTTATCTTTACGAGGCTGCGGCGCAGCGCGCGGATCGCGTGAATTTGGAAAACATCCGCCGCGGACAGTTCGAGGGCTTGCGACAAGAAATTGAGACGAACGCAGACCGCGTGCCGGACATCGGAGATCGCGTGCTGCACCCCACGGCGGGAGCGACGGTTGTCGGCGCACGGAAATTCCTGATCGCTTACAACATTCTCTTAAACACGAGCGACGTAGAGGTGGCGAAGAGAGTCGCGAAAGCGGTGCGGTTTTCGAGCGGCGGCTTGCGCTACGTAAAGGCCATGGGCGTTTACCTCGACGCGCGCAATCTGGCGCAAGTCTCGATGAACTTGACCGATTTCGAGCAGACGCCCGTCCATCGCGTATTCGAACTTGTGAGGCGCGAAGCGGAACGGTATGGCGCTTCGGTGGTGAGCAGCGAACTGATCGGCTTGATTCCCCGCCGCGCCATCGACATGGCCGCGGAGCATTTTCTCCAATTCGAGAACTTTACGACCGATCATGTGTTGGAGAAGAGGCTGGAAGACGCAATTGCCGCGGCGGCTGGCGCACAATCGCGGAGCCTTTCAGCAATGGTTGAGCCATTTCTCGCCGCCGTGGCTCAGCCAACAGTCGCGCCTGGAGGAGGGTCAGTCGCAGCACTGGCGGGAGCGCTGGCCGCGAGCCTCGGACAAATGGTGGCTGGGTTATCGAGCCAGCGCAAATCTCAGGGGGGATACGCCGCCCGACTGGACCGGATCTTTGAGGAATTCCAGATCGCCGCTCGCGATTTGCCATCGACGATCGACGCGGATGCAGCCTCTTTCGATGCGGTGGTGACTGCGAGGAAATTGCCGCGTGAGAGTCGGTCCGATGAGAAAGCGCGTGACGAGGCGATTCAGGACGCGCTGCAACGCGCCGTGGAAGTACCACTGGACATCGCGCGACGATCGGCCGATATATTTGAAATGCTTGGGCAACTGAAAGAGATGGCCAGCCCATCGATGTTATCAGATGTTCGTGTGGCCCAGCTGATGGCGTCCGCCGCCGTTCGTGGCGCGCTCGAAAATGTAAAAATCAATCTCGAAGGGATTGAAGACGTTGGCTTCGCGGAACGCGCCCGTTCCGACGCCGGCACGATCGGCGCTCGAGCCAGCGAAACGTAAGCGAGCGCGTGCAGGTAAGACCAGCATGGGAGTTCTAAGGACCTTTATGAAATATCCGCTACGTCATTTTGGGACCGCCATCATCGCGGCCGGATTTTTGCTGCTGACTTCCGCGGCTATTCCGCGGCCCTCTTTCGCCGGAACCTTGAGCACCGAAGTAATCGGCATGTTTCCGGAGAATGTGGGTGAATTTGCCTACGCTGACATGAAAGCTGCGCGGCAATATCCCTGGTTCTCTCAGCTCCGCGAGCAACTTCTGCCCAGCCGCTTCCGCCAGTTTGAAAAGTTCCTGATCTCGGCCGGAGTGGATCCAAATACTCAGGTGGACGAGCTCGCGTGGGGCGCGGTTCGGAGCCCGAAGAACGGCGGCGCGCAGATCGTAGGTGTCGCGGTTGGCGACTTTAATCCCTCGGAGAGCGAAGAACGCTTCAAACAGCAAAAGTTGCCGGTGGTGACGATTGACGGTTACCAACTGTACGCCTATGGCAGCGGAACTGGCCCCAGCGACATACTATTTACCTTCATCGACGCGAACACAGCGGCGTTCGGACAGCGCGCCGCGCTGCAACAGTTGATCGACGTTCGCAACGGCGCGGCTCAGAGCCTGCTCGATAATAGCCAGCTCTCACCTCTGATCAATGAAGCCAACGGCAACGGGATCATCTGGGCCGTGCTCGACAAGAGCTACACGCATCTCGCCATTCATCAGCTGATCCCGCAAGCGGCGCAATTCCCCCAAGCAACGCCGATCATCAACCGAATGCGTGCAATGACCATCGAGATCCAGGCGGATAGCGGCGTCGATGCGCAGTTTCAGGCGGTTTGCAGTTCTCCCGATGACGCGAACTTGCTTGCCGCAGGTTTGCAGGGCGCGCTGATGCTTCGCCGGTATCAGGAGGCACGGTCGAACCCCGATCTAGCGAGCGCGCTCGATCAAGTGCGCGTTAGCCCGAACGGTGACCGCTTGAAAGTGGACGCGCCGGTGAGCCAGGACCAGCTTTTGTCGCTGATTCGCACGCGCGCCTTTGCCGTACCGATGTGATTACGACGAGACTCGCTGGCACGAGACGCCCAGAAAGTACGCGTCAAACAACGAAACGGCGCTTGGCTGCGCCTGTGCATTTCACCAGCGTTATGCGAGGAATTCCATCTCGTAATCCAACGTCGAATCCGTCCAGCGCCGCGTTCTTGAGCTTCGCCCGAATCTTATCCGTGAAATCGGCAGGAAGCATGGAGCTAAACCGCCCGCCAGCTGCCTTGGACTTTTCCAGCAACGGTTCGATCGTCACTTCGATATGATCCGGAAACTCGGCGGCACCTAATTTGATCGCCGTCCATGACCATTCCGGCTCTCGGAGCGCATGAAAAGCGGCGCTGCAAGAATCGGACGCCGCAAGAGCAATCTCAGTTGCGGCACCGCCCGAAAGGCCAGCTCGACGCGCCACGTGGGCCACGATGACGGATGCTCCCGCGATCAAGCGAGGATCGTCGCCGACTTGGCACTCGATTCGTGCAATTCGTTCAGGACTTGTGCTCATCGTCGGCGACTCGCGCGTCGCACGCTTCCCGGCAGTCCGGACAATAGTACAAACCATCGATGCAGAGCCGAATGCCGTCCAGCGACTGGCAAAAACAGCAATACTTATCGCACCGGCACTTCGATTCGGGCTGATCGCACTGCGAACAAACGGTTGTCATCAGTTCGCCTCCCGCCGGTAGCGCGCTCTACGCAACATAGTAGGCCACGGCCAAGCGCGCCACAAGCACCTCGCGCGGGGACGTGTCCAAACTGGCCAACGCAAATCGCATTGGGACGACCCCACGGCGAAACGACGGAAACCCCGATGGGCCAACTGGAAATCCGATAAGATGAGAGGTATGAAGCAAATGCAGGGTCAATCTTATGTATCCGCCTGACTACCGCTACACGAAAGACCACCAGTGGATCAAGTTGCAGGGTTCCATTGGAACGCTCGGGATTACCAACTACGCGCAGGAACAGCTCGGTGACGTCGTCTCCGTCGAGCTGCCTAAGGTTGGAGCATCGCAGAAGGTGGGCGAAGCGTATGGAGCAATTGAGTCCGTGAAAGCGGTGAGCGATCTTTACAGTCCCGTTTCCGGGGAAGTGACCGAGATCAATACTGCGCTCCTAAACTCGCCGGAAATCTTCAATAAGGACCCGCACGGCGCGGCATGGCTGCTCAAAGTTCGACTAGGAGACCCGCAGGAAATATCCACGCTAATGGACGCGAGCGAGTACGAGCGCTATACCGCGGAACTATCTGGCTAATATCGGACCGGGCGAGTTCGGCCGGCAAAAAAAAGCAAGGCGAGGCATTTTCACGCGGCGCCTTGCAAGCAATCCTGGTGCTTGAGCAGAAAAACGAGTCCTGAGATCCAGGCCCTATTCGTTTCCCGCCTTCTCTCTCGAAACATTTGGCTCTGGAGCCAAGGTAATCGTCCGCTCGAGCGGGACTTCCGCAGCAGCCGTAAGCGCCGCCGGATAAGAAAGCTCGCGTCCGCCGGAATGGGCCGCAGCGGCGGCAGCGGCGGTTGCGGAATCAGGCGAAGGCATGGGCACCAGCGCGCCTTCCGCCTCCTTCGAGAACAGCAACCCGTTGTCTACGCCGTTCCAGTCGATCGAGATCACATCCCCCAGGGCCACTTGATCCGTGGCCAGCAGGTTCGCCAGCGGATAGACCACATGCCGCTCGATGGCCCGCTTCAGATGACGAGCCCCGTACTTCAAGTCCGTTCCTTCTTTCAGCAAAAACTCGCGCGCCGCCGAAGTCACCTGGAACAAAAACCGTCCCTTGGCCGTTTCCAGCACCCTCTGCTGCACCATCCCCAGCTCGATCTCCAATATCTGCTCCAACTGCTCCGACCGCAACGGATGGAACACCACGACCTTGTCGATGCGATTCATGAACTCCGGCGCGAACTTCCTCTTCGCAGCTTCCGTCGCCGTTCGTCCCACCTTCTCGTCCAGCCGCGGGCGCGCCTCCGCCGGAATTTCCGGCGCAAAGCCCATCCCGCCGGTCATTAGCTCGGTGATTTCTCCGCCCCCCAGGTTCGAGGTCATGAAAATCATCGTTTCCGATAGGTCCACCCGCCGGTTGTCGCCCAGCGTCAAGGTGGCCTTGTCCAAAATCCCCAGCAAGAGCTGCCACAGCGCGTCCGAAGCTTTTTCAATCTCATCGAACAGCAAAAAACTCAGCTTCAGTTTTTCCGTGTGGTGCTGCGCCAGCGCTTCCTGCGTGATCAAGGGGTGCGTCTCGCGATGCCCCAGGTATCCCGGAGGCGAGCCGATCAATTTCGCGATCTCGTGCGAGTGCTGGAATTCCGCGCAATCCACCTTGATCACCGCCCGCGGATCCCCAAACAAAATTTCCGCGGACGCTTCCACCACCCGCGTCTTCCCCGCCCCGGTCGGCCCCAAAAACAAAAGATTCCCCACCGGCCGCCCCGGTGAATTCAACCCGGCAAGAAAAACCTGGTACAGATCCACAACGGCTTGCACTGCTTCATCCTGCCCACGATTCTTTTTCGGAGCGCCGCTTCGAATTCCAGCGACGCATTACCCCGCTTGTTCGGATCTAATTGCCGGACCCATCCTGCCATCGCCCTTCCCTCCGAGGGACTTATCGGTAGTCAGCCGCGAGCCATTAGTCCCACAGTGCATTTGCAGAAGAGTGGCCACACGCTCACTTCGCGTCATCAACCTAACTGTCTTGAAATCTTA
>JBOGMX010000059.1:0-62280 GCA_050746725.1 Candidatus Acidiferrales bacterium | reverse complement strand
CGATTACCTTGTGCGCGCGCACGCCCTGCACCGGCGAGTAGCAGCTTTCGACTTCGGCGACGACGAAGCCGCGCCCCGGAGAATAAAGGTGGCCGCGGTCGCCGATCTGTCCGCCGGATTCAGCGTAGAAGGGGGTGTGGTCGAGGACGACCTCGCCCTGCTCGCCGCGCTTGAGTTCCTGCACGCCCGCGCCGTTGCGCACCAGCGCCAAGATCTCGCAGCCGGTCGATTCGGTTTGGCGATAGCCTTCGAATACCGTCCGCGCTAATTGCTGAAATACCGGGCTGGCGGTCTGTTTAGCGCCGCCCTTCCACGATGCTTGCGCGCGCGTGCGTTGCTCCGCCATGGCGCGATCGAAGCCTGCCTGGTCAAACGAGATGCCGACGTCACGCGTGGCGTCGATGATGAAGTCGAGCGGTAAGCCGAACGTGTCGTAGAGCTTGAACGCTTTTTCACCCGAATACATCGCGCGCGCTTGCGGATTCTCTTTCTTGGCGGCGAGCAGCGGCGCGAGATCATCGTCAAGCCGCTTCAGCCCGATATCCATCACATTGGCGAACCGGGATTCCTCACCGCGCACGATCTCCGCCACGCGGACCTTGCTGTCTTTCAGCTCGGGGTACGCCGCTTTCATTTCATCGGCGACGGCGAAGACCATTTCATATAGGAATGGCTTGGTCGCGCCATTGAGACGCCCATGGCGAATGGCACGCCGCATGATTTTGCGCAGCACGTAGCCGCGGCCTTCGTTCGAGGGAATTACGCCATCGGCAATTAGAAACGTAGTTGCGCGAGCGTGATCGGCGACGATGCGGAACGACGGATCGACTTTGGGATCGCGTCCATACTTCGCGTCGACGTGTTGTTCGGCCTCGCGAATCAGCGGCATGAACAGGTCCGTATCGAAATTCGAAATTTTGCCCTGCAGGACGGCGGCGAGGCGTTCCAGTCCCGCGCCGGTATCGACGGATGGGCGCGGCAAAGGATTCAGCTTGCCATCGGCATCGCGATTGAACTGCATGAACACGAGGTTCCAGATCTCGACGTAGCGTCCGCAGTCGCAACCAAACTGGCAATCTTCATGTCCTTTATCGGACGCGGCCGGGCCCAAATCGTAGAAAATCTCGCTGCACGGGCCGCACGGCCCCGTGTCACCCATAGCCCAAAAATTGTCTTTCGAGCCGAATTCGAAGATGCGTTCGGCGGCGACGCCTTGTGCGAGCCACGCCTTCCCTGCCTCCACGTCGCGAGGGACACTTGACTGGCCACCCGACTCGCCCTTGAAAATCGTGACGTACAGCTTGTCTTTCGGAATCGCGTACCAATTCGCGCCGGTGATTAATTCCCAGGCGAAGGCGATGGCTTCTTTTTTGAAATAATCGCCGAAGGAAAAATTGCCGAGCATCTCAAAAAACGTGTGGTGGCGATTGGTGAAGCCGACGTTTTCCAGGTCGTTGTGCTTGCCTCCGGCGCGCACGCATTTCTGGCAGGAAGTGGCGCGGCGATAGTCGCGCTGTTCGAGGACGAGGAACACGTCCTTGAACTGATTCATTCCGGCATTGGCGAACAGCAGCGTGGGATCGTTGGCGGGAACGAGCGAGGAACTGAGCACCACGCGATGATCGCGCTCTGCGAAGAATTTCAGGAACATGCCGCGGATGTCGTTGCCGGTCATTTGTCTGCTCGCTCGCCGTCGCTCGCTTTTCTTCCCATTCGCTCGTGGGAGCTCGCCCTTTTGATTTTTCCATCGCCGGAATCTGCGAATGCCCGGCGGCTCCCAGCGAGATCGATGGGCTTCAGACTGCTTAGGGAATGGAAGTTTGTGCGGTCCATTATCTCAGACGCTCCGCAAAAGACGCAAAGGCTAGAAAGCCTGCGCACCGCAGCGGAAGAAGTCCCCGTTTCGGGAACGCGCCTGCGGAAGCTTTGAATGTGTAGCGATTTGGCAGGTGGCCGGCGCTTTGTTTGCAGTGACTTACGGACGATCCTACTCGATAGTGTATCGATCTGGCACCCCAACGCGCAGGAGCGCCTTGGGAGCCGCGCGACTCGCGGAGCGGTGACAAGCCGGAACTTTGAGGCGAACAGAGGGCGGCGGGAGGAGCTTGAAGAGCGACAAGCGGAGGCGCATTCGCCCTTGTCCGGCCCGGTTCGAGTTTTTGACAAAACTTCAGCATAGCGTGACGAGGCTAGCACGATGGCAGCACGAGCATCTACTGGTCGTAAGTGCAGTTGAAGTACAGGTGCGGTTGGCGGCACGCTGTGAATTTTGTGGCGAAGAATTCGGAGCCGAAGAGAATTATGGGGCATCCAATCGGATTTCCAAACTCACGACAGGGCTCGCGAAAGACTCGTAACAATCGGAGGAAACCAATGGCGAAAATGAAGGCGGTGCAAGTGCCGAAAGCCGGCGGCGAATTCGAAGTGGTGGAACGCGATATCCCGCAGCCGGGGCCGGGTCAGGTCCGGATTAAGGTGCAAGCGTGCGGCGTGTGCCACAGCGACGTCCTTGTGAAGGAAGGCTTCCCTGGCATCGTGTATCCGCGCATTCCCGGGCATGAAGTGGCCGGAGTGATTGACGAGGCCGGATCGGGCGTGACGAATTGGAAGAAAGGCCAGCGCGTGGGCGTGGGCTGGCATGGAGGGCAGGACGGAACGTGTCCTTCGTGCAGGCGCGGTGATTTCGGAACCTGCGCCAACCTGCAAATTTGTGGGGTCAGCTACGATGGCGGCTATGCCGAATACATGGTCACTCCGGTGGAAGCGCTGGCGCAGGTGCCGGACTCGTTGGACGCGGCGGAGGTCGCGCCGCTGATGTGCGCCGGCGTCACCACGTTTAACGCGCTTCGGCACAGCGGAGCGTTGCCGAGCGATCTGGTGGCAGTTCAGGGAATCGGCGGGCTGGGCCACCTGGGAATTCAGTTCGCGCGGAAATTCGGGTACCGCGTGGCGGCAGTGGGACGCGGCCCGGATAACGCCGGGCTGGCGAAAAAACTGGGAGCGCATGTTTACATTGATAGCGCCGCCACGGATGCCGCGGCGGAGCTGCAAAAACTTGGAGGCGCGCGCACAATTCTGGCTACCGCGCCGAGCGCCAAGGCGATGTCGTCCCTAATAAACGGTTTGTCGACAAACGGCAGAATGATGGTGGTGGGCGCGACGATGGACTCGATTGAAGTATCGCCGGTGAGCCTGATTTTCGGACGAAAAAGCCTGATGGGCTGGCCCTCGGGAATTCCCACCGACTCGGAGGACACGCTGCGTTTCGCCGAGATGACCGGTGTGCGCGCAATGATTGAAAAATACCCGCTGGCGAAGGCTGCGGAGGCTTACGCCCGGATGATGAGCGGCAAGGCAGAGTTTCGCGCCGTATTGACGATGTGAGCGCCGCGAGCGCGACAATTTCCGGCAAAAGCGCCAATCGGGAGATTGGCGCTTCCGGAACCCGTCGCGCTATTTACCGCGCTTCGCGGCGGGCTTGCGCTTCTTCAAGTTCCTGTAAGACGGCGGCCAGTTGACGCCGAGGCGTTCCGAATCGTGCGTGCCGGTTTGGATGCTCTGGTTCAGGTCCTCTCCTTCATCGCGCTCTTTTTCGCGGCGAAGTTCCTCGCGATCCTCCATCTCTGATTCCATCTGTTCCCCTGCTTTCGATTTCGACTTGCGTCCCTCTGTGTTTTTCATGGTCCTCTCCTCAAGAATGCTGATGCGCGACGGCGATTAACGTCGCGAAGCTCGACGCCGCCGAGCGGCGCTGCGCCCATGACGAGAGAGCGCCTTGCGCGACGTGGTATTGCGAGGTTCGCGCTTCAAGGCACGTTCGCGAGCGCGCGAGCGTTTACGGTTCGGCTTTTTGGCGCCGGATTTTCCTTTCTGGTAAGCGCGGGCAGCGCTTTTGCGGGTTTTCGGGCTAGTGCGTCCACGACGCGGCGGCTTTAGCGGAATGCCTGCGCGGCGGGCTTCGTTCAATCCGATGGCGATTGCCTGCTGGGGCGAGCGCGCTCCGTGTTTTCCGTGGCGGACGTGTTCGATTTCTTCGCGCACGAATTCTCCGGCGGCGGTGGTGGGCTTTTTGCCTTCGCGAAGATCATCCTTGGCTTTGCGGATCGTCGACTTATTCGGCATAGCGCCTCCTTTCTACTTTCTATTAGATGTCCGGCGGCGCGATTCGAACAATGGGGGAAACACCTGTGCTCGGGAACCAAAGCGCGACAAGGCTGTCGGTAAGCGCGTTTAGCAGCGTGCTAGAATCGCGGCCATGCCGAGGGAAGCTAATTCGATCGCCGGGAATATTGCGCGGGTGCGCGAGCGGATTTCGCGCTCGGCGGAACGCGCCGGGCGTCGCGAAGAAGAGATCACGCTGGTCGCGGTGTCGAAAACATTCACGGCAGAGGCGATTCGCGCGGCGTACCAGCGGGGATTGCGTCACTTTGGCGAAAACCGGCTGCAGGAGTTCGAGGCCAAGCGCGCGGCGCTGGCCGATTTGCAGGACGTGACGTGGCACATGATCGGGCACGTTCAGGGGAACAAGGCGCGGCGCGTGTCCGAAATGTTCGCGCGCGTCGATTCGATCGACCGATTTTCGATTGCCGAGAAATTCAACGCGGCCGTCACGGAAGGCGCGCGCGGCGCGCGGCTGCCGGTGCTGATCGAGGTGAAGCTGGGCAGCGAACAAACGAAAAGTGGCGCGGAAGAAGCGGCGCTCGCGCACCTAGCCGAAGACATTGCGCAGAAGTGTTCGGATTTGGAGCTGCGCGGGCTGATGGCGATTCCTCCGTATGCGGAGGATGCTGAGCGAGCGCGTCCTTATTTCCGGCGGCTGCGCGAATTGCGGGACGAGCTGCGGCAGAAGATCGGGCGCGAGTTGCCGGTGCTGTCCATGGGCATGAGCCACGACTTTGAGGTGGCGATTGAAGAAGGCGCGACGGAGGTGAGGATTGGCACAGCAATTTTTGGGGAACGTCAAAAGAATCCATGAGTCACATTTGAGGGGCTTCTGGCGGAGCGTTTGAAGGCGCCAATGTTGGCTGTTAGAATTCTAGGCGACGAAAAGACCCAAAACGAGCGGGTGCGGATCGTGGGAGTGAGCTGCAAGCGTGCGGCGGAACTGGCCAATGACAACGCGCGATCATGGCCGAAATAAAAAGCAGATACCTCACCACCGTTCCCAACTGAAATCGCCGGGACCGGGTTCGGGATGACACCGCGTTTTTAAGCTTATGACGATTGGACCGATGGAGTCCCTGTTCGTATCGAGGCTCGCACCGTTCGCAAACGGCGCGGCCGGGTACGGGACGACACAGTGCCAGGTTGGGGCTGAAGTCAAATGGGCACGCGATTAGGACAATGCCAGACATAAAAGCGATACAGGCGGAGTTGCGGGCCAGCAAGATTGATGGCTGGCTTTTCTACGACCATCACCATCGCGACTCGATTGCGGCGCACGTGCTGGGGCTCTCCGGCGAGGGCATGGCGACGCGGAGATGGTTCTACTTTGTCCCGGCGAAAGGCGAACCGAGGAAGCTGGTGCATCGCATCGAACGCGGCGCGCTCGACTCGCTGAGCGGCAAACGATTTGAGTATTCGAGCTGGCAGGAATTGCATGCCGGGTTGCGCAAGCTGCTGGCGGGAAGCCGCACGGTGGCGATGCAGTATTCGCGCGAGAACAATATTCCGTACATCGGGCTTGTGGACGCGGGCACCGTGGAGCTGGTGCGCAAGCTGAAAAAGCGCGTGGTGAGTTCGGCGGATTTGGTGCAGACGTTTGAAGCGGTGTGGACTCCGGAGCAACTGAAGATGCATCTGGAAGCCGGTCATGAAGTGGACCGCATCGTGCGAGAAGCGTTCGGGCACGCGGCGAATGCCGTGCGCGGCGGAAAGCCGCTATCGGAATACGAGCTGCAGCAATGGATGCTGGAACAATTTCGCGCCAGCAAGCTGACGACGGCCGAGCCGCCGGTTGTGGCGGTGCAACCAAATAACGGGAATCCTCATTACGAGCCGATGGCGAAGGCGTCGCGGCCGATTCGCGCGGGCGATTTGTTGTTGCTGGACGTGTGGGCGAAGTGCGACCGGCCAGGCAGCGTTTATTACGACGTGACGTGGACCGGCTACTTGGGTGAACGAGTGCCGGAAGCATACGCGAAGATTTTTCGCATCGTGCGCGAGGCGCGTGACCGGGCCATCGAATACGTGAAGACCGCCGTGGCGAAGGGGCGCGCGGTTCATGGATGGGAAGTGGATCGCGCGGCGCGGGAATCGATTCGCAAAGCGGGCTACGCGAAATATTTCGTCCATCGCACGGGGCACAGCATCGGCCAGGAAGTTCACGGCAACGGCGCGAACATGGACAGCCTGGAAACGCGCGACGATCGGAAGATTATCCCGCGGACGTGCTTTTCCGTGGAGCCGGGAATCTACCTGCCGGAATTCGGCATCCGAAGTGAAGTGAACGTTTACGCAGGCGAGCGGGAGGCGCAGGTAACCGGCGCAGTGCAAACGGAAATTCTGGCGCTGCTCTCATGAACGAGATGATCGGAGACGCATTGGCTGAGCGCGCGGCCGCTGAACCGGAGCCAGCGCCGCAGGATGCGCCTTCGGCAAAAACCAACGGCAATCCGTCATGGTTAGCGGCGATTATTTTCTTGGCTTCGTGGGCCGTACCGGGATTAGGACATGCCCTGCTCCGGAGATGGGCGCGGGCCGCCGTTTTTTTTATCGCTGTCGGCGGCCTCGCGATCGCCGGATATCTCATGCGCGGCGAAGTGTTTGGCCCGCACTCGCATGAATCATTTGGCACGCTGGGATTCTTGGCGGATGCAGCGGCGGGCGGATTTTATTTTCTGGCACACGTAATCGAAAAGGCTGGGCCAGACATTTCGCGCGCGACGGGAAACTATGGGACGCGATTCGTGGCCGCGGCAGGGCTCGTGAATCTGATCGCAGTGATTGACGCGATCGAGACGGCGCTCAGGCGGCGCGAATAATGCTCGCGGCGTCGATTCACTTGAACCACTTCTGGGCCATGGTGCTGTTTGCGGCGCTGGTTTCGGTGGCGCTGGCGTCTCTGGGCCGCCGGTCGGTGGCGGCGCGCCTTCGCTACGCGCTGTGGACGCTGGCGCTGTTTATGATCGTCGGGATCGGAATTGCCTGGCTGATGTATCCGCTTTCGCGGTAAGAAATTACGATCGAGGGGCTACTGATGGCTTCGATTCCATATGCGGAGAATCCAGGCGTCACCGCCGTGCCAGGTCCGCCGCTTCTTCAACTCAGCGGTTTCGATCTCGCGCCGCTCGGCTTTACGACCGAGGAGTTCTTCATTTCCGGTGCAGCTTCCTCTTACAAGCTCTCCGGCCCGGCCACAGCCGACGGCCGGTGGAATGCGGAGTCGGCGGAGAGCGCGCCGTTTGCGACGCGGATCGTCGTCGTGCGTCCGACGGACGCCGCGAAATTCAATGGCGCCGTTGTCGTGGAATGGCTGAACGTCAGCGGCGGCGGCGACGGCGCGGCCGACTGGATCGAGGTGCATCGCGAAATACTCCGCGGCGGCTACGCCTACGTTTGCGTGTCCGCGCAGAAGGTCGGCGTTGAAGGAGGGCCCAGCCTGGTCGCGGCCGGTAAGCCCTTGAAGCAAGCCGACCCTGAGCGCTACGGCCATCTCAGCCATCCAGGCGATGCATTCGCTTACGACATTTTTTCGCACGCCGGCAGGATCCTTCGGAACCATGACAAAGTTCTTGGCCCGTTAGCGCCGAAGAGGATTATTGCCATCGGCGAGTCACAGTCCGCGGCATTTCTTACCACCTATGTAAACGCCGTCGACCCGATTGCCAAGGTTTACGATGGATTCCTGATCCATTCGCGCTTCGGCAGCGCGGCGTCACTCGAAAACGCGTCGATGGCTGGATCTCCGGACCAGCCAAGGACGGTGCGGTTTCGGTCCGACCTGCGCGCGCCGGTGGTCGCGATCATCACGGAAACAGACCTGCTAATCGAGGGGCAGATTCCGGGTTATTACGCCGCTCGCCGAGCTGACACCGGGAAGCTGCGCGTGTGGGAAGTTGCCGGAACGGCTCATGCAGATGCTTACATCTTTAGTGTTGCTTCGATTGATTCGGGGACAACATCGCTGAAGAAAATCGCCGCGGGTTACGAACCCACGAACAAGGTTATGGGGATGGAATTGGCCAAGCCGATGAACAATGCGCCGCAGCATCATTACGTTGTGGAAGCAGCGCTTTCGAGCCTGGATCAGTGGATCGGAGCCGGAAAGGTTCCCTCAAGCGCTGACCCGATAAAAGTAAATGACGGCGGAAAGCCGGCTTTCACGCTGGATGCAAATGGTCTGGCGCAAGGCGGAGTGCGAACACCGTGGGTGGACGTGCCGACCGCGCGTCTTTCGGGCCTGGGAAATTCCGGTGGGATCCTGGGGTTCATGGTCGGGGTCTGCGAGCCCTTCGATGCGTCCAAGCTCGATCAGCTTTATCCTAGCGGTAAGCGCGAGTATCTGGAGAAATTCGAAGCGTCGCTGGAGTCGGCGATTCAGTCGGGATTCATTCTTGCCGAGGACAGGCGGGAAATTCTGGACCTGGCTGCAATTGCCTACCGCGGATCACGCTAACGTTGTCTTCTGGAGTGCGGCTGTAGGGGCACAGCATGCTGTGCCCCTACGCCAGGAAAAGTCGCCGGCGAGACCCCGGCGCTACAAAACGGCTCCCACGCGCTAGGCTAGCTCCTCCGGGCGATACGGGAGCTTGCGGACGCGCTTGCCAGTGGCCGCGAAGATCGCGTTGTAGATGGCCGGAGCGATGGGCGGAACCGCCGGCTCGCCCATGCCGGTCGGCGGCGCCACGTGGCTATCGGTGATATAGACTTCCACGTGAGGCATTTCGTTCATGCGCAAAACCTCAAACGTATCGAAGTTGCCCTGGACGACGCGGCCCTTGTCGATGGTAATTTCGCCTTTCAGCGTTTGCGACAGACCGAAGACAACGCCTCCGCGGACCTGCTGCTCGATAATCGCCGGGTTGACGGGCTGGCCCAAATCGACGGCGACGACGACGCGGTGAACTTTGACGTTCTTGTCCTTATCGAGCGAAATCTCCGCGACTTCGGCGACGTACGTATTGAACGCCTCAACCACGGCGATGCCTCGGTAGCGGCCCGCAGGCAAGGGCTTGCTCCAGCCGGCCTTTTCCGCCACAAGATTCAGAACGCCGAGATTGCGCGCATTCTTCTGCAGTAAATCGCGGCGGAATTCGTAGGGATCTTTCTTTGCCGCGGCAGCCAGCTCATCCATGAAGCATTCGCGGAAGAAACCATTCTGCGAAGCGCCCACCGATCGCCAGAAGCCCTGCGGAACCGGACCCGGAACCAAGTTGTAATTGACGGCGATGTTGGGAATATCGTAGGGAGTGTCGACGATTCCTTCCACGCTGCTGTCGTCGTAATCGTCCTTCACGGAGCCGTAGAACCACCTCAGGATCGAATCGCAGGCGATGTGAGCGCTGAAGGAGACCGGCTTGCCGCTGGAATCCAGGCCGGCCGAGAAGCGCACCAGAGACGCTGGACGATAGTAGTCGTGCCGCGTGTCGTCTTCGCGCGACCATGTGACCTGAACTGGCGACTTCATCGCTTTCGATACTTCGCAGGCTTGGTTGATGAAGTCCGACCAGCCACGGCGGCCAAAACCACCCCCGAGGAACGTGGTGTGGACGATTACCTGCTCGGGCTTAACGCCCGCAATTTTGGCCGCGGCAGCCTGGGACGGTGTTTGAAATTGAGTCGGTGCCCATATTTCGGCGCCTTCGCCTTCCCGGATGTCCGCAGTGCAATTCATGGGCTCCATGCAGGCGTGCGCCTCGTACGGAGCGCGGTATTCGGCTTGGATCTTGGTGGCCGCGCTGTTGAAAGCCGAGGCCGCGTCGCCGACTTTCCTGGCCGAGTGGCCTTGTTGGCTATCGAGCGATTTCCCAAAGTTGGCGAAAATCGTCTCGGTCGTGACGTCGGCACTGGGACCGAGATCCCACTTCACATCAAGCGCGCGACGGCCCTCCATCGCGTCCCAGGTATTGTCCGCCACCACGGCAATGCCGTCTGAAATCTGCACCACATCTTTTACGCCACGCACCTGCTTGGCCTTGGTGGCGTCGAAGCTGGCGACTTTGCCGCCGAAAACCGGGCACCGCAGCACCACGGCGTGCAACATGCCGGGGCGTCGCTGGTCGATGCCGAACTTGGCGCGGCCATTCACCTTTTCAGGCGTGTCGAGGCGTTTCATCGGCTTGCCGATAATTTTGAACTCCGCGTATTCCTTCAGCTTGACGTCGGTTGGCGGCGGAATTTTTGCCGCCGCTTCGGCCAGGCTGCCGTAGGTCGCGCGGCTCTTCGTGCCCCTGTGGACGATTTCGCCGTTCTCGGCGTGGCATTCGGACGCGTCAACGCCCCATCTTTGCGCCGCGGCGGCGATCAGCATTTGCCGAGCGGTGGCGCCTGCTTTGCGCAGCGGCTCCCAACTGGAATGAACGCTGGTGCTGCCTCCGGTGCCTTGCATGCCGAACGCGGGGTCGAAATAAACGCGCTTGGCAAGAGCGAATTCAAATCGGATATTCCGCCAATCGCATTCGAGTTCTTCGGCCGCGAGCATCGGAAGAGACGTGGCCACGCCCTGGCCCATTTCCGACTTGCTCACCACAATCGTAATTTCGTTATCCGGGCTAACGTGAATATAAGCGTTCATGATGACTGGCTGCTCGCCGGCGGCGAAAACTTCATGGCGGCCGGGCAGATAAAATCCGACGATTAGACCCGTGGCCCCGGCCAAGCTGGTCTTCAGGAATTTGCGGCGGTCGAGTTCCTTATTAATCGCGCTCATTCCGCACCTCCTGCCAGAGCACCCTGCGGAATCTGGTCGAGCTCCGAACTCTCTTTGACTGCCCCGCCGTGCATATGGGCGGCGCGATGGATGGCTTCCTTAATCTGTTGGTAGGTGCCGCAGCGGCAGATGTTGCCGGCCATGGCTTCCTCGATTTGCGCATCGCTGGGATTGGGATTCCTGTTCAGCAGCGCCACGGCGGACATGATCTGCCCGGACTGGCAATAGCCGCACTGCGGAACATCCACTTCCAGCCACGCGCGCTGCACCGGGTGGCTGTGATTGGGCGAGATGCCTTCGATGGTTGTAACGTGCTTGCCCTCGACGGTGGAAATCGGCGTGATGCAGGAGCGGATCGCTTGCCCGTTGATATGGACCGTGCAAGCTCCGCAGAGAGCCATCCCGCAGCCGAATTTCGTTCCCGTCATATTGAGCGTGTCGCGGATCACCCACAGCAAGGGCATATTTGGATTCACATCCACTGTGTGGGATTTTCCGTTGACCGTGAACCGAGTTGCCATGAAAAGCCTCCTTCGAAATGCCGCATCAGTGCGGCGACACACCAGCCACTTTGCGTCAATGCTCTGAAAACAAAAGTATGTCAACCGCACAGAAGTGTCAAGGCGAGGTGCCGTTTTCAAAGCGCAAGAAACGGTGTCAGCGCGCCGGTAGCAGCGCGTTTACAGGTACGACGTTCTCCCGACCGAGGACAATTAGAAAGGGATTGAATTGTTATAGGGCACAAATCATAATGGCCGCGCGTCAGCTCGGTATACCTCGCGCCATTCTCAAGTAACGCCATCGTGGATGTTCGGCTTCAAAGCACCGCAAGGAGGTAAAAATGAGCGAAAATCAAAATTTCGAGAATCACGCAAGATTCTTTCCGCTGTTTCACTTTGTTGTCGCGCCAATACTTCTTCTCAACGTGGCGTGGTCGATCGTGCGTCTCGTTCGCCACTTTTCGGTTGATTCGATCGTTTCCTTGCTCGTCGCGGTCGCCTTATTTCTGTTGGCCCTGGCGGCACGGCTCATGGCACTCACTGTGCAGGATCGCGTGATTCGACTCGAAATGCGCATGCGGATGCAACAAATACTTCCCGTGGACCTGCGCGCCCGAATCCCTGAGTTCACCGTCGGCCAATTGATTTCCCTGCGGTTCGCAAGTGACGAGGAATTGCCATCACTAGCGCAAAAGGTCCTCGACGAGAAATTAACCGGCCGGACGGCGATCAAGAAGTTGGTGCGCAACTGGCAGCCGGACTCGCTGCGGGCGTGACTCGGCAACCGCCATCCACATTTTTCGACTTAATGCGCTCCACCAGCGCTCCGGCAAAAGTGTTTTCCAGTCCGAACAGAACGCCGATTGTCCCAACTTAAATCTCCCGCCAGTGTTGTCGCCTGCCCGGATCCCACGTTACAGCAAAACCAGAGTAGACGCCCTCCAGAGCTCTCCGTTCAAACTGTAAGGCACGCTCTACTTTTCCAGAACCGCCACTCCGTATCTCGGCAAGTCCACTGAAACTACGCGCCCATGTCCTGGGACCAGCAGATTGATCATTTCTGCAGGTAGCGCGACATGCTCGGACATGGTGTTGTGATTGATTAGAATTACCACCGTCTTTCCTGATCCGATTCGCTCACACACTTCCACTCCTTCAGGGGCATGCGGCACAATCGGTTTCACTCCGGCGCGCCGCAGCCATGAAGCCGCCAGCGTACTCATCAGGTGCGGGTCCAGCCAGGCACCTACGTAAGAAACGCTTCCGTTGCCCACAGTACGACCGAGAACCGCAGGCTCACCATCCAGCCATCCATTGCTTTTGCCGTAGCGCATCAGGACCATGGTAACCGGAGACGTCGGCTCCAGCGTCTCCGCCCAAACATTCGCGGTCCCAGCCCCTAGCGCCCCGCTCAGCGGAACGTTCTTGTCGAGCGCATAGAACTGCGTCACCGATCCGCCGAGCAAATTCACCAGCGGCCCAGGCTGCCGCTGCGGATTTAATGCATCGTATTGATCCTTCATCCCGCTGCGGGGGCCCAGAACCAAGTGGCCGCCCTGTTTGACGTAGGCAATCAGGTGGTTTGCAAGGCTCTGCGGCAGCACGTTCAATGCGGGCGCGACCACAAGCTTGTATCCGTCCAGCGGAGCGTCCGGCGACACAATATCCACCGCCTGAGACTGATCGCGGAGAGGTCGATAGAATGCCAGAAGCTCAACTACGGGATCGAATTTCGCGCTCTGCCGCTGGAATTCAATCGCCCAGCGGCTGTCGTAAGACTCAATGATCGCGACCTGCGAACGCGGCGTTGTGCCCTTCAGAGCGTCGCCGGCTTCCTCAAATTCTTTGCCTTCCTGCTGAATCTCGGAATAGACCGGTGTGGGCTTGCCGTCGATACCCACCAGGACGCCGTGATACTGCTCCTGTCCGTTGCGGCTTGCGCGCCATTGCCAGTACTCCACCGTATTCGCGCCGTGGCCGATGTCCTGCCATGCGATGTCGCGCACCTGGCCTTTTTGGAGCGGAGTGTTCGTGGCCCGCCAGTTCACAAACGCGGGCTCGGTCTCCATTACCCAGAAGTTTTTGCGTTTGTAGCCGCGTGTAAGGTCGTCTGCCGCGCCGTTCTCGTCATAGTCGTAGTTGTCCGTGGTGATGTAGTCGTCCCAAGCGGCAATGTCCAGCACCGAATGGACCACATACTCGTCGAACCCGTCGAACCATCCCATGGTGTTGGTCGTGATGAACTGCCGCGGGTCGGCATGGGGGCGAATCGCGCTGATCTGGTTCAGCGAATAGCTTTTCCAGGTGTCGCTTACAAACCGCTTCCAATCCAGCAGCAGCGCCGGATTTTCATTGTCCTGGCGCACCGGAATTTGATCGAAGTTGTTGTACGTCTGGCTCCAGTACGCCGTTGCCCAGTGGTAGTTCAGGTTGGCAATCCTACCGTACTTCTTCTTCAGCCATGCGTGGAATTGCGCTTTGGCTTCCGCATCGAACGAGGGGTTCGCATATTCGTTGTCAAGTTGCCAGCCTACGACGTCGGGATTATGCCCATATCGAATCGCCATCCGCTCGGCAATATCGTGCGCCAGTTCGCGGTACTTCACATCGTCAAACGAGAACTGCTGCCGATTCCCGTGCTCCGCCCTTACTCCATCTTCGCTCACCCGCAGCGTTTGCGGATATTTTTGCGTCAGCCACGCCGGCGGGGCCGCAGTGGGCGTTCCCAGCACTACCGCAATGTGGTGCTTGGCTGCCAGCGCAATCGCGCGGTCCAGCCAGCCGAAGTCGTAGTGGCCCTCCGTCGGCTCCATGCTGCTCCATGCGAACTCACCCACGCGTACTACATCGATGTGCGCCGCTTCCATCAGAGACAGGTCGGAATCCCAGCGCGACTCCGGCCATTGCTCCGGGTACCACGCCGCTCCCAGCAAAATTGGCGCCTGATCGGCAAAGTTGGTTGCCCGCGCGAATTTGAACGGTGTCACGAGAGCAGCCAACACAAGAACAAGGGAGACGAAGCGCATGCGTATAGCCTCCGGACCGAGCGGAATTAGGGTCTATGGGAGGACCAGAGCTCCCGCCGACCGATAGCTTACCCCATTCACAACTGCTTCCATCACCGGCAACTCCAGCGTGGCCGCCAGCACTTCAATGTTCCCGTCTGCCAACAACACTGTGTCTTCCGCTTTTGCGCCGCGCAGGCTCGGGGTTGTAGGCGAATGCCTGGGGAGAAGAAGTAGACCACTCCACGCCGCTCCCCAGCCAGAAATTTTGTGGTATATGGACACATCGGAAAAAATCGAAGCGGAAGCGAAAAAATAGCAAGCGAGGGCCGAAAGAGGAACGACTCGGGATCGCGGAGCGCCCCGCAGACGCGCCCGACAAGCTCCTCAAGAAAGGAAGCTGCTAGATTTTCTTTACAGCGGCTCACCGAAATTTCCTCCAGACGGTTTCAATACGTGCCAGTCCCGTTTCGGGTTCGCGACCATGCCCCGCAGATTTGCGTAGGGTCTTTTACGATATGGACAATTAGTTAGTCTTCGGTTAACGTGAGTCGGGTGCTTTTGAGCCACGGGAAGGACGCCAAGATGGACGCCGCCAACCGCGAACAGCAAATGATCGTCGCGCTGCTCCCGTGCGCCGCCGCTCGTCGGCACCCGATAGGGCGATTTTCCGAGACTGACCGACGCCAATCCAGATCATGGGGTCCCCAAGACGCTCCTGCGTCCTGGGGTGGGAGATCGATACACGCTCGGGTAAAACGCCTCGTAAGTCATCGCAAACGCAGCTCGCTCCCTCAGCCAAATCGATACACCTCGAATTCAATTTTCACGAATTACGAGTCGCCACTCACCAATCACGATTTACGCGCTGTCACCCGGAACAGGCATTCGAGTGAAAGCACACGTAAGTCATTGAAAACGCTCACTCGCGTATGCCCTCACCCGGAACGTCCCGGTGCATCTGTTTTTTTCGCTTACGTTTCGCTCCGGTAAACGCGGCGCAACATCGCGGGACGTGCAAAACGCAGGAGAAAAGCAGATTCCTCGTCGATTGGCTCCTCGGAATGGCGGTGCGAGGAGGAGCGCGAGCGCGGCGGAAAATTCGCTTAGCTTTGGGCCATGGCCGGGCCTACAATCCGCGTAGCTGGAATTGGCAAGAAGCGGCGAAGAGGCGAGTCGGCGAATCGGGGCGGCCAAGCAGGGGGATGGAGCAGTTCCCTATCGCCAGCCAAGGGAGGTCTTCCGTGAGCGTAGAGGCGAAGGCGTTACAAACCGAGAACGAGCATGTGGTGGTGGCCGGGCGGCCCATGCCGGAGTTTCGTCATATTGGCGTGGAGCCGCTGACGGGCGCATGTGGCTGCGAGATTAGCGGCGTCGATTTGCGAAAACCGCTGCCCGACGAAGTGCTGCGCGAGGTGATGACTGCGTTCGAGCACTTTCTGGTGATCATGCTGCGCGATCAGGATTTGAGCATCGAGCAGCACAAGGCGTTTTCGCATTATTTTGGCGAGCTGATGGAATTGCCGCAGGCGCCGCTCTACGCCGGCGACCGCGAAATGCAGGAAGTGCGCCGGGAAGTGCACGACCCGGTGAGCGTGGTGCCGTTCACGAAATTTCACACCGATAGCCCCTTCTTGCAGCGGCCGCCGAAGTGCATGGTAATGCGCGCCATCGACGCGCCTCGATACGGCGGCGACACGGCGTTTGCAAATATGTATCTGGCGTATGAAGAGCTTTCGGACGGAATGAAGAAGATGCTGGATGACCTGCGCGTGGTCTATTCCGGAAAAGATATTTGGTCGAAGAACGCGAAGCTCGACAAAGACAAACAACTGCGTCTGCGCGAATCGCACGATTTCAAGGAAGAGCAACTGGAGAACGCGCATCCGGCGGTGCGGCGGCATCCCACCACGGGACGCAAGGCGCTGTACGTCACGGCCGCGTATTTCCGGCACTTCGAAGGCTGGAGCGCGGAAGACAGCCGTCCGCTGCTGGAATATTTCGCGCACATGCCCCACAAGCTGCAATATCAGTGCCGCATTCGCTGGAAGCCGAACACCGTGATCGTCTGGGACAACCGCTTCTTGCAGCATTGCGGCATCCACGATTACGAGCAAGAGCGGCGGCACTTGGTGCGCACCACCGTAATCGGCGAGCGCCCGATTTGATTCGGCGCTGCGCCTTCCTGAGCGCACGATTGCCGAGTGTTACGTAGGGGCATCGCACGCTGTGCCCTTGCGAGCGTAAGCGCCCTATCGCCGCAGAGCTATTTTCGCTGGGGCGCGACCATGAAGGGCTGCAGCATCAAAGGAAGCTCGAAGGCGAGAGTTTCCGGAGGCTCGCACGTGGTGTCGCTGCATTGCTGAAAGCGGACGTGGCCCGAGAGGCTTACTTTGCCCTCGTCGAGCGGATATTTGAGCAGCAGCGAACCCAAACCTTGAAAGGAGCCGCTGAAAACCGGCAGCGTTTCGCCTAAGTCGGCAAATCGTATTGGCGTCGCTGGCGGCAATTCGAACGATTGGCGGACGATTTTCGGATCTTCAAAGGTGACTGAAGCGAAGGTGTAATTTTCGGGAAGCGGCGTGCCGTAGACGTGCCAGCCGGGTTCCAGCGCGAACCGCGCGAAAAATCCGACGTCCTGGCCCGCGAAAGCTTTGTCGGCAGAAAGTCCTACCTGCACAGTCAGCGCGCCCCTATGCAAAGTGACGGCCGGCGCGCCATCGCTCACAACTCCAAATTCGCGCAGAGCGACCGCCGATGCCGCGACGCGGTGCTGATAATTCGCAACGAAATACTTGCGGATGATCGTGCCGTGCGGCGCCACAAGGTATTCAACGGGATGTGGAACGCCGTGCGCGCGCAATTCCGGAGCAATGTTCGTGTTTAGGATGCCGAAGCTGCGAATCACGGCGCTATCGCGATCGGAAAGCAGCGGGAAGCCAATCTGATGCTGCCGCGAAAAGTTGCGAAGTTTTTCCTGCGAATCGTAGCTGACGGCGGCGATGCGGACGCCTTGCTTTTCGATTGCCGCGCGAGATTGTTCCAACTCGACGAGTTGGGAGCGGCAGTAGCGTCACCAATCGGCGCTGCGATAGAAAACCAGCAGCAATCCGTTGGGGCCGGCAAGATTCGCGGGCGAGCGGGAAGCGCCATCCTGGTCGGGCAACGAAAATTCCGGAATTCGCTCGCCAGGCTCGGGGCCGGTGGCGTATCCGTCGTTTGTCGCGTTCACATGCTTGGCCTGCAACTCCGCGGGAACGGGCTCCCCGGCGGCTCGCAGCCGTCCAAATTCCCGCATGATCGCGGCTTTTTGCGCCAAATCGTTCGGCACTTCGTTGGCCATAGCTATCCTCGTAGGCTAATACACTACCACTGTCTAGCCGGACCGAAGTGGTCAGGGAAACGGATTATCAGCTTAAGCGGAGCGACCATTCGCGGATGATTGGAGATTCGAGCCGGCAGGAAGGGACAGAAAGAAAGAAAGAAGGAAGGATAAGGAGAGAGGCGCCCGGTAAGCTCACAAGCGCCTCCTCTACTGCATCAACGTAAACCGTACCTCACTGGATCACCTCCTTCTCGGCATGGATGCCGATATCGACTAGATGTCGCATGGCGGCATTATAGCGCCGGATCGAAAGAACACCAGCCCCCAAAGGCAAAGCCATGTTGCGCCTCTACAAAGACGAGCGGGAGCGGCGGCGGGCGGTCGAGGCGAGCGAATCGGTGGGATCGGGGTATTCGAGCGAGACGAGGTATAAACCCTCGGCCGGGACCGTGGGGCCGGAGCGCGAGCGGTCGCGTGCTTCGAATAATTCAGCAATATCCGCGGGCGCGAGCCTTCCCTTCCCGACTTCCAGCAGCGTGCCGACAATTTTGCGGACCATGTAGCGCAAAAACGACTGCCCGCGCACAACGTACGCGAGTTCGTCACGTTCGGGATCGCGGATGATTTCCGAACCGTAGATTACACGGACGGTGACGCGGTCGCGGTCGTCGTCTTCGGAACCGGATGAAGCGGCGAAGGTTTCGAAATCGTGCTCGCCCTCGAATGCGCGCGCCGCCGCGGACATGGCGGCTTCATCGAGCCGCCCGGAATAGTGCAGCGCGCGGCGATGCTCGAATGGCGGCAGCACCGCACCGCGATAGATGCGATAGCGGTAAGTTTTTGCTTGCGATTGCCAGCGCGCGTGGAAATCCGGGCCAAGTTCTTCGGCGGCCATAATACGAATTGCGGGCGGCAAGAGCGCATTGAAAGCGCGCTGGAATTCGCCGGCGGGAATCAGCGAGCGAGTTTTGAAATGCGCCACCTGTCCTAGCGCGTGGACTCCGGCGTCTGTGCGGCTGGCGCCGTGGACGAAGATTTTTTCCTGCGTGATCTGCGAGGCGACGTCGTTGAGCGCGCCCTGAATGGTGGGTACACCGGGCTGGATTTGCCAGCCGTGAAAATCCGCGCCGTCGTAAGCGATGGTGACTTTCAGATTGCGCATGCGATGGAGAAATTATCGCATGGCGCAGCGGAATGCGAGCGACCGGGAGTTTTCTGAGGGGTGTGTCGAACTTATAGAGGGCTTTCGTATGGAGGGAGACGGAGGAGGAGGCTCCCGCTTGGGATCGGGAGCCTCCAAAGGCCGCGTTCCAATTGGTTCAACCTAGGCGAAGTTGAACCATGGGGTCATCCATCCTAGCTTCCCTCTCAGAGGCAGGTGGGAACGACCCGAACCACGAGTGAATGGGCCCCTTCCTCCCCATTCACCAGCGAAGCGGATCGTTTAGGAACGCGACCCACGTGTTCGCATAATGCACGTCACATGCCCAAACGCGGCGGGCGCGCGCAACGACTGACATGCTGAAATTGCAACGACTTAGCCGTTTGAAGCGGACCTCAGCGATTCGCGCTACAAGTCAAATCGGGAATGCACGTCCCGGATTGAAACCTCCTACACGAATTCCGAATTAGAGCGGCGCTGAAGGCTAGCTCCGGTTTCCAAGCTTCTCAGGTGCCAGTTTCAAAATTCGATCGATCTAGGCTCCCTTGTGAAGCTTCACACGGGCATTTACGAAGCATGCCAAAACTGAGAAACATAGGTTTTGGGAGTCGGAGTCGCCGGTTTCCGGCTTTAGTTCGCATTGACGAGGGTCTCACGCGGCTGCCATCGAGCATGCTCTCCTCTTGCGCACCGATTCGCGCGAGCCGTTGTGTCTCGCGGGCATCTGCCGCATAATCTACAAGGCTGGCGTAATTCATGAAGAAATCGGCGAAGATTATTTTGCTGGTAATCGGCGCGCTGGCGGCGATAGCCATCGCGTTCGCGGGAGTGCACGATCTGCGTGTCTCCGCGGCGAAACTAGGCGGACCGGCCCGACTTTCGGCTGCGCATGCGCAGCCAGCGAGCGCGAGCCAGGATTCACAAGACGGCGACAACGTGCAGGTGATCCGTTTCGCGAGCAACGCGCAGCCGATGCCGCCGTTTCTGGTGAACGACCTGGACGGGCACATTGTTTCAACGGCGCAATTCCGCGGCAAAGTGGTAATCGTGAATTTTTGGGCCACGTGGTGCCCTCCGTGCCAGGAAGAAATTCCGGAAATGATGGAACTGCAGAAGGAATACCAGGGCAAGCTGCAGATCGTGGGCGTATCGATGGACGACGGGCCCGCGGAGCAGGTGAAGGTTTTCGCCGACAAGATCGGCATGAATTACCCGATCGTGATGGGCAGCGACGCGCTGTCGCAGGAATACGGTGGAATACCGGCGCTGCCGACGTCGTTCGTGGTGGACCCGGAAGGACGCGTGGTGCAGAAGCACGTGGGGCTCTACCCGAAGGAAGTGTACGACGACGAAATTCGCGCGCTTCTCGGAGAACCGGTACACGCAAAGATCGAGACGTTTGAAGATACCGGCCAAATTTTCCTGAAGAACGCGTCGCTGGCCACGTCGATTCCCGGAGTGAGCTTCAAAGGATTGACCGCCGCGCAGAGGAAACTGGCGCTGAAGCGGATGAACACCGAGCACTGCACCTGCGGCTGCAACTTAACCGTCGCGGAATGCCGCATCACCGATCCCGGCTGCGCCGCCAGCCAGAAACTAGCACAGCAGATCGTGGACGAAATCCGCGCGGGTAAGGCGCCCACCTCCCCGGCGCCGAGCCAGCCCATCGCGGAAGTAATTCCTAATTAGCGCCTATTTAATTGCTGCCAGATCTCGCGCCTGCCAACGGGCGATCTGATCTTTATCCTTACAATTTGAGTATTTGGCTGACGGAAATTCGATTGCGGCGGGAGCGCGCCTGGGCGCGAAGAAGTTGTCGCGAGAGTTGCATCGTGCGAGGTCACGTCCAACTTGCGGCGCCCGCTGCGAGGTCGGATGCCGCAAGTTGGGCCGAGATGTTGGGGCTAGCGCCTATCGTACTTGAGGCAAATCTGAGCCTCGCGGATCGCCTCGTCAACGGACTTGAGGGCCGCGACCCGATGTCCGCCAAAGTGGTGGGCGCCATGGTTCAAATGTTCGCGGGCTTCGCGGAGGTTAGCCAGGGCGGCGCGAATTTCGGGATGCATGTCGCGGCCGTGTTCCTGAGCCGCGGTGGCAGCGTTTGGTTGAGGCGTGCGCGGCTCCGCCGGCACGGCCACGGGAAAGCTGAGACCAAGAACAAGTACGGCAAGTGCCAACGAACTGGAAAGCCAATTTTTCACGTGCGTCTCCTTAACCTTCGGCATCTCTCTGATGATTTAGTGGTTGCGCGAGTCCCGCCTGGGAACATCGCGATTTTCGGGTGCGCGGGATGGAAGCGCGCCCGATGACGCGAGCATAGCGCCTCGCAGCGGAAAGGATACTGGTGGTTTTAGCTCGTGTCGCCAAAAAATCACGGATCAGTACTATCGGCGGAACAAGTTGACCCTGACTGCGGGGTTCAGTAACCTCGCGGCAGATTTGGGCGGGCAGCAGGGCCGGAAATATCGGGAGTTGGACCTCGGCAGCGTCGCCTGTCCGAAGCAGACACGGAGGGCGCAATGCGGAGGTTACGAGCCATCGAGGGTATCTCGGCGGGATTTTGCGCGGCGGGCGGTGATGGTTGCCGCGACGGCCGCGGCGCTGCCGAGAAAAATCCTTGCGGCGGCGAATGCAGACTCCGCCACCGGCGGAGCAGCGCGAGGCGGGAAGGCAGCGGTGGAAAATCAGGCAGAGATCGAAAGCAAGATCCAGGCGATATTCCGAAAGTATGGCGACCGGCTATCGGACGCGCAGAAGGCGGATATCCGGCGGCTTGTGAGAGAGGGGCAGAAGCCGCTGGAGGCGATGCGCGCGTTTGCGCTCGACAATGCCGATCCGCCAGGGAACGTGCTGAAACTTTATCCTGACCCGCCGGGCGAAGACGACTTTCCAGCGCACTCGCGGAGGTGATGCGTGCTCGGCGAAGACATCCTCTACGAACCGGTCAGCACACTCGGCAAGAAAATTCGCGCGAAGGAAATCTCACCGCTTGAGTTGACGGAAAGCTACCTGGCGCGGAGCGAGAGGCTGAATTCGCAGCTGAATGCGTATGTGACGATCACGCGCGATCTGGCGCTCACGCAAGCGCGGACAGCGGAAAAAGAGATTTCCAGCGGGCACTATCGCGGACCGCTGCACGGCATTCCATACGCGGCGAAGGATTTGTTCGCGGTGAAAGGATACCCGACCACATGGGGCGCGCGGCCCTATGCGAATCAGCATTTTGATTTCGATGCAACGGTGATCGATCGGCTCAATCGCGCCGGAGCGATTCTGATCGGCAAGGCGGCGATGATCGAGCTGGCGGGAGGGATGAATTATCGCTATGCGTCGGCATCGCTCACGGGCCCGGCGAAAAACCCCTGGAACGAAGGCTGCTGGACGTGCGGAAGTTCCAGCGGATCGGGCGCGATAGCCAGCGCGGCGCTCGCAGCGTTTGCACTGGGAACGGAAACGTGGGGATCGATCCTGTGCCCTTCCGCGTTCTGCGGCGCGTCTGGTCTGCGGCCAACATTCGGGCGCGTAAGCCGTTACGGCGCGATAGCGCTGGCTTATTCGCTGGATAAAGTTGGGCCGCTGGCGCGCGCCGCGGAGGATTGCGCGATCGTACTGTCCGCAATCGCGGGGCACGATCCGCTCGACCGCAGTTCCCTTTCGCCGCGCGAAGCTGATTTCGCGTGGCCGGCTGCCGCGCCGGACAATTTGCGCATTGGTTGGCTCACGAATGCATGGAAGAAACCCGATCCGGAAATCGAGGCAGCCGCGAAGGCGGCGATCGATGTGCTGAAAGAACACGGCGCGCGAGTATCCGATGCAAAGTTGCCGGAGGGTCCATACGAAGCGGCTGCGGGGACGATCGTGTCCGTGGAAGGAGCGGCGGCGTTTCGCGAGCTGATCGATTCGGGGAGGGTGGCGGAACTCGTCGATCCTTTGGGGCAAATTGGCGGATACGTGAATCAGCAGGTTTCGGCGTCCGATTACATGCTGGCGCTGCAAATCTGCGGAGTATTCCAAAAGAGGGCGGACGCGCTCTTCGACGAATTTGACGTGATTGCCGCGCCGACGCTGCCGGTGGCTGCAACGGCGCTGAGTGCCGACCTCGAAACTGCTCTTAGCTTTGCCGATCCCGTGGGCGGCTTAGGCAATCTCTGCGGGTTGCCGGCAATCAGCGTGCCGTGCGGATTTACGTCCAAGAAATTGCCGGCGGGAATTCAATTTTTAGCGCGCGCGCGAAACGATCATTTGCCGATTGCGGCGGCGAGTTTGCTGCAGAGCCACACCCAATGGCATCTGCAGCGGCCGCCGATTTCGTGATCCGGCTCGGAGGCCAAACGCGGGCCGCGTAGGGACCGAGATCACTTGGCCCGTGAGGGATCGGCGTCCGGCGGCGATGCCCGCGATAGCTCCGATCCGAGATCGGAAATGGCTCTGGGGCTAGACGGCAGCGGAGGGCCGGAGTCCGAATTCGGCGTGAGGATCACGAGGTCCACGCGGCGGTTCATGGCGCGACCCTTCGCAGTGCCGTTTGATGCGACGGGATAGTATTCGCCGTATCCGGCGGCGGACAAACGATCGGGCGCGATGTGGTATTTCGAAATGAAAAGCTTGATGATCTCGGTGGCGCGCGCGGTGGACAAATCCCAATTAGAATCGAAACGAGAGTTGTGGATCGGAACGTTGTCGGTGTGACCCTCGATGCGAATGCGCACGCGGTAAGGCGCGATTACTTTCACAAAATCAGCAAGAGTGCTGTTCGCGCCGGGACGCAGCGCGGCGGAGCCACTGGGGAAAAATCCGGCTTCGCGCAGGCTGACCACGATTCCCTCCTTTACGGGAGTAATCGCAACGGTGTGCTTCTTAAGCTCGGGAAGCAGAGCGGCTTGCAATTGCTTCTGAATTTCGTCCATCGGCGGCTGCGGGCCCGACAGCGCTCCGCGCGGCGTACTGACCACCTGATTGAGCTTCGCCACGCGCGGCAGGTTTTCGACCATCTGCACCTTGGAGAACGGCATGGGCTCGGATTCGAGGATTGCGGGCTTGGTGTTGGACGCCTCGAAAATTCCCATTTTCTGAAAGGCCACCTGAATGGCCATGGCCAGTTCGCCGACTTTGCGCTTGTCCACTTGCGCAGATGAGTAATTGATATACACGTCGACCACATTGGTCATCGTGTCAAAACTCAGATTCCATACGTGCTCGATGATTTCCGCGCGCGTCACGCGGCGACCGCTGTTGCGCATTAGATATTCCAACAGCGCGAATTCCTTCGGCGTCAGATCGATTTTCTTTTCCGCTCGTTTCACGCAGTGCTCCACGCGATTCAGCTCCAAATCTTCCACGCGCAGCACGGTGTTGGCGGAGCGTCCTCCACGACGCATCAGGGCCCTCACGCGCGCGGACAACTCGGAAAATGCGAACGGCTTCAGCAGCAGGTCGTCCGCGCCGGTATCGAGCACCTGCGCGCGCTCCTCTGGATGAGCTTGATTCGCGAGCACGAGGATGGGCAGATCCTGGCAATTCTCACGGACCTGCCGCAACGCTTCCAGACCATCTGGCCGCGGGAAATTTAGGTCGAGGACGGCTGCATCGTACGTGTGCGAACGCGCCAGCTGCGTGGCCCGCTGGGCATCGACAGCCAAATCTACGGCGTAGTGTTCAGAATTGAACCCGCGCTCGAGAAACGTGCCGAGCGCCGGATCATCTTCCGCGACAAGAATGAGCATGGAAACTCCTGCGGAAGGGGCAAACTGCGAGAGGGTCCCAAGGGGATTCTGAATCTAATCAGGCGCGGAGCACGAGTCAAAGGAAATTTTCATGTGTGCGAGAAAAGGTTCGAGAAATAAGAATCATCCATTCTAAGCGGAGAAACCTGGGCAAACACCCGACAAAAATCGAAACAAAACTGTACCGAGATGAAACAGAGTGCGTCTATTCAGGACACGTTGCCAGGTTTTGTCATCTTCTCGGGCCGCACGAGATCGTCAAATTCTTTCTCGGATAGGTACCCGAGCTTCAACGCGGCTTCGCGAAGACTTGTGTGCTCGTGATGCGCTTTCTTGGCAATTTCGGCGGCCTTGTCGTAGCCGATTTTCGGATTCAGCGCGGTGACTAGCATTAGAGTGTTCTTCACATATTGCTCGATGCGCTGGGTATCGACTTCCATCCCCTGGACGCAATGATCCGTAAACGACCGGCAAGCATCGGCGAGCAACCGGACGGAATGCAAAAAGTTGTGAATCATCACCGGCTTGAATACGTTCAACTCGAAATTTCCTTGCGATCCGGCGAACCCAATCGCTGCGTCGTTGCCAAAAACCTGCACGGCGACCATGGTCACGGCTTCGCATTGCGTGGGATTCACCTTCCCTGGCATGATCGATGAGCCCGGCTCGTTTTCCGGAAGGATCAGTTCGCCAAGACCAGCGCGAGGGCCGGAAGCAAGCCAGCGCACATCGTTGGCGATCTTCATTAAGGATGCAGCGAGCGTTTTCAGCGCCCCGCTGGCAAACACGATTTCATCGTGCGCCGAAAGAGCGGCGAACTTGTTCGGATGGGAGCGGAAAGGAAGCCCGGTCAGCTCGGCAATCCTGCGCGCGGCGCGTTCGGCGAATTCTGGGTGGGCATTCAGGCCAGTGCCAACCGCCGTTCCACCGATGGCCAGGTCGTAGAGTCCCCAGAGCGATTCGCGTAACCGGCCGATATCCCGATCCAGCAGGCTGACCCAGCCGGACATTTCTTGGCCGACGGTCAGTGGGGTCGCGTCCATCAAGTGCGTACGGCCGATTTTCACGATGTCCGCGAATTGTTTCGCTTTGGCATCGAGCGCGTCACGGAGCCGCTCCACGGCGGGAATCAGAACCTCCGCCATGCGGGATGCGGCGGCAATGTGCATAGCCGTGGGGAACGTGTCGTTTGACGACTGCGACATGTTCACATCGTCATTCGGATGAACCGGCTTTTTAGTGCCCATTACGCCGCCGGCGACCTCAATCGCGCGATTGGAGATCACTTCGTTGGCGTTCATATTCGTTTGCGTGCCGCTGCCGGTCTGCCAAATGCGTAGAGGAAAATGCGCGTCAAGCTTTCCGGCGATCACTTCATCGGCTGCCTGAGTGATAAGCTTGGCTTTATCGGCTGGGAGTTTGCCGAGATCCTGATTTACCAACGCAGCGGCTTTCTTGAGGATTCCGAGCGCGCGGATCAACTCGGGCGGCATCGTGTCGTTGCCGATGTGAAAATGGATCAGCGAGCGCGCCGTCTGTGCGCCGTAATAGCGGTCTGCCGGAACCTCGATCTTGCCCATGCTGTCGGATTCGGTCCGGGTTTTGCCGGATCGCAGTTTTGATTCTGGCGGTGCTTGCGTGGCCACTAGCGGGCTCCTTCGGAAGCGAGTTCAAGATCGGGGCATAACCCAAAACATTTGCGGCCTTAGGGGCGCAATGTTTTTCTCTTATCTCCTTTAGCATGAACCTATTCCGCACGACATTCAAGACAACCAACAGGTGAAGGAAGCAGTCAACGCCGGTCGACGCGAAGGTGGTTTTACGGTCCTTGTTGGTGAGGATGAAAGGAAGAGCGCGCGCCTTCATTCGCGGCGGGCCGATTACGCGCTACGGCTTGTCTTGCCAGGTGTTGCGTTCTGTTTCCTCGGGATCGGAGCGCCATTGTGAAGCGCCCTGGTCCGATAAGTCGCCGCGCTGGCTGCCGCCTGCGTTTGAACCGCCCTGGCGCGACCGTCCGTGGTTGTCGGTGCCGGCGTCGCGCCCGGCGATGCCTTCCTCTTCGCGCTGTCTGGCGGAAGTAATTACCGGCTCCACGATCATTTCGCAATGCGGGCAATAGAGCTTCTGCGTTGCCAAAGCTTCGCGGGACCGCGCCGCGCGCGGGTTGGACATATCCTCGAATAGAACGTTTCCGTGGCAAATCGGGCAGGAATACATTGCATCTTCCATTTCATAGCTCCTGCAAAAGTCCTTCACGGGATCTGATCCCTGTAACAGGTTGGAAGATTTCGACGAAATTTGCCATCGGGCAAATGATTGAGCCGCCTGCGAGGAGAGTGACGAAGGTTAGCTCGGGTGAAAACGATCCCTGGGGCACAATATGCCGCCCGGCAGCTGTACTGGAGTTGCCCTTTCGTACAGGAGCAGTTACGGAAACACGCGAGCAGGATCACCGGGAGATGGCGGTGAAGCGACATAAGATGATTCAGGCGGAGCAGTGCGCGCCGCGCAGAAGAGTTGGGTACTTGTTCGGGGGGACCAGTCAGCAATGCCGTCTTTGCTTCGCCGATTATTCACCGGCCACAGTGTTGAAGATCGCGTCGGGCACGCGCTCGAAGAAGCCGCCAAAGAAGTGGCGATCGCTGAGCCTCCGCCGCCCGAGTTGGTTTCTGAAGAGGCGCCGGCAGAGCCACTTTGGGGCGCTGAAACCGAGGCTCTCGTTCGTGATGAGCGCGGGCTGATTTCGGCGGATCAGTTACCGTCCGCAGCTGGCATGCTGGCCGAGCTGTTTCCCCCGGAACCCACGAAAGATCCATTTGCAATCGATGGCTTAAGCGAATTCGAGAAGTCCGCACCCGCTGCGGAAGCGGAGACCGCAGTCGAACCACCAAGTGAATGCGAAGAGCCGCAGATGGTCCAAGCTAACTCGGCGATCGACGTTTCGGGAATCGAAGCCGCTGAGCCTGGCAAGGCGTACGCCGAAGCGGTTACAGATTCGAACGCGTTGACCGCAAGGCCGCCGCAGCCAGAGAGCAACGCAGCAAGCGAACAAATCCCCACGCCCGATCGTGACGAATATTCGGGCGAAATACAAACATCGCCCGGGGTTTCGCACTCGACGAGCGCCAGCGAAGTTCAGCAGACAGAGCCTGACGACGATTCGCAGTCCAATCCCGGGTACGCGCCTCCGGAGCAAGCGATAGAAGAGAACAGCGCCGAGATTCTGGACGCGGCTGCGATGACGGCGATTGAGTCTCCGGGATCGAGCGGGCGCGACTGGAGATTGGAAGAGAAACTGGCGAGCCACCTGGAATGGCTCGATTCGCACGGCCAGAACGGGCTGCGCGCCGATCTTTCCGACTCCGATCTGGAGGGACAGGAACTGATCGGCGTGAAACTCAAACTCGCCGATTTACACGACGCAAATTTGCGGGCAGCCGATTTACTGTTGGCGGATTTGCGCGATGCAAGTTTGATTCGCGCCGACATGGAGGATTCATGCCTGGTGGGCGCGAATCTGGAGGCCGCGAACTTGGAAGGAGCGTCGCTGGAAACGGCGATGGGGTTGGTGCCGCGGCAGATTGCGGGCGCGAACCTGCGAGACGCCCTGCTGCCGCCGCATATCATGGAATTCGAGGCGGCGGGCAAGTTCGCGCGCGCATCGCGAATCGCCTGGAGATGCTTCGCGCCGTTGATTCCTCTGGTGCTGATTTCCTGGCTCATTATTTGGAAAACCAAAGACGCGCAACTGCTGACCGATTCAGCGCTGATACCGTACTTGCATTCGCGCACGGCGGCAGCGGCGATGCCCACGGCGCAGATATTCCTGCTGGCTCCGCTGGTTATCTTGAGCATGTACCTCGTATTCCAATTCCATCTGCAAAAAGTGTGGGACGCGGCGCTGGAGCTGCCGGCAATTTTCCCGGACGGGCATCCCCTGGACGACCGCGGGCCCGAAATCATCGTGGGACTCTTGCGCGCGCATTTTTGGTGGACCAGTCGAGAAAGGTCGTCAACGCAGTGGGTGGAAAAGACGATCTCCATTCTTATTGCGTACTGGGCTGTTCCTTTTACGCTGGCGCTTTTCTGGGCGCGTTACCTGACGATGCAAGACCTGAAAGGCACGCTGCTACAAACCCTGGTGGTGGCGATTGCCGCCGGCGTGGCATTGCACGCGACGCTGAAGACGGGCCGCAAACAGGAGCACTGGGCGACCAAGCCGAAATGGACGTCGCGCATCACCGCGCGCCTCAATGAAGTTTCACCGGCCGTGATTGCGAGCGCCTTGGGAACGGCGCTGCTGCTGCTTTCCATCGGGACGCTGGCGGGTGTGCCGCACGAACGTAGCCGCGCGCCGCAATACAGCGCAACCAGCATCCGCCGCTGGGCGGCGGACGTTTTCTGGACGGTCGGGTTCGATCCGTACGCCGATCTCACGGAAGCGACGATGTCGCGAAAGCCAGCCAACTGGGCGGGAACAAACGCGCAAGCCGCTTCGGTGAAGGGGCCACAGCTGAACGAGGTCAAGTTCCGTTACGCGCAGGCGTATGGGGTATTTTTGGTAAACGCGCACCTTTGGCAGTCCGATTTCGAGGGTGCGTACCTTTCGGAGGCAGATCTGCGCGGGGCGGATTTGGGACACAGCGATCTGCGTTACGCGATTCTGGATGGAGCGCTATTGAGCGGGGCTAACCTAAATCGGGCGGCGCTCGACGGCACGATGCTGGCCCGCGCCGACTTGCGATGGGCTAACCTCTCGTATGCGTCGCTGGTGCACGCCACGCTCGTGGATTCGCGCCTAAATGGCGCGACGCTGTACGATGCACGGCTCGTTTCCGCGTCGCTGGCGAGAGCGGATCTCGAAAAGGCGGACTTGCGCGGATCGTACCTGAACGCGGCGAACCTGGACCATGCGGATCTGCAACAGGCGCTCCTCTGGTCCGCGAACCTGCCGGGCGCCGATTTATACGGCGCGAAACTGCAGGGCGCGGTGGCCATCGACGCGGACTTGCGGGGCGCGGACCTCCGCGAAGCGAAGTTTGCGGGAACGGTGATGAGCGATGCGAAACTAGGCGGCACCAAACTCGATCGCGCCGACTTGCGCGGAGCGCTGGAATTGACAGCTTCCCAGGTTTGCGCAAGCAAGTCGCGCCGTGGAGCGTTGCTCGATCCCGCGCTCGCCGCGCAAGTAACCTCGGAATGCGGCGGTTTGCAGTGAAGAGGCAGCACCGCTTCAACGCGGCGGGGCAGACGCGCCGGCTATTTTAAGACAGCGCCAACGCAGACGCAACGCCGTAAAAGCTAAACCACGGCTTGGCTGCTTTCAAATGATCGTTGACGTTGCTGATGTTCTTCACGCCCTGATCGGCGAGCCAGTCCTCCAGCGCCTTCGCGCCCTTCTTCGCGTAGATGGGAATGCCGTCCTTCCAGGTGGCGCGTCCGCACAAAACACCGGAAAAATTCACGCCGGATTCGGCGGCGAGTTCAAGCGTTTCGGCGAACACGTCGTTGCTCACTCCCGCCGAAAGATAGATGAACGGCTTTTTCGCGGCAGCAGCAGAGCGGCGAAAATGTTCCTTGGCTTGGTCGCGGGTGTAGGCCGATTCGCCGTTGCAAGCTTTGCTGCCGGCGACGAAAGCCATGTTCACCGGAACTTCGACTTTGAGAATGTCGACGCCGTATTGCGGCTTCGAAAATTCCTCCATGGTATGAACGACCACGTCGGGTTTTTTGCGAGCGAAACCGATTCCTTTCTCGTCCCCGCCCTCTTCGTAGCCCACCATTTCTAGAAAGAAAGGAACATCCACGGCAGCGCATTCGGCGCCGATCCGCTCGACCCAGGCATGCTTAATTTCGTTGGTGGCGGGCGGATCGAACGGCGTGTAGTACAGCAAGATTTTTATGCAATCCGCGCCGGCGGCCACAAGCCTGCGAACCGACCAAATGTCCAGCAAATCGGGCAAGCGGCCGGGGCGCGTGTTGTCGTAACCGCTGTTTTCGTAAGCCAGCAGCAGGCCGGCATTTTTCGCGCGCTGGCGCGCCGCGGGCAATCCGTATTCAGGATCGAGCAGAATGGCGCTGGCGTAAGGCGTGAGCACGCGCGAGACAGTAGTCTTAAACTCCTCAAGCATCTGCGAGCTGACTGCGCCTTTGTCGATTCCCTTTTCCTTTGCGATGGCGCTCTTGAGCGAGCCGCGCTGGTCCATAGCTGCAGCAGCGATCACTCCGCGAGAATCGGAAACGGCTTGCAGTCCCTTTTGCTTGCCGGGCGTCACCTTCATGATTGCGTACCTCCAGGGTGTCGACAAATCTCAGCAGACTTTGGGGATTTTAGCATGCACGGCGGGCGGAATTGGAGAACTACAACCAATGGTCGAGCGAGACGCGGTATTTTTCACGATGCTGACAAGCGCTTCGATCTAAACCACATGCGGCTAAAGAAAAAGTACTTGATGGTCGTGAGAATTAGAATTGCCGTCGGTCGGCGCACCGATAGAACCACGGCGCGAAACTTCATCAAGCAAATCGGAGCCGTACGCGGCGAGCAGAGGCAGAAACGACAAGCTGCGCTCCTGCAAACCGCCCTGCGGATAGAGCGCGTCGAACAGGATTTGTTGGTGGCGGTCGAGAACTCCGGTACGAAAGTTTTCCGCGCGGCCCACTTTGCCCCGCAGCTGATTGAATTGGTGAAGGATTTTTTCCTCGGTCGATTGGAGCGCTCGAACAAGCGTCGCATCGAGATTTTCGAGCGGCGATTTGAATTCCTGGAGCAATTTGCGCAAGGCGGAATCAGCGTGGTCGAAATGGATTGAAAGGCCGCCCGGCAGCGATTTCTGCTCCATTCTTGCGCGTACTTGCTGCGGCCCCGCTAACATGTCCCGAATCGTAAGGTCGTACATGCCGAGAAAACGCGCGATGGGCGGCTCGACGAAGGTAAAACTCGCGCGGGGCAGAACGGCGGGCATGCGTCCCAGAAAGCGCTGATAAATTACTTGCGATTGCGCGAGATAGGCGATTTCCGCCGGGCCGCCGATGTATGCCGCTGTCGGTAGCAGCGCATCCTGCACAACTGGGCGAAGCAGCGCGTTGGGACTGAACGCTTCGGGCGTTTGTTGGATAGCTGCCGACAGCTGCGCGGGCGAGAATTCCTGGTCGCCGGCGACAAAGTTGCAGTTGCGTGCGCGCACCGGTTCGCGGCGGCCACTTACATTGAAAAACAGCAGCGTCGATTCCGCCGTTACTTTCACTTGCGAGTGAAAGCCGTCAGCTTCCAATTCATTTGAGCGAGCCAGCAGCGCCTCGCGCAGCGCGGCTGATTCGGAAAGCGCCCGCGAGAAAATGGGTGAGGCAAGACGGTGCAAACGCGCATCGAGCGGATCGAGAAAGATGATCCCGCGGCCCGCCAGCAGGCGCGACATCAGCTTGGCGAACGCGGAGCCGTACGTTTCATTCGGCGCGTAAGATTCGCGCAGCGCAGCGGAAACCTGCTCCGCGCAAGCGCCGTCGAGAGTTTTCGCCGCATCGGCGACGATGGATTGCACCGCTTCGCCAAGTGGGATTTCTCCGACGCGCCGTCCGGAGAATTCCTCAACAGCCGTCAATTCGTAGCTCGCCAACCCCTGACGAGTGTTCCAGAAGGCGTGATTCACCTCAGCGAAATCGTGATCCTCGGTGGCGATCCAAAAGATCGGGACAGCATCGATTCCGCGGCGCGTGGTTTCTTCCGCGCAACGGATCGCCGAAATCGCTTTGTAAATGCTATAAGCCGGGCCGGAGAAGAGCCCCGCTTGCTGGCCGGTGACGATAGCCACCGCGCCGCGCGCAAGTCGATCGAGATTCCGGCTGGTATCGGAATCGATCTGATTTGCCGCGGCGAAGCTTCGATTCTGCTCGCGCAGCACTTCCACCACTGTGCGGCGGACGCCGGGATCGAGTCGCACCTCACGCGCCGCTGCGTCGATCCCCGCGGCGCTTGGCGGATGCGAATAGAACTTTGCTAGGCGCTGAAAATTATCGAGATACGCCGAAAAAAGCTGTGTAGTGTGAGGAATATCGCGGAACGGAATAGCCTGCAATTCCATGGGCGCGCTCATGATATGTGGCTACCCCAAGCGAGGCAACAGGCGCCCTCAACATGGCTCCGCAGATGAGCGATCCGCATGGTGCTCATTGGATGAGACGACACCGCGAAGGATTCAGCAGCCTGCCGCGGCACTCGGCCAGCTTGCGCGTGCGGCTCAGGAATGTTCGGCCTTGGCTGATGCCACGGATTTGCGGAGATGCAGGTCCTGCAAGGCGGCAACGTCGGCCGCGTGTCCGGCCATGGCGCGAATGCCTCGGGCGGCGGCGCTTGCCGCCGAAAGCGTCGTGATGCAAGGCACGTTGTAGCGCACGGCGGCGCGGCGAATCGATTTTTCGTCGTAAAATGATTCGCGGCCGAGCGGCGTATTGATTACCAAATTCACCTTACCCGTTTTGATCAGATCGACGATATTCGGGCGGCCTTCGTTCACTTTATAAACTTCCTCGATTTCGATGCCTGCGCGCGTAAGCGCCAAGGCCGTGCCGCGCGTGGCGATGAGCTTCAAACCGGATGCCGCGAGGTCTTTTGCGACGCTGGCGACGGAGCGCTTGTCGTGATCGTTCACGCTCAGGAAAACCGTCCCGGAAAGAGGCAAGCGCTGACCGGCCGCGAGCTGCGCCTTGGCAAACGCGAGTCCGAACGTGGACGAAATACCCATCACTTCGCCCGTGGAGCGCATTTCCGGGCCGAGGACGATATCGACGCCGCGGAATTTGTTGAACGGAAACACGGGAGATTTCACGGCGTAGAAATCACGCAGTGCGATCTCCTGAATGCCATTGTGATTCACAACCGGCAGGCGCAGATCGCAAAGTTTGCGGCCGGTCATGAGCCGGGCACCGATCTTTGCAAGCGGCACACCGGTAGCTTTGCTGACGTACGGAATCGTGCGCGAGGCGCGAGGATTCACTTCGAGAACGTAGACCGTATCGTGCTGGATGGCGTACTGCACGTTCATCAGCCCAACTACGTTGAGCGCGTGGGCGAGGCGCGCGGTATAGTCGCGAATGGTTTCGAGAACCGTCGGCTTCAAAGTCACCGATGGAAGCACGCACGACGAATCGCCGGAATGGATCCCGGCTTCTTCGATGTGCTCCATGATTCCGGCGATGACTACATCGGTGCCATCGGAGAGCGCGTCCACGTCCACTTCCGTTGCGTTTTCGAGGAACTGGTCGATCAGGATCGGACGCTTGGGATCGGACGCGGTGCCTATCAGAACCGCCTGCGCGACGTATTCCTCGACCGTTTTCAGATCGTACGCGATCACCATGGCGCGGCCGCCCAGGACGTAGCTGGGCCGCACCAGCACCGGCAATCCGATTTCGGTGGCCACTTGCACGGCTTCTTGAGGCGCAAGAGCGGTGCCCGCGCGCGGCTGCGGAATTTTTAGTTCGTTCAACAGCGCGCCGAAGAGACGCCGATTCTCCGCCAGGTCGATCGATTCCGGATCGGTGCCAATTATTTTTGCGCCGTTGCGCTTCAGCTCGACCGCCAGATTCAAGGGTGTTTGCCCGCCGAACTGCACGATCACGCCTTGCGGTTTTTCGCGCTCCAGAACGGCAAGAACGTCTTCGAGCGTGAGCGGTTCGAAATAGAGGCGGTCGGAAGTGTCGTAGTCGGTGGAAACGGTTTCCGGATTGCAATTTACCATCACGGTCTCGTAGCCATCTTCCTTCAGCGCGAGAGCGGCGTGGCAGCAGCAATAATCGAACTCGATTCCCTGCCCGATGCGGCTCGGGCCGCTGCCGAGGATCACGATTTTCGGACGGTCGTCCGTATCAGCCTCGTCTTCTTCTTCGTACGTGGAATATAGATACGGAGTGAAGGATTCGAATTCCGCGGCGCAGGTATCGACGCGCTTGAAAACCGGCATCACGCCCAATTCACGGCGTCGCGAGCGAACGGACGCCGATTTCACGTTCCAGAGTTTGGCGATTTCCTCATCGCTGGCGCCGGAGCGTTTCGATTCCAGCAGCAGCTCTCGGGAGCATTTCGAAAGCGTCGTGGCGGCGATGCGCTTATCCACGGCGAGCATTCCCTCGATCTCGCGTATGAACCACGGATCGATCTTGGTGAGGTCGCAGACTTCCTCGCGGCTCATGCCGCGCTCAAGCGCTTCGAAAAGCCAGTGAATTCGATCGGGATTCGGGACGTGCAGCCGTTCGCGTAGCAGCGCGGTGGTCACTTCCGCGGGCGGACGCCACGCGGAGCTGGGCTCCAGCGCGCGAATCGCCTTGCACAGCGCTTCCTGGAAAGTGCGCCCAAGCGCCATCACTTCGCCCACGGATTTCATTTGCGTGGTGAGCGTGGTATCGCTGCCGGGGAACTTCTCAAACTGGAATTTAGGAATTTTAGCGACCACGTAATCGATGGTCGGCTCGAAACATGACGGCGTCTTACGCGTGATGTCGTTGGGAATTTCGTCGAGAGTCATGCCCACGGCGAGCTTGGCGGCAATCTTCGCGATCGGGAATCCCGTGGCCTTGCTAGCCAGCGCCGAACTCCGAGAGACGCGCGGATTCATTTCGATCACGATCATGCGTCCAGTGGCGGGATCCACGGCGAATTGAATGTTCGACCCGCCGGTTTCGACGCCCACTTCGCGGATGATGGCGGCTGCGGCGTCGCGCATGCGCTGATATTCCTTGTCGGTCAGCGTCTGCGCCGGAGCCACCGTGATCGAGTCTCCCGTGTGCACGCCCATCGCATCGAAATTTTCGATCGAGCAGATGACCACGAAGTTGTCGCGGCAGTCGCGCATCACTTCCAGCTCGTATTCCTTCCAGCCGAGCACGGATTCTTCGATCAGCGCCTGGTGAACGGGACTCGCGTCCAGCGCCCGCGAAATCGCGTCCGAAAATTCCTCGTGGTTGTAAGCGATCGAGCCGCCGGTGCCGCCCAGCGTGAACGATGGACGAATCACGACGGGATAGCCCATTTTGTCGGCGAAGTCGATGGCTTCGGGAATGCTGGTAACCACGGACGAATCGGGCACATCGAGACCGATTTTGCGGCACGCGTCCTTGAAGAGCAGCCGGTCTTCGGCCACTTTGATCGCGCGGAGCTGCGCGCCGATCAGCTTCACGCCATACTTTTCGAGGATTCCATTTTCAGCGAGATCAACGGCGAGATTCAGACCGGTCTGGCCTCCAACGGTGGGAAGCACGGCGTCCGGACGCTCGGCGGCAATGATCGCTTCGAGATATTCCCTCGAGAGCGGCTCGATATAGGTACGGTCGGCCAGCTCCGGATCGGTCATGATCGTCGCGGGATTGGAATTGACGAGGACGACCTCGTAGCCCTCCGCGCGAAGAGCCTTGCAGGCTTGCGTGCCGGAGTAATCGAACTCGCACGCTTGGCCGATGACGATCGGACCCGAGCCGATGATCAGGATTTTCTTGATGTCAGTGCGTTTGGGCATTTGGCGCGCCTGCTATATCGCTTTCGCCGAAAGCGGAGCGGGAGGATCGGAGCTCCGCCTTTGATCTGCACCACGTTGGTGTTCGAGCTCCGCAATAGCGATCAGGGGAGCCCCGAACGTGACCCCCGCAAAATTACAGAGTTCTTTCATCGCTGTGCTTAGAGTCCCCTCAGCTCCGTGGTATATCGGGACCAGCTCTTCGAGCGATTTTCGGGCGAATGTGAAGTATGGAGCCTGATTACCATGCTCAAAGCTTTGCTCTCGTGCGAGTTGGTAATCCGCCACTCGGTCAAGTATCCATTGTGCCCCCGAGTAGGCCCGAAGCACATGGGCCGTCAAGTCGGACGGAAGGCTTCCGACCGAGGCCGCATTTGCCCCGTAGACTGGGAACGGTGCGGACGGTACCTTCCTGAACGGAGGTAGGTCAGGCGTCACTACATAGTGCCTCCCATCGACCTGACCCGGAAGGGACCCGATTTCACCGGCCATGCCACGAACGTAACCCCTGTAAAAATTGTCGAGCTCAAATAACAAAGCTGTCGCGACAGCGCGTCGCTGACTCGACGCGTCGTCTTCGCGCGATCTCTTTTCCGCGTCTAGCTGGAGCTGCAGACCCCTGTCTGCGTGGCAAATCTGAGATCGAATGCCAAGAAACGCCAGAAGACCCGCCAGAAACGCCAATATCCCCGTAATAAACGTGAGTAAACCATCCCAAGTTAATTCGGGCTTTAAGGTCGGCCAAGCGACGCACATCATCGTGCGTAATCCTTCATCATCGTGACGAAATCGTCAAAAAGGTAGCGCGCGTCGTGGGGACCGGGCGAAGCCTCCGGATGATACTGCACACTGAATAGCGGCAGCGACCGATGGCGCAGTCCCTCATTCGTATGATCGTTCAAATTCAGGTGCGTGATCTCGACGTCGCTCGACGGCAGCGAATCCGGATCGACGCAGAAGCCGTGATTTTGCGCCGTGATTTCCACTTTTTCCGTGAGTAAATTTTTCACCGGATGATTCGAGCCGTGATGGCCGAACTTCAGCTTGAACGTGCGCCCGCCGAGCGCTAGCCCGCAGAGCTGGTGCCCAAGGCAGATCCCGAAGATCGGCACGCGTCCCGTCAATGTACGAATATTTTCAATGGCGTAGGTGCAGGGCTCGGGATCGCCGGGGCCGTTGGAGAGAAATACGCCGTTGGGCTTGAGCGCCAGCACATCCTCGGCGGAAGTTTTCGCCGGAACCACCGTAACCTCGCAATTGTGATCGACGAGCAAGCGCAAAATATTCTGCTTAATCCCGAAATCGTAGGCCACCACGCGATGCCGCGGCTGCGCGGCAGCCTCGCCATTCGATCGCGCGCGGGCCGTCGCGGCGGCGCTCGAAATCCGCGATTTGCCTTTCGCACCACTCACCGCCGCTGCAGCCGCGGCGGATACTGCAAGCGGCGGCGCCAAGGAAATCGAGCCTCGATTCCATTCGTAGCTTTTCGCTACGCTCACGCGGCCGGCCAGTTCTTGCCCAGCCATCGACGGCAGCGCGCGCGCCTCGGCGATCAACTGCTCGGCGGGCGTACCGTCCGTGCAGACAATTCCGCGCAACGCTCCGGCGCTGCGCAGATGGCGCACCAACGCGCGCGTGTCGATATCCCAGATCACGGGAACGCCGTGCTGCTCCAAATATTTTTGCGCGGATTCGGTGGAGCGCCAGTTCGAAGAGAGAGGCGAAAATTCGCGCACGATCAGCGCTTCGATGAACGGCTTTGAGGATTCCTCGTCTTCCAGGTTCGTGCCCACGTTTCCAATATGAGAATACGTGAGGCATACGATCTGGCCGGCATGGCTCGGATCGGTAAAAACTTCCTGATAGCCGGTGAGGCTGGTATTAAAAACGACTTCGCCGCCATGGCGCGTGTGAGCGCCCGCCGCGCGGCCGTTAAAAACTCTTCCGTCCTCTAGCGCGAGCGTCGCGCAACCTGCGAGGGCCTCGTTCAGTGTGTCCTCCAAGAATGGTCATCTCGATGCCGCGTTAACCGTGCTCGAAGACGGCGCGAGCGAGCCGATGTGGTCCACCGGCCAGTACGCGAAGACCGCCTTACCGTAGATGAGCGAACGTGGAACAGGACCGAACACGCGCGAATCATTGGAACTGTCGCGATGATCTCCCATCACGAAATATTCGTCCGATGGAATTTTCAGCGGGCCGTAATTCGATCCATCGAGGTAATTCGCCGGCACGTACTGGTCCGACAGTTCCTTGCCGTCGATATACACGTCGCCCGCGCGAATCTGGATCGTCTCTCCGGGCAAACCCACCACCCGTTTGATGAACGACTTCGAGCGGTCCAGAGGATACCAGAAAACCACCACGTCGCCGCGATCGATCGGCTCAAAATGGTAAACAAATTTATTGATGAAGATCCGCTCCTGATCGCTGAGCAGCGGATTCATGCTGTTCCCTTCGACTTTCACCGGCTGGTACAAAAAAATCATCACCACGATCGCCAGCCCAAGCGCCACGGCTAGATCGCGGGTCCAATTCCGCAATTCATGGCGCAATTGAGGGTTAGGGGGCTTGCCGGAAGTGTCCGATGGGCCGATCTGGTTCGTATCCTGCATCCTCGTATTCTCTTTTATACCATGATCGCGCAATCGCACGAAAGAGCGGGCGGGATCCTCCAACAATGCGCGAATCGAAAATCGGCCTCCATCTTGTTAAGACTTCCGTTTGCGCGAAAGGTTAGCCGAGAGCAAAGCCCAAAATCGCCAGCGAAGCGAGCACGGCTGTTTCGGTACGCAAAATGTTTTCGCCGAGCGAAGTTTCGGCGAATCCGCTCGTGCGGGCGGACGCAAGCTCGTCATCGGTCCAGCCCCCCTCCGGGCCGATCGCGAGCGCGGCGGTTTGCTGGCTTACACTGGGAACTTGGGAGCTTTGCGCGTCTGCCAGCACTTCGCGCATAGCCGGCGCATCGGGCCGCTCTGACAGAATGATTTTGCACTCGGCAACGCACTCTGAAAACGCCGATTGTGGAGTGAACATGGCATTCGCCTCGACGTGACCGCCGGCCGCTCCCACTGCAAAGCGCAAAACGGGCGGCCGCAGACGACGGCTTTGCTGCGAAGATTCGAGCAGGATTTTTTCCCAACGCGCGCGCCTCTTTTCCGCAGCAGCAATCAAAGGCTTATCGGAGCGCGCTGCCGCAAGCGGCACGATTTCGCTTGCGCCCAATTCCGTCGCTTTTTCCAAGCACCATTCGAATCGGTCGAATTTCACCAGCGCCACAAACAGCACCACCCGCAAACGAGGCTCGCGCGCGGCGATTGGCTCGACGAGCGCAAATTCAACTCGGCTCTCGCCGCGCTTTTTGAGCGCGATGCGCTCGACACGCCCAAGCCAAACGCTGCGCCCATCGCTCAGTTCGTAGAGCTGGCCCGTCTCGGCCCGCAGGACGCGGCCGAGATGTTCCGCAGTTTCGCCGCGAAGCGTGGCGGAGTCAGTATCGAATTGTTCGACGAAAAACCGGCGGCGCATCGCCCGATTTTAACCTGGAGTCGCACAAACGCGAGAAGCCATCACACAACCGAGGGGAACAAAACGGCGGACGAACGATTCCGCTCGGATCAGCCGAAGATATCCTTCACCTTATCGAAGAAGCTCGCGGAATGCTCGACCGGCTTGTTGTGTATCTTGACGCTGCGCCCCAGTTCTTCCATTAGCCGCCGCTGCTCGCGGGTAAGCTTGGAGGGGACCTCAACGCGAACCGTGATGAACATGTCTCCGCGCCCGCCGTGCGGATTCGCCAGGCCTTTTCCCTTAATGCGGAAAATCTGGCCCGCCTGCGTGCTTTCGGGCACCTCGAATTCCTCTTCGCCATTCAGAGTGGGAATGACGATCGTGGCCCCCAGCGCGGCCTGCGGGAAACTGATGGGGATTGTGCTGTAAAGATCGGCGCCGCGCCGCTCGAAAAACGGATGCTCCTTCACTTCCAGGAACACGTATAAATCGCCCTGCGGACCGCCGTGGCTACCGGGCTCGCCCTGTCCGGTCATGCGCAGGCGAGTGCCGGATTCCACTCCCGCCGGAATTCCCACTTCGAGCGTGCGCTCGCGCTCCACTCTTCCCTGCCCGCGGCACGTAACACACGCCTCGCGGATCACCTGCCCGGCGCCCTGGCACGCCGGACACGTTCGCGTAATCGAGAAAAAACCCTGCTGATAGGACATTTGTCCGCGCCCACCGCACGTGCGGCAGGTAGACATGCCAGTTCCGGGTTTTGCTCCGGTACCCTGGCACGCTTCACAAACTTCGTGGCGCGTCAGATGCACTTGTTTGGTTACGCCCGCGGCCGCTTCTTCAAATGCCAGGGAAATGTCGTAGCGCAAATCGGCGCCACGCTGTGCGCGAGCGCCGCGTCCACGACGGCCTCCGCCACCGAAAGTCTGGTCAAATCCAAATAGATCGCCAAAGATGTCCTGAAACTCGTCGAAGATCGAGGCATTAAAGCCGCCTGACTCGAATCCGCGGCCACCCAGGCCCGCGTGCCCGTAGCGATCGTAGACGGCGCGCTTCTGCTCGTCGGAAAGGACCGTATATGCTTCACTCGCCTGGCGAAATTTCTCCTCGGCCTCGTGCTTGCTCTCGGGATTGCGGTCCGGATGCCATTTCAGCGCGGCTTTCCGGTACGCGGACTTGATCTGGTCCGAAGTGGCGCCGCGCTCCACGCCAAGAACTTCGTAATAGTCCATTTGGTTGGCATTCGCCATGAGTGCTAATTCCCCTCCCCTTCTTCAGACCGGAGCGCGGAACTTCGCCCCAATCCAGCCGCGTCAATCCCTTTCGTTTCCAGTTACGCCGCGAGCGTTTTTCATTTACTCATCAGTCTTGGACACACGTGCGGACTTCGATTCCGGCTCCGTGGCCACGCGAACCATCGCGGGCCGAAGAACGCGCCCGTGAAATAAATAACCGGGCTGCAATTCACCGATCACGATGCCATCGGCATGGTCGGCGGTCTCCACGCGTTCGATTGCATGATGGAAATGAGGATTGAACTCCTGGTCCACGGCGTCGATGCGCACCAGCCCCTGCTTCGCAAGCGTTTCCCAAAGCTGCCGGCGAATCATCTCGAACCCTTTTCGATATTCCAGATAGGCCGAATCGCTGGATTCGGCGAGGGCGCGATCGAATGCGTCCAGAACCGGCAACAAATGCTCGACGAGCGATTCGGTGGCCCGCTGGCGTTCCTGCGTGCGTTCTTTTTCCACACGCTTGCGGTAATTCTCAAAATCGGCCTGGCGGCGGACCAGCATGTTCATCAAATCTTGCTTCTCAGCAAGAAGCTTCTGAAGTGGCTCGGGCGCGCCTTCATTTTTTCCTTCAGCCGCGGGCGCGCCACCGCCGCCTGCTGTGCTGAAGTTCTCCGCGGCTTCGGGGGCCGCTTCGCTGCCGTCCTGTTTCGCTTTCGCGGTTTTCTCTTTTTCTGGATCGCTGTGCGACATTACAGACATTAGCTCCCTTGTGCGTTGTCCGAAAACAATTGGGCCATGAAGGCCACGGCGGTGATTACCCGCTCGTAGTGCATGCGCATCGGCGCGAGAATGCCGAGCGTACCCTGCACCTGGTCGTTCGCCGAATAGGACGCGGAGACGAGGGCCAGGTGCTTGCCCGCATTCGTCATCTGGTCCACGCCGAACTCCACGTGCACCGGTTCCGGCGCTTCGATGCAGCCGCTCAAAAGACCGATCAAGCGGTCTTTTTCCTCAATTGCTTCCAGCAGTTCCCGTAATTGCTCCTGGCTGGTGAATTCCATGGCGGAGGCGATCTGCGCCGCGCCTTCGATGTAAATTTTCCGCTCCGCATTGTCTCCCAGAACCGCCGGATCGCAGAGCATCAGCGCCGCTCCGGCCAGCCGGCCGTATTGCTCGCGATCGCGTTCGAGCTGGCGCTGAAGATCGGCTCGCATGTCCTCGAGAGTCCAACCCGAATAATGCTGATTCAAATACGCTGAAACGCCGTCGAGCTCTTGTTGCGAAATGTCCCGCTCCGGGCGAATCAACTTATCGCGGGTCACGCCACCGGTGGTAACCAGAACCACCAGCACGCGGTGATCGGGCACGCTGAGAAATCGCACGTGTTCGACGACCGTTCGCGCCAACGGCGGCGAAATGAAAATGCCCAGGCCCCGCGAAACGGCCGAGAGCACGTGGCTGGCACGCTCCATGACCGCTTCGGGAGTCTGCGCCGCGTCGAGTTCCCGGCGAATCCACTGCCGGTCTTCCGGACTGGCCGTGGCCTGTGCCGCCACTTGCTCCACGAAAAACCGGTAGGCGGCGGCCGTTGGCACGCGCCCCGCCGACGTATGCGGCTGATACAAGTAGCCGCCTTCCTCGAGGTCCGCCATCACGTTGCGAACGGTGGCCGGGCTCAGCGGCTCCACATGAAGCCGCGCAATGCTGCGCGACGAGACGGGTTCACCCGTCTCGATGTACGCACGCACGACATCCGTCAGGATTTGCTGATGTCGCTTTTGTTGAAGGACCGCCGGAGTCATGGCCTTCCCTCGCACCCCGCACGCTTGGCGCCGCAACACGCCACCGAGCACGCTTCGCCTTTCTAAAGTTTAATCGGCGGCGCGGGCCGCGTCAACTTGACACGTTCCAGGCGATTTCGCCAGCGGCACATGCGCGGATTTATTTGACTGGCAGCACTCAAATTCGGGACGACAAGCTGGACGACCGGCGAAATCGCCGTTCCGATTTCAGTTACGAATCGGCGTCGGGAATTTCGTCGAGCTGGAGCAACCAGGCCGCGGCTTCGGCATCACTCGGGGCGCGGTAGTCGCTGCGAGGCGAAAGCGAACCCCCCGATCCGACTTTCGGAGCATTCGGCAAGGCGCTGCGCTTGAACTGGCTGAATTTAAAGAATCGGTCGAGAAAAACGGCCAGCCACCGCTTGATATCGCCAATGCAGTATTGATGGCGCTTACTTTCGGGAATATCAGGCCAGTTGCCGCGCAGGCGATCGTGCCAGGCCGACCAAGCCATGAAGGCCACCTTGGTGGGTGCGTAGCCGAAACGCAACGTGTAGTAAAGATGAAAATCCTGCAGCTCGTAGGGGCCAACCACGTCTTCGGAAAGCTGAGCCGCGTGGCCGTTTTCGCCGCCCGGGACAAGTTCGGGGCTGAATTCTGTTTCTAGGACTTCTTTCAGGATTTTCCCGGCTTCGGCGCCGAGTTTGGCCGATTCGGCTTCCCAGCGAATCAGGTATTGGATTAGCGTCTTTGGAACGCTGGCGTTCACGTGGTAATGCGCCATGTGGTCGCCCACACCGTAGGTGCAGTAACCAAGCGCGAGTTCGCTCAAGTCGCTGGTTCCGACGACAAGGCCGCCGACTTGATTGGCAAGGCGAAATAGATGGCTGGTGCGCTCGCCCGCCTGCACGTTTTCGAAAGTGGTGTCAAATTCGGATTCGCCCGAAGCAAAAGGATGGTCGATGTCCTTGAACATTTGCATGCAGCTCGGGCGAATATCAATTTCGCGGCTCTCGCAGCCGATCGCATCCATCAGTCGGCGGGCCTGTTGCAAAGTGCGGTCGCTGGTGGCGAACCCAGGCATGGTGACGCCCATGATTCCCTTGCGCGGGAGTTTCATCGCGTCCATGGCGCGCGCGCAGACGATCAGCGCCTGCGTGGAATCCAGTCCACCGGACACGCCGATAATCGGTCGGTTCACGCCGGAGGACTGCAAACGCTTGGCAAGGCCTTGCACTTGGATTTCGTACACTTCGCGGCAGCGTTCGTCGCGTCGCAGGGATTCGCTGGGCACGTATGGAAAGCGCTCTAGCACGCGGTCGAGCGGGAGACGGCGATTCAAAGACAGATTTGCTTCAAAACGAATGGTACGAAATTCCGAGATTTGTTGGCGATAATCGCGAACGGACTGGCCGAAGCTATTTTGGCGCATGCGATCCTGCACCAGCCGGTCGAGATCGATGTCCGCGGCAACGAGTTGCGACGATCGCGAAAACCGGTGGCTTTCAGCAACGCGCGTGGCGTTTTCGTAGATCAGGCCGTGACCGTCCCATGCCAGATCAGTGGTCGATTCGCCCGGTCCTGCGGCGCAATAAATGTACGCGGAGAGGCAGCGGCCAGATTGGTCGGCGACGAGGAGGCGCCGAAAATCCTCCTTGCCGACGGTCACGTTCGAGGCCGAGATGTTGACCAGCACCGTCGCTCCGGCGAGGGCGGCGTACGACGACGGAGGAATCGGTACCCAGAGGTCCTCGCAAACCTCCACGAAAAAAGTGAAGAGCGGCTGGTCTTCGGCTTGAAACAGCAAGCGATTGCCGAACGGAACGTCGCGTTGACCGGCGAAATCGACCGCGTCGCGATGCCCGTGGGCGGCGGGCGTGAACTGGCGGAGCTCGTAAAACTCGCGATAGTTGGGCAAATAGGTCTTGGGTACGAGACCGAGCAGGCGTCCGCGATGCACCACGGCAGCGCAATTAAACAGCAAATGATCGACGGCAACCGGCAGGCCCACAACCGTGACCACGGGAAGCTCGCGGGAAGCTTCGAGGACTTTAATCAGCGCATCGCGGCTGGCTTCCAACAATGCTTGTTGATGGAACAGGTCCTCGCACGAATAGGCCGAAAGCCCAAGTTCGGGAAAAGTCACCAGCAGCGCATCGCGTTCGGCTGCCTGGCGCATCAACGCAATCACCTGCGCGGCGTTAAATGCCGGATCGGCGACGCGCACCTCCGGGATTCCCAGAGCCACGCGCACGAAATTGTGGCGATACAGATTAAAAAAGTTCGTCGGACGGTTCATGTTCAGCTGGCATCGGGATGCGAAATGCTTGTTGCGTGCTCGCTTGACCGGAGTCATTGCCGGGCGAATAAGCCGCTTGGCTCGCGCAATCCCCAACTGAACTGTTATATGAGATAAATCCAATACGCACAAGTCGCAGAAACCAGAGTGTTTCCGGCAAAGGAGGGGGACGCCTGTAGAGCGCCTGAGCAGGAATTGTGCGCTTAATCATTACTAACCATGGGGACGGCGCTCCCGAACCCACGCAAGGAATCCCGCCATGCGCGCGCGTTCACGCCAAAGCAGCCGAAAAAAATCGCTGGGGCCCAGATGCGCGGCTTCCGCGCCGAAGAACGTCTCGAGCCGCCATTGAATGTACGGCGATTTCCACGGGCGCAGACGGTAGCCCTTGGCAATGATCCAGTAATAGCGTAGCGCGTTGACCATCGGCTACCCGCGCTGCGCCTTTCGCCGAATCAGGCGCTGCGGCGCGGAACTCACGGGAGCGGGCGGACCCAGATGCGCTCGGTGGCGGGCTTGCCGAGATGGATTTGCGCGGCGCCCTGGCCGGCCACCACCACAGCCATCGTCTGATCGTATTCCTGGCTCGCGATGCGGAGGCGCGCGGCGGGACGCAGGCGGCGCTGCTCCAGGAATTGCAGGAAGAGCGGGTCCTTTTCGTACACCCGCAAAATTTCATAGGAGCGCCCGGGCTTCGCTTCGCAGAGGCGCACGGCGCCGAATTGCCGTCGAAGACGCGACATGCCGCCAAACAGCGGAACTCCGTGCGGACAGCGGCTCTCGCGCCCAAAGCGTTTCAGCAGCAGGCGCACTATTTCGGGAGACATTCCGTGCTCCAAACGCTCTGCTTCTTCGTGCGCGCGCGACCATTCGAGCCCAATTACGTCCGTCAGAAGCTTTTCGGCAAGCCTGTGGCGGAGGACCAAATGGTGAGCCGCGCCTTTTCCTTTCGGCGATAGCGCGATGCGCCCACCGCGCAGAACGCGGAGATATCCGCTGCGTGCCATGCGCTTGAGTGCAGCCGTGACGGCGGGCGGCGTGACGCCCAGATCCTCGGCGAGCCGCGCGCTGATCGGCGTCTGCCCTTCCTGAACGATCTCCCAGATCGCCTTGAGGTAATCCTCCTGGGAAACGCTTGTTGTTACGCGGCGCATGGAGGTTTATTGTGCCTTGCGGCGCAAATTCGCGCCACAAGAACTGCGGGGAAAACAGATGCGCAATTCCATGCACCGGGACGTTCCGCCCTTGCACGTAGACTATTATTTCTTTTCTATGACTTACGTGCGTTCGAGGTCGAGTGACTGTTCCGCCCCTTGCGGCGTGTTCCGTCGTTGATGAGCCGCGAAACGCGGAAGGTAGACGCGAGATGAAAGTGTAGTGATCTGGCAGAGCGTGCGCGCTGTGTTTGCAATGACTTACGAGGTGTTTGACCCGAACGTGTAGCGATCTAAAAATCCGGTGTGCAGGGGCCTGTTGGGAAAGCGGCGATTTCAATGCGCCCGAGCAATTACGCGAAAAGCTCGCGCCCTTCGCTCTAGCTCGCGACAAGCCGGTGAAGCAGCGTCCGTCGACTCGTCTCAGGGTGAGCGGGCGGGCATGGCGGTGCGTTGGCCGCTTGGGTCCGGCCGGCGCATTGTCGCATTGTTTGTCCACAAACATGACTTCGAATCGACGGTAGCAGAGTTGGGGGTACAGGTTTCTACTGGTCAGAAGTACAGTTTTAGTACAGGTCGGCTTTTACCTTATTGCGCGTGGAATCCTCGTCACGGTCGGCCATACACGGCACGGGCAGTAGTTCGGAGTTGAGCAAGGCATCGACGAGCGCGACAACGGCCCAAAAAACAACGGCTCCGCCCGCACCCCAAACTTCAAGAATCCAACCTGTGGCACTCTCCGATGCGCTCGCACATTAATCCTGACAACGGCGGCTACTATTTCCCCCGCTGGGGCATATCTCGAATGGCTTCATCTGTCATTTGTTCCATTTCAATCCAGAGAACGGTCAATTGAATTAGTCTTTTTAGATCGCTCAAATCCTTGCCTTCCCACTTCCGAACATAGTGCGTTTCGTCGTTACCTAACCAGGCGGCACGCGCCGCCGCTTGGTTAATTCTGTCGTTCTTGACATAGTTTGCGATACAGCTTCCAAGCTGCATCTGCTCGATTTTCTCTCTTTCTTCAGCGCCCGTATACAGTTTAAGAAGATAATCCTTAATAAGAAATTCGAGAGCCTTTCTATAACCGGGACCCGCGACCAGTAGAAGCCCCGACTTCTCAGCTTTGTGCGCCTCATTGGCGATGTTGCAGAAATCCTTCGATATCGCCGACACGATTTTGGAATACTCTACTTCGGACTGTTCGGACGATGCACACGAGTTCAATCGCAGGACACCGCCCTCATCGCTGTACCTGCCAATAAACAGATGAAAGCAGGACCGGTTCGGGCACTGAAAGAGACGTTCGAGCAAGGAATTGCTGGACGTCAACATTCGGCTGACGCCCAAATCTATGGGGATAATTGCATGATGGCAGATCGGACATGTGGTGGGGTTGGCATCAATCATTGTTGCCACGTTCTGGCCAGCTACGCCTACGGCGTTTATGGGAATCATGCTGTCTCCATCTACCAGGGAAAGTCTCTTGTATCATATTCAACTAACTCTTCTCGAATAGCCGTGTCGTAGAGCCGAGCGCCACCGTAAATCAGGAACCGAGAACCTTAAGTCAAGACGGGACGCGCTGGGGAGCGCCCGTATTGCTGAAACACGCTTGAACTTGGAAGACAAAAGCGCGCCGAGGAGATTCGAACTCCCTGCCGGTTTTTCCCTAAAGGCCGAAGCACGCACCCTTATACCTCACAGGGTGCAGCACCGAAGCGTTATACTTCGAACCTTGCGAAACGTGTTGTGCGGGTGGTACGGTTCAGCCTCGATTTAGCGAAAGTTGGGGTGCGCAAAAGCGCCCCGAAACTCGAATCGAAGCGTCGGCCACCCAATCATGAACCTGATAAAAAAATCAGTGCTCAAGGTATTTTTCCCGGTAATTCTTGGCGCGCTCTTTTTCTTTTCCGGCTGCAAGGCCGTTCCGACTTGGTCGACAGAATCCCGATCCCCCGATGGGAGAATGGTCGCGATGGCGGAAGCATTTACAAACGGGGGATTTGCGGCGCCAGGTCCTGCAACCACGCTTGTTTACCTGAAGGGGACTGCAGGATCACAGAAAGCGATGTTGATTTTCTCTTTTTCTGGGGGACCGCTGGATAGTATGCAGGTGGAGATGAGTTGGCTGAGCCCAAGGCATTTAGAAGTGAGGTACGGAGGCCAGCACACCATCGACTTCGAAGCCGTCAGATACGCCGGGGTTGATATCTCCGTGCGAAATGCGCCGATTGGCAGCGCTACCTCGAAATAGCAAAGGGAAAATCGAGCAACATGTCTACTATATCGTCTATGTGTACCGGTTGGGTGCGGCGGCCCCGTGCTAAGTCCGCCGAATCCGGAGCGGAAGCCCACACCCCAAGGAGGAAAGGCCGGGCACAGCAGATGAAACAGCAAGAACGCACGCCTAGAGTTCAAGCCGTGCGGCATGAAAAATGGCAGCTCCCTCAGTCCCATAACTTCGGGTGATCGACCAAGCCTCTCCTGACCGGATCGAAATGCATGTAGTGCAGCTCTTCATTTATGTTCCCGAAGACTCGCGCGTTGAAATCACAAAAACGCCGTTGCCAATATTGCGGGCGCTTCGATAGGGCTCGTCTTTCCAAAAGCGTATTTGTGACGCGTGCGGGTGGTCCGTCTAGCTTCGATTCAGCGAAAGCCGTAATGCGCAACGGCACGCCGACACTTATTACTTACCTAGAGCGTGGGCGCCCGCCTACAGCAGACCGGGTGTAGACCCGATATGTTTCCACTCAGCGGCGCCAATCGTGCGGCTAAGACCCGATTTCAAAGCGGATGCGAAATGTGCGACACGAATACCTGCGGCCTTTACCCGCAAGGTGGCCCATGGACCGAACTCGTCGTTTGTCTGGAAGAGCAACGATCAGCGCGAAATTCCGCTCCGTAATTAGTCCAATTTTCCTATCGATACTGCTGCCGGCGCTCGCGCTTCCCGCATGGGCCAGTGCCCGGCAACAGCAAAGCGGGCACCGCGACGCGGTTGGGACCTTGGCTACCACGGGGACGGTAGAAGTAAACGGCACCGCTGCCCCGCCGCAGTCCATGGTGTTCGTGGGCGACAGGGTCAACACAGATGAAGGCGGAACAGCTACGCTCGCGATCCCCGGGAAAGGCGCCATAAAGGTTTATCCCGAAAGTCAGATCGTTTTCGTCGGGAATACCGGATACGTGGCTGAACTCTTTCGAGGCACCGCGGTGACGAATACGCTGATTGGAGCTTCAGCAGTCGCCTTGCGAGTGGGCGATTATGTGGTGGCAGCGGCCCCGGATGCACCGCAAGCAGCCGCGATGGTCAGATTGGATACTGACGGAGAGAGCCTCGTGTCTTGTATGACTGGCATTCTACGAATCGGCGACTTACAGGGGGATACTTCACTTGTCCTGCAAACAGGCCAGTCGACAAGCATTTCCACTGCGGAGCATGCAATCGCGGTGCAGGCACCTTCTCCCGCTGCGTTGCAGGACCGGGAGGTACGCAGACACAAACACCACTGGCGCCTAATCATACTGGGGCTCGCCGGGAGCGCAGCGGTAGTTGCTGCGGTCGCAGCTACCGGCGGAGGCGGCGGCGCGGCGGTCTCTACATCGGTGCCGCCTTCGCCCACGCCTACACCTACGCCCACACCTACACCAACACCAACACCTACGCCGACTCCGCCTGCGCCCACACCTACACCAACACCCACGCCTACGCCGACTCCGCCTGCGCCCACACCTACACCAACGCCTACGCCGACTCCACCTGCGCCGACTCCGCCTGCACCGGGTCCGCCTCACCACCACCACCCCAGACATTAGCGGCCATCGAGCACGTGATTCATGTCTGCGGGCTTTACTGCTGGTGGAGCGTACTGTTTTTGCCTGATTGCTCCGTGCACCAATCCGTCTCAGGCTAACTCTACATCGCAAGCTGAAGGGGCTTTCGATGCGCGGCGGACAAGCGTTGATGAGTGAATCAAAAACGGAACCACGCCGAAGTGCTCTTCGGACCAACGTCCGATCAATCCAAATTACTTATTTGAATTTTCGGTCGGGGAATGTCGGCGTAGTTCTAGACGTTTCCGCCAATGGGCTCGGATTTCGGGCGGTCGAGCCTCTCGAAACGAATGAGCTGTTGTCCTTCGGGCTTTCCGCGCCAGGATTTCCGCATATTCAACTCTCCGGCCAGATTGCTTGGCTTGACGAAAGTCGAAAGCGAGGCGGATTGCGCCTCACGGTCCCTGTGGCGGAACGGCCAGCATTTCAGCTCTGGCAGCAGTCACAGTTGGAGACTAGGCAGTCAACGTTGAGCCCGCGCGACGCGGACCTCGCGTCTCAACGCCAACCCGAGAAGAAGGAATCTCACACCAGCCGCAACGTGCTTTCCGGATGCCTCATGCTCGTCCTCTGTGTTGCCCTAGCTGAAGGACCACATCTCTTGGCAATCGCACGTAGAGTAGGCGATCTGCTACCGCATTCGGGCCGAACCGTTAGCGGAGCAACGCCGCCCGCAGCCTCGGCGGACCTCCCGCAAAACACAACTCGGTTAGCGCAAAGTGCGCCGCCTGGCGCGGCTGCCCGCGCGCCACACTCGCGTACCAAGAGTAGCCTCCCTGTGAGGCATCACGATGCGCAGTTACACGCGCCAACTGTTTCGCCATCACCGGCGAGAAATCCGCAAACCCGCCGTGGTCCAGTTGGCGTGGCACGGACCACCTCGGCGGATTCGGTGAGTTCGCGAACCGCACTGCGGCGAACGGCGAAAGCCTCTGCCGCGAACGCGAATCGCGCGTTACGCGGGAAAGGCCAAGGCGTTGATTCGCGACTGCGCTTTTTCAATGCGCGGCGGGCGCAGAGTTCGGCTCGGACATCCGCGCTTGAAGCGAGCAGAAACAGTCCCGAAGCTCCCGATACAGCCGCTCCGAGCAGCCCCATTGTCGCCGAGCAAGTGGAGCCAGTGAAAAGCGATCCGGGAGCGGCCGGCTCAAAGGCTGCATTTCAGTCCCTATCTTCTGCGGCAGAACCTAAGGAGGAGATGCACCCGCAAATACCTGAAGCTGCAGCGAAACTAGAGCCATGCCAGCTCGTCGGCTCTGTCCAGCCCACCTACCCGAAGCAGGCAAGAAAGCAGCGAGTCGAGGGCGACGTCAAGCTTCGGGTCGTTATCGGGACAGATGGTGCCGTTAGGAGCGTCGCGCCTCTGGACGGACCATCCTTACTGGTAGCGGCGGCGATAGCGGCCGCGCGTCAGTTTCACTACAAGCCAGCTTTGCTTAATGGGAAACCCATAGAAACGATCCAAACTGTCGACATTTCGTTTAAGTTGAAGCGCTAGAACCTAGGCTGGACCCGCGCCTCCGTAGCTCCATCGTTGCCATTAATAGACGCAAGCAATTGACAGCGCGGGCGAGGAGACGTAGGCTTCCTCTAATCATGGATTTATTCGAAGAAATCGTGCGCATGCGCAAGTCCGGCCAGCGCGGGGCGCTGGCGACGATCGTCCATACGAACGGGTCGATTCCGAGCTATGAAAGCTCGCGCATGCTGGTTCGCGAGGACGGCTCGGTGGCCGGCACCATCGGCGGCGGATGCGTGGAAGCGGAAGTCTGGGCGGCGGCCAAGGAAGTGATGCAGGTGGAGCAGCCGCGCAAGATGGTCTTCAACTTGAACCACGACGCGGGCTACGACATCGGCCTGATCTGCGGCGGCACGCTGGAGATTTTCGTCGAGCCGCTGCTGCCCCAGCCGATGCTTTACATTTTCGGCGGCGGGCACATTTCGCTGGCAGTGGCGCGCTCGGCGGGAGCGGCTGGATTCGGAATAGGAGTGATCGACGACCGCGCCGCCTTTGCAAACGCCGAACGATTTCCGATGGCCACTGAAATCCACGCGACATACGAAGATGCGTTCCGTCAGTTAAAGCCGAATGCGTCCAGCTATCTGCTGATCGTCACGCGCGGGCACAAAGACGATATGCGCGTGCTGGCTTGGGCCGTGCGAACTCCGGCGCGTTACATTGGCATGATCGGAAGCAAGCGCAAGGTGATCTCCGTTTACAAAGCGCTCGAAAAGGAAGGCTACGCGACGGAGGAATTCGAGAACGTGAACGCGCCCGTCGGGCTGGACATCGGCGCGCTTTCGCCCGAAGAAATCGCCGTAAGCATTACGGCGGAACTCATCGCCTCGCGGCGCAACGCGAAAAGCGTGCCGCACAAAGCGGTAAAGCGCGCTCGCGCCGTAACCGTCCCGGAATCCTAAACTCCCGCATGAATGAGGCCCGAATCGAGGCGCGGCTACCCCTGGCTGCGGCAATTCTGGCGGCCGGCGAATCGCGCCGGATGGGCTCACCGAAGGCTCTGCTTCCCTATCGAGGGAAAAACTTCGCCGAATACCTGCTGGAAGTAACGGCCCATCCGCGCGTGGGCGTGAAGCGAATCGTGCTGGGCGCGCACGCCGAGGAGATCAGCGCCAAGGTGCGTCTGGGCGACGCGGAAGTCGCGATCAATGCGGAATGGCAGCGGGGCCAGCTTTCGTCAATTCAAGCCGCTGTGCGGAGCGTGCCTGCGGAAAAAACGGCCGGGCTTCTGCTTTGTCCGGTGGATCACCCGCTGGTTTCCGCGCGGCTGGTGGCGCAACTGATCGACGCGTTCGATTCCAGCGGCAAGTTAATAGTGTTGCCGACCTATCGCGGCAAGCGCGGCCATCCGCTAATTTTTGCGGCGTCGCTCTATTCCGAAATTTTGGATGCGTCGCCGGAGGTTGGCGCGAGGCAGGTGGTTTGGGCGCACGCGGCTGAGGTAGTGGAAGTCGCCACCGACGAAGAGGGCGTAACGCTGAATTTGAACGATCCCGAAACGCTGCGCCGCGCGCTGCAAAGCCAGTAAATCCGAACTAATGGCGAGCCGGAAGAAAGAAACCTCAGTAGCTCACCCGATCTTGCGCAGCAAAGCGGCGACTGCGTCGGAGCACAGTTGCGCGGCGTGGAAGGTGGCTGGCGGCAATCCACCGAGTGCTTGGGAAATCTCGTCGGGTGAAATCACGCGCGCCTCGGCGGGTGATTTCCCAATCAGCATGTCCGTGAGAACCGAACTCGAGGCAATGGCCGCCGTACAACCTTGCGTTTTGAATCGCGCCTCGGCGATCCGGCCGTTTTCGACCCGGGCGCTTAGCCGGAGCAGATCGCCGCAAATTGGATTGGTGACCTCGACCGTCGCCGTGGCGCCGGGAAGATCGCCCACGTTGTGAGGATTGCGAAAATGGTCGAGCAACTTGTCCGTGAACATTCGAGCAGTATAGAACAGGGTTCAAATGACGCAAGACTGCTGAGCGGACGCTGAAGAAAATTGTCACAACCTTTCGCCTTTTTTCTGAATCTGATTGACAGGCGTAGGGTTAGGGGTTATTTTTTAATTTCCCTAGCCCTCTGCTCTCTTGTCAAGGCAGAGAGAGCAAACCACCAAACATGGAATACAGAGATAAATTCAGGAGAATGCAGATGCGACGATTGGGATACGTTCTCACTTTTGTGCTGGCTGTCGGGCTCGCCGCCGGCGCCGGCTATGCGAAGGATGGGAATGGCAAGCTCAAGATCAAGGTATCTCCGAAGCAGGCGTACGTGTTTGTAGACGGCAGGGCTATCAGAGATGGCAGCCAGTCGATTTCACTCAGCCCGGGCCAACACACTGTGGACGTGGTGAACTACGGATACAAGGAATCCAAACAGGATGTGAACATTACGGCTGGGAAATCCACCCCGCTCGACGTGAAGCTACAAGCAGAGGGGGGCAACGTATCTGGGCCATTCGGGCTGGTCATTATTGAGGGACACCCACGCGCAGCCGTCCTTTCCAACGGCGACACACCTGGCTATTTCGTGGGCCATGTGGACGAGTTCGATAACGATTTCATCTGGCATCAGAATCTACTTCTCCCACCAGGCACCCATCACCTGACGGTAAAGCACAAAGGAAAGACGATCTGGTCCGGTGATGTAAAGGTGGTCGCCAACAAAAAGACCGTGGTTTACCTGAACAGCGGAAAGCAGAAAACCGTGAATTGGAAGCGCGGCGAAAAGATCAAGAACGCGCCGCGGTTCAAGGCCGGCATGGCCAGCGCTCAGGTGGCCGTGGCGCCTGTCACCGGCAGCTTCAGCGCCTCCCAGGCAAACATCAATTGCGGGCAATCCTCGAGCTTGACTTGGCAGAGCACTGACGCCGTCGACACGAACATCAGTGGTGGGGTCGGCACGGTTCAACCGAGCGGCAATAAGTCGGTTTCGCCGCATGCCACTACCACGTATGATTTCACGGCGAAGGGCCCTGGGGGGACTTACAGCGGCAACAGCACCGTGGACGTGAACACGAAGGTTGATGCCAGCATGAGCGCCAACCCGACTGAAGTTCACTACCACAAGATCGGCGATAAGGTCGTCCAACAGGATTCGACCACGCTGACCTGGCAGACTTCCAACGCCGATTCCATTACGGTGGATGGGAAGACTGTCGCAGCCAGCGGTACCCAGACCGAGCAGCCGACTCCGGCCGATACTTCCGAAGTTCCTCAAGGCCAGCCGGCGCGCACGATCGACGAAACCAAGACCTACACGCTGAACGCGACGAACGTCTGCGGCGGTTCGGCTACCGAGACTGCGCCGGTCCACATCGTCGGCGAAATCGAGCCGATTCCGCAGGTCACGCTGCAAAGCATCTTCTATCCCACGGCCTACCCGGTAAAGCGCCATCCGCAGGTCGGACTGGTGAAGAGCCAGCAGGACGAGCTGCAGACGCTTGCGACCGGATTCAAGAAGTATCTCGAATACGATCCGGACGCCAAGCTCTCGATCGAAGCGTATGCGGATGTCCGCGGTTCGGTGCGGTATAACCAGGACCTCAGCGAACGCCGCGTCGAACGGGTGAAGCAGTTCCTGGTGGACCAGGGAATATCCGGCGACAAGATCGAAACAGCGGCATACGGGAAGCAGCGTCCGCTGCCCCGCAGCGAGGTCAAGCAATTGGAATCCAGCAACCCCGCGTCACAGCCAAAGTACATGGCTCGCCGTGGACGTGCGGATTGGCTGGCTTACAACCGGCGCGTCGATATCATCCTATTGCCCTCGGGCAAGAAGTCGACGCAGTTCTACCCCAACAGCGCTCCCGATGCCCGTATCATCTGGCAGCAGCCTCGGCCAGCGCTTCGCAGGGTTGAATCGGCCTCTCAGTAGTTCGTTTGTTTCAGCATTGGCGCGCCGGAGAGTGCAACCGCTCTCCGGCGCGTTTTTGTTTGTAAACACTTCGGAGGGCGGAACGCAATTGGGTTTTCAGGCATGCTTGTCGTAGCGGCATTGATCGAACGAGACGGAAAGCTGTTGGCATGCCAGCGCCGGCGCGGTGGGGCGTTCGAGCTGCTATGGGAATTTCCAGGCGGTAAAGTAAAGCCGCACGAATCCCTGGAGGCGGCTCTTGCGCGCGAGCTGCGGGAGGAACTGAACGTCTCAGCGGAGGTGGGAGCGGAAGTTTACCGCGCGCGGCATCACTACCCGGAAATGCCGGAAGCGGTGGAAGTGGTCTTTTTCACCGCGAAAGTGGCGGCCCAAAAGATCGAAAATCGCGTATTTGAAAGGCTTGAATGGCGCGCCCCCGAAACGTTGGGCGAACTCGAATTCCTGGCGGCGGATCGCGGCTTGATCGAACGGCTAGTGAGCGGCACTCTGAACGGTAAGGTTTCGCCGTCACACACGAGGAGTAGAATTCCGCCGAAATAAGCTCGGAGCGGCGCTGCCGCTAAATCGGGGGCGCGTCGTCTACATCAAACGACACTAAACCCTCCTCCAAACGGCTCTTCAAAATTTCCAGCAAACGCACGCAGCGATTCCAGCGCAAAATCGCGTCGTCGTTCCCCGGGGGCTGGATGGTCTCCGCTTCGGCATAACGGGCCATGGCTTGTTCGAGAAGAGGCAGCAACGTGTGCGGAGGCTGACCGGCCTGAATCTGGGCCTTGGCGCGGCGTTCGAATAGCAATCCGGTGTGATACAAGCGCTCGTAGGGGTCCGAGAGCCTTTCAAATGCCTCTTTGGCTTCACGATAGCGATCGGTGCCGATTCCCAGAAACTGGTCGGAAATGGCTAGCCCGAGCAAACGCAGGGCCCGTTGATTTTCCGGGTCGAGCGCCAGAATGTCGCGGCAGATCGATTCCGACTCCTCGGGATCGTTCAGGAAGCGATATAGCTCGGCTTTCGAAGCCGCCTCCGGGATTCCTGCCCTGGAAATCGACTTAAGCTTGTAGTCCATCGGTATCTCTTTGTTCCACTCGAACCTTGTTCGTGCCGAAGATCTTTCTCCACAGCTTCGTGAGAGGATCGTAAAACTCATCGACGACGCGTTCTTTCAATGGAATAATCGCGTTGTCGGTAATGCGAATCTCTTCGGGGCAAACCTCCGTGCAACATTTCGTTATGTTGCAGAAGCCGATGCCCAGCGATTTCTTCAGCAGCGGAGTGCGATCCGCTCCGTCGAGCGGGTGCATTTCCAGCGCCGCCGTGCGCACGAAAAAGCGCGGCCCGCCAAAATCCTGCTTCTTGTCGTGGTCGCGAAGCACGTGGCAAACGTTCTGGCAGAGAAAACATTCGATGCATTTGCGAAATTCCTGCACGCGATCCACGTCCCGCTGGTACATCTTCCATTCCACGCCGGGCCGCGGCTGGAACGGCGGAATCTTTTTGTTCACCCGGTAATTCCAGGAAACATCCGTCGCCAGGTCCTTGATCAAAGGAAATGTTTTCAGCGGGCTGACGATGACCGGCCGATCGAGCGGCAGATCGTCCATGCGCGTCTTGCACATCAGCCGGGGCCTGCCGTTCACTTCCGCCGAGCACGACCCGCATTTGCCTGCCTTGCAGTTCCAACGCACCGCCAAATCGGGCGCCTGTTGTGCCTGCACCGCGTGAACCGCGTCCAACACAACCATGCCCGGCACCATCGGTACCTGATAATCCACGTGGTTGCCGCCCTCGCGGTCGCCTCGGAAGATTCGCATCGTCGCTTCGGCCACTCTTGACGCCTCCGTTTTAGAGCTACGCGGCTTGCACACTTCGATGCAGTGAAGCCGCTACTCGCCGCTATCCTTCCGCAAGCACCTGCTTCAACTCTTCCGGCATTTCTGGTTTGGGCACTTCGAACAACGTCATCTCTCCGCGCTGATTCATGATAACGTGATTTTTCTGGCCCCACGCGTCGTCGGTCTTCGGAAAATCCAGGCGGCTATGCGCGCCTCGGCTTTCCTTGCGCGCCAGCGCAGCGCGCGTGCACGCTTCCGAGACGGTCAGCATGTTGCGCACGTCCTGCGACAGATGCCAGCCCGGATTGTAGAGCCGCGAACCCTCGACGCGCATACGGTGCGCCCGCTCGTTGAGCTTCTCCAGTTCCACCAGCGCCATTTTCAGATCTTCTTCGTTTCGAAAGATGCCGACCAGGCGCTGCATGGTTTCCTGCAAATCGTGATGAATCTGATAGGGGCTTTCGCCTTCCGCGCGCTCGAATGGCTCCAGGATTTCGCGCTCGGCTGCATCGATCTGCGCCTGATCGAGTGGCGGCGTCGAAATCTTGTTGGCATGTTCGGCGGCCGCGAGGCCGGCGCGGCGGCCAAAAACCAAAAGATCGGACAGGGAATTTCCTCCCAGCCGGTTGGCTCCGTGCAATCCGGCCGCCGCTTCTCCCGCCGCAAACAGTCCGGCAACCGACGATTGCCCGGTTTCAGCCTCCACGCGAATTCCGCCCATCACGTAATGGCAGGTCGGCCCCACTTCCATGGGTCCTTTGGTGATATCGACGTCAGCCAGTTCCTTAAATTGGTGATACATGCTGGGCAGCTTGCGTTTCACGTACTCCGCGGGCTTCTGCGAAATGTCCAGAAACGCCCCGCCATGCGGACTGCCGCGCCCTTCGCGGACCTCCGTATAAATCGAACGCGCCACGATATCGCGAGTGGACAGCTCCATGCGTTTCGGATCGTACTTCTCCATGAAGCGCTCGCCATTCTGATTTCGCAGGATGCCGCCTTCGCCGCGAACGGCTTCCGTGACCAAAATCCCCTGCACTCCCGGCGGCCAAACCATCCCGGTTGGGTGAAACTGGACGAATTCCATGTCCAGCAGCTCCGCGCCAGCTCGATAGGCCAAGGCCATGCCGTCGCCCGTGCATTCCCAAGAATTCGATGTGATCTTCCAACACTTCCCGATTCCGCCCGTGGAAATCACGATCGATTTCGCCTGGAAGGTGACGAAGCGGCCCGATTCCCGCCAGTAGCCAAATGCGCCGAAAACACGATCGCCGTCCTTCAGCAGACGCGTGATCGTGCACTCCATGAAGACGTCGAAACCCAACTGAACGCCGCGATCTTGGAGCGTGCGGATCATTTCCAGACCGGTGCGATCGCCCACGTGGCAAAGCCGCTTGTACGTGTGCCCGCCGAAGGCGCGCTGCAGTATGTCGCCGCTCTCCGTGCGGTCGAAAAGCGCACCCCACTGCTCGAGTTCGCGAACGCGGTCCGGCGCTTCCTGGGCGTGCAGCTGAGCCATGCGCCAGTTGTTGAGCAGCTTTCCGCCGCGCATGGTATCCCGAAAATGGGTGCGCCAATCGTCCGAATGATCGACGTTGGCCATGGCTGCGGCCAATCCGCCCTCGGCCATCACTGTGTGGGCCTTGCCGAGCAAGGACTTGCAGACCACCCCTACGCGCGCGCCGTGCGCCAGGGCCTCAATGGCTGCGCGCAACCCCGCACCGCCCGCGCCTATGATCAGCACGTCGTATTCGTGACTTTCGTATTTGGCGGTCACAGAAGTCGGATGTCCTTAATTACTCCCGAAGCGACGAGACGGATATAGAGGTCCGTGAGTCCCACCGAGATCATGCTCACCCAGGCCCAAAACATGTGGTGCTCGTTAAAGCGTGTGACTCCGCTCCAGGCCGAATGCCGCGACCGCGCGGACGCGGTACAAGAAAAGCAGTCGAGCTTGCCGCCGATGAGGTGCCGGAACGAATGGCACGAGAACGTGTAGGCCGTGAGCAAAATGATGTTCGCCAGCATAATCACCGTGCCGACGCCAAGGCCAATGCCGTTTGGAAAAAAGAACGCACGAATCGCGTCGTACCAAAGGAATCCGATAAACACGACCGCGACAACGAAGAAATACCGGTGAACGTTCTGCAAGATGAACGGAAAAGCTGTCTCGCCACAGTAGTTCTTCTTACCCTTTTCACTCACGGCGCAGGCCTGAGGGTCGGCAAAAAAGCCGCGGTAGTACGCCTTGCGGTAGTAATAACATGTCATTCGGAAACCAAGAGGACCCCACAGGATCAAGATTGCCGGCGACCACGGCCAGATGTGATGCTCAGGATCGATCAAAGGAGAGTAAAAGGGGGAAAGGTACGGATCGCTCCAGTAGTAATCACCCGCGAAGGCTCGCCACGTGGTGTACGCGGCGAAGATGGTCATCACGATGACGAAAGGCAGATTTTCGATCCACCAAGCGTCGTGCCGTTCGGTTCGTGGTCGCTCGGTCCCGCGTAGCGATACCAAGCCGCCAGTTGCAGCAGAATTCGCCACAGGCCCTACCTTTCGCGGCCTAGACTAGTCGAGAAATCCCAATTTGCAAGAGGAATTTTGGCGGGACTGGATTGAGCAGCGGCCTTACTAAACCAACGTGCGCCCACCATCCACAACGATGGTTTGACCGGTGACGAAGTCGGACGCCGCGAGATAGGCGACGGCGTCGGCGATGTCGTCGCCAGTTCCGGTACGGTGAAGCGGGACGCGCCGAATGTACTCTTCGTCTGGAAGCTCGTCAGGAAACTGGATCGTACCCGGTGCGACACTATTGACCAAAACCTCCGGCGCGAGCGCGCGCGCCAAGCATCGCGTCAACATGATTGTTCCAGCCTTTGAAACACAGTAATGCGTGTAGCTCGGCCACGCCAGCAAACCGCCAAGCGACGACAAATTGATGATCCGCCCGCGGCCCTGCCGCTTCATGATCGGCGCGACTTCCTGAGAGCAGAGATATTGCGACTTGAGGTTGGTGTTCATCACGCGGTCCCACTGCTCTTCCGTCAATTCCGCAAATTTCGCGGAAAAAAACACGCCTACGTTGTTCACCAGAATATCGATGCGCCCAAATTCGCGCTCCGCCGTAGAGATCAGCCTGCGCACTTCGGCGCGCTGCGTTACGTCCGCCTGGACAGCGATAGAACGCCCCCCGGCAGCGGTGATTTCCGAGACGACGGCTTCCGCCTCACTTTTCGACGTAGCGTAATTTACGATCGCAGCGGCGCCTTCCGCGGACAGGCGTAGAGCGACGCTCCGTCCAATTCGTTTCGCGGCACCTGTGACCAGCGCTACCTGCCCTTCGAACGGCTTTCCCGGCATTCCTCGCGCCTCCTCCGAACCACTTCATCCTGCAAGACACATTAACATCAGCGCACGACTTCAGACAGGGCCTCCATTTCGGTACGCATGTCCCGTATTGGGACCTCTTCGCGGCCACCGCGTGGCACAGTTGCCATTTTTCACGCAATTTCTTGCTGTAAACGCCGATTACCTCTAATGGCTAGGCCCTCGCTTTGCCTATTGGAAAAAGGCATGCGCTTTCGCGGCGGCGCACCGCAACGGCACTTCTTTGGGGGCTGCCCAAGAGCTGCGGATGCGACCACTCTACAGGAGAGGCGGATACTTACCGGTGTGGCGTAAAACTGTATTGATTCGGACGGTCACGCTCGTGGCGTTCGTCGGCGTTTTCTATATTTCGTCTCGCTTGCTGCTCCTTAGCCGATTTGCCACCGGAGAAACGGAAGCTATCCGGCTGGACTTTGCCGCGGGCCTGCTTTTCGCTGGGATCGGCATTGGCGGCATCGTTCAGCTGCTGCTGGAAAGATCGGTTTCGTCACGCTTGGCGGATCTGAACGCCAGCGTCGAAGGTATTGCCGTCGGCATTGACCGCAACAATCTGAGCGTTCGTTCTGGCCGGGACGAGTTGGCCATGCTCGGAAACGCGGTGCACCACATGATCGATGCGGTGCAGCGTTCGCAGAAGCAACGCGACGAAATCGAAGCCCGCCATCGCGTTTTCATGAACAACATTCCCGCCATCGCCGCGATCAAGGACGAATACGGCCGTTATATTTACTTCAACGAGCCGATGGCGAAAACATTCAAGCTCAGCCTCGATCATCTCGAAAAGCCTCTGGAGCCTACTTGGCTTTCGCCCGACATACTGGCTCACATCCGCAGCCACGAAATTGAAGTGTTGCGGGTCCTTCGGCCGATGGAATTCGAGGAGATGATTCCCACTCCAGACGGAGCCGAGCACTACTGGCTCTCACTTCGATTTCCGCTCACAGGGTCCGAGGGGCAAATTCTGGTTGGAATGGTGGCGATCGACATTACCGACCGCAAACGCGCCGAAGCCGAACTCAGCCTAGGGCGCGAAAAAGCGGAACTGGCCTGCCGCACGAAAGCCGAGTTCCTAGCCAGCATGAGCCACGAAATTCGTACGCCAATAAACGGCGTGATCGGCATGACCGATTTGGCTCTCGATACCGGTCTGACGCCCGAACAGCGCGAGTACTTGATGACCGTCAAGTCCTCCGCTCGCTCTCTCCTTTCGCTTTTCAACGACATCCTCGATTTCGCCAAAATGGAGGCCGGCACCCTTGCTTTCGAGCACATCGATTTCAATCTTGCCGCCGCGATCGAATCCATCCTTCGCTCGCTGACTCCTACTGTCCGAGACAAGGGCATCCAGTTCTCATCGGAGCTATTGCCCGGCGTTCCGGATGCGGTTTGCGGCGATCCCACGCGGCTCCGCCAAGTAATCGTCAACCTGCTTCAGATCACGATGGAATACACGGCGCCGGGAGAAATCGCGATCTCCGTGGAAACAGAAATGGAAACGGGAGAAGAAGCGGTGCTGCACTTCAGCATCCACACACCGGCCGAAAACTTCCCCGTTTTTCGGGAGGCCGCGCAATGCGCCGGTTTGGCCTCCAACGCCCCGGATTCGCCCTTCGACGGTGCACGGCTTGGACTGGCAATCGCTTCCCGGCTAGTCGAAAGTATGGGCGGGAGAATCTGGTCCGATAGCCAGCCCGGCTTCGGAAGCCACCTTCATTTCAATGCGAGATTCGATCTGCCAAACCCGTCTGCCGAAGCGGGCCGGCC
>JBOGMX010000058.1:0-170465 GCA_050746725.1 Candidatus Acidiferrales bacterium | reverse complement strand
CATGAGCTAGCTACGAGGTAGGACGCCTCAAGCTGGTTTACGGTTGCGCAGGAAGCTTCGGACGGTATCGCTGGGCTGGGCGCCTTTGCCAATCCAGTAATCGACGCGAGCATTGTCGAGCTGGATGGCGGCGGGCTTTTTCAACGGATCGTAGGTTCCGACAATCTCGACAAAACGGCCATTGCGCGGCCGCGTCTTTTCCGTGACCACCACGCGGTAAAACGGGCGCTTCTTCTTGCCGATCCGTGCAAGGCGAATTGTTAACACTTCGAGACTCCTCCTAGTTACTTCCATCGGTACATATTCCAGCACTCATTATAGCGGACGGGCGCGGATTGCACCAATCGCTATTTCTCGCGGAATCAGGCTATTATGCCGCGGGGGAGCCGAGCGTGCCTTCCATTTCCATCCGACCGGCTGCGCGCGCGGATGTGCCGCGCCTGACGGAGATACACAACCATTACGTCATCAATACTCCCGTGACGTTCGACATGGAGCCCTACACGGTCGAAAAACGCGAAGTTTGGTTTAACCAATTCTCGGCTGCGGGCCGCCACCGGCTTCTCGTGGCCGAAGAGGATAGGCTGGTGCTCGGCTACGCGTGCACCATGCGCTTTCGCCCCAAAGCTGCGTACGAAACAACGGTCGAGACATCGATCTATTGCGCGAACGATGCCGTCGGCAAAGGAATTGGCTCGCGTCTTTACGCCGCGCTCTTTGAAACGCTGCGCGACGAGGACATTCACCGCTACGTGGCCGGCTACACGCTGCCGAATCCGTCGAGCGCTGCGCTGCACGAGCGGTTCGGATTTAAGCGCGTCGGCATTTTCACCGAGGTCGGACGGAAATTCGGGCGTTACTGGGACGTAGCCTGGAACGAGCGGCCGGGCAAAATCGAGTGATCGCGTCGCGCTATTTCAGCGAATCAGCCATAGAGGAAGAGCGGCTCCCGCGCATTGCTCGATCATTTTCTGATCCGCAGGCGTGAAGGCGTCGGCGCGTTCGCTTTCCACGTCCACCGTGCCCATCACTCGGCTGCCGCCAGGCGCAAGAACTGGGACGATGATCTCCGAAAGGGTATCGCCAAAAAGCGTGACGTAGCGCGGATCGTTGCGCACGTCTCCGACGGTCACCGCTTTTTTCTCGCGAATGGCCGCGCCGGTGAGGCCGTCGGTAATCGGAAACGTGGAGTGCTCGGGCGCGCTGGGGCCGCTCCATCCAATGATCGAGACGCCCTGCTCGTCCACATCGTAAACGCCGACCCAGCGATACTCGCCAAGTTTGCGGATCATCTCTGCCAGGCGCTTGGCGCGGATGGCGCGGTCGCCACCGCTGGCCGCCGTCATGCGGATCTGGCCAAGCACGTTGTTCATTACGATCGGCATTAAGGTTTCTCTATCCAGCTAGCATCGAAGAGAGATCCTTCGGTCGCGAAGCTCCCTTAGGATGACGAGCCTCGTCGTGTACTTACTTCATCCCAGCGAACTTGCCGAGGCCGCGCATCTTCATTTTGGCCATGCTGCCGTATTGCTTCATCATGCGGCGCATATCGGCGTACTGCTTGAGCACTTGATTCACTTCCTGCACGGACGTGCCGCTGCCCATCGCGATCCGATTCCGGCGCTTGCCATTGATCAGACCATCGTCGTCGCGCTCAGCGGCGGTCATGGAATTAATGATCGCTTCGGTGGTACGAAACTGCTTTTCATCGATGTGCGCGTCCTTGGGAATTTTCGCGAACGGACCAACCTTCGGCAGCATGCCCATTAACTGCTCGATGGAACCCATTTTGCGAATTTGCTGCAACTGATCGCGAAAATCACCGAGGGTGAAATCGTTCTGGCGGAGTTTGCGCTCCAGCTCGCGCGCTTTTTTCTCGTCGACATTTTTTTGCGCGCGCTCGATCAGCCCGAGCACGTCGCCCATGCCGAGAATGCGGCCGACGATGCGGTCCGGCTGAAAGGGCTCTAGCGCGTCGTATTTTTCCCCGACGCCGACGAATTTTACCGGCGCTCCGGTGACTTTGCGGATCGAAAGAGCCGCGCCGCCGCGCGCGTCGCCATCCATCTTGGTGAGGATCACGCCAGTGACGCCGAGGCGCTTGTGAAATTCGCCGGCCGAGCGAACGGCGTCCTGGCCGATCATCGCGTCCGCCACGAACAGAATTTCGGCCGGGTTCAGCTCGCGCTTGAGCATCGAAAGCTCGTTCATCAATTCGTCGTCGATGTGCAAGCGGCCGGCGGTATCGACCATGATTACATCGCAAGCGGAAAGTTTGGCTTCGCGCACCGCGCCGCGCACGATATCGAGCGGCTTGTCGCTTCCCGTGCCTGGCCAACAGGGCGTGCCGGTGGCTTTGGCAACTTGCGCGAGCTGTTCGCGGGCGGCGGGACGGTAGACGTCCGTGGAGACGACGATCGGACGATGGCCGTGCTCGGCTAGCCATTTGCCGAGCTTGCCGGTGCTGGTGGTTTTGCCGGAACCTTGCAAGCCGACGATGAGCCACACCGATGGCGGACGCGATGCGAATTGCGGACGCGCTTCGCGTCCCAGCAATTCCGCAAGCTCATCGCGAACGATCTTGACGATCTGCTGCTCGGGCGAAAGTTGCAGCAGCACTTCGGAGCCCATCGTCTTTTCGCGGACGTGGGCGATGAATTCGTCGACCACTTGCAAGTTGACGTCGCCATCGAGCAGCGCTTCGCGGATCTCGGCGAGGCCAGCATCGAGATGCTCTTCGCTGAGCTTTCCCTGGCCGCGCAGATTTTTGAATGCGCGCTGCAGTTTGTCGGTAAGTGTTTCAAACATATTTGCTATTCCATCCCCGCGGGTTTCTTATCCATCATAAAGGAATCCATGTCTTTTCGCGGCATCAAGCGATCGACGTACGCGAAAGTGCCGGTCTGTAGCACCTCGCGAGCGGCCGCGAGAAACGAGCCGTACGCAAAGCGCGCGAGCGATCCGCCGATACTGATGCGGCGGACGCCCGCCGCCGCAAGCTCGGCGACCGGAAACGCGAGACCCTTTATGCCGGCGAGGACGTTTACTGGATGTGGAGCGACCGCGGCACAGACGGCACGGATCGCATCGAGATTCGGCAGGCCCGGCGCGAAAAGCACGTCGGCGCCCGCTTCAGCGAACGCGCGGAGGCGGCGAATCGTGTCCTCCAGGTCTGGGCGGCCGTGCAGGAAATTTTCCGAGCGCGCCATGAACGTGAACGGAAACGGCAGGCTGCGGACAGCTTCGGCGGCGGCCGACACACGTTCGACCGCAAATTCAAAGTCGTAGATCGGATGCTGCGGGTCGCCGGTAAAATCCTCCACCGAGCCGCCCACGAGCCCGGCCTGTGCCGCCAGTCGAATCGTCTCTGCAACGGTTTTGGGATCATCGCCAAAGCCATTTTCGAGATCAGCGGAAAGGGGAAGATCGGTTACCGCGACGATGGAGCGGGCGTGCGCCAGAGCTTCGTCACGCGTAATTGACCCATCCACGCGGCCGAGCGACATGGCGAATCCGGAACTGGTGGTGGTGAGCGCTTCGAAGCCGAGTCCAGCAAGAATGCGCGCGCTTCCAGGATCCCACGGGTTGGCGATAATGAATGCACCGGGCGGCGCGGGAGCAATCTGTGCGGTGCGTTCCGGTGGGAGCCGGTGCAGCTCGCGGAATTTTCGGGCCTTTTCGGCTTGCGTAACGCTCATCGGGCGGCTTCCGCGGCGCGCCGCGAATTTCGGCAGCAGTGAATTTTCGGCTGTATATATGTGACGGGGCGTTCCGCCCCTAGCGATGCCCGATCTTTTATTTTCAACAACTTAGCTGCGGTTGAGGTTGATTGACTGTTCCGCCCTTGTGTGAGCACTTGCGAGCTGGAATTGACGATATGTGGGCGTACGGCGGGCGAATTGACAGGTGACTCGCGGTCCGGCACCGCGCGTGCCAAGCACCGGAGTTCCGTCCGTGGTCGAAACCGGAAATTCATGACGCGTAATTCCTGAAGGCCTTTCGGGGAATGACCAGCACGTGGGCGTAGGTAGGCTAGCGCTGAGGCGCATAAAGGCGCAACTCCACGCTGGTCATGGCCGCCTGATGCTGGCGGCCAACATTTGCTGCGAGCTTCCGTTTTTAGCCACATACCGCTACTTCCACGCTATCACACCGCGCAAGCTTCCCCGCAGATTTACGTACGCTCGAGCTGGCTGCAGCGGTGCGATTGAGGCGACACGGGAGGCGATAAAAGATGTGGATGTTCGCTCTGTGCGACCGAGCTTGGTGTGGCTCAACGCGGTGCGTTCCCGGTACAGCAATTGGCCTCTTGGCACCAAGACGATCAAATCCGTTATTGTCCAGGCTGAGCTAACCATCGAACAACGAATGGAACTTCGGGCGCAACTTCTCGGGCCATTTTCGAATACTTTCCGGCTGGACAACTAGGCAGGAGCGGCGAGCGGCGTTGCTTTTGGCTTGCGAAGATTATAGGCTGCGGCTGGATATTCGAGGCTCACATGCGAATTTCACGTTTCCTGGTTGCGATTGTGCTTTCTCTGTCGCTGGTTGGCGTCAGGGCGACTGCTGCAAAATCGGGCAACGCCGCGGACGCGACGGGGCCCGTTGTGAAAATCGACTCGGGGCGCGTGCGCGGGGTGATTTCGGGCCAGCTTGCGATTTTCAAGGGCATTCCGTATGCTGCGCCGCCGGTCGGAAAGCTACGCTGGCGACCACCGCAGCCGGTGACTCCGTGGCATGGCGTGCGCGCGGCCACAGACTACGGCCACGACTGCATGCAGCGGCCATTTCCGAATGATGCCGCGCCGCTGCGCACGCAGCCTAGCGAGGATTGCCTCTACATCAACGTGTGGGCGCCGCGAAACCGCGGCGCGAAGCCTCTGCCCGTGATGTTCTGGATTTACGGCGGCGGCTTCGTGAATGGCGGCAGCTCGCCGGCTCCTTACGACGGCTCGCATTTCGCGGAAAAGGGAGTGGTTTTCGTCAGCTTCAATTACCGGCTGGCGCGCTTCGGCTTTTTCGCTTTTCCCGCCCTCCTGAAAGAGGGCGGCGAGGTGGGAAACTATGCCTTCATGGATCAGATCGCGGCGTTGAAATGGGTGCGGCGCAATATCGGCGCGTTCGGCGGCAATCCGAAACAGGTGACGATTTTCGGTGAATCGGCGGGCGGTGATTCGGTGAACGTCCTGGTGACCTCGCCACCAGCAAAGGGGCTTTTCGTCCGCGCGATGGTGGAATCCGGGGGCGGTCGCGATGGTGTAATGAGTGCGGTGGCGCTGGATCACCCCGGGCCGAATGGGCGTGCTTCGGCTGCGCAAATGGGGGCGAATTTTGCGCGGAGTATGGACATCGACGGCACAGGAGCGAAAGCACTGGCCGAACTGCGCGCATTGCCGGCGGAAAAAATCGTCAATGGCATTAACATGGCCAGCATGGCTCGGCAGGCGGAGACATATTCGGGTCCGATTCTCGACGGAACGATCATTCCGGGGTCAACGGAGGAAGCGTATAAGAGCTGCTCACAACACCCGGTCGCGGTGGTGGTGGGCGCCAACAGCGCCGATCTTGGCTTCAACTCCGCCAAGACCATGGACGCGATCTTTGCTCCTTTCGGCGCCGACGCGGCCGAGGCGCGGCGCGCGTTCGATCCGAACGGGTCCGAGAGCGTTTCCGAAGTGGCACAGCAGGTGGGAAGAGTGCAGACGATGATCGAACCGGCGCGTTTTGTGGCGCAGCGCGTGGCCGCTTGCGGGCAGCCTGCGTATGAGTATCGTTTCTCGTACGTCGCCACTCCGCTGCGCCAAAAGTTTTCCGGCGCGTTCCATTCCTCCGAGATACCGTATGCGTTCGACACCATTCGCGTGTCCACCTGGGGGAATCTCGGCAAGGGCTTGACCTCCGAGGATTTGAAAATCGCCGCGCAGATGAATTCCTATTGGGCGAACTTCGCCAAAACGGGCGATCCGAACGGTCCCGGCCTGCCGCACTGGCCGCGGTTCACGAAAAAGGGCGACGAGCTGATGAATTTCACCTCGGAGGGGCCGAAGGGCGAGACCGACCCTTGGGCCGCACAGCTGAATGCGGTGGAAAAGATTCAGAAGTAACCTGAGTAGAAGCCACTCCGAGTTGCAGATGCCGCGTGGGGACACAGCGACATTTCAGCGCACACAAGGCATAATCGAGCGATGGGAACAACGAAAGAAACCGCCGCGCCGGGACTGTTTCCGGACGGGGTGCGATCGGAACCGCACAGAACGGGCATTTTGCCTTCGCAGGAAATTCGCGAGCTGATCGCGAACCGCAAGATTCTGCCGACGCTGCCGATCGACGATTCGCAGATCCAGCCGGCGTCGATCGATTTGCGCCTCGGAAACGTTGCCTATCGCGTACAGGCCAGCTTCCTTCCCAGTCGAACCTCCACCATCAAATCGAAAATTGACGAACTGAAACTCGCGGAAATTGATTTGACGAGGCCGGCGTTGCTGGAGCGCGGGGCTGTATTCGTGATTCCCGTGGTGGAAAATCTGGCGCTGCCGTTTGACGTGAGCGGCGCGGCGAATCCCAAAAGCACCACCGGGCGCCTGGATATTTTCACCCGTCTGGTGACCGAAGGCGGCATCGATTTTGAACAGCACGACTACCAATTCGAGCAGGTGCCGAAGGGTTACAAGGGCGGGCTGTACGTGGAAGTAGTTTCGCGCACGTTTCCGATCATCCTGAGCGCGGGAGCGAAATTGACGCAGCTCCGCTTCGTACGCGGAAATCCGCCAGCGGCCACCGACAATGCTCTTGAGCGATTCGAACTGACGGAGGGCCTGGTCTATTTCGAAAACGACGACGCGCCCGCCAAAGCGGTGCTGAGCGGCGGCCTGCGCATGTCCATCGACCTGCAGGGAAGCGGCAAATCGAGCGTGGTGGCGTACAAGGCCAAACGGAACTGTCCGGCGGTGGACTTGAGCAAAGCGGGCGCACACGATGCGGCTCTCTTCTGGGACGCCATCCCAGCGCCGGCTTCGAAGCGACTGGTGCTCGACCCCGGCGACTTTTATATTTTGGCTTCGCGCGAACGCATCAGCGTGCCTTCAAACTGGGCCGCGGAAATGACGCAGTTCGATCCCTCGATCGGCGAGTTCAGCGTTCATTACGCCGGATTTTTCGATCCCGGATTCGGTTACGGCGCTAGCGGCGAAATCAAGGGCACGAAAGCGGTCCTCGAAGTGCGCGCGCATGAGGTGCCCATTCTACTGGAAGATCGTCAAGTGGTTGGACGCCTGATGTATCACAAAATGGCGAGCATTCCGGACAAGCTTTACGGCCAGTCAATCGGCTCGTCGTACCAACAGCAAGGGCTGGCGCTGAGCAAGCAGTTCCGCGTGGCGAACGCCGCGCGCGAATCCGCGCCATCGAAGCGATAGCCTTCAAACGAAACAAGTTTGCACTTGCGGTACGTCGCGCGAATTGACTATAGCAGCGGCTCATCCGCGCCGCGCGCGATGATTTCGCGCGTGGCGTCGCGCAGCCGAACGATTTCCCGCCAGTCGTCTGCCGCCGCGCGATTGGGCTCGACGAGCGGGCCGTAGGTAATCGTGATCCGCCCGGGGCGCGGCAAAATCGTCTTGTCGCGCAAAATGTGCCGCGCACCGCGAACGGCAACCGGACAAATCGGCCGATGCGTATCGACGGCGGCTTTGAACGCGCCCAACTGAAACGGCCGAATGCCAGTAACCGGCGTGAACGTTCCCTCCGGATAAATGACCACCGAATCGCCGCCTTCGAGCGCTGCATTCATTTCGTCCGACTGACGGATACGAGCCTGCGAATCGCTGCGGTTGAACGCAAAATGCTCGGCGCGCCGCAGCATCGTCCCGAAAAACGGCATCGCAAGAGCCTCGCCTTTGGCCACGAAACGCGTGTTTGCCGGCAGATATCCAACGGTGACCAAAATATCCACGTAACTCGAATGATTCGGAGCGAAAATCCAGCCGCCCGCGCCGTTCGCGCGCGACAGAATTTCGCCGCCCACTTCAGTGACAGGAATACCGGCGAGCCGCAGCGCTAGCTTCGACGCTCCCTTCATCCGCGCGGCGGCGCGCTTCGGATCGCGCGTGAAGATCACCGCCGCCCAGCATGCCACGATCATTACTCCCACAATCGCCAGAGCGTACACTCCATACGCACTTTCTGCTGCTCGCCGGGCGACGCGCCCGATGGCCGCAAAGCCGCGCGGCACCGCGCTGCGCGCAGCCAGTTGCGCTACCTGCGCCCACGCGGGAGCCACTCTCTTGCCAAGTTTCCCTTCCAGGTAAAGCCGCCGCGTCTCGCTGCGCCGCAGCTTTCCGCTCGATGTCTTGGGGATCGATTGTGGCGGAAGCAGTTCGACCAGATCCGGCGGGACGCCCATGGCCTCGTTTACCGCCTGCGTGATTTCCGCCACGATGCGCTGTGCGGCGGCGGCTTCACCGCGCCGTGCCTCGCGTCGTACCTCGGCCGCTACCACCAAGCGCTCGGTCCCGCTGCGAGCGTCGGGCGCTCCAAATGCGACGACGCAACCAGTGCGCACACCGGAGACTCGCCCGGAGGCATCCTCAATCTCATGCGGGTAAAGTTTGCGTCCGCCCTTGATGATCACATCCTTCAAGCGGCCGGTGATGAAGAGCTCGCCGTCGGCGAGATATGCCAAATCGCCTGAATCGATCCAGCCTTCGCCACGCATCACTTGGCGCGTGGCCTCGGCATTCCGGTAATATCCGCGCATGGCGCCAGGTCCGCGGAACCATAACGAGCCTTCTTCGCGTTCGCCCGCATCGCGTCCGTCGCGTGCAGCGATCTTCACTTCCACGTCGTTCAGCGGCTTGCCCGCGCCCACGAATTCCAGCGCCGGGCGATCTTTCGCTGCTGGAATCGCGCGCCCTTCGGATTCAAACGTGTCCCGGTCGATGCGATCCACGCGACATCCACGCCCGCTTTTCGGGATGGAAATCGCCAGCGTCGCTTCAGCGAGCCCGTACACGGACAACAGCGCCTCACGACGGAACCCGTGCGCCGCAAAGCGCGCCGCGAATTTTTCCAGAGTGTCCGGGCGCACCGGCTCCGCGCCATTCCATGCTTCGCGCCAGCAGCTCAGGTCCACGCCACCGAGTTCTTGATCCGTGATTTTCCGCACGCACAGCTCGTAAGCGAAATTCGGCGCCGGGCTTAGCGTGGCGCGGTGCCGATGGATCGCTTGCAGCCAGCGCGCGGGCTGGCTCAGAAACGCGAGCGGCGACATTACAGCCACCGGCACGCCGCAAAATAGCGGCGCCATCCACGCGCCGATGAGCCCCATATCGTGATAGAGGGGCAGCCAGGTGACCATGAAGTCGCCCGGTCTCACCTCCACGCCGGCGACCATCGACCGAATATTCGTCAGCAAGCTCGCGTGCGTCAGCGTGACGCCTTTCGGCGCGCCTGTGGATCCGGACGTGTATTGCAGAAAGGCGATGTCGTCTCCGCGCGCGCGATGCGCCAGGTTTTCCACCGCGCGCCATTCGGTGGGCGCCACATCAGCGGAGGGTGGCGCGCCCTCCGCCAGTTTTTCCGCGTTCAGCACTTCACGCAGGGACGCAACGCGAGGTTGCAGCAGCTTCGCGAGCCCTTCCGCTTGCCGGAAGGTGACCAGAAACCGGCATTCCGCGTTCGAAAGGATATTCGCCTGCCGTGTGGCGTATTCGGCGATGCGGTCGGCGCGAAAGGGCGGATAGATCGGCACGGGTATGCCGCCAGCCAACAAAATACCCGCGAATGTGTAATAAAACTCGGCGCACGTTGGCAGCATGATGGCCACCGTCTGGCCAGGCTGCAAGCCGCGCCGCCGCAATTCCGCGGCAACATTCGAGCCGCGCTCGTAGAGCTCGCCGCAAGTGATGGTGTGAATCTGCTGCTGATCGTCGTAAAGATGAATGTGCGCGCGCCCCGGGTCTCCGAGCCCGCGCAACCGGATGACTTCCGTCAAGCTTTCAGCGCGGCTCACGCGCTCTTCGAATTCCGAATTCCGCGCCACAGATGTTTCGTCCGCGGGCGTGGAGCGCGGACCCGCCATCGCTTTTGGCTCGGAGGATTCTAGCCTGCCTGCCTCCTGAGTGTTTCGCTCGGCGGCCTGTTCGCGCCGCACCGCCTCGATCACGTCCTCCACGGTGTTCGCTTCCACCATGGCGCGTTCCGGCAGCCGCACGCCGCACGCCTCGTTGAGCCGCAGCATCAGCTCCACGCGTTCCAGGCTACCGAGGCCGAGATCGCGCTCCAGGTGCGACCTCGCTCCACGCGCGGCTAGCTCCTCCAGACCGCGCGTGCCGCCAAGCTCGCGCAAAAGTTGCGTCACCGTCGCCAGCGCTTGGGCTTCGACCGAGTCCACGCGGCCGGTTTGTGTGCCAGTTGCATTCATGGGAACGCCACGCCATGGCGTGGCCGGGTGCGGCGCAACGCCCGCATCGGGGGATGAGCGGTGCTATCTTCTTGCCGAGGCCAGACTAGCACTGCCGCGCTGAGTCTTCAAATCTGCTGGAGTTATTGGCGGCTTCGGCATGGGCTGCACGCTAGGCGACAAGCTTGCGATTTCGCTGCTGCCGGGTCGCGCAGAGCGAGTTCGCCCGCGATTGCCATTTGACGCGCTGCTGAGGAGCTACTTGATTCCGCGATCCTTCAGCATCGGACCGATCACTGGATCCTTGCCGTAGAAATTCCGGAACATGGCGCTGTAATCCTCGGTGTGACCCCGCGAAAGGATCATATCGCGCAGCCGCTGGCCGTTGGCTCGCGTCATGCCGCCGTGATCCAGAAACCATTGGTATGCGTCGTCGTCCAGCATTTCCGTCCACAAATAGGCGTAGTATCCGGCAGCGTAGCCATTGGACCAGATATGCAGAAAATAGCTCGAGCGGTATCGCGGCGGCACATCATGAAGATCGAGATGCGTCCTTTTCAGCGCCTCAACTTCGAATTTATCTACGTTCTGCTTCGGCGCGCTCGCCGGAAGCGTGTGCCACTGCATATCAAGCTGCGCGGCGGCCAGAAGTTCGGTGAGCGCGTAGCCTTGATTGAAGTGCTCTGATTTTCTGAGTTTATCGACCAGCGCTTGCGGCATCGGCTTGCCGGTTTTGTAGTTGAGGGCATAGTGCTCCAGCACCGCCGGGTAGAGCGCCCAGTGCTCGTTGAATTGCGAGGGGAATTCGACGAAATCGCGCGCCACGTTGACTCCCGATAGCGTGGGATATTCCTCGTCCGCGAAAAGCTCGTGCAGCGCGTGCCCGAATTCGTGGAACATGGTGGTCACATCGTCAAACGAAAGCAGCGCGGGCTGCCCCGGCGCGGGCTTGGTAAAATTAGCGATGTTGTAAACCACCGGCTTGGTGCCCAGCAACTTCGATTGCCCGATGAAGTAGTCCATCCACGCACCGCCGGCCTTGTTGTCGCGCTTGAAGTAATCGAAATAGATCAGCCCGAGAGACGAACGATCCTTATCGTAGACCTCGAACACGCGCACGTCCGGATCGTAGACGGGCAGATCCTTGCGCTCCTTGAAGGTGATCCCATACAACTCGTGCGCCGCGTAAAACACGCCCTTTTCCAGAACGTTGTTCAGTTCGAAGTACGGACGGATTTCGCTATCGTCCAGGTTGTACCTCGACTTGCGCTCTTGCTCGGCGTAGAAGTTCCAGTCCCACGGCTCAAGTTCGAAATGTCCGCCATCCTTGAAAATCAACGCCTGCAGGTTGTTCGCTTCGGCCCGGGCCTTGGCCGTGGCCGCCGGGACGAGCTTGCCCAGGAAGGATTCGACGGTGGCCGGATTTTTCGCCATCTGATCGTCCAGCACGTACGCGGCGTAGTTCGGGTAGCCAAGCAGGGCCGCTTTTTCCGCTCGCAGTTTGGCGATGGTCGCGATGGTGTCCCGCGTATCGTTGGCATCGTCCTTTTCCGTGCGCGTCCAGGAATGCTCGAAAAGCTCGTTCCGCACCGCGCGGTCTTTCAGAAATGTAAGCGCGGGTTGCTGCGTGGTGTTCTGCAGCGGAATCACCCACTTGCCTTTCAGTCCGCGGCCATCCGCGGCCTGCGCGGCGGCGTCGATGGCGTTGGCACTCAGGCCATCGAGCTTCGATTTATCGTTCACCACCAGCGCAGCCGCTTTGGATCCGGCTAGCAGCTTGATATCGAATTCGGACATCAGCGACGACAGCTCCATATTGATCTCGCGTAGCCTGGCTTTCTTCGTCTCCGGCAGGTTCGCGCCCGCCTGGATAAAATCGCGGTGATAGACCTTCACCAGCATCAGCGCTTCGGGACTCAGATGTACTTTCTCTCGCTCGTTGTAAACGGCCTCGACGCGCCGGAAAAGTTTTGCGTTCAGATAAATCGCGTCCTGGTGCGCGGCCAATCGCGGCGCCTCGGTCCGATCGATTTTCTGGAGCGTATCGTTGGTGTCCGCTCCGTTCAGCGCCTGGAAAACCTGCTCCACGCGATCGAGCATCTGCCCGGTTTTCTCCATGGCGACAATGGTGTTTTCAAAGGTCGGCGGCGCGGGATTATTGGCAATCTTTTCGATCTCCGCGAGCTGCCGTTTCATGCCTTCGTCGATGGCAGGCTCGAAGTCGCCGTCCTTAATCAAATTAAACTGCGGCGCCTGAAATGGCAGCGGGCTCGGGTCGTAGAATGGATTGCTCGCTGCTTGAGCGGCGCCGCCCGGCCGCGGATCAGGCGCTTTCCCAGCCGTCGGTATTTCGCGCGCTCCACCACGCTCGACGGGCGCCTCCGCGCTCGTTCCTCGATTGCTCGCAGTCATTTCCCGGTTTCCCTTCGCCAAGCTCGCGCCCGCCCCCGCCAAACATAGCAGCGCGGCAGCTAAAAACATTCTGGTTCGCAGCATGCGACTCACCACTCAATTCCGAAAATCATTGCCGCGAAGTGGACGAGACTTGCCCCGCCCGGCTTCGCAGTTCACCTTGGCTTGCGGCCGCAACCTACGCGTCTCCTCCGACGCGGGAAGGCGCCCAACCACAAGAAGTTGCGCATCGATTCTAGCGGGATTTATAACGCCCGATAAGGCCAAATTAGAAACGGGCGAGCCTCGTCCGTCTTGCAAGCCTCGCCCATTTAAGCGGACGTCACCTATTGTCTCGCGGCGGATTATGCCGCGGCTTGGTGGCCTTGCAGCGGCTGTGGCTGCACCTGTATCCTCGGCCGGAATATGCTGCGCATCGGAGGAATGAACAGACCGGTGAACGCTCCGTAGATCCAGTGGAGGAAGAACCACATTACCGGGATCATCGTAAGGCGAGCGCCGAGGGTCGCGTCGAAATTCGGCACGAAGACCCACGTCATGAGCGCCCACACCGCCGTGCCGTAAAGGATGCCCCAAAAGAAAAGCTTCACTGGGTGCCGAAACTTGGCCGCCAGCACCGAGAAAACCACCCCGAACCCCGCAGCAAACGAAAGATGCAATAAAACACCGATCGTCGTAACTCCCGCTGCTCCCACAAAAGCCAAGGGTCCGTAAAACGTCGCCGCGATCGCCTCCCACGGCGTCGATGCACCCAGTCCGGCCGCGCCGGACCACAGCGTCGCAGCTACGCCCATCAGGATTCCGCCGATCACTCCGGCGAAGAAGCCCCCAACGATCACGCTCGTCCAATTGATCGGCGGCCGGGTAACAACTACTCCAGATTTCGTGCTCATGATCAATAACCTCCTGCCATTCCGCCGGCGGTGTCGCGAATTTTTAGATTGACGGCGATCTCGTAGTGCTGCGTCAGGATGGGAATCATGTCTTTGATCATGGACTTCAGTCCCGATGGCGGCAGCATTTTCTCTTTCTGCGCCAGCATCTGAATCGCGTTGTCGTGGCCCTTCTGCATGAATTGCAGGAACTGCATGTCGAACGCGTTGCCCTTCAGCGTTTGCAACCTTTGCATCGTCGCCATTGTGTTCTGCATCTGCTGTTGCTGTTGTGCGTTCTGGGGTTGCGGCGTCATCAACACGATATGGTTTGCTCTCGCGAAATGAAGCACTTTCCGGTCGGCCGCGCTGTGATCGATCACCAGCCTCCGGCCGAACGCACGCACTTTGAAATTGCTGCTGTTCTTCTGCGCCAACCGGCCAGCCTTGATTTCGAGTTGATTGATTTGATGGATTTTTGAGAGCAGCTGCGCCTGCATGGATGGCATCGAACCTGGCGCTGCCTTAGCTCCCATAGGATTCTGAACGTTGGGAGCTGGCGCTTGCGAAAAACTTGGTCCGGCGGTAAACGCGCAGATCAGAAGCGCGCTGCCCACGAGCGAAAGGGTACGTGTTCGTATTCGCATCTAGTGAAATCCCCCTGCTATTTGTGCTGGCGCGCGACTCGAAACGCCGCAGAAGGTTCTGCGAAGAGAACCTGCGGGGAAAAAGGGGAATACGATTCCAAACCGCCGCCAGCGGTTATTCTCCTGCAACCAATGCGATTCGCGGCGGTGTGCAAAGATTCACGCAAAACCATCAGGGGAATTACCGTGGGCGATTTCAGTTATTTGCCCGTCAGGCAAAACTGGGCGTGCGGTCGGCCCGCGAATTCAGTCGTCTGCGGAGTGGCCCGTGCAATTGACTCGCCTTGCATCTCGCGCCGTCGCTCGGCGCGCCCCGCCAGAATTTCACCTTTACCAGTGCTCTCCGCTCGCGCTAGCATCGCTTGATTGTGCCGCGGCCATTATTCCGCGAGGTTAGCGCCTAGGCGGTCGGCCCCCGGCGCACCTCCGGTAAGCGTAGCGCGTCTAATGCCATGAATGTTGTGGACTGCGCCTTTTCGGTGAGACTCCGTTGACCAATCCCGAATCAGCTACCCGCAGGTGGATGGGAACCGTTCTTTCCTACGGGGTGATCGCGCTTATAGGCTATCTGGCCTTCCGGATTTTTGAGCCGTTCTTCGTCGCGCTTGCCTGGGCCGCCGTACTGGTTGTCATCTCGTATCGGGCTTACGAATGGCTGGCGCGCCGTTTGCACCGCTCCACGGCGGCGATCCTCAGCACGATTGGCGTGACGCTCATTTTGATCGCGCCAGCCGTGCTAATCCTGGTTGTGTTTCTGCGGCAGGGCGCGGAGGCGCTTCAATCGTTTCATTTGGCCGCCGCTTCCGGCCGCATGTTCGGGCTTCACCGGATTTGGGTCCACCTACAGCATCGCTTCCCGGAACTCAACTCGGCCGAAGTCACAGCCGCGCTGCACCGCTATGGCGAACGAGCCGCTCAGTTTTTGGCCGAACGCCTCGGCACCGCCGTGCGCCACACCGCGGAATTCGTGTTCGACTTGGCCATCACCATCTTTTCCATGTACTACATGTTTCGCGATGGCGACTCGCTAGTCAGCGAAATCCGGCGGCTGCTGCCGTTGCAATCCTTTGAGCGGGAACGCATTTTGGACGACACTCGCGACATCATCTTCGCCACCGTGCTGGCCAGCTTTCTGGCCGCGGCTGCTCACGGAACGTTACTCGGATTCGCCTTTTTTGCTGTTGGCATACACGCGGCCCTCTTCTGGGGCGTTCTGATGGGGTTTTTCTCTCTGATCCCGGTGGTCGGCTCCGCTTTGATCTGGGTTCCGGCCGCGGTTGGCCTGGCGATCAGCGGCCATGCCCTCAAGGCAATCGCGCTCGCGTTGATGGCGATGACGATCGTCTTCGTGGTTGACTACGTGCTGCGCCCCTGGTTCATCAGCGGCCGCGCCCAAGTGGGAGAATTGCTGGTGTTCATCGGCGTCCTCGGTGGAATCAGCCTTTTCGGAGCGCTGGGAATCGTGCTCGGACCCATCGTGGTCGCCCTCGCGGCCAATCTTCTGGATTTATACACTCCCCGCCGTGGACGCCCTGGGCACACTCCTCCATCACCGGGTGCGAATCCGACGGGTGCCGTGCTAGAGTAACGCCTTTCGGAAATCAAAATCGCATGGCTAATAATTCCAATTCGCGCAACGGCGGCCTTCCTCCGGAAAAACTTCGCTGGCGTTGCGATCCTGCGTCCATTCCGTTTGACACTACCGCTGCTGTCGAGCCCGTTTCGCACGACATCGGCCAGGAGCGCGCCCAGCGCGCGCTGCGCATGGGCGTCGCGCTCAACGCCTCCGGGTACAATCTTTTCATTTGCGGCCTTTCCGGCACCAGTCGCGGCGGCATGATCGTCCGCATGATCGAGGAGCTGCATCCGCAGACGGAGCTTGCGCCCGACCGGTGCTACGTCAACAATTTCAAAAACACCGATTGCCCGCGCCTGCTCACTCTTCCTCGCGGCCAAGCCAATGCTTTTAAAAAAGAAGTCGATTCCGGAATCGATTTCCTGCGCCGGCGCATACCCCAGGTGTTCGAAGGCGAACCATTTCAGCGCCAGAAAGCCCGCATCGTGGAGCGCTTCACGCTCCGCGAAAAAGAATTGATGGACGATTTCACCCGGCGCATCGCCCGCGAACAGTTCGCCCTCGGGCGCATGCAGGTGGGCGCCGTGGCGCTGCCGGAAATTTTCCCCGTCCTCGAGGGCCAGATGGTGCCCATCGAGGAAATCCCCAAAATGGTCCAGGACGGCAAAATCGAAAACACCGCCGCCGAGGAACTCGAACGCAAATACGATCAGTTCCGCCAAGAATTTACCGTCGTGTATCGCCGCACGCTATCGCTTTCACGCGAACTTGCCAGCGAGATGAGCTACCTCGAACAGGAAGCCGCCTCCGTCCTCGTGGATGGCGTGATTGAAGAGCTCAAGGAAAAGTATGCGAGCACGCAGATCGCCGAATATCTCGAGGAAGTTCGCCATCACATCCTCGACAATCTCGATCCCTTTAAGGAACGCGAAGGAGAGGAAGCCGAGCCCTCGGCCGATGGCGCCGGAGCTCCGCGCGTGGACCGCTCCGAGCGCGATCCCTTCCGCGTCTACGGCGTAAACGTGATCCTCGCGCATAACGAAAACGAAAAGTCACCCGTGATTTTCGAGACCATCCCTACCTACGCGAATGTCTTCGGCACGGTGCACCGAAGCTACGACACCCGCGGCAGCTGGAATTCCGATTTCATGGACCTGCGCGGCGGCTCGCTCTTGCGCGCCGATGGCGGCTTCTTGGTGATGTACGCGCTCGACACTCTGACCGAAAACGGCGTCTGGCGCACACTGAAGCGTACGCTCAACCACGGCAAGCTCGAAATTCAGCCTGTCGACACGTTTTTTCCGTTCAGCGCCGGGGCCATGAAACCCGAGCCCATCGACGTTCACGTGAAAGTCGCGCTCATCGGCGACCGCGACCTCTACGAATTGCTCTACGATCACGAAGACGATTTCAAGAAGATTTTCAAAGTCCACGTGGAATTCGATGAGGAGATGAAGTGGAACGAGAAAATCGTCCACTATTACGCTGGCCGCCTCCGCAAGCTATCGGACGATGAAAAACTGCCGCCCTTCGACCGCACCGCCGTCGCCTCCATTCTGGAACATGGCGTGCGCCAGGCTGGCCGCCGCGGAAAAATCACCACGCGCTTTTTCGATCTCGCCGATCTGGCGCGCGAAGCCTCCTACGAGGCTCGACTCGACGAAGGCGAGGTGGTCACTTCCTGCCACGTGCGCCGCGCGCTCGAAGCGAAAATCGAGCGCCACAATCTCACGGAAACCAAGATCCGCGAAATGGTGGAGCAAAACTTGATTTTTATTGACACCACCGGCGCACGCGTGGGCCAGATCAACGGACTCAGCGTTCTCGAAATCGGCGGCTACGCCTTCGGCAAACCCGTGCGCATCACTTCCTCGGTTTCACTCGGCAAAGCGGGCATCATCAATATCGAGCGCGAATCGAATCTTAGCGGACGCTTCCACGATAAAGGCGTGCAGATCATCAGCGGCTATTTGCGCCGCACCTTCGCGCAGGATAAGCCGCTCTCGCTTTCCGCCGGCGTCTGCTTCGAACAGTCCTACTCCGGCGTGGATGGCGATAGCGCCAGCTCCACGGAAGTTTACTCGTTGCTTTCCGCCCTCGCGGAGGTTCCCATCGGACAAGAGTTCGCAGTCACCGGCTCCGTGAACCAGCAGGGTGATATCCAGCCCATCGGCGGCGTGAACCAGAAAATCGAGGGCTTCTATTACGTCTGCAAGATGAAGGGACTTTCCGGCAAGCAGGGAGTGCTTATCCCCGCCGAGAATATCGAGGATCTAATGCTGCGGGATGAGGTGATCGAAGCCGTCGCCGAGGGCCTGTTCCACATTTATCCGGTCTCGACCATCGAGCAGGGGATCGAGATCCTCACCGGAGTTCCGGCCGGAAAGCGCGATGCCTCCGGCAATTTCGCGCCGCAAACCGTTTTCGGTCGCGCGGATGCCCGCCTAAAGAAAATGGCATCCACGCTTCGCGATTATGAGTCCGGCCTATAGCAGACGGCGCATCTGCATCGTCGCATGGAATGTCTTCTTGTTTCGCGTGATAACCAGGTCGTACGCGGGCCCTAGCTGCTGAAACAGCTTGCGGAGGTCCGTAAGCGAAAGGTCGGCCGCCGCCTCGCCGTTGATTCCTTCGATGATGTCGCCCTTGCGCAGCCCCGCATCCGCGCCGGGTGTGTTCGGCCGCACCTCGGTGACCTCAAATTTTTTCAGATTTGGACCTTCGGCGATGACGGTTAGCCCGCTCATGTCCTCGAAATCTTCACTATTAAATTCGCTGTCCGGATCGAAAAAGATTTCACCGCGCGCGTAATCGAACACGACTCCGAAACGCCGCAGCATCTCCGCGCCGATTTCTCCAGCCAGCCGCGAATCGTGGCTCGCGGGCGGATTCTGCCGCGAAAATACCACCAGACTCGCTTCCACTTGATATGGACCTATTTGAAAGCGTTCGAGTCGCCCAATCGCGTCGTTCTCCGACCCTTCTAGCGGCAGGCTTGCCGCCGAAATCGACTTCCGCAGAGATAGGCGGTGCGCCTCCGCGTAGCGGTCGTAAATCAGCACCGGAGCGTCGAGCGCCGTATTCACCGCGAAATCCGCATCGATCGAGCGCCCTTCCACATTCACCTTCGCCTTTACCACCGGCATCCCGTCAACGAACGTCACGCGTACGGCCTTCCCGTGCGCCGTATATTTGTAAACCGCGGGATCGTAAAGCCGCATCGTTTGCCGGGCGTAATCGATATCGGCCACCACGCTGGCCAGGAAATCATTCCCGAGCGTTCCCCGGTAGTCGCGCCCGAAACGAGCGGCGAAACCCGGCTGGGGCGATTCGGCAAAACCCGAAAATAAGACATCCAAGCCGCTCAGATTCAGCACCGGAGTTGTAACTCTGCCAAGCCCAAGTTCCTTCGCGCGCACCGGATCGATCGAAGATGTCCGCGCGGTGGTATCCAGCTCGAAAAGCGAAGGCTCGCCCTGATTCACGCGCACCGGAACGAATACCAGATGATCGATAAAGTCGGCGGGAATCTCCGCGGCGTTGCCGCCGTTCGCGAAGTGCGCAGTGCACGCCGGCTCGGGTGGCGCGGACGACCGCGATTGCGCCAGCGCCGCGCGAACGCCGGCCCATCCCAGACACAAAGCCAGCATCGGCAGGATGTAAATCCTGATTCGTTTCAAGGTCGGCCTTCGCCCGTTCCCGCGTCGGAAGTTCAACGCCTGCGATTATACGGGCGGACCCGCTCGCGGTGAAAACTCATTCCGCGTCCGGGAATTGCCGCAGCACGCGTTAATTGGCGGGTGCGATGTATCCTTCGCGCGCGAAAACTCGATATCGAGATTTCTTCGGCGGCTGTTTTGAATTCGCCGTGCCATCCGGAAAGACCTCGACCGCAAGCGAGTGAAACTTTCCATCGTGCGCCGGCGCGACGCCGAGCACGTATTGGTGCCGGAGCGCTGCGGCGATCTCCTGGTAAATCGGAACGAACTCTTTGTCCGACTGCGGAAAATACGCGCGCCCCCCGGTGATCCGCGCCAGCAAACGCAACGCGCGGTCGGCGCGCGCAAAACCCTGCAGATGACCGAGCGCATCCGCTGCTTCCGGCGCTTGCGATCCGGCATTCGCGGCATGTTTTTTGCGTTTAGACTTGGCGCTTTCGTCTCCGCGAAGATCGCCGCCGAGGGCCACAGAAAAAATGACAATGTCCGTTCCGCGTAGCTTCCGCACCAGCGGCTGCCAGTTCGAAACCTGCGACGAATCGAGCCCCGTGGTCAGCAGCACCACCGCCGTTTTGCCTGCCGCCGGCCCGAGCCCCTCGACCACGGACGAAAGCGCATCGTAAAAGTTCAGCTCGCCCATTCCAATGCTGTACTGCAGCGAGTTCAGGGCTTGCAGCAACTCGGACTTGTTCGTGGTGAATCCCACAACTTCGCGCGGTCGGTCGCTGTAGGTGACGAGCGCCACCTGGTCGGTGGAATCGAGTCCCTGCAAAAGCGCGAACGCGGCGGCTAAATGCTGGTCGTGAATCAGGTAAACGGCCGGGCTGGTCTCAATCATCACCTGCACGCGGGCTGGCGCTTCCACGGGAGTGAAAAACACAATGGGCCGCTCCACGCCATCGTCCAGCACGCGAAAATCGTTGCGATCGAGCCCGCTCGCGAATTTTCCATGCTTATCCAGCACGCTCACGTCCACCCGCACAAGGTCCGTGCGAGCCGCCAGCGCCCGGGGCTCGATCAGTGCGCGAGCTGCCTGCGCGCGGCAAATTGCCACCCCGCCGGCAAGCCCACACGCCGTAAGCAGCCCGACCAGTGCCCAAATTTGGGGGCGATATCTACGAGATCTACTGGACGTACGAATCAAAGTAAACGCCGTCGGTATCCTTCCACCACCCGCTCACAAACATGTGCAGATGCCGGGGAATCAGATTTGGATCGACCAGCTTGATCCAGCTCAAGTCCGGTGGAGGCACGCTCTGCTTATTTTTCGAAAGCCGCTCCGCCTCTTGCGTGGCCACTTTGGCCGACTGCTCCGTGCGGCTCTCGATATTTGCAAGTACCGGACTCCAGGGGACCTGGGAAACATCCAGCACGCCGAGCCCTGAAAGCTTTTCCGGCAGCTGCGCACGCAGCTGCGCGTACTGCGGATCGGCAAACACGCTTTTCGCGGCAGCGGGGGCAGCGCCCGCGATAGGAGTAGTCGTCTGCTCCAGCACCGCGCGAAGCATCGTCTTCCGCGGCGCTACCAGCAGCAACTGCGGCGTGACCGCCACGTAATACATTTTCCGCCGCTGCAAGCCCGTTGCGGGATCGTGGTACGGAACCGCCATATCCAGCATCGTCGCGTCGCCGTACGTATCCTCCGCCAGCGTCATCGGCCCTAGCACAGCGCGCAAGATGCGCAGCACCGACTCTGGCTTCTGAATGGTCGCCGCGAATATTTGCTCCTGTGTCCCATTGTTCGAAAATGACGTAGACGCGGCCATTTCGCCGGTAAACAGATCCAGTGCGTCCGGAATCGACATTCCCAAAAATCCCTGCGCCATCCCTTCCACAGCCGACAGGCTCGCCGCTTGTTGCGGCGGCAAATTGGGCACAATCGCGCCATAAAACAACCGGTAGATCGCCGCCAGATTCACGCGTGACACGCTGAACTCCGGCGATCCGCCGGCGATCGCTTGCGTGCGAAACATCTCGCGGCTCGCGCCGGCGATATCGAACGGACCCGGCGGCTGCGTGTCGCCGAAAATCGCACCGCGCATGCGCATCGCCGGTCCCGCAAAACTCAACGACCCGCCCGCCGCGCGTACTTTTTCCAGGTGAATGCTCTTGATAATTTTCGTGCCGGTTTGACTCTTGCCATCCACTGGTGTCACGTCGCGCACATTCGGCATGCGCGCGAAAAATTCGAACACCCCGCCCGATCCCACGAACTTCCGCACCTCGGCATATTCGGGCCGCTGGGTTATGGAATCCGCCGGCGCGGCCGCGCTGCTGAATCGCGCGATCAACTGCTCGATCGTTCGCTTCCTGTCCGACGTCAAAAAATAACTTCCCACCTGAGCCGAATAGCTTGCCCCCGTTTTGCTGCTGCGCACTTCCACGGACGTACCGCTAAATTGGTAATGCGTCACTTTCGGCGGATTCGGCCCGCGCGTTTCCGTTGCTGATTCCCACTTTTCGATCAATGCTGCCTTACCGGTCGCGTCGTAAACCAAAAACGCGGCGATACGGGGTCCTGGCTTTCCGGCCGGAGAGGCGTCCGCCGCGCGCGGCATTTCCATGAGTCCGAAAACGGCGGGATTTTGCAGCAGCGATATCACTTCCGGCATGGTCAGCGGTGGCGCGGGAGCCTTGCTTGCGCGCTGCTGCTTCTGAAAATCGGCAGCCATGCCGAGCCAGAGCGGCATCATCGCTGGGTCAGCCATTAATTGCATCACGTGGTTATCTTTGGAGGAAGCCGCCAACGCGTCCGATCCGCGCCACTCCACGTAGCTCATCGTACTCGCGGGCAGCCGCGGGACGATCCCAGAACTCTGCGCCCGCAACGAAGCCACTACGCACAGCGACAAGCCCACTACCCCAGCCAACAGAGCCGTACTCCTGCGAAGACGATAACTCCGCGTCGAGTTCACACACGCCTCCTGGGCTGCACCCGGACGGTTCTTCCAGTTTCAGGCGGGATGCCAGCGCCGGTCCGGGAGTCCCCAACCCGCTATCACGTGCTGGGGTGGTCCGGTTTTCCGTGCCTCAAGCATGGCATGAGGCGCGCCGCCGTGCGCTGGAATGTGGCAGCGAGTTTCGCTAATCGCTAATGCCGCTTTAATGCCCCGGAGCGTTTGCGGCGGCGGGTGCCTTGCCAGGGGCTGCCGTGGGAGGAGCCTGGTTCGCGGTTTTCGGCGCGCTCAGGTAGCCCTGCGCTTCGTTCTTCTCCAGCTTGAATACCACGATCTCGTATGGCGCGCGAGCACCGCGAACGTAAAATTGAACCGGCTCGTCAACGTCCCGGTTCTTCTTCTCGATATTCTTGTCGTCCGCCAGCACGTTCATGGTGTAGCGGTAATGCTTCCGGTCGACTTTTCGCAAGCGCAGTTCGATGGGGCCCACATGTTGCATGCGCTTGGATTTGTGCAGCGTGAATTCGTAGATGTCGCGTTCGCCCATGGCCCGCAGTTCCTCAACCTCGCTGTGGTTCCGGGCGATCAGTCCGCTCTGCACTCCCAGATCCCCAATCGTGCTCATCAGCTTGTTTTTGGTGGATGCCAGGTCGGCTTTGGTGGCGGAAAGGTCGTTCTGCGTGCTGCTAATCTGCGTATTCACTTTTCCGAATTTCGTGGCCGTGTCCGCCCGCGCCTCGCCCAGCGCCTGGCGGAACTTCGCGTCGCTAGTCTCTTGTCGCTTGCGGACGTTCTGCGCAAGCGATCGCGCGCGCGCCAGTTCGTCCTCGGTTAGTCCGAGCTTCTGCACGGTTACTTCCATTTGTCCTTTCAGATCCGCGTAACGCGCGTTGGTCTTATCGAGCTCGCCGGAAAGGGCCTGCATCTTCTTGTTCGAGCTGTCCCGAGCTTGATGCAGCGCCTGATTCTGCGAATACGTGGCGTAGCAAAGCCAACCCAGCAGGGCAAAAGCGACCACGAACAGGACCCCCACCCATCGCGGCAGGCCCACTCTTTCGGCCACCACTACTTCATTTGGATTACCTTCAGTCGGACTCATCGAACCTCCTCGGCGGCGAGCGCCGCACGCCATTTCAACGATTATCGCTGACGCTGGACTGGGAAGTCTATTTCGCCCGTCCCGTGCGTCGCCTGCCTTTTGGCCAACGCGCCTCCACGGTGGTGGTTAATCCGCCGCGCGGCGTGAATTCTCCCGTCACCCGGCACTGCACCGGCCGAACCGCCGCCACGAGGTCGCGCAACATTCGATTCACGGCGTTCTCGTAGAAGATGCCCAAATTACGGTAGGCCAGCAAGTACAGCTTCAGCGCCTTCAGCTCCAAACAGCTACGCTTCGGCGTGTACTGAATCGTGATCGCGCCGTAATCGGGAAGTCCCGTCTTCGGACACACGGACGTGTACTCCGGAAAGCGAATCGTGATCTCGTAGCCAGGAAAGTGGTTGGGCCAAGTTTCCAGCGCTGGAAGTTTCGCGTCGATTCCGGCGCGTGCATGGGCGTCCGTGTAAGAAGGCATCCGCTCTCCTCGTCCGATATTCTACACCGCTCCGGCGTTGGGCCATTCTCGCCGTATGGAACGGAAGCGGCGCGGCGAAAATCCCCGCTCTCGCTTCGCCTGCTTGCGATCCGAAGCAGTCGCTCGATTTTATTGATGTATTGCGTAAATTCGATTATCCTTTCGCCCAAAATTGGTCCGAGGGAAAATTGACGGTATGATTTGTCCGCAATGCCGCAGTGGCGATTGTTTCCGCTCGCGCCGCACCAGCGTGGCCGATTCCTTGCTCCGCGCCTTCGGCCTGCTTCCGTGGCGCTGCCACACCTGCGACAAGCGTTTCTACGCTGCGCGCGTGGCTTGGCCCTTTCTGCGCTTCGCGCATTGCCCGCGCTGCGGAAATTTCGATCTCGAGCACATTCCGCGCAATCGCGTCGAGCAAGGAACGTTCGTGATCGCGAAACGTTTCTTTGCTTTTCCCGCTTACCGTTGCGACCCGTGCCGCCAGCGTTTCTTTAGCATTCTTCCGCCGCGCCGCATCGTCTCATCCACGGTCTCCGCATGTCGCAGGAGTCAGGAACTCGCGCCAGAAAACTAGCTATTGTGCGATATGTGGTCGATTGTCCCCGCCGCGCGAGATGTACGCCACCAACGGCAAGCCGACGCCTAAAAACAGCCCTTGCCAATTGTTTCGCGGACATGCATTATCTTGGCGCTTATGCGCAGTCGCACACACTTCCGCCGACCCTCCTCTGGCTTTACTTGACGCCGCCTTCTTGAAACGACCGGTGGCCGTCTCCTCGTGATCTTCGAATAAGCGGGTTTTTCTTCCGCAATCAGTACGCAGCTAACGCGTTGGAATAGGCGTCTCGCATTCTTTTTGCGTTCGCCCAATCCGCGCGTCAGCCTTCGGACACTAAGAGCCGTCTGGCGGTCGCGCCATGGGTGTGTGCACCGGGCGAACAATGGATCAACGCTCGAACGCAAACGCACCGGCCGGTAGCTAAGCGCGCTCCCAAAGTCACGCGGAATTAACGTAAGCGTCGCGAACGATTTATCCCGTGCGCTTACCTTCAACAGCGACACGCGTGTGGAATATTCACGCAATTGGGTAGAGGTAATCGAGTTCGGAAAGCCATAAGCCATACGTGTAGCTTCCTGCAGTCGAAGTCTATTTCTAGGCACCACAATTTTAAGGAGGAAGGAATGCGAGTATTCGCGGCATCCACGATGGCCCTAGGCCTTTTCGCCATGCCGGCGATGGCCGCAGGCGGGGCAGCAAACAACACTAGCGCGGCCTCAGCGGAGCCAACCACCGCTGCGGCGAAGCCCGCGCCGCAGCCAGCCAAATCAGCGGCTGCTTCCAATGCTGCTTCGCCGGCCAAGCCCGCCGAAGCCATGGAAACGGAACTTCAGCAGTTGCGTGATGCTGTCGCTCTTCAGGCACAGCAGATTCAGGACCAGCAGAAAAAAATGCGGCAGCTCGAAAATCAGCTGAAGGCTTCCGGCGCCGTCCGTGAAAATCTTTCGGTTTCTCCCACGGCTTCGGCGGCCGAGATGCCTTCGGCCACGGCAGCTCCGGTTTCCACAGCGTCCTTAAGCTCCACGGGCGCGAATACAGCGCCGCCAGCAACGGCCGCGGATAACAACAATCAAGGCGGCAGCGACGAACCCTCTTCCTGGCATCTCAAGGGAATCACCCTCACGCCGGGCGGTTTCTTCGCGGCGGAAACAGTCTGGCGTCAACACGCGCTCAGCGCGGACGTCAATACCGCGTTCAACTCCATTCCCGTTCCCGGCAGCTCGGAAAATCACATTACTGAGTTCAACGCCAGCGCCCGTCAATCGCGCATCAGCATGCTGGCGCAAGGCAAGCTAGACAACGTGAAGGTCACCGGCTACTACGAAACGGACTTCCTCTCTGCCGGTCTCACTTCCAACGACAACGAGAGCAATAGCTACACGCTCCGTCAGCGCCAGTTCTGGGCGCAGGCGGCCTTCAATAACGGCTGGACCGTCACCGGCGGCCAGATGTGGAGTCTCGCCACTGAGACCGCGGATGGCGTCTCAAACCGTACCGAAGCCGCTCCGCTCACCATCGACGCGCAGTACACGGCCGGTTTCAGCTGGGCCCGGCAGTACGGCGTGCGATTCTCCAAGGATTTTGACAACAAGATGTGGCTGGCCATGTCCGTTGAAAATCCTCAGACTACTTTCGGCGCCCACGGCCAAAATTCCAACTTCGTGCTCGGTACTTCCGGTAATGGCGGGGGTTTGCTCAACTCCACGGCCAACTACAGCTTCAACGCGGCGCCCGACTTCATCTTCAAAGCCGTATTTCAGCCCGGCTTTGGCCACTATGAGGTCTTCGGCATCTTGAGCACCTTCCGCGATCGCGTGTTCCCGACCGCCGCAACGCCGTACAACGACAAGCAAGTGGGCGGCGGGATTGGCGCGAACGCCCGCTTCCAGTTGGACGATAAGCACGTAGTTCTCGGAGCGCACTTCCTTACCGGCGAAGGAGTCGGCCGATACGGCACGTCTGGCCTTCCGGATGCGACCGTCCGTCCCGATGGCACTCTGGCTCTGATCCGCAGCTACCAGGGCTTGGGCACTCTCGAATTTCACTACCCTAAGATCGACGTCTACTTTAACGCTGGTGGAGAGTTCGACGGACGAACCTCCTTCGTCAACGGCGCTGGTACGGTTCCGAACGAAGGCTACGGCGCCGTTGGCTTCAACAACTCCGGCTGCTGGACCGAGCCTGCGCCCGGCGGCTCGAATGGCTATAGCCTCGGGAGCGTGGCCAATTGCACCGCCGATACCCGCAACGTCATGGAGGGTACCGCCGGTTTCTGGTATCGCTTCTACAAGGGGACGAAAGGAACCGTGCAGGTGGGCGGACAGTATTCCTATCTCCAGCGTAATACTTGGTCCGGCGCCAGCGCCGATCCCAACCATCCTAGCGGTCAACCGCAGGGAACGGAGAACATGTTCTTCACTTCGTTCCGCTATTACATCCCATAGGAACCATTTAGCTTCTTATCACAAACGAGGGGAGGCGCACTCAGCCTCCCTGGTTTTTTCGCGCCCGGAATGTTCAGCGATCAGAGTTTCGCGCCCTGAAACTTCTTTGGGAGAATGACGGCGGCGTATGACTCAGCGTCGAGGAAACGTTGACCGAACCGCGTGAACTCTACTCCGGCCTCATCCGGCTGAGTGTGCTTCATCATGCTTGCCACCAGCCTTTCTTCGGCCTGTGGACGATTGAAGAGTTGTCTCGGCACGGATATCGTCTGAGCCCCGGAACGATGTACCCGCTCCTCGCGGGCACGGAACACAAAGGCTTGTTGCGCGCGCCGCGCGAGCGCGTGAGTGGAAAATTCCGCCGCATGTACCCGGCCACTCCCGCCGGTCGCGTGGCCCTGCGCACCGCAAAAAAACGTGTGCAGGAGCTTTTTGGAGAAATGTTCGAGGACGAATGATGCTCATGATGAAGCGTCACGCCCTATTGCTCGCGCTGGTGCTCTTCGCCTTCGCCAAACCGTTGTTCGCCGGCCCTCCATTCCAGTTGGACGATCCCGATGTGATTCCTTACCAGGATTTCGAGTTCTACATCTGGGGCGGGGCGAGCGCGACGCCCGGGGTGGTGAACACCTCAGGGCCGGCCATCGAATTCAATTGGAGCGGCGTGCGCAACATGATGTTCCACTTCATCCTACCGAGCGGGGCGGCGGTTCCGTCCACCGGCCCTTCGTACTTCGGCCTTGAAGATAGTGAATTCGGTTGGCAGTACCGCTTCATTCAGGAAACCAAACACCGGCCTATGATCGGCACCTTCGTGATGACCGAAATCCCGACGGGTAATTCAAACAAGGGATTGGGAGCGGGAGGACCTTCGTGGAAAATCCCTCTCTATACTCAAAAAACGATCGGCGGATGGACCATCGACGGAGGCGGCGGCGAAAGCGTGAACGATAATATCGCCGGCGCCAAAAATTATCCCTTCGGCGGCGTTCTAGTTATGCATGACCTCGGCAAGAAGCTTACGCTCGGAAGCGAGTTGTTCTATCACGGCAAACAGGCCGTTGATCCCACGTCACGATATGCCGCCATGATTGACGCTGGCGGCTATTACACCCCCACCCGCAATCCAAATTTCCAGATTCTGTTCGCTTATGGCCATAGCGTCGCAGGTCAACCTGAAACATATGCGTATGCCGCTCTCTACTGGACCGGAAACCTGCACAAGAAACTTGAGACCATCGCTAGTCATCTTCACCCTTAGCACCTGATCGCGCCTCTTCTCTAACCATGTTCCTTCATCATTGGCGGCGCACGCTCGCCTTAGTAAGCAATCGGCGTAATCCCGAGCCACCGGCTAGAAACGATGCTACGCTGATCTGTGTGCATGTAATTTTCTTCTTGGACGTCGAGGAGAGGATTGGCAATTCGATCGGCGATTCGACCATGCCCCGCCCTTGGAAATCCTCTCCCCGGCCAGCAAAATCAAATCGATGCACATTCGGGTAAGACTTGCTGTAACTCGTTGAAAATAAAAGGCGACGACCAAGCCAAATCGCTACACTTTCGTCTCTGGTCCACTTGTACGGATACGAAGAGCGATCCACGGCGATCCAGCTCGCACGGGATAGTTGAACTAACTGTTTTCGGCGCTTCCCTGCGGCGGCATCACCTCACCGCCCAGCGAAACCAGCAACCTGCGCAGCTTGGCGCGATCGTCGAGTCCCATGCCCACCATCTCGAATCCGGCCTGATGCAAGCGCACGAAGCGGACCACCGCACGCATGCTAATCGACCGCAATCCAGCCGGAATTTTCAACGTCGCTTCCGTCCCCACGGCCAGCTGAAGGTCACCGCTCAGCAACCCGCCATCCAGGCTCAGCACGCTGATCGCCGAGGAATATTTTCCGCGCTGCGAGGTGATCACCGCCGGCACGTTGCGCGGCAGCCGTATGCGTTGGTAGCGGCGATGCCGCACCACGTCGCGGTCTGGCGCCGGATCGAGCGGCGCGAGCGCCATCACTTTCTCGTTCAGGCCCAGCTTCGGCACATTCTCGCGAATCCAATCCGGATCGAGCTTTTCCAGCGCCTGAGCCGCCGCGGTGCGAATTTCCTCCGGATAGGCCCACCCGAAGCTCTTGCGCGCTTCCACGAAACGCCGCAAATGACCCGCCGCCGCCGGCGCGCGCATCCGTCCCAGCGCTTCGATCGCCTTCACGCGCAAATAGTCGCTTCCTTCCGGCAGGATTTCTCCTTCGGCCAGCCGCAGAAGTTTGGGGGCGGTTTGCGGATCGCCGCACATTCCGATTTCGTCCAGCGCCAGAGGCAACACCATCGGATCCATCAGTTCAAGAAAATCCGCCAGCAGCCGCCCGCGTTCTTCCGCTCCGGCAATCGCAAGCTGCCGCACCACCGAATCGTGAAAGCCTCGCCCGCCGTGCCGGAGCCTCTGCGGAAGCTCGTTTTCCACCGCAAGCGGATCGAGCCGGCTCAACAGTCCAACGACGCCCGCCGCCTTCGTCAGATGCTCCGACCTCAGCACCTCGACCAAGTGCCGAGGGCACGCGTTGCCCACCTCCCTGGCGAGATTCACCACGCGCTCGCGCTCGCTGCGCCGTCCCGATCGCGCCAAGCGCACAGCCAAGTGCTCCGCGGCGCTCTCTGGAACGCGCATCAGCACGCCGGTCAGCCCTTCGGGCATGGTTTCCGCTGCCAGCGCCTCTTCGATAAAATCCGAAAGCCGGTTTTCTACGCCGATGCGCGGGCGCAGGCTCTGCACCCACGTGGGCCGCAACTCTTCGAGATCGGCAAGGGAATCGAGAGCCTGCTGCATGGCGCGGTAATAGCGCCGCTGCGCCGCTTCCTGGCTCAAGCGCACGAACGCTGCGCCGAGCAGGGTTTGCAGTTCGGGATCTTTTTCCGCGCAGAGTTGCTGCCCGATTTGCGCCAGTGCGTCCTGGAGCTTCTGGTTCGCCGCTTTGCTGTAAAGTTCGGCGAGTTGGCCCAGCCCTATGGCCGCTTTTTTGCGCGCTTCGGCGTCTTTATTCCGCACGCAGGACGCGTATTTCAGCAGGACGTTGGCGGCGGCGTCGGATTCGCCGCGTCCCAAAAGTTCTTCCACGTATTGCTGCACGTTGCGCGGAGGGATACACCATGCTTCCGTCGACGTAAGCACCGCACGCTTGCCCGATTCCGGCACGGCAGCCCAAAACTGCCGATCCAGCAGATCCGCGTGCGATTCCACCGACAAACCGGCGTTGGCCATCTTCTCTTCGCGCGCCTTCAACAGCTTTCGCAGAGTATCGAGCTCGTGGCCCATTTTCTCGAGCATCTGGCGCACGGCGTTGACGCGCACCTCTCCTCGTTGGAAGCGGTCCAGAGCGAAACGGATGGCCAGATCCTCGGCCAAGCGCAAGAGCATGGCTTCGTCAACTTTCGCGGACGGAGTTCGCGCGGCCACCGACGCAAGAGCCTGCCGCAGCGTGACCTGCGCTCCCTGCGGCAGTCCCGCGAGCCGGTGCTGCCACGACGCCTGTTGCAAGGCGTGCGGATCTCGTGAATGAGTGGCCTCTCCGAATTGCGCCAGCAAGCGCAGCAGGCTGTGCATCTCAGCTTCGCCCATCGGCGCAGCACCCGCTGCACCGGAGGCAGGCGCGCTCGCAGTGAATGCTTCCCCCGCGCCGGGAACGCCGGAAGCGCTCGACCCTCCAACTCGCGACTCGGCACCGGGCATCTCCGCAACGCCGGCGCTTTCACCGCTTCCTGCGGAATAGAAGCCCGCGCCGCCCGAGTATGACGAGCCCGCTGCCGAACCTGCGCCAGATTCGCTGCCAGACTGGGCGCCCGGCCCGCTGCGTGCGCCTTCCGCCGCCGCAATCAGCTGGATCATTTTTTCGGGGCTGCGGAACCATTCCTGGACTCGCTCGGCATCGGCGCCCAGAGTCTTGGCCGTGAGTTGCGCCGCCATGCGCGCTTCGGAAAACGCCGCGTCCTCGGCCACGAATCGAATTTCGTTGACCACGATTCCCGAAGGACGTCCCTTCCCGAATGCTTGCTCCAACCGCTCGGCGAGCGGCACGGCTTTCGGGCCAGCTTCGGCAAATACTCTCACCAGGTTGGCGAATTCCTCGCGTTCAATAGTCGCCTGGAAACAGATACTCGCGATTCCAGCGGTGTTGAGCAATTCCGCGAAGCTTCGCTCGGCGTGGGTCAGTTCCAGAGGCACGCCGTCGAGGAGAAGCTGCGTGCCCGAAGTACCAAGGAGCAAACCGGAATCACCGGCCGCGTGGACGGCTTCCTGAAGTTCGCTCCAACTGATATCGAATTGGCCAGCGGACCGGGCATGGTCCAAGCCGTAGAGACGAGAGAACTTAAGCAGTACGTTCAAACTGCGAACGAAGGCCCTTGCGTTCGGAATCGATTCGCCAGGCAATGTTAGCTCACTTTGGAAGGGGGCCCATCAATCAACGTAGCCACTATGTACTAGGACGAATGGTTGAAGGAATGGTACGAAAGTTCCAAAGTTGCCACCGACGCAACTGCCACCTATCAATCAGTTCGGCAGTTCGATCTTTATCTCTAATTCCCCGATAAGCGGACGTGCACGGCGGATCACCTCGCCGGCGGAAAGTCTCTCGCTCAAGAGGACGAGCGATCCATCTTCGAAGTTGCAAACCGCGCAAAAGTAATATCGGTGAAATGCTGCATGATATGCGTCCAAACCGTGGCGCGCGAGTTCCCCTTCGAGCTCCGCATCGGTGTCAGGTAACGCGCCGCCAGCCCGTACGCCAAACGTTTCGTTCTGAAAACGATCGATCAGCGATTCGAGGTCCTTGGGCTCCGGCGCGGGAATCACAACCGATCGTTGGCTGGCCTCGCGGAATGCGATATTGTGGCGCTGGCAAAAATCGCGTATCCGGTCGAGGTGGCTGAAAAAATCTAGCACCCACTTCTGATCTCCCGCGAGTGCAGGGAAAATCCGGGTCCAAACGCGAGACGCCTCGATGCCGCGCACCGGCTCCCGGTTTTGGTCCGCCTCAACCAGATCGACGCCGACGGAGCGCACATCCGATCCAAGATCGAGCGGTTCTACATCCAAGAGAAACATCAGATCTCCTCTTCTAACCCGCCGGGGAACGCCTTCTGAAACTCGAGAGATAGCTTGCGAACTTCGAGCCAATCGAAGAAGGCGTCCGGAGTTTCCAGCCAGATTCCAAACCAGTGCGCGATTTCTTCTTTCTCGGCGCGTTTTTTCGGCTCGACTTTACGGTTCCGCGCGATCATCTCCGCGCGCCGCCGTCCGAGGAGAGCGACTTCGCGCACGCGCCGTTCGCCGCCCCTTTGATGTTCCGAGCGAAACTTGCGAAACAGTTCATCGAGGCGAATCAGGCACATTTCCGCTTCGGCAAGGGAAGAAAAATGCAGAAGATCGGAGAACTCCTCATCGTATTGTCCGGCCGGATCGGCCTGCGATTCCTTTGCCCAAGCCACGCGGAGTCCCGCTTCCTCCAGTACGCTGCCGATGTAATCCTCGGACGTGTTTCCATGCGGGCCCAGCTTGGCGATCAACTGGCGGCGGATCTGCTCGATTTCGGCTGGCGTAAAGCGCGGCTTGCCGAACGCGCGGGCGGCATCGAGGATTAGCGCCTTTTTCGTGGGCGATACTCCATCGCTATTGGATTCGGGGTCTTTGGAATTCACGGGCGGCCTCGTTGTTTTGCTGGCTCCGACTCCGAATCCGACGATTCTTGGGCCAATCGGCGGCGTAGGCGATCGATGTTGCGATCCTGCTCGGCCAGTGTGCGGCTGAAGAAATGGCCACCCCGGCCGTTGGCGACGAAATAGAGGTAATCCGTGTGCGTGGGATTCAGCGCGGCGCGGAGGGAAGCTTCGCCGGGATTAGCGATGGGGCCCGGCGGCAGACCCCGATGCTCGTAGGTGTTGTAGGGCGAATCAACACGCAGGTCCGAAGGCTTGACGTCCTTCACCGGCTCCCCATCCATTTCCATCGCGTATTGCACCGTCGGATCACATTGCAGCGGATATCCGCGAGCCAAACGATTGTAGAACACTCCGGCGACCAACGGGCGCTCTTCCGCATTGGGAGTCTCGCGCTCGACGAGCGAGGCCAGGGTTACCACTTGTTCGGTCGTCAGGCCAGCCGGGTGCGGCGTGGCGCCCGAATCGAGCGTTTCCCACACCGAGCGAAAATCAGCCACCATGCGCTTGGCGACCTCGTCGCAGGTTGTGTGGCGGGTGAACTCGTACGTCGATGGGAATAGAAAACCTTCGAGGGTCGCCGCGTGCGGCGCGAGATCGGAAATTAAAGACGTGTCATGCGCGGAAGCCAGGAAACCGGCGCGGCTGCAAATACCCTGGCGGTCGAGCTCGTGTGCAATGTCGTACATGGTCCAGCCTTCGGGTACGGTAACGACATGAACGAATATGCGGCCGTGCACGATTTTCCAGAAGAGTTCGCGCGAGTCGATCGGGCGGTCGACCAGATACTCGCCCGCTTGCGGTTTTTTACGGAAATGCCAGGCGCTGAAGAGCGCGAAGGCGAGGCGGCTGCGGATGACGTCGTCATGCCTAAGAATTCCAGCGATTTGCCAGCGCGAGGTGCCGCGTGGGATTTCGACAAATACCTTCTCAGGACGATGGCCGCGATACGGACGGGTGATTTGCGATTGCAGCCATCCGGCACCCGCGCCCAAGGCGGCGATCACCAGGAGTGTTAAGAGGCCAAGCCGGCGCCACATCTGCTACGCCTTGCGGGCGGCAGCAACACGCCCGTGGTCGTGATTTTTCTCCAGATACTCGCGCAAGAGAACCGCTGCCGCGAGATCGTCCACCGGCGCGTTCCTCGGCCGGCGCGACGCGGCGTCCTGCAGGAATTGCTCCGCTTCCCAGCTAGTCAGTCGCTCATCGGCCAGTTCGGTAGCGATGCCAAGCTCCCTCGCCAACCGCGCCGAAAATCGCGTGGCTTCGTCGGCCATTTCGCCGACGGCTCCTGTCAGATGGACGGGGTGGCCCACTAGGATTCGAGCTACGCCGTATTTGCGGCAGATTTCGCGAAGGCGGCGCATATCGCTACGACGGTTCTCGCGCTCCAGGACTCCGAGCGGCTGTGCCGTAAGACCTAGTTCATCCGACAATGCGAGTCCGATCCGTTTTCGGCCATAATCGATCGCCAAAACCCGAGGGGCGGTCCTCACACTAGTCACGGCGGAATTGTCCCGATCGCTTGCCCCCCGAACCATCATGTCTATCATTCTATACGTGGGTCGGCTCTGGATGAAATCCGCGTTGCAGAGGAGCGGTTCCAGAAGTAAACGCCCGAGTTCCCACGTGTTAGTACTAGGGCGAACGTGCACATTGGAGGGCTAGTGCGATTCGCTCGATTCGGCAGACTGCCAAGTAGAGAGCTGACCAGCGCTCACTAGCTTCGGTATCAGCCGCATTGAGTTGATGGCTTTGTCTACTTGCGCACGCGACTGCTGAGGGGCCACGCGTGCTTCGGCATCAGCCAAAGCGTAGGCCGCGACGGCGGCAACGGCGACTCTTCGCTTCAGATCGCGCACTTTGGCTGGAGAAATAGACCGTGGCGCAGTGTTCGAGCGAGTGGGCATGAGCCGCTGCCCGACGGTCTCCAAATTTGAAATGGCTACAAGCGTGGGAACACCTTCGAGCCAGAAGGGGGTCAGGGCGGCAGGAATTATCACTCGCTGTGTGAAATTGCGAATGCCGAGCGGGCGCAACGGTTCGAGCGCTTGCCGCACTGCGATTAGCGCGTCTGGCCGGGACTCAAGCGAGAAACCGTTCAGGTGGCCATCAGCCGGACCGAGCGAGATAGCGGCAGCGACGCGATCGAGATCGGAGCGATGTGCGCGAACGTAGGCCCAGACTCCCGCAAGTCGTGCGTCGCGACCATTGCCCGCGGTTCCGAAAAGCACGAAGCGGATGGAACGGCGGGGAATGTTGCCGGTCCTGTGGATCACGCGGACCGCGTCTATCAGAACAGCGGCACTCTCAGCGGCAAGCAACTGGTTGGGTGCGGAGCCGTCGAGGATTGCGGCGAATAGAATGTAGTCCTGCGGCTTATCACGACCGCGAATTACAGCGATCACGTTTTCGGATCGCGGCGGATCGCCGAACTTCTCGACGCGAACTTCATCGGCCCCGGCGCGGCGGAATGCCTCAACCGCCCATGCCGCCGCGCGGGCGTTCGCCGATCTGGAAAGGGAGCCAGAAGACAGAATCGCGGCGAGGGAACGAGCATTTTTCTCCATCGGGGATGGGCCAAGGGCGCTTTGGATCATACCTGGCGCAAGATCAGCGCAGGATTTTTCGACGGAGCATGCGCCCATGCCCTGCGGAACTTGCCCCCAGCCGCGAGGCGACTGAACCGGCGGTAACTGTGCCTTTGAGGAAGGAGAGAACATGATCGCAGCGAGCGCCAAAATGCCCGCCAAGCGAGTCCAATTTCTTGCGCGCGATGGTTCCGAAAATTCGCAGAAACGCATGGGCCATATTCTCATATTTTCGGTGCGCTACTGTGAAGCACAGACACTTAAAATCAATGCGCGGAATTTGCGAGGGGTGTGAGCGGCTGTGGAAAAACTATTTCCCCCGGAAGAAAATTCCAGCGTGACGCAGTTTCTACCTACTTCATTCGATTGACGGGTGATCGAGTCTCAGCTCAACGTTGCGTAACGTGCTAACTTGGAATAAGTTACAAAAATGACAAAGTTTGGCACCTTAGCTGCCACTCGCGGGGCGCTTGTCTCATTTTGAACACTCTTCGTGCTTTCGGGGCGGTCCACTGCTAGGGGGGATCTCCACAGAGCACATAAGAAACTTTTGTTGAGCGGCAGCAGTACCCGTCCAAGCAGCAGCGCATTCGAGGGAAGTACCCAAAAACTAAGCACTTTGCCCGCCCCAGTTTCGGGTGAAGCCAAGGGATGGCAAATCGTGAAGAGAGTGCCTGTATTCCCGACATCGAATCAGTCCGAGAAGAGCCGAGAGAACAAGAAGACCAGTTCGTTCATTTTTTGTGAAAGAGCCACTGGAGTGGCACAGTTCGGGGCGGCTTCGGACAGCAATCTCGATTTCACCATCGAACGCGCGGCCGGACTCTTGGCCATGCAGTGCCTGGCACGCGGCACCGAGCCCGGCGACTTTGCCATCCTGATGCCGGTGGAAAAAGTGCTTTCCGAGCGCATGGTGGCGCGCGCAAAGGAGTTGCTGGACCACGGCCGTTCGGCTTCCAATCCCACGCAGTTGAGTCCCCGCCAGCAGCAGATCCTGCAGTCCGTGATTTGCAATCGTGAGAACAAAGAGATCGCCTCGAAACTCAACATCACGGTGCGGACAGTGAAGTTCCACATCTCTTCTCTTTTGAGTAAGTTCGGCGTCGATAACCGGATCGAATTGGCGCGGCGCGCGGCGAGCATGCTGCGGTCGCCGATTCTGGCAGCTGATTCCTACGGGGAAGTCAAAAATACGCAGGAGCCTCTGCGGCGGCGCGAATTGCAGTCGATTCCCATACAAGCGGAAGCGCAGATGGGGAACAAGGGCCGCAGCATCCGGTTTCCCGGCCGGGTGATGAGCGCCTGAAGCCTGCGGCAAGAGGTTTAGTGTTATCCAGCATTCCGCACCGCGATCGAACGTTAGAGGCTGTCCACGGGATTTGGCAGTCGGGCGATTGTGCGCTTTACGGTCGCGCCGTCAAGTCAGCTTGATTTTACTCACATCGACGGACGGAGCCGGGAACTCCATATGCAGCTCTTCGAGGGTTTCCACGATGATGTGCGATACCGCGAGGTTACGAAACCACTTCTTATCCGCAGGTATGATGTACCACGGCACATGCGTCGTGCTGCACTTTGTTAGCGCGGCCTCATAGGCTTTAGTGTAGTCGTCCCAAAAGTTCCGCTCGGCAAAATCGGCCTCGGAAATCTTCCACTGGCGGTCTTTATCGTCGATGCGCTGCTGGAAGCGGCGCTTTTGTTCGTCCTTGCTGATGTGCAGGAAAAACTTCAGGATTCTCACGCCATTTTCTTCGAGCATACGCTCGAAATCGTTGATCTGGTCGTAGCGGCGCGACCATACGTCCTTTGGCACCAGATTGTGAACTCGGGCGACCAAGACGTCTTCATAATGCGAGCGGTTGAATATCCCTATGTTGCCAAGCGGCGGGACGGCTTTGTGGATGCGCCAGAGAAAATCGTGGGCCAACTCCTCCGAAGTGGGCTTTTTGAACGAGGTTACGCGGCAACCCTGCGGATTCACGCCGGATATGACGTGGCGAATGGTTCCGTCCTTGCCGGCAGCGTCAAGCCCCTGGAGGACAATTAGAAGCGCGCGTTTGTGCTCGGCATACAGCAGGTATTGGAGGCCATCGAGGCTTTCAACGGCTTTTGCAAGGCTGGCTTTCATTTTGTGGTTTTTGTTCCAGCCGAGCGTATTACTCGGGTCCCATTTGGCCAGCTTGACTCTCCGGCCGGGTGTGGCAATCAGTTCCTTCGCAAACTTGGTAGCCATCGCGACGCTAACCCTCCAAAATCGCGCGTACGACTGCGCTGACAGAGTACACATCGCCTTGCGAGTCCTCGCCAGCGCGCACCAAGCTAGCACTTTCCAACCGGAGTTTCAGGGAGTTTTTCGAGGGGAACCAGCTAGATGTCGAGGGCGCGGCGCAAACCAAATGAATTCCGCAGATCGGGCGCGAAAATGAGCCCGACCCGCGGAGAATGGGTTAGCCCTTGGTCGCGATTGAGACTGGACGGGCGAGTTCGAACGTCATGTGAGTCTCAGGAGCGATGCGAATGTTACGTTTGCCCGTGAAGAAAGCCGCTGCCGTGCCTGCACCGGCACCGATGGGCGCACCAATCAGAGCGCCAGCACCCGCGCCAGCGATCGCCCCGATGATGGCTCCGGCTCCCGCACCGCTGCCAATCAAGCTGAAGTTGTGGCTGCGGTGACGAGGTTCGATCCTGGCATTAGACTCCGTGCGAATATCGTACCGGCTGCCAGCAACGGTCACCGACTCGAGAGCGATCAGCAGGTGGGCGCGACGAGCCATCTTACCGGATGGAAGAGAATCAACCACCACGCCAGTCGCTTCAGATCCCTTGGGAATGATGGTCTTTCCGTTGATGATCACGGACCGCGAAACGGTGGCTCCGAAGTGATCGCCCGGATTGCTGCCATTGCTAGACAGGGCGGAGTTCAGGATCACTTGGATCGATGTGGAGGGCGGGAGGACCACCCAATCGGCTGAAGCCTGTGCGTTGGAGGCGGCGTAGGCGCCAGCCACCGCCAAAAGCACTGGAATGACAATCGCTACGAGGCTGTATTTAATTAGTCGCATGGATTTCAAAGTACCAATCTTCAGTTAAGCACGCTGCATTCCATTACAAGCGTGGCTAAACGGTTGAGAGTAAAAGGGTAGGGGGCTACACGCTTGCGGCAGCGCAAGCAAGAATTGCCGGGACCGCGCAAATTCGCGCATGGATGAGCGCCGCAAGGAGTTGACACCGTTGTGCGCGAATTGAATTGAAAGTGCGCAAGCAATTTGTTTCAGGCGTTTTTCTTCGGCCACACGTACCGACCGCGGCTGCGCGCAGATCCTGTGGCGAACCACGGGGCTCCCCGCACGGAATACTAGTTCTACACACATTGCAGGCTTGTATATCACAATTTCAAAGCCGCAGCCATCCAGAAACAGCGCCCAGAGCCCGGATGTAACAGAATTTTCATGCGATGGCCGGACCTTCGGACGTAAGATGAACATTCGCGCGGAGACCAGCGCATGGCTACCACCACTCCCGAAATTTCGGCAACCCAGCAGCCGCGCTCGGAGAAAAAGGCGCCGCCAAAGCGCGAATTCCCCGGCGCACTGGTGGTCGTTGAGGGGATCGACGGTTCGGGAAAGAGCACGCAGCTCTACCTACTGAAGCGGTGGCTCGAAATCGGCGGGTATCGCATTCACTTCACGGAGTGGAATTCGTCGCCGCTGGTGAAGTCGGCCACGCGGCGCGGCAAGCAGCGCCGGCTGCTGACGCCGACTACTTTCTCGTTGCTGCACGCGGCGGATTTCGCGGACCGCTGCGAGCGGCAGATCCTTCCTTTGCTTCACGGCGGATATTTGGTGCTGGCGGACCGCTACGTCTATACAGCGTTTGCGCGCGACGCCGCGCGCGGATGTTCGCCACATTGGCTGCGGAACCTTTACAGCTTTGCACCGGTGCCGGACATCACGTTCTATTTCCGCGCTCCGCTGGACGTGGCCGTGAACCGAATCACCGCTGGCCGGCCGAAATTGAAATACTATGAAGCGGGAATGGATATGGGGCTTTCGCTCGATCGCGCCGAGAGTTTCCGTATTTTTCAGGACCGTATCCTGAACAATTACGACCAGATGGTGGAAACGGACCGGTTTGTGCTAATGGACGGAACGATGCGCGTGAATCGCTTGCAGAAGGTCATGCGCACGCTGTTGGCCGATCGCGTGGAATTGAAAAGGTTCGCGCCGAAGAAAAAGAAATGACGCCGGCAAACAATTCGTCGACCGCGGGGGTGGGTTCGCAGAACGGGCGGCAGGGGAAGTCCGCGCCAAAAGCGAAGAATGGACGCACGAACACCGGGACGCGGTTTTACGGCACGCCACTGCCGGGAGTGAATCCCGAGGAGTTGAGCGGAAGTTTAATCGTCGTGGAGGGCACCGACGGCTCGGGCCGGTCGACGCAAATCTCGCTGGTGACCGAATGGCTCGAATCCGAAGGCTTTGCAGTGGAAACGATGGGATTACGGCGGTCGTTCCTGGTGGGAGAAGACATCGACGCGCTGCTGGCGGAAAACGCGGTAACGCGGATGACGCTGGCCCTGATGTACAGCACCGACTTTTTCGACCAGTTGGAGCGGCGGATTTTGCCGGCGCTGCGATCGGGGTTGATCGTGCTCGCGGACCGGTATATTTTTACCTTGATTGCCCGCGCCGCGGTGCGCGGGATCGGACGCGATTACTTGCACGGGATCTACGAGATTGCGCTACGGCCCGATTTGACGTTCTGGTTGGACGTGCGGCCGGAAGTGGCGTTTGACCGCGAGTTCAAGAAATCGCAGACGATCAGCTACTGGGAGTCTGGACGCGACATGTCGCTTTCAAACGATCTGTTTCAATCGTTCATTCGCTACCAATCGATGATTAAGCGCGAGTTCGAATATCTTTCGCAGCGACACGGGTTTTTGGAGATCGACGGCGAGGCGAGCGTGTCCGAGGTAAACCGGCAACTACGGAAGAAAATCGCCTCGCATCTGGGCATCCGGAGCACGCATTACCGGCCGTCGCACGCGCTGGCGCATCTCTGGCGTTAAACGGTGGCCGCCCCCATCCAACTGGCAGCGGTTGACGCGGGATCGAACGCAATCCGGCTGGCCATCGCGCGGGCTACTTCCCCCGAGCAAATCGAAATGATCGAATCCGAGCGCGCGGCGGTGCGCCTGGGGCATAACGCGTTCACGCGGCGAACGCTGGATGACGAGACGATTGCGAAAGCAGCTCGCGCGTTCCGGCACTTCCGCAACCGCATGGACCAAAACCAGGTAATCGCGTACCGCGCCGTAGCCACGGCTGCGGCGCGCGAGGCCCGCAACTACCGCAAGCTGCTGGAGCGTATTCGGCGAAAATCGGGAATTGAGGTGGAAGTGATCAGCAGCGAGGAAGAAGCGCAGTTGGTGTGCGCGGCGGTGCGTTGGGCGCTCGCCGGCCGCGTGCAGCCGCGGCTGATCTTCGACCTGGGCGGCGGCAGCCTGGAGATGAATTTCTTCGATCGCGGCGCCCTGCAACGCCGTGTGGCGCTACCGCTCGGAACCATCCGGTTGATGGAGACCTACGCGATCCAGGGACGAATCGATGAAGACGGCGCGAGGCGACTGCAGCATCACGTGATGGCACTACTGCGCAGCGCGCTGCCTTCGCCGCCGAACCTTTCGCGAGCGATTGCGGTGGCGTGCGGCGGAAATGCCGAGGCCCTGGCTCGCCTGGCGGCCGGGACGCCGCTATCGAGGACTCCGACGATCAGCGTCAGACTCTTGCGCGATCAGATGTGGCGGCTGCTGGATTTGGACGTGGCCGGGCGAATGCGCGTGTTTCACTTGCGTAAAGACCGGGCGGAAGTTCTGGGCATCGCCGCAGTTATTCTGACCACTGTGGCCAAGTGGCTAGATCTGCGTTCGATGCTCGTACCCGGAGTGGGAGTACGCGAAGGGCTCCTTTTGCAAATAGTAGCGGAGCAATATTCCGGCGGCCTGAAATCCGAGGAAGAAAAAGACCGCGCCGCGAAATTCCTGGCCGGCGTACGGTGGTTCGCGCGGCGCATGCATTACGACGAGCAGCACGCGGAGCAAGTGTCGCGGTTGGCGCTCTCGCTATACGATCAGTTGCGTCCGCTGCACGAAATGGGACCCGAGGAGCGGCTGGCTCTGGAAGCCGGGGCGCTGCTGCACGATGTGGGTCACTTCGTGAGTAAGAAATCGCATCACCGCCACGGAGAATACCTGGTGCGCAACGGCGAAATTCCGGGCGTCAACGGCTGGCAGCGAGACATGGTGGCGGCGCTGGTGCGCTACCACAACAGCAAATCGGAGCCCCAGGTGCAGCATGCGTCCTATGCGGCGCTGAATAGTCAACGCAGACGGCAGGTGCGGCTCCTCACATCGCTATTGCGCGTCGCCGAAAAGCTGGAATCGGAACACGCGCAGCGCATCTCCGGAATCGATGTGCAGATATCAGGACGCCGCGCGATCTTCTTCGTTCGCGCCGCAGATGGGACGCGGCTCGACATCGCGGGCCTGGAACGCAAGGCCGACCTATTCGAAAAGGAATTCCATTTGAAGGCCGAGTTCCGGCGCGCGCAGCGAAAAGAGAAGGTGGCGTAGACGATGGTTCTCTATCTGGTTCGCCATGGCATCGCCATCGATCGCACCGATCCGAAGTGCCCTTCCGATCCGGAGCGTCCGCTGACGGCGCGCGGGCTGCAAAAGACGCGGTTGGCAGCTCTTGGTCTGCGGGAGCTGGGCGCGAAACCGGACGCGATCTTGACTAGCCCCTACGTGCGTGCGGTGCAGACCGCGGAGATTTTCGCCGAGGTGCTCGGGTTTCCGCAGGGGAAAATCCGTGTGAGTGAGTTTCTGAAACCAGGAGACAATCCCGCTGAGACTGTGCGCGAGATCGCACGCCTGCGCGCCAAGGAAGCGGCTTGCTTTGGCCATGCTCCCCATTTGGACATGATGGTCGCGTACCTGACGGGCGCGCGAGCCGCGTTTACGGAGCTAAAGAAAGCCGGGGTCGCGTGCCTGGAGCAAGCGAGCGCGCAGGAGCGATGGGAACTACGCTGGCTACTGCCGTCGAAGATGCTGCGCGAATTGGGTGACTAAGTTCGTTTCAAGCGATCACCTGAAATCATTACAACTGCCAAACCTTACGGATTAAATTCTGGCCGCACGTTTCAGGTTGTCGGATTAAGAAGGCTGAGATCCAGGTCAGGCGGTGCGTCGCTGCCGCTGCGGATCCGGTGCAGCCGTCAGCGAATGTCCCAACGGAAGCCCTGCGCGCCACGTCGGCCAGAGAGCTTGCGATCCGCTCAATTTGGTATTCAATTCCGCGAGGCGGGATTTTCGCTCCGAGTCTATTTTTTGATCCCAAGCCGCGAGCGCGGAGGAATTGAGTCGCGATACATCGCGCCTCATGGCGGCGCGCAGCACGTCGAGATCGTGCACCTCGCCGAGCAAATCCTGGACGCGCTTAAGATCGGCGGCCCAGACTTCGTAACGAAGGGGTAGAAAGTTGTCCACCGCGTAACGAAAACGCTTGATGGCAATGCGCAACCGGTGCCAGGCAACGCTGCCGCGGGCGCGCCGCGCTTGCTGGTAGAGCTGGGCGGCTTGATTCAGGCGCGCCAGCGCCAGACGCTGAAATACGACACTTTCGAGCGGAAAAAAGCGGGACTTCGGGCCGAGCTTGCGAGCGAGTTTCTTCCAACCCTTACGATCGAAAACATCGAGAGCCTCGCCGGCGGCCCCACGGCAGTCCTTTTCGCTCAGCGCGAGCAGCCGCAACATATGGCGGCTAATGGGGTCGCGGGCCGAGCCGAGTTGCTTAACACGAACGGACATCACTTGCGCGTCGCGAAGTTCGCCGAGAGCCCGAAACATCGTCGCGGTCGCTTTTTTGAGCTTGCGCCATCCAGGGCTGGGGTTCACCTCGCTGAGGGCCTCCGCCATTGTTCGGCAGCGGCGAATGGCGACCCGCAAGTCGTGAATATCGTCGATATCGAAATCGGGCGGGACCTTTGCGGCGCGATCGATTACGCGATTCATCCATTCCTCTAGCCCAGCCGGTTTCGCGGCAGCAATACTGGGAATGGATGTCACAACGGCCATTCTTGGAGGTGTCCTATTCGATCCGCGAGACGCGGGACGGAAAGCCCATGGTAGCGCAGGGCAGAAGCTGTTGCCAGCAGGGATGCACCGCAGCCCACGACGTTAAAAGTCGGTGGGCGCACTCCGACACTTTAAGTTCAGGAAACGAAAGCGCAGCCGACGCGGACGCGGCCGCTCTCGCCGGGAATCATGTACGTCTTGCGAAGGACCACGCGGACGGGCGGCAGTATCGGCACGTGCAGCACAGCGTTGAATTGCTGCGGCAGGTCCTGCGGACGATCAAACTGGAGAGCTACACCCCCATAGCTTAGGTCAATCACTTTCGCGGACTTCTGCTCGATGTCGCTCAAAATCGCGTGCGACTTCGTACCGGCAAGTGAGACGCGTTCCCATTTTCGCTCCTGATGTGCATGCTCGGCGGCTTCGCTCGATTCGGGCGGAGGAGGAGCGCTGGTGGGAGCGGGTTCAGCGGCCTGCGGAGCGGCAGCCGGTTCGCGCAGCGGAGGCGGCGGCATGGGAGTGACGCGAGCGCCTTCGCGAGTGGCGCGCTTAAGATCGTAGAGTCGGCGGTCGGCAATGCCCAAAAGTTCGCTTTTCTGTTCTCCATCCTGTGGGTAAACGGCAATCCCGAAGTCAACGGTAACTGCAACCTGTAGATTCAGCGGGGCCAGTTCGGCTTCGTATTGCGAGCGTACGCGACGGCAAAGAGTCAGCGCCTGTTCGGGATCGGTCTGCGGCAAGAGCAGCGCGAATTCATCGCCGCCAATGCGAAATGCAAAATCGGAAGCACGCAGCGTGGTTCGCAATGTAGACGCGATCAACTGAAGGATGCGGTCGCCCTCCAGGTGCCCGCAGCGATCGTTCACTTCCTTCAGCTTGTGCATGTCGAGAATCACCGCCGCCAGCTGCTGGTTGTATCGCTTGGCGCGGATGAGTTCTTTTTCGCAATGCTCGTCGAACAGGCGGCGATTGTAGAGGCCGGTGAGCGAGTCGGTGGCAGCATTGACCTGCAGTTTCTTGAAATCGTCGTATTCCACCAGGACGGGGACGCGCAGAACATTCGTGGAGACGAGAACGTCCACAATGACGCTCTTCAGCGATACACGGCTCCCAAGGCGCTCGGATAAATATTGGCGGCGTTGCAGAATGCGCCGCCAGCAGTCGTTGCTCTGCAATTCGGTGAAGTCGATTTGCGCGATCGTGCAAAAGAATTGGCGCAAGAACTGACCGCGCGGGCCTTCGTCGAGACCTTCAAGGGTTTCGACGAGTAGGTCGAAAAAAGACTCCTCCGCCGATGACTGCGGCTGAAATGCTTCGCCGGGCTGGGGCATTATGTTGAATGTCCAGAGTTATAGTAGCCTGCCCTAGACATCAGGGGCACCTGCGGGGGCAACTTGACCCTAGCACGGATCAGTCCAATCGATTACTTGCGTGCCATTGAAGGAAAATAGCTAAACAGCTTCATTTCAGAGCGATACGGAGGATCACAGTTGCAGCCCGGCAAGAGTGCGTAGGACGATGATGAAAATCGCTTCCACTTTATGCGCATAAGCCGCAGCGAAGATATTTTACCAGGATATGGCGTTTAACCAATAGGCTTCAGAAATTCCACGCCGACCAGATACACGTCACCTGCTTCCTGCTGGCGTTTCACACGGGCCTGAATGGGAGGCATTCCGGCGGGCACTAGGGCCGATGACGTGATTGAGGGAGCCGGGATGGTCAACGTCACTACATCGCTGATTGTCACCGGCCTAGGGCAGGTAAGGAGAGCGCCAAGCGCGCTGATGTCCAAGGTCTTGGCAAGCTCCGTAAACTGATCGCGTTGCGCGTCCCTACCGCGAACGAAAAGAGGAATCTGCAAGTGCAGCCGCAGGGAACGTCTGCGATCCGCGTAAAAATTGGACGGAACCATCCGTTGCTCGATGAGGTCTTCTTTTGCGCCCATTGGTACCCGGGTAGTAGTACTTCCTAGCTACGCGAAAGTACGTGCAACTCTTGTGCCGAATGCGCACACATGAATAAGTAACTTTGATTCAGTCATTTAGGAGTCGACTACTGGAACTCATTGGTCGCGTTCGGGTAGCTTGGCTGCTGCTTTGTTGCAATCTACTTCCCTGATTGTGCAAAGGTAGGACGCATTTACCATTGACACCCTCAGAGGCCTTTGCGAGCATACCCTTCCGCGGGCAGATTCTCTCCCAGCTAATCACGAGAGTCTTTCGTCTGTAAGTGCCTGAACGGGTTCCTATTGGGAGGGTGGGTTGCCAAGAAGTGTCACGGTCGAAAATCCGGCGGCTCCGCAGATCAACTTTCAGTTGATCGCCAGCCTCTTGGACGCAGTGGACCGTCCACTTTTGGTCGCCGAACGCACCGGGCAGCTGCTCTTCAGCAACCTCCATGCACAGGACGCGCTGTACGCCCGAGGCATTCAATACAAGCCAGAGCTAAATCTGTTCGAGGATATTTTGAGGGTAGACCGTAAGCAGATCCTCGAACAACTTCAAGCCGGGATACACGAAGTGCATCTGCCGATGGATTCAGCCGTGGGTGCGTCCCGCGCCCGAGTCCGCTGGCTGCCGGAACCAGACTGGCTTGCCGTGTACATGGAGACGGCAGCAGCGGAGCCGCCCGGCGACGAAGCGGAAATGCGCGAGACCGTACAATCGTTGCTGCAAGAACGCGAAGCAACGTATCGGAACCTCTTAGCCGCCTATTTGCGCTTGCAAGAAGCGAACCGCCAGAAAACGGTGTTCCTCGCTTCGGCCGCGCACGAGCTAAAAACGCCGCTGGCCGTGATGAAGGGCTACTACGACATGCTGCTTTCCGGTTCGCTCGGAAAGCTGAGCCAGCGGCAGCGAGACATCCTGCAGGAATCGAAGGTAAGCTGCGACCGGCTGGTGCGTCTGATATCCATGTTCCTGAATTACTCGGCCCTCGAGAGCGGCAAGCTCGTCCTGCAGCTTCATGACAACGATCTGCGCGATTGCATCAACGACATGACCGGGCGCTGGCGAGATGCGTATCAGCGCGCGCACGTGGACCTGGAAATTGACGTCGAAGCCGACCTGCCGACCTTCAATTTCGATTATCAGAAGGTGCAGCAATGCATGGTCAATCTGCTCGACAACGCGCTGAAGAATACGCCGTCGGCCGGGCGAGTGACGTTGCGCGCGCAATCGCATTTCTGGGAACGCCGTACGACCGAGGCGTCTCCTTCCGAAGAGCGGCGCCGCGATCCAGCGACGAGTTCCAACAGCGTCCTTGTGTCCGTGAGCGATACGGGCAACGGAATTGCGGCGGAATTCCATCAGGAAATTTTCGAGGAGTTTGTCCGCGTGGATCCTTCCTCATCTGGAATGGGCTTGGGTCTTGCGATCACCAAGCGGCTGATTCAAGCGCATCGCGGCAAGATTTGGGTGGATAGCGAGCCGGGACGCGGCAGCACTTTTTCGTTTCTTCTTCCGATTTTCGTGGAATAAGCGTCACGAACGAATCTAGCTTTTCAGGGATAATTGATGGCGAAAAAAGAGAAGATCCTGGTAGTCGACGACGAACCGAGTATTCGCAAATACTTGCAGACGCTTTTGGAAGTGGAAGGCTTCGCGGTGGAAACAATTTCCAGCGGGAAAGAAGCGCTGCAACGCATCGGTTCCGGCGAGCGGCCGAATTTCGTGATCCTGGATGTATTGATGCCGGAGATCGACGGGATCGAGACGCTGCGGCAATTGATGCAAATCGACCGCGGGCTGAACGTCATCATGCTCTCGTGCTCAAACGAAGTGAATACCGTGGTCGAGGCGATCCGCATCGGCGCGATGGATTACCTCACCAAGCCTTTCGAGAAGCCCGAACTTGACGCAGCGCTGTTGAAGTGCCGCCAAAAGCAAGAGCTTCGGGCTGAAAATGAAGCGCTGAAGGAATACTGCGAGGCGCTAACGGAGGACATTTCGTTCCTCGCCGCCAGCCCGCAGATGCTCAAAATTCGTCAGCAAATCTTGCAGATCGCACCCGTGGACGTGCCCATTTTCGTCAGCGGAGAAAGCGGCGTGGGAAAAGAAGTGGTCGCGCGCATGATCCACTTGCGATCGACTCGGCGCCAACAGCCTTTCATTAAAGTGAATTGCGCGGCGCTTCCGGGCGAGTTGCTGGAGTCCGAGCTTTTTGGCTTCGAACAGGGTGCGTTTACCGGCGCGGTCCGCGCCAAGCCCGGAAAATTCGAACTGGCGCACCGCGGGACGATCTTTCTGGACGAAATCGCGGAGATGGCTCCGCACCTTCAGGCCAAACTGCTGCACGTGTTGCAGGACGGACAATATTCCCGTCTGGGCGCGCGCGCCGTAATCACCGTCGACGTGCGAGTGATCGCGGCGACCAACGTGGACGTAAAGGAAGCGATGCGCACCGGCAAGTTCCGCGAGGATTTGTATTACCGCCTCAACGTTCTGTCGCTCCACATTCCTCCGTTGCGCGAACGGACGTTGGAAATCCCGCTGCTTTTCCGTCACTTCCTGGTGAAGTACAGCGACAAATATGAAAAGCAGCCGCCCGAGCCATCGCAGCACCTGCTGGAAGCGGCAATGCGCTATTCGTGGCCGGGAAATTTGCGCGAGCTCGAAAACTTCATCAAGCGCTACGTCATTTTGGAGGACGATGAAGGTAGCCTGCGCGAGCTGCTGGAAATGACCAGCCAGCAGCACGTGGCCCCGAACGAAGCCGCACCGGCCGCAAAGGAACAAGGGCTGAAGGCGCTCGTCCGCGGATTGAAAGACGAAGCGGAGATGGAGGCCATCGCCAACGCCCTCGATCGCACGAACTGGTGCCGCAAAGATGCAGCGCGAATGCTGGGAATCAGTTACAAAGCGCTGCTCTACAAAATGCGCCAGTTCAACCTAGATGCCGGACGCGGGGCACGCTCTGCGGCGGCACGCGCGGCGGCGCGAGAAGCAGCGGCCAAAGAAAACGAGGCTGCTCCGGCGCCAGCAGGTCTTCGCACTTCGTAATCCCGTCGTTCTATTTTTAGCAGCTCTCTCGTTGTAACTAGACGCGACTTCACGCGATTCTGTGCTGTTAGCCGCGAGCGTGCCGGCGAGCTTACATGCGCCGCTATTTTTCTTGCTTGCACTCTCTTTTTCTTCTGTTTGCGGGCATCCTCGAGTCGGCGCCGCTGTTTTAGAACGAAGGTTTATCAAGGCCCGTGAGAACGAGCCGGTTTCCCCCTAGTGAAAAGAATTGCATATGTAGAGCACATTCAATGAAATAGCACTACCCAATTAGAGCGGGTTTGTTTTAGTATCTCGCCGGAATAGGCGGCACGCGAGAATCCTTCTTGCGTGTGGACAGTAATAGACCTTAATAGACCTTCACTAGAAGAAGCGAATACGATTGCGACTTCATTGTGTTCAAAGGAGTTGTTCCGAACTCGGCGGCTTTTCGGCGGAGACGCAACGCCGGATTAATTTCGGCACGCTTGGCCAGTCGATTGACTAAGAGAAACGCCTTGGCTTTGGAGTAGCGATTGCTGGTTTCAAGGCCGGGGGATCCTGTGAACTGCAACTTAGCCCAGAAGGAGCAGCAGGGATGACGGAGCGTCGCACAGCGCGTCGGTACGATTTGTCACTGCCCGTAAATATTCGCGTGCCAATCGGCCGCGAACCTAAACCGCACAGTGGCCGGACCCGGGATATTTCCACCCACGGCGTCTACTTCACCGTCCAAAACGATTTGGCTCCTGGGACGGAACTGGACTTCACCCTCACCTTGCCCGCGGAAATTACCCGTGGAACGGAAGTTTTTGTGCGCGCACACGGGCGCGTCGTGCGCGTGGACAAGCGCGCCGATGACGGCCACCAAAGCACGGGAGTGGCGGCCGTGATTGAACGCTACGACATCATTCGCGGCGAAGGTTCACGAACGTAACAAGCGCGGGCCGCGCATTTTCGCGGCCCTGCACACTCGATTTTTCCGCTGTAGCTGACCCGCATATAACCGAAGTAATATCTGCTAACTTGTGCGGGCGCACCAGTCCAGACAGTCTTATCCGCCACCTCTTGGGAACAGCCTTTCCGCGAAGTGCACATCGTTTGCACGCATTTGCGAGCCTTCGCAGGTTTCGCTTTGACCGCGCGACATAACCACGGCCCGGTCGCCTGTCCGTACGATACTGATTATAAATGACTTATCCAGCATCGAACCGACGACATGCGCTGCGGTTTCGCGGTCTCCGGTCGCGTTGTTTGGTTCATGATGTGCACTGCTCAAGTCAGTGCGTGACCGGGGGCTCTGTCAGCTCATCTTTTGAGCGTGAACCGACGACATTCAGATGGCATCACCTGCGCAGTCAAAGGCTGCAGCGCTATCGTATTCACCGGAATTCCCGCCGGAGAACCTCTATTTCGGTCCGTCGGAACCCATGCGTTCGGTTCGGTGGAAGGTGGAACGAGCGGCTGGTTTGAACGTTCCCATCCTGATTCTCGGTGAAAGTGGCACGGGTAAAGAAGTCCTGGCGCACTATATTCACGGCGCTTCGCCCTGGCGCGGTGGGCCATTCGTAAAAGTGAACTGTGCGGCGATTCCCGGGCCGCTGCTCGAAAGCGAACTTTTCGGTTACCAGAAGGGCGCGTTCACCGGCGCGAACACCGCCAAACCGGGACGCATCGAAACAGCACAGGGCGGGACCCTTTTCCTCGACGAAATTGCCGAGCTCGACGGAAGCCTGCAAGCAAAACTACTCCACGTGCTGCAAGACGGAGTTTTCACCCGCATCGGTGATCTCCAAGAGAAACGCATGGATGCCCGCGTCATCTGCGCCACGAATCGCGAGCTACGGCGGGAGGTCGAATCGGGGGCATTTCGTTCGGATCTCTTCTATCGTATCAATGTGATCAGCATTCAAATGCCGCCGCTACGCGACCGCCGCGACGATATTCCGAAATTAGCGGACTATTTTCGCCAGCGCTTTAGTCAGCGTTTTCACAAAGAGGTCGCTCCCATTTCGCGGGAGTCCTTGGAGCTCCTCCGTACTAGGAGCTGGCCGGGAAACGTGCGGGAACTGGAAAACTGCATCGCGCGATACGTGGTGCTGGGATCGGAAGAAGCGCTATTGACGGACAAGTCTCAGAAACCTCTGACAAGGCCCACTTTCGTGGCGCAAGCCGACGGCAACATCCCGCTGAAGCATCTTGCCCAGCAAGCTACCCGGCGCATGGAGCACGAAGTCATCCTCAAGGTCCTTCAAGCCAATCAATGGAATCGCCGAAAGACCGCCGAAGCCCTGAAAATCAGCTACCGGGCGCTACTTTACAAGGTTCGACAGTCCGGCTTGCCGTCCAAAGGGCTGAGGCAGAAATCAGGCCTCGATTTGCCACTCGCTGCCGGCTCGACCTCAATCATCGAGTAGCCAGCCCCCAGGACCCGAGGGCTGTTTCAGATAGGCCTAGTACCTGGTTTGAAATCACCCCCTTCCGTCTTTCTTGCCCGTGTTGTCCAGTTCGGCTAGCCTAGTCTCAGCATGACCAAGAACGGCAAGCATACTTTGAGGGTCTGCCTCCTCTCGCCGCATCCGATGGTCCTGGATGAGTTCCATCGTTTGCTCGAAGATTCGGCGTTCCAGATCACCTCCAAGCAGTTGGATTCGATGCTGGCGCCGGACTTGCGCAACCTGGACGTGCCGCAGGCAGCCGTCTATGTGGTGGACGCGCATGCCGCCCGTCAAGCTACTGGAGTGCTACTGGGCAATATCCTCGACCACAACTCCGCCGCGCGGCTCCTGGTCGTCGGCGATCACCTCAAGGAGTCCGATAGCTATGCGCTGCTGCGCCAGGGCGTCAAGGGCATCCTGACCTACGCGGAAGCACGCGAACAGCTGTCACGCGCGCTGCCGCAAGTAGCTTCGGGAGGCATCTGGGTGCCACGACCGGTCCTTTCCCGGTTTGTGGACTCGATTTTGACCGGACGGCAGGTGCGCCGGCTGCATCCTGACTCGACCAACGACCTAAGCCATCGCGAGCAGGAGGTGCTAACCGGCTTGCTCGAAAACCTGGCCAACAAAGAACTTGCCCAGAAGATGAAAATTTCCGAGCGAACCGTCAAATTCCACGTTTCGAACCTCTTGGCCAAATTCGGCGTCCGCCGCCGGGCCGACCTGATTCTGCTCTGCTATCAACGCCGCGTCGGCGTGTAAACATCGTCCGGATCTGCCCCCACCTTTATCTCTCGATCCATCAACCGAGTAGTGGGTCAGTTTGAATTCAGGACAAGAAACTGCTGAGGTGCATCCTTGTTGAAAATATGGTAACGGTCGATCTTTATCCGTTAAGGGCCCTCTTGAGCCTTCGATACCCTAACAACCCGCAGTATTGCTTTGCCTTATTTTCGGGCATCCAAAACCATTCGCGCTGACTTTTCTTTCCGGCTCGCAATCGCTTCACAATGACCTTGGATGGAACAAAGAACACCTTTGGGTGTTCCTCTTCCTTTCCGTGAGGCCAATCACCAACATAGACGAACGCATACCAGTGAGACTCTTTGCATATCTTCATTGCCTTTTTCCCGACCCGCCAGACCCAGTAGTTTCCTTCCGGATTCCTTTTGAAGATTACATGGGAGTACGGTCCCCCTGTCTTCACCTGAAGGGAAATGGATGGCCCGCCTGTTTCGGACGTGACGATTAGGTCCGTCGCGGGACTTCCCGCTCTAGTAAAGGCGACTACGGCGCCAACGCCGGAAAGGTAAGACCCGACATAGTGCTCGCCGCAGGCGCAGCGAATTCCACTTTGAACTTTGGCCATGACTTTCCCTTCTCCGGCGGCGTTTGTTTTGCCGACATGCCGGACATTCTGGCACGTGCCAATGCAAACGCGAATCGCTAAAATCCAGACTGACCCTCTACCATCAACCGTGGTCGGTCCGTTCCGCGTGTCTCGGCTGTTATAATTCAAGACTGATATTCGACTGATTGCTTACCGATGACGACCTTTTCCGTCGATAATTTCGGCTGCCGCGCAACGGAAGCGGACGCCGCCGCGCTGCGCCGCGAGTTGCTGGCGCGTGGGCTCACGCCCGCGGACGAGCGTACCTCGGCCGACGTGATCGTGCTCAACACTTGCACGGTAACGGCGGCCGCGGATGCGCAAGCGCGCGAAGCCGTGCGCAAACTTCATCGCGTCAATCCCGGTGCGCGGATCATCGTCACGGGCTGCTACGCGCAACGCGCGCCCGAAGAGATTGCGTCCCTGAACGGCGTTGCGTGGGTAGTCGGGAATTCGCACCAATCGGAGATTCCGCTGCTCATCTGCAAGTTCGAGTCGCCAAGTGAAGGATCTGCCTCAGCTGTAATAACTGCCGGCTCAGCCTCGATTCCCGCCGCTCGACCCGCGGCAAATTTCGTTCCGTTGGCGCAGATTGCCGGCGACGCGATGTCCCTTGCGCGCGGACCGGCCAAAATCCTGACCGGGGACATATTCGCGCAAACGGACGTCCAAATCGCGCCCGCCGGATTGCCGGCCGATGGCCACACGCGTCCGATTCTAAAAATTCAGGATGGCTGCAACAATCGCTGCTCGTATTGCGTGATTCCGCTGGTGCGCGGACGCAGCCGAAGCCTGCCTCCGGACGGGGTGGTGGACGAGGTGCGGCAGCTCCATGCCGCGGGCGCCAAGGAGATCGTGCTGAGCGGGATCAATCTCGGCAGCTACGGCCGCGACCTCACGCCACGCGCCGCACTGCCTAACCTCGTCAGGCGCATCCTCGATGAGACCGAAATCGAGCAGATTCGCTTCAGCTCGATTGAACCGCAGGATATTACCGAGGACTTTGTCTCGCTAATCGCCGGATCGCGCCGGCTGGCGCCGCATTTTCACGTGCCGCTGCAATCGGGGTCGGACCGCATCCTGCGCGTCATGCACCGCTGGTACCGCACGCAACATTACGCTGAGCGCGCGGAGGTCATTCGCCGCATGCTGCCCGATGCCGCCTTCGGCGCCGACGTGATCGTAGGATTCCCCGGCGAAACGGACGAGGATTTCCGCGCCACATGCGATTTTGTCGAGCGGCTTCCGTTCACTTACCTGCATGTGTTTTCATTTTCGGCGCGTCCTGGAACGGCTGCGCACGAATTGGCCGATCCGGTGGCGCAGCCGGCGATTCGCGAGCGCGCACGCGAATTGCGCGCGCTGGGACAGAGAAAGTCTGAGGAATTTCGCACCGTGCAGGCGGGCCAAACGCTTCGTGCTCTAACCCTCAATCGCCGAGGCGAGAACTGGACCGAAGCGCTAACTGGGAATTATTTAAAGGTGCGGGTCGCCGGGGTTCATCCCGCGAACGAATGGCATGAAATCTGCGTCGCAGCTTCCGGAACGAGTGTTCTTACCGCTATCGAGACTCGAAGGACTGATTTCGTCGACAGCGACCCTTCGTAGAAGCCTCGCGTCAAGCTTCACAACCCACTCACAAGTTTCAAATCCGTAACCCCGGCTCAAGCGCTGGCCCAGCGCGCGGGGCCGCCAATTCGGCGCTCAGTTCTCGAAAATCACTTGCGCGAGGGCCAGATTGCCGCTGTGCGTGATGGAAAGCGAAATGTTGCGGACGCCCATGCGATCCGCAAACTCGCGCGCCACACCGGTCAAGCGCAGCGTTGGCTTGCCGCTCGGCTCGCGCGTCACTTCAATATCGCGCCAACGAATGCCGTGCCGCCAGCCGGTGCCGAGCGCTTTCATGGCAGCTTCTTTAGCCGCAAATCGTGCGGCGTAGCGTTCGTAGCGGTTCCGGTACGTTTCGCAGTACGCCGTTTCGTCCGGCGTAAACAGCCGATTGAGGAACGCCGCGCCATAGCGCACGATGGCCGCTTCGATGCGGTCGATTTCAGCGATGTCCAACCCCAGCCCAACGATCAATCGGTCCCCCAAGTCACTTGAGTTAAAAACCAGGTGCGGCAGGAACTGTGCGCGCTGGGCGATTATACCTATAATGGATTTATCCCGCGATAAGGCGGGAAGCTCATCTCGTGCCGACGACCACTGCCCGGAAAAAATCACTGCTGCGAAAAAGAGCTGCTAAGCAGCCCTGCTGGAAGCTGCGCCGCTCAGGCGGGCTGCAAATTTTAGAAGCTTCGCCGCTCGCACAACTTGGCTGGCTGGTGCACGGATTCAGCACCCGCCTCGGCGGCGCGAGCCAGCTTGATCTCACGAAGCGAGAGACTGTTCGCGGGTCCGCGCAAGGTAAGCGCCAGACCAGCGAGCGCGTCCTGAATCTGGGCTTCGCGGATTGGGACACGCGCGAACGCGTTCTCAAAAATCGAAATAAGTTCTTTCACGCAATCGGCGCGAATAAATCGCGGTTGATCGCGCTGCGCCAAATTCACTCCGATATTCCGCGCCGTGTGGATGCAGCGCTAGCGAAATCAAACGAGACGCCGCAAGGCGACGCACTCTTCACGCGCGAGCCGGGCTATCTGCTCGCCATCCAAACCGCCGACTGCATTCCGATCCTCCTGGCGGATACGCGCCTTCATGCGGTTGCGGCGATACACGCCGGCTGGCGCGGCACGCTTCGCCGCATTGCCGCCAAAACCCTGGGCAGGATGCAAATGGAATTCGGGACGCGGCCTGAGGACGTGATTGCCGCGCTCGGCCCTGGTATCGGCCGCTGCTGTTACGAAGTTGGCGATGATGTGGCACGTGAATTCAACGCGCAGTTTCCCAATGCGCGCGAATGGTTCGACGGTCCATTCGATGCGCTCGCCTCCGGCGAAAACGATCCCAATTGGCTGCCGTGGCTCACCATGAAACCGCCCGGCCATCCGCCGCCGCCGCCGCGCGTGAATCTAGATCTGGTTGCCGCGAATCGCGCGATTCTAGCCGACGCGGGTGTTCCGCGCGCGCGAATGTTCGCGTCAGATTACTGCACGGCGTGCCGCACCGATCTTTTCTTCAGCTACCGCCGCGAACACACCGCCGGCCGCCCCACAGGTCGAATGATGGCCGCGATCGGAATCAATAGCTGACGAGGCGTGCCTGCGCCTCGCCCTCGTCCATCAGGCGCCTTGCGGCTGCTCGATCTGAGTGGCTCCCGCGGTTACCTCCGAAAGCGCCAGTTGCCCGCAGGCGGCCATTACGTCCTGCCCACGCGACTCGCGCACAAACGTCAGCACTCCCTTGTCCACCAGAATCTTCTGGAAGTCCTCAATGCGCGTGGGCTCCGGCCGGTGAAACGGCAGCGCGCCCGGGTTCCACGGAATCAGATTTACTTTGGCTCGAATGCCCGCGAGGAGCCGCACCACCCGCCGCGCATCGTCCGGCGAGTCGTTGAAACCGCCCAGCAGGACATATTCGAATAGCAGCCATTCCCGCGGCCGCAACGGAAAGTTTCGGCACGCCTCTAGAAGCTTTTCGAGCGGATACTTGCGGTTAATCGGCATGATCCGGTCGCGCTGCTCGTTCGACGAGGCATTCAGCGAAATCGCCAAGTTCGGCCGCACCTTTTCCAGCGCCAGTCGTTCGATTCCCGGCACGATCCCGCTAGTGGAAAGCGCCGCATGCCTGGGACCTATTGCTACGCCGTTGGGATCGAGCAAAACTCGTAGCGCACCGACTACTGCATCGAAATTCAGCATCGGCTCGCCTTGCCCCATCAGCACGATATTGGTTTGCGGCTTCAGCTCCGGGCGATTGTCTTCCAGTGCGACCAGCACTTCGCCGATGATTTCGCCCGCCGTCAAATTGCGCACCAGGCCCAGCGTAGCCGTCAGACAAAACTGGCAATCGACCGCGCAGCCGGCTTGGGTCGAGATGCAAATCGTTTGCCGATTTTCCTCCGGCATAAAGACCGTCTCGATGTTCGCCGGTATCGGCGTTCGGCCATGCAAAGCGCCGCCCACCGTTTGCGAATCAAGGGCCAGCACGTATCGCACAGTTCCGTCGGCCGAAAGATGCCGCCGGACGATTCGCGGCAACGCGATCGCCGCATCGCGCGCGAGCTTCTCGCGCAATGCCGCCGGCAAATTCGTCATCGCCGCAAACTCGAACTTTCGCTCGGCGTAAAGCGCGTGGTAAATCTGCGCGCCGCGATAGCCCGGCTCGCCCAGTGACTCCACAAACGCGCGCAATTCCGCCGCGGATAAGCCAAGCACGTTCGTCGAGAATTTAGATTGTCCCGCTGCCATTGGAGTCCAGCCAGTATCCTATTTTAGCATCCGCCAATTACGAAGCAGGAGACCTTTGGGTGTTCCGCTAGGTGATAAGCGAGCCGTTCCACTTATCAGCTGCCGTCGGTACGACGGATTGTGGTTTACCTCGAAGAGAAGACCGATTCGTTGCCGGCCCTACTCATATCTCAGCGCGACCATCGGATCGACCCGCATGGCGCGGCGCGCGGGGATGTAACAGGCGGTCACCGCAACGCCGAACAGAACGATAGCCATGGCGCCAAAGGTCAGCGGATCCGTCGCCGAAACTCCATAAAGCAGGCTCGTCATCAACCGCGTGAGTAGAAACGCTGCGACGATACCAACGCCCAAGCCAAACAGGGCAATCTTCGCTCCTTGCCCCAAAATAAGGCGCAAAACATCGCGCCGCTGCGCGCCGAGGGCCATGCGAATTCCGATTTCGTGGGTGCGTTGCGACACCGAATAGGAGATCACGCCGAAAATTCCGACGGCGGCGAGGACCAGGGCAATTCCGCTGAATGAGCTCAGCAGGAAAGTGCGAAATCGCTCCTCTGAGATCGATTGGCCGAGTGCGTCTGGCAGCGATTCGATGTCCGTCACCGGAAGGTCTTTGTCAATCGAATGAGTTGCCTGGCGAATGCCGGCCGCCACGCTCGATACGCTCAACGAACTTCTTACGACGACCTCGCCTCCATAAAGCGGCGCCTGAGCGAAGGGCGCATACATCATCGGCCCGGGTTTTTGGCTGAGCGCCTCATCCCGCACGTCCCCGACAACGCCGACGATTTCGCGCGATACATTGCTGTTTGGCGGAAATCCAAATCTCATCTGCCTTCCAATGGGGTCCTGGTTCGGGAAATAGCGCCGCGCGAGCGTTTTGCTAATGATCGCTACGTTCGGATTGGACGGTGAGTCTTGCTCGGAGAAAAAGCGGCCCCGCAGCAGCGGTATTCGCATCACGTGAAAATAATTGGGACTCACCGTGGCGTAATCGGCAGTGGTGGATTTGCCGGGCGCGAGCCGAGGATTTCCTACAATGCTGAACGGGAAGGTGGCTTCGCCTTGGCGGTCCATCGGCAGCGGAGCCCCCAGAGCGGAATCTTGCAAACCGGGCTGCGCATGAAGGCGCGCCAGTAGTTCGTTGGAGAAAGCGGTCCATTGCCGTGCCGTCGAATATTGGAATTGGGGAAGCGAAACTTCGGCTTCTATGACGTTTCTTGGATCAAAGCCCGGACTGACCGACGTGAGCAGCGCAAGGCTGCGAATGAGCAACCCGCCCGCGACGAGCAGCACCATGGCCAGGGAAATCTCCGCGACCGCTAAGAAACTACGCACATGCTGGCCGCCGCGCTGCCCAGTGCGCGCGCCGCCCTCTTTGATGTTCGCCTGCAAATTGGATGAGGTTGCGAGCAGCGCGGGCGCCAGTCCGAACGCCAACGCAGCACCGAGAGACAACAACAGCGCGAATGCCAAGACCGAGCTTCCGACATGGATTGAATTGATCCGGGCTACATCGGGCGGCAACAAAGGCCTGAGAATCCAAATACCCCAAGCCGCGAGAAGCACACCAACAACTCCGCCGAGCGATCCCAGCAGAGCGCTCTCCGTCAGCAATTGCCGGACGATGCGGGCGCGCCCCGCGCCAAGCGCGATTCGCACCGCAATTTCTTTCCCGCGAGAAGTGGCCCGCGACAGAAGCAGGTTCGCAATGTTGGCGCAAGCGATCAATAGAACTAGGCCAACCGCGCCCAGCAAAATAAGCAGCGGGGATTTCACGTTCCCAACCACCGCCTGCCGATAAGGCTCAATCCGGGTTGTCAATCCTGAATCTTGTGCGGGAAACTCCTTCGCGAGCCGTGCGCTCAGGGTCTTCATCTCGGTCTGAGCTTGCATGAGCGAGACACCCGGGTTAAGCCGGCCAATCCCACTCAGCACAGGCACGCCGGGCTTCGACATCAGGGGCCCGAACAGCGGGTCCTGCCTGATGGGAATCCACACGTCCTGATGGGGGGAGCCGTCGGGATAGCGAAAGCTTGCCGGCAGGATTCCGACAACCGTGAACGCGCGCATGTCTAATGTGATGGATTGGCCAATCAGAGCCGGATTGGAACCGAAGCGGCTGCGCCAAAGATTCTCGCTCAGAACAGCGACCGGCGCCGCGCCCTGCTTGCCATCCTCGGGCAGTAATGTGCGGCCCGCCAGAGGCTTTGCGTTCAGCAAAGGGAATATCCCTGGCGTCACGTCCGCGGTGTTCACAACGGATGGCTCGGCTGCTCCGGTCAATGTGAGATCGTGAAATGAATTTCCCGCCATCTGGCTAAACACGCGGTTCTGCTCGCGGAACTCGGTAAAGTCCCTGTAGGAGATACCCGACAGAGCGTCCGGTTGTTGCAGCGGGACATCGAATATCAGGACGAGTTGATCGGGATCAGGGTACGGAAACGATCGCAAAAGCACCGCATCCACGATGCTGAAAATCGCCGTGTTGGCGCCAATGCCGAGAGCGAGCGTGAGGACAGCGACGGCGGTGAATCCCGGGTTCTTCCGCAGCATCCGCAACCCGAAGCGCATATCTTGTAGAAACGTTTCCAGCCACGCTCCAACCCGAACCGCCCGCACTTTTTCCTTGGCTTGTTCGACACCTCCCAACTCGATTCTCGCGGCGCGGCGCGCTTCCTCGGGTGTCATTCCCTTGGCGATGTTCTCTTCGGTCTTCGAGTCGAGGTGGAACTGCAGTTCTTCGTCTAGCGACTGATCAGCCTCCCGGCGGTGAAACACGAACCGCCGCAACGACGATAGTTTATGGAGCCAACTTTGGAGGCTCATCGCGTCCCCCGCCTCGCGGCGCTCCTCTCTTTACTCATAACGGAGTGCGACCATTGGATCAACTTTCATCGCCCGCCGTGCCGGGATGTAACTCGCGAGGAGCGCCACCGCGATGAAAATGACTGACACCGCGATGAACGTCAGTGGGTCTGTGGGCCTGACGCCATAGAGAAGGCTTGAAAGGAAACGAGTGACACCAAGAGCAGCGAGGACTCCGGCCGTGAGGCCAATAATGACCAAGCGGAAGCCCTGCCCCACAACCATTCGCCACACATCCCTCTTTTCCGCCCCAAGTGCCATGCGAATCCCGATCTCGCGGGTTCTTCGCGCCACGTTGTAGGCCATGATTCCGTAAAGCCCCACGGACGCAAGTACCAATCCCAGCATTCCAAAAAATCCTGTCAGGCTGGAAATCGCCCGCTGTCGGCCCAACGAATCATTCACTTGCGCTGAGAGTGTTGTGACGCTCACTATCGGCAAGTTCGGATCGACTTCGTGAATTGCCTCGCGCACTTCGCGAGTGATACTCGCTGGATCGCCAGCCGCGCGGACTTCAATCTCATTTATGGACGCCATTAGCGACTGTAATTGAAACGCGGAAAGGAAAAGCATCGGCCCAGCCGGCTCGCGCGCGCTTGAAAACCGCGCATCCTCGACAACGCCTACGATCTCGTTGCCGGGCGGCTTAAACGGCACCCCAAGGCTGAGCCGCTGCCCGACGCGGGTGGCCTTGGGCATGTACTTGCGGACGAAGGCTTGATTGACCACCGCAACAGCGGTTGCGCTGGCTGTATCCTGTTCCGAAATAGGGCGTCCCGCGACGATGTGCATTGCTTCAGTCTCAAAATAATGCGGCCCCACCGCGACTACGTACGGAGCGCCACTCTGCTCCGGTCGCGGCTCGCCTTCAACGGAAACATCGAACCCGCTCCGACTGCCGCTCATCGGGCTGGTTGAGCCGATGCTCGCAGAACGCACGCCGGGCAGGGTATTCATGCGGCTTACCAGTTCGCGGTATAGGCCAGGCAGTTCGCTGGGCTTGTATCCGGTCAGCTCAGGGTCAATGCTCACCAGCAGGACGTGCTCCGGGCTGAATCCCAGATTCTGATTCTCCAAGTCGATGAGGCTGTGCACGAGCAGTCCCGCCCCAATCATAAGCAACAGAGATACCGCAATCTGGAAAACGACCAGACTCTTGCGCAATCCCAACCGCGTTCGCTCGCTCCGGTCCGGCGCTTCGCCGGTCTTAAGCACCGGAACCAAGTCAACGCGGGCCGAACGCAGCGCCGGAGCCAAGCCAGAAAAGATCACAGCCAAGATGGAAACGCCCGCCGTGAAGGAGAGCACTGTCAAGTCCGGCCGGACGTTGAGCGGGACTTTTGTGGCAACCATCGCTACGAGCACCTTTAAACTCCACCAGGCGAGGATCGCTCCCGCGACGGCGCCGGCAGTTGCGATGAGCGCGCATTCCGTCAGAATTTGACGGGCGAGTCTCATGTGTGTTCCGCCTAACGCTATCCGCATCGCCATTTCTTTTCGCCTCGCCGTCGTGCGCGCGAGCATCAGGTTCGCCACGTTTGCACAGGCGATGAGCAGCACTAGCCCTACAATGACCAGCAGAATTCTGAGCGGTTCGGCGTACTGGTAGCGCAATTGGGAGAGGCCACGACCGCCGGGTGCTAGCGGAACATAAGCGTGTCGGATTTTTTGCTGGTCGGCTTCTGTAATCTTCGATCCCGCCTGCCCAGTCAGATACTGCCGGAGTTCGGTGTTGGCTTCCGCGCGGGCTTGTTGTAGCGTCGCGCCTGGCTTGAGTCGGCCCATCATGTCCAGCCAATAAAACTTGGGATCAGTCAACAACCCTTTGGCTGGCGGCATCACGGTCAGAGGCATTCGCGGGCGCAAACTGAGCGGCATCCACAAATCGGCAGAGCCCACGGTCATCCTAATGCCATAAAATCCCCGGGGTGCCACGCCCACGATCGTCACGGGCACGCTGTCAATATCAAATGTCCGACCTACGATCGCGCGATCGCCTGCTAGTCTTCGCTGCCAATAATTGAAACTGATCACTGCTACCGGCGGCGCGTTGGAGTGGTCGTCCGCGGGCGTGAGCGTGCGGCCCAAGACCGCTCGCACGCCCAGCACGGAAAAGTAATTCCCGGATACCATCTTTCCTCGCGCCACCGTAACCGTGCCGCCTGCCCTGCCTTCCTCGCGGACGGTCAGCGTGTCCTCCGGGGTCTGGAACGCACAAACAGCGTCAAACACCCGACTGTTGTCGCGCACGTATTTATAAAAGGGATAAGAAAACTCCCTCTGCCTGCCCGATGGAATGCCGGAGCTCATGCTCAAGGTCTCGCGCGCATTGTCCGAGAACAGAACCAGCCCGGCGGGATCGCGTACCGGCAAGTTGCGTAGCAGTACCGCGTTCACCAAGCTGAAAATCGCCGTGTTGGCGCCAATGCCCAGAGCGAGCGTGAGGACAGCGACGGCGGTGAATCCCGGGTTCTTCCGCAGCATCCGCAACCCGAAGCGGATGTCTTGCAGAAATGTTTCCAGCCACGCCCCTGTTCGAACTGATCGCATATTCTCTTTTACCTGCTCCACGCCACCTAGCTCAATTCGTGCGGCGCGGCGCGCTTCCTCGGGTGTCATTCCCTTGGCGATGTTCTCGTCAGTCTTCGAGTCGAGGTGGAACTGCAGTTCTTCGTCTAGCGCCTGGTCAGCCTCCCTGCGGTGAAAGAGCAAGCGCAGCCAAAATGAAAACTTATTGAACCAACGCTCGGGTCGCATTGGCGCCTCCTAGCGCACTTAAAGCAGCTAGGCCTCTTTCAGTTTGACCACTCGCGAAATCGCACCGGACAACCTACTCCAGTTGTCCGCTTCTTTTTCAAGGTGTCGCCGCCCTAGCCGCGTTAACGAGTAGTATTTTGCGCGGCGGCCCTTTTCGGAGGTTTTCCACTCCGCTGTGATCCAGCCTTCTTGCTCCAATTTATGCAGAGCTGGGTAGAGCGATCCGTCGCTCACCTGCAACACATCGCCGGACACCTGTTTCAACCGCTGGCTAACGGCGAACCCGTTCATCGGCTCAAGCGCCAGAATTTTTAGCAGCAGCATGTCCAGCGTGCCCTGCACCAGGTCGGAAGGCTTGCTCATGTCGTATCCTCGGTAACCGATGCTAGCGCTTCTGTCCTCGGTAAGCAAGGGGAGAGATTCGTCACGGCGTTTGCATTCCATTCCAGGCTCCTTGGGCAAAGAAGCGGGGGCAGAGGGCCTCGCTCTGACTCGGACTTGCGGATGGCGGCAGCCGGTCATTCGGCAGCTTCGGGAAAGAACTCTGCGAAGGTCTTGTAACCGCTGTCTGCTTGACCGACTTTTGCCGGGTAGAGAAGGCGGAGCCCCATCCCAGCTTCGGTCCCACTCGCCCGAATTCATACAGTCGGAGCCCACGTGGAGTGAGTTGCCAGGTCGCGTTACCGATTGACAATTGTTACCTGATGTGTTAACGTTGGTTGAGGCAGTTTTCCGCCCCGTGGGAGATTGCGTATGCGATCCGCCCGGAATGTCCCGGGAGAGCTGGCCCGCCGGGTTTGCTTCTCGGGTTTGGGAGCGCACAATTCGCGGCATTTCCCGCCGCGGCGAAGATCCTCCGCGAGCTCTCATACATCTCCGGACGCAACTTCTACCCGGAACAGCCAATCGAGTGGAATCGCGCCTAAACCACTGAAAACAAAAGACCGGGCGTGCTCCTACCCGGAACCTCCCGGTGCGTCGCTCTCTTCGCGATTACTTCGCCGTCAAATCAGACCAGGCTCTAGCGTCCTCGCTGGCGGGACCGGAAAACCTCGGCGAGCGCCGAGGCATCGGGTGCCCCGCAAGCGCGCTTCCCAAAGTCGCGCATGTAGCTTCTGCCTTACTCACGTCGCCAGAAATGACTTTGCCGCGGCGCCATGCGAGAATAGCTATGGACATGGTTAGAAAAACGAACGCGGCGCAAAAAGAAACGCTGCCGAATGGGCTGGTAGTGCTCACCGAGCCTATGGATCACGTTCATTCGGTTTCCGTGGGCATCTGGCTGCGCTCCGGATCGCGCCAGGAACCGCCGGAGCTCAACGGCATTTCTCATTTCGTGGAGCACATGGTTTTCAAGGGCACGGCGCGCCGCAGTGCGGAAGAAATCGCTCGCGACGTGGATTCGATCGGCGGCATGCTGGACGCCTTTACATCCAAGGAAATGGTTTGCTTCAACGCGCGGGTGCTCGATGAACATCTTCCCCGCGTTTTCGAGATTCTCGCCGACCTGGTGCTGGAACCCAATTTCGCCTGCGAAGATATCACCCGCGAGCAATCGGTGGTGCTCGAAGAAATTCGCATGACGCAGGACAATCCCGAGGATCTGGTGCACGAGCTTTTCGCCGAGCATTTCTGGAGCCCGCACGCGCTGGGCAAGCCGATCCTCGGCACAGCGGAAACCGTTTCAGCCTTCACCCGCGATTCGGTGCGGGACTGGTTCCGCGATCACTACGCGCCGAACCGGCTGGTGATTACCGCGGCGGGCCACCTGACGCATTCGCAGCTCGTCGATCTGGTCGCCTCGCGGTTCTCTAACCTTGCGCCGGCGCGAACAGCCGTTCCCGATGTCGCACCCGCCCCCGCGCCTCACATCACGCTGCGTACCAAGCGCGAACTCGAGCAAGTGCACATTTGCCTCGGCGTTCCGGCATTGCCGGCCACCGACAAACGCCGCTTCGCGGTTTTGGTCCTCAACAACGTTCTCGGCGGAGGGATGTCTTCGCGGCTGTTCCAAAACATTCGCGAGCGGCAAGGGCTCGCCTATTCAATCTTCAGCGAGATCAGCGCCTACCACGATGCCGGCGTGCTCTCCGTCTACGCGGGCACTTCGATTGAAACAGCCGCGCAGGTCGTGCGTTCGGTGCTCGCTGAGTTCCGCCGCTTCAAGGACGAACTGCTCGACCCCGCTGAACTTCGCCGCGCCAAGGATCATTTGAAGGGCGCCACTCTGCTGTCGCTCGAAAGTTCCGGGCAGCGAATGTCCAGCCTGGCGCGCAATCACCTCTATTTCAATCGGCAGTTCGCGCCCGAACACCTTATCTCCATGCTTGAAGCGGTCACTGTGGACGACGTGCAACGCGTGGCTTGCGAATTCTTCCAGCCGGAGCGTCTGGCTGCGTCCGTGGTCGGCAATCTGAACGGTTTTGCCCTCACACGCGAACAGCTCGCTTTTTGACTCTGGCTCTTGGCTCCCCAACCTAAGCGATTGCCATCGAGCTCCTCTTTGAGTACCATCCGGTTTCGCAAGGAGACGCGAATGATCAAAATCAGCGTGTACTACCCGAATAGTGCTGGCGTGCGCTTCGATATGAACTACTACGTGAGCAAGCACCTGCCCATGGTGCAGAAGAAGGTCGGCCCGGCGCTCAAAAGCGTCGCGGCGGAGCAAGGTGTCGCTGGCGGATCTCCAGGATCGCCAGCGCCTTACGTTGCCGTGGGACACCTGATGTTTGATTCGGTCGACGCATTCCAGACCGCTTTCGCGCCCCACTCTGAAGCCATCATGGCAGACGTGGCCAATTACACGAACGTCCAACCAATCATTCAGATTAGCGAGATCAAGCTCTAGAAGGGCGAGCGCGTCGGTGACCCGTTCGAGCGCGGCACAGACCGCCATCGTTGCATCAAGTAGCCGCCGAACTGCCGGTCTCGGCGTTTTCGGGACGCTTCAGGTCTGAAACCGGCTGTTATCCCCTTCGTCACCATGCCCGCGCCGCCGCGTAGACCCTTCTTTTTACAGCATGCTAACCTTCCAAGTTGAGTCGCATCTGGATGCGGGACGCAGGCCCTCCTAGCCAGAAGCGACCGGGGACGCGGGACCGTCGATGGCCTTTAACAAAAACAAAGCGCTAGAAAACGCGCTGAAATACCTCAGCCAGGGCAAACCTGCCCAGGCCATCGCTGAATACCAGCAAATTCTCCGTCACGACGCGAAGGACCAGGCCACCCTGATGACCGTGGGCGATCTGTTCGCCCGTCAGGGAGAAATGCCGCAGGCCATCGAGTACTTTGAGCGCCTGGCGCAGGTCTATTTGAGCGACGGCTTCAACAGCAAGGCCATCGCAATCTACAAAAAGATCGCCAAGCTCGCGCCCAACGAACTCGCTCCGCTCGAGCGCCTGGCCGACCTGTACGTTCAGCAAGGCGTGCTCAGCGAAGCACGTCCGCTTTTTTTGCAAATCGCGGAAGCGCACCTGAAAGCGAACCGCGCCCCGAAAGCCGTGGAAGTCCTCCACCGGTTGCTCGAAGTCGAGCCTGATAACCCGCGCGTACAGATGCGCCTCGCCGAGCTTTACAACGTAATGGGCCAGAAGAAAGAAGCGGCCCACACCTACTTTAACTACGCGCAGCGCCTCTTCGAGCGGGAGGAAGCCGACGAAGCGCAAAAATTGATCGCGCGGGCGATCGAACTGGAGCCAGAAAATCCGGGCGCGATTCTGCTCGAAGCCAAGATTTTCCATCTGGCCAAGAAGCCCGACAAAGCCATCGCCGTTCTGGCCAAACATCCGGAGGCGGACGCGGGCGGGGACGTCACCACCCTGCTCGTGGATTGGCAACTCGCGGCCGGACATTTCGAACAAGCCGCCGATCGTGCTCGTAACCAGTTGTTGCGCGGCAGCAGCCATTTCGGGCTGTTGCACAAGGTACTGGATTTCCAGATCGAAAATGGCCAGTCAGCCGAAGCCCTGCCTCTCCTGGCGGAGATTCGCGAAGCTTCGATCGAGGCGGGCGAGCAGGACAAATTTCTAAAGTCGCTTGTGGCGATCACGCAGAAAAACTCCGGAAATATCGAAGCGCTCGAGGCGCTCGCAGATTTCAGCCGGCACACCAGCGATCCCTTCCAATTGGGCTCGGCATTGGGCCAATTGGTGGATGCCTACACCCTGGAGGGAGACTACTCGCGTGCGGAGGAAGCCCTGCAGGAGCTGATCGAAAAGAACAAGGGCGATGAGCGGCTGCAGGCGCGGTTGGAGCAATTGCGTGCGCGCGCCAGTGGAAAGCCGCCCGAACCCACGCCGGCCGAGGTAACCACGCCTGCAGCCCCGACCACTCCGATGGCGTCGGACGATCAATTGGCGTCGATCTTCGAAGTCCCGAAGGAGACGGAGCAAGAGACGCCGGAATCCGCGGCAGTTTCTGAAGAGCCCCTGGACGAGGAGACGCAGCTTTATATCGCGCAGGCACTCACGGATGTCGATCTGTTTTCGAGCTACGGTCTCACGCAGAAAGCTACTGTGCTGCTTGAAAGCGTGCTGGAGAAAGCACCGCAGCATACCCCCGCACTCGAACGTTTGCTGGATCTGTATGTCGGCGCGGGCAATCACCACCGCACGGCCGAAGTGGCCGCCCAACTCGAGCAGATTCATCTCCAGCGCGACGACAGCGTTAACGCCGAACGTTTTACCGAAATTCGCGAGCGATACGAAAAACTTGCCGGAGTGACGAAAGAGGAATTGCAGCCCGCATCTCCGGTCGCTACCGCCTCACCCGCTGCAGATACATCCGCGCAGGCTGCTACACCGATGGACGTGGAAGTTTCGTCCGCACCATCGCCAAAAGCTCCAGCAGTGAAAGCGTCCGCGCCAGCACCAGTCGAGTTCGAGATTCCAATTGCACCTGTCGAGCTTGAAGCAACCGCCGACGAACCAACTGCTGCCGAGGCGCCACCAGCAGCCGCTTCCGCTCCTCTCAAGCCGCAGCTCTCCACTCATCCCGACACTACGCCGACCGAGGAAGTGGATCTCTCCGACGAGTGGGAAGCGATGGTGCAGGAGGTCTCGGAACCGGCTAAAGCGCCGGAAGAGGTTCCGCAGGAGATTGCTCCGGAACCAGAGACTCCGAGCGTTGTCGAACCTTCAGCAGCGGCGCCCGCCGAGACGCGGCCCGAGGCGACGTCCGAGCCGGAAAGCGTTCCGCTAGCGGCAGACGACGGCGCGGAGGAAGCGCCCATCGAGCTAACTTTCGAACCAGCGCAAGAGCAACAAGAAGCCGAACTCGCTCTTGATGAAGAGGCGCCAGACGCGAGCGAAATCGAGCTCGAATTGACGCCGCAGCCGGCCGCGCCGAACGGCAACCAATCTGCCACTCCTAAAACTGCTGACGATTTCCTAAGCGAATTGAACGCCGAGCTGGAGGAGATGGAACCTCCCGCGCCTCCGGCGTCCAAGCCCTCTGCCCTCAAGGCTGCGGTGCCTGCTCCAAGGCCGCCTATGGCCAAGGAACATAAGGAGCCCGCTCGCGCTGCGTCGAAAGAGCCTGCTCGGAACTCGCCACCGCGGACGCCGGCACCCGCGACGCTTTCCGTCAAAACAACCGAGCCCGTCGCGCCACCCGTTCCCGTCTCCGCGGCATCCAGCGCTTCGCCGGAACCATCCGTCGAAAGCCTGAACCAGCTGGCGGAAGTATTTCAGGAATTTCGCAGCGAACTCGGCGAAATGACCGACGAAGATGAGGATCTCGAAACGCACTACAATCTCGGCATCGCCTACCGCGAAATGGGGCTTCTCGATGAAGCGATCGGCGAATTCCAAAAAGTGGCGCAAGCGGTTCAGCGCGGCAAGCCCTTTCCATATTCGATGAATTGCGCGGCGATGCTCGCGCTCTCGTTCATGGACAAAGGCGAGCCAAAGATCGCCGCCCTCTGGTACGAGCGTGCCCTGAAAACACCGGACCTTGATCACGACGCGATTCTCGCGCTGCGATACGATCTGGGAATTTCTCTAGAATCGGCCGGCGAATCGGCGTCGGCCCTCGATCATTTCCGGCAGGTCTACGCGATGAATATCGACTATCGCGACGTGGCCGATCGCATCGCGATCCTGCAAAAGCACTAGATTCGAGCGCCGTCACTGCTGATCTGCGGAGCGTCGGCATGCGCGCGAATTTTTCCGCAAATCCCACCCTACTGTTGCCACTCCGTCGCAAATCTCCCATAATTCCAAGACGATGATGAAGCACATGGGGCTGGTTTTATTGGCACTGGTATGGCTCGCGCTGGGGATGGCGCTGATCCTCGCTCCGTGGGTCGAACTTTGGCAGACGAATTATTTCGTCTACACCTACCCGGCTCTGGGGATGGTGATGACGAGCCCTTACGTGCGTGGTGCAGTCACGGGATTGGGCGTGTTGGATGTGCTGCTGTCGCTCGAAGCCATTCGTCAGTGGACTGGCACCGTCGTCACGCGCGGCTGATATGCTCCCCATTCGCGCAACGAACCCGCCGATCGTGTGTTACGTCACCGACCGTAAGGCCCTGGAAACCTCCAGCTCGTCCGACCGCCTGCTCGCCACCATTCATGCCGCTCTTGCCGCGGGCGTGGATTGGATCCAAATACGTGAAAAGGATTTGGCTGCGCGCGATCTGCTCGTGCTTGCCACTGCTGCCGTGCGTGCGGCGGAAGAATGCAGCAAGGGGCAAACGGTACCCCCGCGCATGATCGTGAACGATCGACTCGATGTCGCTCTTGCCGCAGGCGCGGCGGGTGTGCACCTTGGCAGCGACTCGGTGTCGGTGGTCGACGTTGTCCGCTGGTGCCGTAGCGGTAATGCGCCGGCGGACTTTTTGGTCGGCGTCTCGTGCCATAGCTTGCAGGAAGCGCGCCAAGCGGAAGCTGCCGGCGCGAGCTACGTTTTCTTCGGGCCGGTGTTTGACACTCCGTCAAAGAGGTCTTTTGGACGGCCGCAGGGAATCGAGCGATTGGTGGAAGTCAGCGAAGCGGTGCGCATTCCGGTAGTCGCGATCGGCGGAGTAAATGACGAAAACGCGGCGGAATGCTTGCACGCCGGCGCCGCGGGAATCGCCGCGATTCGGCTGTTCCAGCAGGAGCGCGCTGCCACTCCTCTGGCAGAGCGCATCTCCAAATTGCGGGGCTGAGTTGCGCTTCGCCTAAGCACTGAGCCAGCGGCCGATGGGCTGGCAACCCTCGACATGGTCGCAAATCACCTTGATCACCGCGGTGATGGGAATTGCCAGGATCAGCCCCATCGCTCCCCACAACCATCCCCAAAAGAGCAAAGATACCGTGAGAGCCATCGCATTCAACCGCACGCGCCAGCCGACCAGCGCGGGAACCAGCAGGTTGGCCGCGATCACGTGGAAAAACGTGAGCATCGCAAAAATCCCGATGAACGGGCCGACGGAATGGAACTGCTTCAATCCCACCAGCAGCGGCGGAATCCAAGACATCACTGCTCCCAGGTACGGCACCATATTGCACAAGCCCGATACGAGCGCTACGAGGAAGGGAAAGTCGATGCCCAATCCCCAGAAAAACACCCAGCTCGCCAGCACCAGCAGGAGCGCCACCAACACGGTTCCAGCCAGATAGCCGCGCAAGACGTGGGTCACGTCGGCGAGCGTGTCCTTCGCTTGCGTGCGTTTATCCACCGGGAACAATTCCATTGTCGCGTGCCACACCTGCCGCTTCGCAGCCAGCATGAAAAAGACGAGGAAGGGCAGAAAGGTCACCGCAAATAGAAAAGAGTAGAGCGAACTCAGCCGGCCGAGCAGCGCGTCACGCAGTGGATTCGATTCCGTAATGGTTAGCACCCGGCCCACCTGCGGCGTCGGCGGCGTGATTTCCGAGACGTGCATTTCCAGGCTCTTCAGCCGGGAGTCGACCGCTCCGACCGCAGAACGGAGCGGCGCGCGGTATTGGGGCCAGTCCCGGCCGAACTGATCGAAACGCCCGATCAGATTCCAACCTAGCCCGGCTACGAACGAGAGTGATAGCAGCACGATCAGCAGCGATCCAAGCGCCCGCGGGATGTGGACGCGTTCGAGCCACGTCACCACGGGGTCCAGGAAGTAGGCCATCAGCACTGCCAGCAGCAGCGTGACGAGCACCGTGGACGCCCAGTAACAAAAGGCGATCACGATGCCAGCGGCAATGATTCGCGCACTGATGGATCGCGTGACGATCCTGGTATCGGCGGTGACCATTGCTAGACACCATAGCACAGCGGCTGCCGTGCGGACGGATAGGTGTCGCGCCATGCAATACCTGACCCGAACGTTCTCCCGCGTGGAAGCTCGGAAAGAAATTAACAAGCTCCGGCAAAAGCGTTCGCCTAGGCGGTGATAGAATTGTTGGTTCGCGCCCACATGCGCGAGGAAAAGGCCAATGGGCAAACATCTTTTCGGCACGGACGGCATTCGCGGCGTTCCAGGCGAATATCCTCTGGACGACGCCACACTCCCTCGCGTAGGTCTCGCTCTGGGAAAGCATGTTGCCAAGCCCGGCGGCGATCGCGCCAAAGTGTTGATCGGACGCGATACGCGCGAATCCGGACCGCACATCGCGCAACTGATCGCCAGTGGTTTGGCCACCGCCGGCGCCGAGCCCGTCTCCGCGGGCGTGCTGCCGACGCCCGGAGTCGCATGGTTAGTGCACCGCGAAGCCTTCGCCGCCGGCGTGGTGATCTCCGCGTCGCATAATCCATATCACGACAACGGCGTAAAGCTCATTTCCTCCTCCGGCATGAAGTTTCCGGACGCCGTCGAGGCGGATCTCGAACACGTCATTCTGTCGTCCGATGGCCCGGCCACCGGCGCGAGTGTCCGCATGAGCGACGGCAAAGAGGCTCTCTACCACGACTATTTGGATGGACTGCGCGCGGCCGCTCTGCCGGGTGCGAAGCTCGCGGGAATGAAAATCGTTCTGGATTGCGCGAACGGCGCCGCGAGCGAGCTTGCGCCCGAACTGTTTCGCTCTCTCGGCGCCAGCGTGGTTGCGATGAACGATTCCCCCGACGGCCGCAATATCAATGCCGGCTGCGGCTCGTTGCATCCTGAGGGCATGCAAAAGCGAGTGGCAGCGGAAGGCGCCGCGCTCGGCGTGGCCTTCGATGGCGATGCGGACCGCGCGATTTTCTCAAACGCCGCCGGCCGTGTGGTGAATGGTGACGGAGTTCTGCTCGCCGCCGGCCGCTACCTCAAGTCCTCCGGCAAGCTACGGGGCGATGCGGTCGTCGGAACCACCATGTCGAATCTGGGGCTGGAGCGGGCGCTCGAAACGTCAGGACTGAAATTAATCCGCACCGCTGTCGGCGACCGCTACGTCCTGGAAGAAATGCAGCGCATCGGCGCGAATCTGGGCGGGGAGCAGTCCGGTCACATCCTTTTTCTCGACGACGCGACGACCGGAGACGGCATGCTGACTGCCGTCAAAATTGCCTCGCTCGTCTCCATTTGCGGCTCGCTGGAAGCGCTCACACGGGACCTAAAGGAATTTCCGCAGAAGATTGTAAACATCCGCGTGAAATCCAAGCCGTCCCTCGATTCATTGCCGGGCGTTTCTCGCGCGTTGCGTGAGGCCGAAGACGCGCTTGGTAATTCCGGCAGAGTGGTGCTGCGCTACTCTGGCACGGAGCCGCTCGTGCGCGTGATGGTGGAAGCCAAACGCGATGGCGATGTCCAGCACTGGACGGATTCGCTCGCCACCGCAGTGAAATCGGAGATTGGCGCGTAGAAAAAACACGAGCGAAATCTTTCCTTGGTAGTGAATTTCCCACTTCGTATCCGTAATATTCCAAAGAACGTAGGTAAACACCGCAATACTTCCGCGAAATTGGATTCACCATGCCGTTAACAACCAATGCCAACCTCATCATCCTGCTAAGTGCAACGGAAACAGCACACTGCGTCCAATCTTGTCGCGTTCCATTCTGGCATCACGCGTGCAAACGTATGCAGTGGCTGTCTCTTATCCCGGGGTGATATTGCCGGTTCCATCGCGCCGGAGCCGGATCTTAGGGTGGGGGCGCACGTTGGGGGCCTGGGTGGGCCCCCTTTTTTTGCTCACCAAGTTTACAATTTGCCTCCATAGATCCGCCATTGGCAATCCTTATATCGTCTGAGCCGCTACAGTTGCCGTAATCGTTGTGCCGATGTGCCGCCTGTGCTGTAATGCGTTTTAGCGGCTGGACGCCCTCTCATCATGGACTCAGGCCTTGGACTCCTAATCCTGCTCGCCCTTTTGGCCATTTTTGCCGGGCCGATACTTGCGGCGATGGCGCTCTCGCGGATTTCCGCGATGCGCCGCGATAACGAGCAAATTGGCCGGTTGACCTCGCGGGTGTACGAACTCGAGCAGCGGCTCGCTGCTCTCGATAGCAAGATTGCAGCTACTGAACCAGTTGCCAGCCCGCCTGCCGCGCAAGCGACGCCAGAGTTGCCCGTCCAGCCCGTTCGCGAAGCGGACCACGTGGCGGCGTCCACTCCGGTTCCCGAGCAGGCCGTGACTCCGCCCACGCCATTGCCAGCGCCGACCTTGCATTACTCGGACCCGCTTACGCGCCCCGCGCCTGCCACCGTTCGACCAGCGCCGTTCGCAACCCGTTCGCCCTCTCGCGGGGAACTCGACGTCGAGGCTATCCTCGGCGGCAAATGGCTCAACTACCTTGGAATTCTCGCGCTCATCTTCGCCGTCGCGTTCTTCCTGAAGTATGCGTTCGACAACAACTGGATCGGCCCGGGCGGCCGCGTCGGCATTGGAATCCTGATTGGCGGCGCGATGTTCCCGTTGAGCGATTGGCTCCTGCATCGCGGCTACCGTTATTTTTCCGAAGGCATCACCGGCTTGGGCTCGGCCGTTCTGTACCTTTCCATTTGGGCCGGCTGGTATTACTACGCGTTGTTCTCGCAGCCCGTCGCTTTCGCGCTGCTGATCGTGATTACGGGATTGACGGTAGCCGTCGCGATCGGCAGAAATTCCCAACGAATCGCCGTCCTCGCACTGGCCGGCGGCGCGCTAACCCCACTTCTGATAAGCACCGGAGAGAACGCGGAATTGACGCTGTTCACCTACTTCGCGGTCCTCGGCGCGGCGATGCTGGCCATTTCGTGGATCAAGGGCTGGAAATCAGTGCCGCCGCTGCAATGTGCGGCCACTCTGATTTATTTTTGGAGCTGGTATGCCGAGTTCTACGCTAATTACGAACTCGCGACCACGCTCGTCTTCGCGACCATCTTCTTCGTCATGTTCGCCGCCCTCCCGGCCGTTCGCAGCAGGCACGAAGGCGAACTTTCCGGTATGGAAATTGCCATTGTGGTTGCCAACGCGCTTCAATATCTGGTCGCGTTGCGCTGGATGCTGTGGCCGGAATATCGCTGGTGGCTGGCGATGGCCGTCCTCGGGCTCGCCGCTTTGCATCTCTTCGCCGAACGCACTTTGCCAGCCAAGAGCGGGAAGAACGTTCGCCTTGCCCGCGCCATCTACGCCGGACTGGCGCTCACCTTCGCCTCGCTAGCGATTCCGATTCTGCTCGATGGAAAATGGATCACCATTGCGTGGGCCATTGAAGGCGCCGTGCTGGTGTGGAACGGTCTCCGCATCCAGTCCTTGGCGCTTCGTGTGGCCGGCATTTTGCTGCTCGCAGTGGCGGGCGTTCGCTTGGCGGCCATTCCACTTGGCGCCGGAGCTACTTTTTTGCTGAACGCCCGCTTCCTGACCATGGCTCTCTGTTGCGCGTGCTTTTTGGCGGCATTCCTGTTTGCCTCGCGCGCGAAAATCGAGTTGGGCAGCGCCGAAACGAACGCTTACTACATGCTCGCCATCGCCGCGACCGTCTTCTTCCTCGCTGCGCTTTCGCTCGAGGTCTGGGATTTGTACGGCCGGATGCCTTCGCTGGGAATGGACCGTTCGCTGGCGCAGAATCTCGCCCTTTCCGTGCTCTGGCTGATCTACGCTGTCCTGCTGTTGGTAGGCGGCGTGATAAAAAGATCCGCCGTGGCTCGCTGGCAAGCGCTGGCGCTGCTGGGCGTGGTGATCGTAAAGGTATTCTTCTTCGACCTTTCATTTCTGGAGCGCTTTTATCGCATCATGTCGTTCTTTCTGCTGGGACTCGCTCTGCTCCTGATCTCCTTCTTCTATCAACGGTATTCGGCCTCCCGCGACGGCGAAAAAAGTTCGTGAGCGCGCGCCAGACCACTGATAGTGCATAAGCCGATTCCAGCGCGATTCGTTTTTCAACGATTCGATTTTCAAAGGGCATTGAGGACCTTCTCCGGGAGGGGCCGAATTTTCGAGCTAAAACCACTCACCAAAACTGCAACGAGTTTGTATCGATCTGGCTGGATGGGCAGCGTGTGTTTTCAGCGAGTTACGAGGCGATTTACCCGAACATGTGTCGATTAGAATTGGCGCGCATTTTGCTGGGTTTTGCGGCGCGTGGCGGCGGGACGCGTCCGTTGAGAGCGCATGACTCAGATTCCGCCGTAGCGCCACTCGCGAGCTAACTTCGCCGAATTTTCGTTCGCGCCGCATTGCGTTTCGAGGCTAGCAAGACGCAACGCGGAGACGCTACTGGCCGGAGGTACAGTTTTAGTACAGGCGGACAGAACCTGTACTTAGGGCGGTCGTGCGTGGTTTCACCATTCCGCGACGTAGATGAAGTCGGCGGCGGGACGATGTAGCGCCTGGGTGATTCGCATCGCCAGCCGCATGCCGGTGGCGTATTTCGCGGTGCGAAGATGGGTGAGCTGGCTCGGCGTGCAGTGCAGACGAGCGGCCGTCTGCTTCCACGTGGCTCCGCGGGCGGTGCGCGCCGCATCGAGCGTTACGTAGAGTTTCTTCAGGCTCCAGCGCAGGCGATGCGCCTCGTCCGCGCGCGGAAGCGGTACGCCAGCAGTGCCGGGCTGGGGAGCGGCGATAAACGTCTCGGGAGGTACATCCATCCAACGCAGCAAGAAGAGCGAGTGCTGGCAACTCAGCCCGCGGCCTTCGGACATTTTTCTGATTGTGGCGGGGCTGATCGGGTGATCCTTTCGCCGATCGTTTAAAAGGTGGGACTGCTGCCAGATCGCCGTGGCTAATCCCGGCCAGCTCAGCTGTTGCTCGCGCCGCCGCGCATCTACGGCAGCAAAGAAGGCCTGTAAATCGAACCCCTCGGGTGAGGGCACGGGATTCTCCTGCCGTTGGATTCGCGGAATTTTAATTCATGCCGGGTCGCAGTCCAGAGAAGGGTTTTGTGACGCCCTGGCGAAGCTTTGCCAAATAACTACCTCGAAATCAGAATTTTTGGGTACGTGAGGCTTGTTCTCAGTTGAAAGAGCGCTTCCGAATTCCGCGGAAGCGCCCCCACTGGAAGGGCTGGATTCGATTTAGGCATCGATCAGCTGCAGCCGGAGGTGGAGCCGCAGTTGGAGCATTTGTAGCAACTTCCGTTGGGCGTCATGAGCATGCCGCACTCGGAGCAGTACGGCGCATCATCGGCGGCGGCGCGCGGACGAGTAGCCGTTTCCACCTCTGCCGACGATCTGGCGGGCGTGGCCAGTATAGCTTTCACCGCCTGCGCCGGCGTTTCCTGTTCGGTTGCCGCGCCATCGTGATCCAGATAGTCGGGCGAAATAAATTTGCCGCCCAGCCATCGTCCGATGTAATCCACCACCGATTTGGCGTAGCGGATTTCGGGATTGCCGGTGTAGCCGGAAGGCTCGAACCGCGAATTGCAGAATTTGTCGACCAGCGACTTCAGCGGCACGCCGTACTGCAGCGCGATCGATACGGACAGCGCGAAGGCGTCCATAATGCCCGAAAGCGTGGAGCCTTCCTTGGCCATCTTGATGAAGATTTCGCCCGGCGCGCCGTCTTCGTATTTTCCGACGGTCAGATAGCCCTCATGGCCGCCGACCGAAAACTTATGCGTGATCGAGGTGCGTTCGTTCGGCAGTTTGTGGCGCTTCATCCGCGAAAAAAGCTCCTGCTGTTCGGGTGACGCGCCTTCCACGGCAACCGGCGCCGCAATCATCGGCGGAGCCGCAACCGCGATGGGAGCCGCCGATTTGGCCGGTTCTTTCTTACCCGCGGCCGAAAGCGGCTGAGAACGCTTGGAATTGTCGCGATAAATGGCCACGGCCTTCAGTCCCTGTTTCCAGGAATCGACGTAGGCGTCCATGATGTCCTCGACCGTCGATTCCTCCGGCATGTTGATCGTCTTGCTGATCGCGCCGGAAAGGAACGGCTGCGCCGCCGCCATCATCCGCAAATGCCCGCGCCAGGAAATCGAACGTCCGCCGCCCATCGGCGCAAGCGAGCAATCAAAAACCGCCAGGTGTTCCGGCTTCAGTCCCGGCGCTCCTTCGATTTTGCCGTTTGCGTCGATGTAATCCACGATCTTGGCCACCGACTCCGGCCCGTATCCCAGCCCCATCAGCGCCTGCGGCACGGTGTTGTTCACGATCTTGATCACGCCGCCGCCCACCAGCCGCTTCTGCTTCACGAGCGCCAGATCAGGCTCGATACCGGTGGTGTCGCAATCCATCATGAAACCGATGGTGCCGGTAGGCGCGAGGACGGAAACCTGCGAATTTTTATATCCGTGCTTCTCGCCCAGTTCCAGCGCCGAGTCCCACGACTCTTGCGCCGCGTGCAACAGCGAAGGCTGCACGTTTTCTTCCTTGATGGGCCGCAGGGAATCGCGGTGCATGCGGATTACGTCCAGCATCGAATCGCGGTTGCGCGGGTAGCCACTGAATGTGCCCAGCCGGTCCGCGATGCGCGCCGATTGCGCGTACGCTTCACCGGTCATCAGAGCCGTCACCGCTCCGCAGTAATCGCGTCCGCCATCGGAATCGTACGGCAGCGCGAGCGACATCAGCAGCGCGCCCAGATTGGCGTAACCCAATCCCAGCGGCCGGTACTCATGTGAATTTTGTCGGATCTTCTCCGTTGGATAGCTGGCGTTGTCCACCAGAATTTCTTGCGCCGTGATGGTCACGTCCACAGCGTGCTTAAAGCCGTCCGTATCGAATTGAGCGTTTGGCCCCAGGAATTTCAGCAGGTTTAGCGACGCAAGGTTGCAGGCGGTGTCGTCGAGGAACATATATTCCGAGCACGGATTCGACGCATTGATGCGGTCCGTGGCCTTGCAAGTGTGCCAGCGGTTGATGGTCGTGTCGTACTGCATGCCCGGATCGCCGCACTGCCAGGCCGATTCCGACATCTTGTGCAGCAAATCGCGCGCCCGGAGCTTGTCAGCCGGCTTGCCGTCGGCCACGTTGTGCGTCCACCAGTCGCGGTCTTCTTCCACCGCGTGCATGTAGTCGTCCGTAACGCGCACGGAATGGTTTGCGTTCTGGAAGAAAACGGACGAATACGCTTCGCCGTCAATCGCTGGATCGTAGCCCTGCTCGATCAGCACGTGAGCCTTGCGCTCTTCCTTGCGCTTGCTGTCGATAAATTCCACGATGTCCGGATGATCCACGTTGAGGATCACCATCTTGGCCGCGCGGCGCGTCTTCCCGCCGCTCTTGATCACGCCAGCGAACGCGTCGAAGCCCTTCATGAAGCTCACCGGCCCGGACGCGATCCCTCCGCCGGAAAGCGTTTCCCGGCTCCCACGCAGAGACGAAAAATTCGTGCCGGTGCCCGAGCCCCACTTAAAAAGCATGCCCTCGGTCTTGGCCAGGTCCATGATCGATTCCATCTTGTCCTGGACCGAGTTGATGAAGCACGCCGAGCACTGCGGCTTCGCTTGCACGCCCACGTTGAACCAAACCGGCGAATTGAACGCCATCTTCTGCTGCACCAGCAAGTCCGTCAGCTCGTCCTGAAACGCGGCTTTCGACTGCTCGTCCGCGAAATAGCCGCCCTCTTCGCCCCAGCGCACGATCGTATTCACCACTCGCGCGATCAATTGCCGCACGGACGTCTCGCGCTGCGGCGTATTCGGCTTACCATGAAAATACTTCGAGGCGACAATGTTCGTCGCGGTCATCGACCACGCCTTGGGAACTTCCACGTTCTCCTGCCGGAAAATTACCTGCCCTTTATCATTGCCTATGAGTGCCGTGCGGCGCTCCCATTCCACTTTGTCGAAGGGAGGCACATTTCCGTCTGTAAATTTGCGGTGGAACTCCAACCCGGTGCCGTGCTGCGTGGTTTGTTCCGTTTGCGAATTTGCGTTTAGTGCCATTCTCGTTTCCGCCATGATCTGCCTCCGCGCCGGCAGTGATGCCGCCGAATGGTTGGCCGGGACCGGAGGGAGGCGTGCTTCAATTTTACCTCCAAACGGAACCCCGGGGTCTTGTTGCGTGTATCGCTGATACACGGAAACGTGGATTATCTAAAATGGACGGCTAAAACCCTCGTTCGCCGCCGCCCAGATTGCAAAAAAGAGAAAAGCGCGGCTACGCCGCGCCGTACAAACCTCGCGCGGTCCGTTGCTACGCTCTCTCTTGGTTGATCTCGCCCCGGCAATCAACGCGGTCGCCGTCGGCGCTGGGCAGGACGACTAAGTGACCGCGTTTTTTCCCCGAGCCTGGGTGCGAAGTATCGTGCCGGGCGAAAAACTTGTCAAGCGGAAATCGCAACGTCACCACAAAATATTAGGCCTACCGTGTCGAAAACGCCTATCCATAGTGGTACGTCCGCCAGCGCACCACAATCCGTGGCAATCCCAGCCGCACCGCTCTCCCGATCCCACACCAATTTTCGGGACTCGGCGCATCATACTCTTGTGTCCTCACAGGCAACAACCTAGGAATTGACATCCGCGACGCACTGCCCAAAAATTGTTATTCACGGTCGACTATTATGGATTCGCACGCACCAGCCATCGACATCCAAGGCCTTACAAAAGACTATCCCGTCGGTTTTTGGCGCAAGCGCATGCGCCGGTCGCTCGATAATCTGTCGCTAAGTGTCCAGGAAGGGGAAATTTTTGGCTTCCTCGGCCCCAACGGCGCCGGCAAGACCACCACGCTGAAGCTGTTGATGAGCCTGACCTTCCCAACCGCCGGTACCGCGAGCATTCTCGGGCGCCCCATCGGCGATGTCGCCATGCATCGCGACATCGGCTACCTTCCGGAGCAGCCCTACTTCTACGATTATTTGACGGCTCGCGAGTTGCTGAATTACTACGCGCGTTTTTTCGCTTATTCCGCCCCGGACCGCCGCGCACGCGTCAGCCGCGTGATTGACCGCGTCGGCCTCTCGGGATCCGCGGACGTGCAGCTGCGTAAATTTTCGAAAGGCATGCTACAGCGCGCCGGCATCGCCCAGGCCATCATCCACGATCCGCGAGTCATATTTTTGGACGAGCCCATGTCCGGCCTCGACCCCATCGGCCGCCGCGAAGTTCGCGACATCATTCTCGATCTGAAAACGCAGGGCCGCACCGTGTTCTTTTCCACGCACATTCTTTCCGACGCTGAAATGCTCTGCGATCGCGTCGCCGTCCTGCACCTAGGCAAGCTCCGGGGCGTTGGCGCGCCCGGGACGATTGTGTCGATGGACGTGCAAGGCATGGAAATTCTCTTCGAGCCCGGCCAAGCACGCGCTCTTTCGCCCAACCTCGCTCAACGCGCGACTCCGGTCGGCGGGCGCTATCGCCTGGACGTTCCCGAGGCCGAGCTGTACCCGACGCTGGACGAATTGCGCGCCTGCAACGCCCGCATCTTGTCCGTCGCGCCGCTCCGGCCCACCCTCGAGGATTATTTCCTGCGCCTTGTGGAACGCCAGCCGGACAACGCTCCCGCTTCCGTGGAGGCCAGCATCCGATGAGCGCAATGCCTGGAGTCGTCGCCATCAACACGTTCCGCGAAGCGGTGCGCGATCGCGTCCTATACAATCTCGTTTTTTTCGCGCTGCTGATGATCGGCGCCGCGATCCTTGTTGGACAGATTTCCATCGGCATCGAGCGACTGGTGATCGTCAATCTGGGCCTTTCGGCGATTTCGATTTTCGGCTTGGTGATGGCCATCTTCATCGGCGTCGGCCTGGTATACAAGGAAATTGAAAAGCGCACGCTGTATAGCCTGCTGGCGAAACCGATCCGCCGCTGGGAATTTCTGGTGGGCAAGTACGCGGGCCTGGTCCTCACGCTGGTTATCAACACCGCGTTCATGACGATCGGCTTGGCCGCCGCGCTGCTCTACGTCGGGCGGTCCTTCGTGCGGTCCGATGTATCGATTCTGATTGCCGTCTATTTCATCCTGCTCGCCCTCGCCCTCGTCACGGCTTTCGCTCTATTTTTTTCATGTTTCTCCAGTCCGATGCTCTCCACGCTGTTCACGCTCGGGATCTACGTGACCGGCGTCTTTGCCAACGACATACGCAACTTCGGCGCGCTTACCAAGAACCAGTTTCTGAAAACCGCCACCAGCGTCCTCTATTATCTGGTGCCAAATTTTCACGACTTTAATTCCATCGCCTCCGCCGCGCATGGCGAGCACATACCTTTCGCGCTGGTTTGGCAGAATACGCTGTACGCGCTGCTCTATATCGTGCTGCTTTTGTTCGCGTCTTCAGCCATCTTCTCCCAGCGCAATCTCAAGTGAACGCCTCCAGCCATGGTCGTCCCGTTTGGATTGCGGTCGCGGCCGTTCCCATCCTTTTTGCGTCGCTTTTCGTTTTGCAAAGGCGCATCGACGCACGCACGCGCACCGAGGCCGACGCCAAGGAAGAGTTGCTGCTCCGTTCTCCGGCCGCGATCGACAAAATGAGCCTCGGCTATAATTCGCTCCTCGCGGACGTCTACTGGACTCGCGCGGTGCAGTACTACGGCGAGCGCTTCGGAACCCCGCACGCGACTTTCGCCCTCTTGTGGCCCTTGCTCGATATCACCACCACTCTCGATCCAAAGCTCCTGCCTGCCTACCATTTCGGCGCGATATTTCTTTCCCAACCCGGAATGGGCGGCGCGGGGCGTCCCGATCTGGCCGTCAAACTGGTCAAACGCGGAATCGCCGCTAATCCCAACCGCTGGGGACTCTATTCGGATCTCGGCTTTCTTTATTATTGGCACTTCCGGGATTACAAAGATGCCGCCGCCGCATACCTCGCTGGATCGAAGACGGCCGAAGGGCCGAGCTGGATGAGAATCATGGCCGCGCGAATGGACCAAAAGGGCGGGTCAATCGAAACTTCGCGCATGATCTGGTCGCAGATCTATACATCCAGCGCCAATCCGAATATCCGGAAAATGGCGCTCAAGACACTGCGCGGTCTGAAAGCAGAACAGGACGAAGCGGAACTCGATGGTATCGCTGTCCAGTATCGACAACGGTTCGGCCATTTCCCGTCGTCCATGGACGAAATGCGCGCAGCCGGACTCCTCCGCGGAACTCCCGTCGATCCGAAAGGTTACCCGTACATCCTGGGATCCGACGGAAAAGCGAGTCTCGATCCGCACAGCCCGGTTATAATTCCCAAAGCGCCAAAAACTCCCCCGCAGCTGCCGAAAAATTAGCTATTCCTGTCTGGGCGCACCTTGATCTCCGGTATTAGAGGGCGACGAAATCGTGAGCTTGGCGACCTTTCTGCGGCCTCGATGTGGCAAAATTAGAGTACGAAATTCGGCCAACCCTTCCGTCAAGGATGTGACTCTGACCCGTATGTCTCGCCGTCGCTCCATCTCGCCGTGGATCGTGGCACTGCTCTTGATTGTGCCAGCCGCGCTCCTGCGCGCCGCAGCGGAAGGGACACCGGCAGACACCTCTCATCTGGATTCCAGCGCCCATCCCCCCACTGAAGCCGACATGCGCGAGCGGCGCGAAAAGCTGATCGCCAATCAACACGCGGACGATGAGGCTCTCAATCTGTACGAGCGCATCGAGCGATACGTCGACCGCTCCGGCGGCCCCAATCCGCGCATCCTCGACGATCGCACCTATCGCGTGGTTCCTACCGGCGGGGGAACGATGAAAATCCTCTTGAACGACCATGGCGTTGGGGTGAGCGCCGAAGAATATCGCCGCCAGCTCGAATCGTGGAAGGAAGTGCTCGAGATGATGGCAGCGCCGGATAGTGACAAGGGGCAAACCGCTCGCGCGAAGTACGAGAAACGCGAGCGCCAGCGCGCCCAATTTGTCGACGCCGCCAAGAACGCATTCCTGCCGAAGTGGCTCGGCCGGCAGACCTACGCGGGCCGCTCGTGCGACGTCTTCGAGTTGCTTCCCAATCCGTCGTTTCACCCGAGCTCAATGTTTGAGGGCGGGCTGGCGCACGTCACCGCGAAGATTTGGGTCGACCGCGACACCGATCAGCTCGTCCACGCGGAAGCCTGGGTCACCAGCGATATCTCATTCGTTGCCGGTATCGCGGGGAAGGTATATCGCGGCAGCCGGGTGGAAATGGATCAGGCGCAAATTGCGCCGGGCGTTTGGCTGCCCACGCGCTATGAATACGATCTTTCGGGACGCAAATTCCTCTTCCGGTTCGGCGAACATCAGACCATTGACGTCAAGGACTACCGCCGCATCGGAACCACGTCCGAAGCGCTCGCACAGGTGACAACAGAACTCGCCGACGGCAAGGGTCCAGTTTCAGACCCATAGCGCCTTATTTCTGCTAGCGGATTGCGGCGCCGCGCCGGCTCGTTTGAGGCCAGCGCGGCACCTGGCAAGCTCTGCTCGACTTATCCTGCCGCGGCGGCCACGTCTTTTTCGATCGGCGCGCCCACTAGATTTCCCCACTCGGTCCAGGAGCCGTCGTAGTTCTTCACGTTTTGGTAGCCGAGCAGATATTTCAGCACGAACCACGTGTGCGAACTCCGCTCGCCGATGCGGCAATACGCGATCACTTCGCCGTCACCGGTCACTCCCTTGCCTTGGTAAAGCTGCTTCAGATCCTCCACGGACTTAAACGTACCGTCCTCGCGCGCCGCCTGCGACCATGGGATATTGGCCGCTCCAGGAATGTGCCCGGCGCGCTGCGCTGTTTCGGTCATGCCCGGAGGCGCGATGATTTTCCCGGTGAATTCATCAGGCGACCGCACGTCCACCAAAAGCCCCTTTTTCTTCTTGTCCACCGCGGACGAGATTTCCTCTTTATGCGCGCGAATTGTCTCATCCGGCCCGGTGGCGCGGTAGGTTGCCGGCGTCACTTTCGCGGCATCGGCCGTCAGTGGACGCTTTTCCGCCTGCCATTTCTTTCGTCCGCCGTTCATCAGCCGGACGTCGTTGTGCCCGTAGTATTTCAGTTGCCAGAGAGCGTAAGCGGCGAACCAATTGTTGTTGTCGCCGTAGAGGATCACCGTCGTGTCGTTCGAGACGCCGGACTGCCCCAGCAGCCGTTCGAGCGCCGCCTTGTCGATCAGATCGCGCCGCACGTTATCCTGCAGCTGCGTCTGCCAGTTCCAGCCCACGGCTCCCGCGATGTGGCCCTGGCTGTACGCGGACGTGTCCACATCAACTTCAATCAACCGCACCTTCGGATCGTTCGCGTGCTCGGCTACCCAATCGGTCGAAACCAGCACTTCAGGATGCGCATATTCGGTCATAGTGTCGTTTCCTCCTTAGAAAACCTCGTTTCATTCCCTGAATCGCAAAAATAAAAAGCCCACCTGCCAGATCGTCTCTGGCGGTGGGTTTCGAAATCTCCAAGCTAGATTTTTATTCCCTAAATTCCTAGCTTCCCCGCGCCAGACACACGGATGCGGCACGTACAACAGCACGCTCTTGGCGCAGGTAGGCAAATCCCCATTTCGTTGGGAGCATACACCTGAACTGCACCGGCTGCAAGGCGTTGACGGAGGCCACGCACATCGTCAGCGGCCAGAGAACACGAGACTAGATTTTGCGCCAGAGCGCCGTTGCCAGGCGCTGCGCGGACACTTGGCCCGTATTTTAGGCCGTCCCGGAATCTCAGCCGCTCTAAGATCCCTTGTGAAGCTTCACAGGGTACTTTTAGGCAGCGTCCCAACCCGATCGAGGTGCGAGTTTTCGGATTCCGACGATCGGCGGTTTTTTTCTTCCTGGGAGCCGCTGCATATGCGCCGAGGTTTAGACAGGCTGCAATGCGCCATCGCGGACCGACTCCAGCTCCACGCGCAGCAGCCAGTCGAAGTGAAATTTCTCTTTCGCCAGCCACTTTTCCAACGCTTCGCGGTCCGGCGCCTCGAACTCCACCAGCATTTTGCCTTCTTGCATGTTCACCATCACACGCCGCGCGGCCACATCCAGCCCGGCATGTAGCTTTTTCGAAAGTTGCTCCGCTCCCTGCCGAGTGAGGCACGCCAGCGTATGTTGCGAGACGTAACGAGCCATTCGATCTCCCCCAAGGTTAGAAAATGACCGGAAATGCCTGCGAATCGATCGGAATCCTGCGACCTTCCGACCGCCAAAACTTTCCTCCGTCGGCGCACCACGCATGTGCCGCTTCCGCGCTCAGCCTACCTGTACTTTCGAACAGTCGCTTTTCAGCAACACGCGCCGGATGGGCCAGAGCCAAAACCAGCTCCGAGAGGTAAACTTTTTCGTGAACGATCGGGAGGTTGCCATGAAACGACGCGTTTTCCTTCTGCCAGTGGTCGCCATATTGACAATCGCAACTTGTTCGCTCGCCCATGTTTCGGTGGGAACTCTCGCCGGCATAGTTGTCGACGCTCACGGTAAGCCCGTCCCGCATGCCACCGTCACTATGCAAGGCTCCTTCGGCGACCGTCCCAACGCCACGCATGCCGATTCCCATGGCCGATTCCAGTTCGCCCGCTATCTCACCGGCCAATACGATCTGCAGGCCTACGCCCAAGGCTCATTCTCGCCCTGGTTGAGGCGCATTACGATTCGTCCCCACCGAACCACCGAAGTCACGCTGCATATGCCACCCAAAGCCGATATCGTCGTCAAGGTTCCGCGATAGGCAAGTGTTCGCGGTCTTCATGCGAGAAGTACTACAACCCTTGTACCTGAAAAATTGTGCCGTTCGAGCCATTGGTCATTCCCGGCCGCTCCGACATCATCGCTCTGCGGGCTGGAAGGCTGCGTTGCGGGGACGACGGTTCCTCAGGGAACCGGGGCGCGCTTTCCAACCCGCCCAACGCAGCAGGTAGCCGTTGCCTTCGCGAATGTTCGTTTGCAAGCGCACGGCCCCGAACCTCGGTGCGTCCAAGAACCCGTCCTGAAGTTTCTTACTTAAACGTCGCTGTAACGTTGGTGGCGATGATTAGCCCTACGGTACAGGTGTCCGTAGTCGACGGGCAGGCCGTCGACGTCACGCTTCCGCCCCAGCCGGTAAACGTGTAGCCGGTCGCTGCCGTCGCCGTCAGCGTGACGGACGTTCCGTAGAGGTAATTGGCCGAGCACGTCCCCGTCTGCGTCCCGGTGGTCAGGAGGCAGCTCAGACTCGATTGGCTGTCCGTTACCGCACCCGATCCAGTGCCTTGCAACGACACCGTCAAGTTCACCGACGGGGCGGCTCCGGCAATGAATGCATCCGGAATCCCATTCGTGTCGTCCGGCGTTAAATTTCCCGCGGACGAAAGGAAGCTGACGATATGCCCATCGCCGCTAAGCGTCGGCAGGATGCTATCGCCGTTAGCCGGTGAAACCTGCGCCCCCTGGGGCTGGCTGGCAAGAAACGTATAGGTGACGCAATCCGGCGTAGTAGTGGTAGTTGTTGTGGTGGCGGTGACCCCTTGGCAGGTGTTCCGCGTAAAGATGTTCTCCACTCCGTTCTGCACATTCGGCCCCATGTTCGTGGCTCTGGTGGCGAAAGCGATGAACTGGCCCGTTCCGCACGAGACAGTGACCAAGGTTGATGTGATGCAACCATTAATGCTCGGATATTCGGCAATTGCGTTCGCGGCGGTCACGCCGTCCGGCGTCGATACAAGATTCAGTGACGGTGCGCACGCCGGAGGCGTGGTTACGGCCACTCCCGCGCACGTATCGCTCACGTACACCTGCTGCGTGGGCCCGATGCCGGGAATCAGGTTCTGAGCCGACGAAGCAAACGCCACGAAGCGCCCGTCTTGCGAAATCGATGATTCGCTGCTCGCACCATCCGCGGGCGTCACTTGATCCGGACTCGATATCAGCTTCGTGGACGGAACGCATGTGCCCCCCACCGCGCCAAGCGAAGTGACGCAAGTGGAGCGCTCGAACACTTCAGGCGTGCCATCGAATTGCGAATTCGAATTTCCCCCGCCTACGGAATGCAGCAAATTCGTGGCGTCGGAAGTAAACGACACATAGAGCCCCTCGTTCGCAATCGAGGGGTTGGAACTCAGCCCATTGCCGGCAACGGGGGGCACGGAACCGTCCTGCGTCGAAACCAAGTACGTCGTCGGTGTACAAGAGCCCAAAGCCGGAGGTATCACGTTGCAGGTGTTACGGACGTATACCTGTGGCGTTACCCCGTCTACCGTCACTCCAGACACCAAATTGGTCGCCAATGAAACGAACGCCACGTATTCGCCGTCCGAGCTGATCACCGGATCGTAGCTGTCGCCGTTCCCGGGCGTCACACCGTCGGGCGCTATTGACACCAGCGCCGCCGTTGGCGTTGATACCGTTGAACTGCATCCGGTCGAAGTCGTACCCGAAAGACAAGTCAGTTGCCAGTAGACTTGCCGCGTCGAGCCATCCACGGACGCGTAGCTCACCATATTCGTCGCCGTGGACGTGTACGCCACATGGGCGCCCGCGCTATCAATGGAAGGCTGCTCGGCCGGTCCGTTCGGCATAGCTCCGTTGACGCCCCGGTTCACCAGCAGCGTGTCCGGTACGCACCCGCTCGACCCGCCAGCGCTTGACGTGGCGCTCAGGCAGGTGTCGCGCACAAAAATTGCGTTCGCGGAGTTGGCCTGATTCTCTAACAAATTCGTGGAATCCGAAGCAAATGCCACATACTCGCCGGTCGTGGTCACCGAAGGTCCGGCGTTGCTCAGGGACAGAACGCCGCCGCTCGCGCACGCCGCGGCTGTTCCGCAAATTCCTTTATTCGCCTGCGTGCCGTCGTACCCGTAGTCCACCAGATCCGGCAGACCGGCGGAATCCGTGGGATTGATCGCGAACGTAAGCGCATTGGACGAGCCGCCGCCCGGACCGGGGTTTACCACTTGCACCTGCGCGATGCTTCCTTGCGCGAGGTCCCCGGCTGAAAGCGTCGCGCTCACCTGCGTTCCGCTCGCGAACGCCGTCGTTCGCGGCGCGCCGTCGATCAAAATCGTGGAATTGGAGACGAAATTCGCGCCCGTCACCACGAGTGATGCGCTGGCGCTTCCGGCCAGCGCGGAAGTAGGGCTCAGCGACGCCAGGGCCGGAACCGGATTGTTGACGTTGAACCCGAAGGTATTTGACGCACCGCCATCCGGCGGAGGATTGTACACGGTAATTTGCAGAGTCCCGGCGGTTGCCAGATTGCCCGCCGCCAGGGAAGCTTGCAACGAAGTGGAGTTCGTATAAGTGGTCCCGACTGCGGCGCCGTTCACCATCACAGTGGATTGCGACACAAAATCCTTACCCGTAATTGTGAGCGCCAACCCCGCCGTTTCCGCGGCCACCGAGGTTGGAGAAAGGCCGGTGATCTCCGGCACCGCGCTGGGATTGGGATTGATGCTAAACGTGAGAGAACTGGTGGTGCCGCCGCCCGGCTGTGGCGTCGACACGCTGACGTATGCTTTCCCGGGGCTCTGAGTGCACGTCGCCGGCACCTGGCCAATTAACTGGCCCGTCGCCCCGTCGTACGTGCTCACAAGAGTTACATTCGGGCAGTTGCTGGAATTCCAGCTTACAGACGAGGAAGGCGTGAATCCTTTTCCGGTCAGCGTCAGGCTAAACGTCGGCTCGCCAGCCTGGATCTCCGCGGGACTGATCGATATCAACGACGGCGTTGGGAAATTGATTTGCTCCTGGCATCCCGCTAGGCACACCGCCAGCGCGGCGAAAACCAGTCCGCAACACAAACGATATTTCACCCGCAAAAGTTTCACCCTAATTCCCAAGCTGAGACATCGCCCCTAAGGCAATCGTAGAGACTACTAAAGATGTTCCCGCCGAGCAATCGGGATGCCTGAAGAAAATCGGCACCCGCCGTCCCATCTCACGGATCGGTCGCTCGCCAGCAACGCGTACAACGCGACGAGCGCCATCGCCACGCGGGAATCCGAAAGTGGAATGCGGGTCCTTCAAAGGCTGCGTTCGGCTCGCTTCGCGAACCGGCACTCCGCCGCGCAACTCACCGCGGTGCGGAGGTCAATAGGGTGATCGTGCTCTGCTGCAGGCGGTCGCCGCGTTCGAACAGCGGCAGTACCACATCTTTGAAGGACGGCGCGGCCCAACTGTCGCGCTGTCCGCCGCTTTCCGCATTAAGTGGTCCTGCTCGAATCGGAACTAATCCGTAGTCCGTCCGGGTGTAAATTGGCTCTTCGAGAGGGCACGCCACGTGGTTACTTGCTATTTATGCCCGAACCGGTAGACCACTCCGGCGGAGAAACGCAACGAGCCTCCGCCTGCCTGCGCGCCCGTAAAATTCGCTCCGCCAAAGTCCGCCTCGATCAACCGAATCGACCAATGCTGCCAACGGTTCCAGTCAAGGCCTCCGCCCGCTTCCCATGCCCGCACACCTTTCGCCGTTGTGTTGACTCCGAATCCGGCAAAGGGCCCAGTGGTCGTGCTCTCCACGCCCAGCCCATATAACGCGTGGCCGAAGAGAGTTACTTTGCGATGGCCGAAAGGATAAAACGTTGGCCCCACCAGAAACGTGTATACACGCGAATCGCCCGTGATCACTCCCTGATTTTTCGCCGTGCGCGTGAATTCCGCTTCCGCGCCCAACCAGTGAAAAATGTTCCGGTCGAAAGACCCATAAAATCCGTTGAAATATGGTTTTGTCGTATCCGTCTGGTAATTCGACCGCACCGTGTAGCCGCCGGAAATCTCGTATTTCGGCGTCTCCGGCGGGACCTTCATCACTGGCGCTTGCGGCACAGGCGCCGAGACGGACTGATCTTGCGTCGCCGCCGGGCCATCCTGCGCCACCGCCGGAGCGATCCACAGCAGCAGCAATCCGCCAAGCACCACGATCCTTCGCATCTACACGATCCTCCTATTTTTGCGTCAAGCGCCGTAGCTTGGAAGCCGGGAAACTCGTCGCGGGTTGGTTGCATTCAGAACACGAGGTTACAAAACGCAGCCAGAGTCGTCGGGAGGAATATCGCAGAAGGAAAGCTGCGAGGGAAGCGAAAAGCCGCGAGAATCGCGCCGCCCTAAAAATCTGCCTGCAAGGCTCTAGTGGAGCGCGGGCTCCAAGGGATCGGGATTTTGCTTCGACGTCAATTCGCGCTCAATCAGCCCGCAAAGGGCGCCGATGCGGGAACTGTTTTCGTGGGCGCGCAATCTCCGCACCCGAGCGCTCTCCACGAGTCGCCCGAGGAGTGCGAACTCTCGCGCGCGCATCTCTTCGTCCAGAAGCAGATTTGCATAGGTGTTGCCCACCAGCGACATCAGCGCGTCGCGCTTCTCCACCTCTTCCACGAAAGGTGCGGAGGGATCGCCGCTTCTCTCGCCCAGAAGGAAAATCGAATTCAGCAATGCCGGTTTCTCCGCGAACCGCAAATCGCCCGCGGCTAGCGGAAACAACTTCTTGGCATAGTTATCTGAAAACGCGGCGAACTTTCCAGCCGCTCCGTATAGCGCCTCCACGGAATCCGGCCAAAGCGATAGATACGGATACGCAGGTGCGGCGTAAAAACCGCCATCGCCTTCTACAAGCGCCACGATGTCGTCCGATATTGCCGCGTGTCCGCGAAGGGCCAGCGCTGCCGCCACCGTTGACTTCCCAGCCCCTTCCGGGCCCAGAAACGCCGCTGCGCGCCCACCGCATTCCACGGCGCTTGCGTGCAAGCACGTAATTCCTCTGAGCCGCAGCAAATATCCGAACACGGGACCAAGCAAATAGCTCGCCGCGTCCTCAAACGAGGATGTATCCGACCACCGCGCCCAAATTTCGCGGCCCTGCCCATCCAGCCAGAACTGCGTGCCATCAAAATAATCGAGCCGCAGCAGCGCGCCGCCTTTGATTTTCCAGATGCGCAGCGACGGCTCGCCCGACTCCGTGCGAATCGAGCTCACGAAAATCGGCTCTTCGGCCAAGGCGGCATTTCCCTGGTTCGGCGGCGGCGAAACGTCAAAATGAATGGACACGTCCGACTTTTCGATGCGGTCTGCCGTGGTTTTCAGGCCAGGAAGGGAGCGATCCGATCGCGCCAGAAGTCCGAATATGCGGTAGGCGAAATCCAATTCGGTTCGCGGGATCGGGTCACGTAAGGGAAGTGCGATAAGCGTTTGGAAACGTTCCGCTGTCCGGCTGACCTCGGTAACCTACTTTTTTGGTGAGGTCACGCACGGTGCCGTAAATTTTCAACACAGGCGGCGTGTACGGCTTCTTCGGCGCGGGCTTCCCGGCCTTATCCATTGCGGACCTCCGCCATCAATTGATACTGGATTCTTTTTGAATGCCGCAACCAAAAGTTAAGACACAAAGGCCGCACCCACATTTCCGCCGCGGCTGGCCCTTGTTCCGCGCCCGGCTCCTGATACTTCGCACGCCGGACGTAGCATTCCGTTTCCGCGTCCCATGGCACGCGTTCAGTCACCGGCCGCCGCTCCATCCGCAGAGCGGCAAGCACCGGATCGAAAGGCAATGGCGTCTTCGGCCGGAGGCGGATTTCTTCCGGAAGGCGACCGGCCATCGCCTCGCGCAGAAGCGTTTTCCGGAAAGCCCAGGGAAAGGGCGGAAGCGCAAGCATGTAGTTAATGATGCGCAGATCCAGAAAAGGGTAACGCACCTCCACCGCGCAGCGGGTCACGCCCGGGTTCTGCAACTCAAAAAGCCGCGTCCAGTGCGGCAGCGACATCGACGCGTGAGCCGCAGGCATCACGGGATGTGCTGACGAACTTCGCGCCACGACGCCATCCCTCCAACGCGACTTCGCGTCCACGCGCTTCGCGAAATCCGGAGACAGCCATTTCGGCATCGCTGCTAAGCCCATAGCTTGCCCGGCCAGTAAGCCCGCGCGCTGCCGTATACCGCGCCACGGGAACCGTCGCACTCGCAAATATCGCGGCACTTCAGCGAATAATCGCCGCCATTCCCGATTGCGCGCCAGGCTTTTCGCGTACGGCCACATCTGAAAGTGCATCAGGTTGTCCGCGCCCTCGCCATCGAGCGCCACGCGGCACTCCGCCGCCACGGCCCCAAACTGATCGAAAAGGCCCGCCATCAAAGGATCGTCCACCGGCTCAGGCCAGCGAAACGCCGGAGAGTCCCAGCGCTCGAAAAGCTGCAAGTGATCCACGGGCAGGCATCGTATCGGAATGCCAAGAAATTCCGCCACTTCCCGCGCATATTTACCGTCGCGGTCGGCGGCCTGCTTTTCGTACGTGACCGTATAAGCGCGCAGCCTACCGCTGTCTCCCCGCTCGGGAGATAGCTCCCGCGCCGTCGCCGCCACTGCGGAGGAATCCAGTCCGCCGCTGAGCAGCACGCCCACTCGTCCGCCGCGCAGCCGGTCTCCCACCGCATTTCTCAGAAGAATCTGAAATTGCTCGACGTAATCATCCGCGCGGCTATAGCGGATCCGGCCATCCACCGGCAGCGACCAATAGCGCCCGATCCGCAGCCCCTCCGCCGAAACGCGCAGAAAGTGCGCGGGCGGCAATCGCCGGATCGCTCGAAACGTCGTCGTCGCGGCGTCGCAGTTCAAACCGAAAAGCAGAAAGTCCGCGATCGCCGCTTCGTTCAGCTCGTCCGGTACGCCCGGGTGCATCCGCACGCAATCGAGCGTGTTGCTAAAAAGGACGAAATCCTGGCAGTCGGCAAAATAGAACGGTTTGATCCCCAGATGATCCCGCGCGCAGAAAAGCGATTTCCGCCGCGCGTCCCAGATCCCAAAAGCGAAATCGCCGCGCAGCCGTTCCACGCAGCTTTCTCCCCACGCCGCGTACGCGTGCAGAATCATTTCGGAATCCGGAGAATTTCGCGCAAGTTTGCGTCCCGCTTCCACAAGTTGCGCGAAAAGCTCCGCGCGCTCGTCCAGCCGCGCGTCCGACGTGATCCAAAACTGCCCGTCTAGCCCCATCGGCAGCCGCTCGCGACCCGCTTCCTCGGTCGTGCGCAACATTGCGTGGCCCAAACCGATCGACCCTCCGCACCAGACGTCGCGCGCATCCGGGCCGCGGAAAGCCAGAAACCGCGTGAGTGCGCGCACCAGAGCTTGGTCCACGGGACCGCCGCCCGGCCGCACAATTCCCAGGATGCCGCTCATGAAACCTGCGTCCTCATCGAAACCTCGCGGCGCTCGAACGGTTCAAACTCGCCTCGATCAGCGCTCGCATCGCCCAGAACAGCCTCGCCCACTTCCACCCACGCGTGTGCCTCGAAACGCCCATCCTCTTTTCGTCCGCCGATGCGCAGGTCCGCCGCGATGCCGCGCCTGCGAAGCAGCCACCACAGCGTCAGCGCCCGGTCCAGGCAGTTCGTTTCCACCGGCAGATGCCGCGCCGCAGCTGCTTGCCAGCGCGCGATCGCCTGTGCGAGTTCAATCTCCCGCTGTCCGGCTGGTGCGTTTCGCCTCGCCGGTCCCGGCGTTAGCCATTCGATCGCGGCTTTCCATCGCCGAAATCCCGCCATACGCAAGCCCGCGCGCGTTACCAGCAATCCGCACGCGGCCTCGATCGCGATTCCGCGTGCGTAGCCGCTCGTTCGCCAGAATCGGCGCCAGGTTTGCATCGCTTTTTTCAACCCGCCACCTCGTGGAAAGTCGCGCTTTCTCCGGACGGTGCGCCCGTGGCTGGGATCGAACTCCTGAGGGTCCCGGTCAAAAGTGCTCTAGCGCGATTTCCGGCGACCGTTCGAGGGCCGCCCGGATCGATCGTTCACCTTACTTCAATCAGTCCTTGTTCCCGCATCCGTTGCAGCAAATCCAGCACGTCCCGCTCGCACTGCTGCGTTTCCACGTCGTACTCGTCCACCAATGCGTCCCGAATTTCACTGACGCTTTTCGCCTGTTGCACCAAGTTCCACACCCGCGTGCCGACGGGATTCAGTCCGTAATAGACGGAATTTTTCAGACTTAAGATGGCAGCTTCGTCGCCGAGCGAGCAGGAGACATGATTGCGCGTGGCGCCCACGATCGAAGATACCGAGAGAGGTTGATCCATTGCAGCCGCCCGGCTTGCTTCAAACAAATCAAGTAGATCCTCTGCCGCTCTGGCTGCCACTCGCGGCGCCGGTCCGCGAACCGCACTCGCCAAAGTGCTCGCAATCGAGCGGCCATTGTACTAATCCCGGCTGCGCGCGGCAACAGCTCTGCCGGCGAGCCGGGACCTGGGTTCGCCGTTGTTTCGCCCCCGCGATTGCGCTGAATCACGGCAGGCGGCCCGAGCCTGAGTGACGCGGAGGCTCCGCTCTGCTACGCTTTCTCCGCGCGCCATTCGTGATGAGGCCGGCAAATTCATGCGAACTACCCGATTCGCACGCGATGTTTCACAATGAGCTGGCCGCGCCGCATTCTCGTGCGCGCGTCGGAAAGTAACTGGCTCCGCGAACGCGCCCCGCGCTTCCGCTTCGTTCGGCGCGCTTCCCAACGATTCCTCCCTGGCGAGCACTTGGACGACGCGCTCGCCGCTGCGTGCCGCCTAGCCGATAGCGGTATCTCCTCACTCATTACCCACCTAGGCGAAAATGTTCGCGACCGCGTGCAGGCCGAGGCCGTCGCCCGCGACTATCTAGGCATTCTCGATCGCATCCGCGCCGCTGCGCTGCCCGCTGAACTTTCCGTGAAGCTCACCCAGCTCGGCCTCGACGTCGATCGTGAGTTTTGCTTCGCGAATCTGATGCAGCTCGTCGAAGCGTCCGCGAATTCGCATGCCGCCGGTGCTTCATACCCCCAATCCGTCTGGATCGACATGGAGCACAGCTCCTACGTCGACGCCACTCTCGACCTTTACCGCCGCGCGCGCCAGTCGTGTCCAAATGTCGGCGTCTGCGTGCAAGCCTATCTTCGCCGGTCCGCGAAAGACGTCGCCTCGCTCGTAACCATGGGCGCCAGCGTTCGCCTAGTCAAAGGCACCTATAGCGAGCCTCCGGAAATCGCTTTCGAGAAGAAATCCAATGTCGACGAGAATTTCTTCCGCCTCGCGCAAACGCTTCTCGCGCCGGACGCTCGCCGCTCCGGGGTTCGTGCCGTGATGGCCACGCACGATCGCGCCCTGATCGCGCGTGTTTCCGGTTGGGCCGCGGCGCAGGGCATCGCCAAAAAACAAATCGAATTCGCCATGCTCTACGGCATCCAACGCGCCGAACAGCTGCGCCTCGCGCGCGAAGGTTTCCGCAGCTGCGTTCTCGTCTCCTACGGCGCCTATTGGTTCCCCTGGTACATGCGCAGCCTCGCCGAGCGCCCCGCCAACGTTCTGTTCCTCGCCCGCAATCTTTTTGCGAAATAAATTCGCGCTTTGCCGGACGCGCCACCGTCGGGCGTACAATTTAGTGTGCTCCACATCTCCGCCACCGACCGCGTTTTCATCCTCACCGGCGCCGGCGTTAGCGCCGAAAGCGGCATTCCCACGTTTCGCGGCTCCGGCGGATTATGGCGCAATTACCGCATCGAGGAAGTCGCTTCGCCGTACGCCTGGCAGCGCGACCCGCATCTGGTTTGGGAGTTCTACTCCATGCGCCGCCGCGTGGCTGCCACTGCGCGCCCCAATCCGGCGCACGATGCCCTGGCCAAACTCGAGGAAGCGTTGCAAGATCGTCTGTTCCTTTGCACGCAGAACGTGGACGACCTCCACGAGCAAGCCGGCTCTCGCCGCGTCGTCCACATGCACGGGGAGCTATTCAAAAGCCGCTGCGACCGCTGCCGCCGCGCTCCCTTTGAAGACACCGAGACCTACGTGCGGCCGGACGAAATTCCGCGTTGCCATTGCGGCGGGCAGATTCGTCCGCACATCTGCTGGTTTGGCGAAGTCCCCTACGGTTTGGAGGAAATTTCCGAAGCGCTCGACTCCTGCACGACTTTCATCGCCGTCGGCACCTCCGGCGCGGTCGAGCCAGCGGCCAGTTTTGTGGCACGCGTTCGCGGAAGCGCCCGGACCATCTACGTCGGCCCCGAGGAACCCGCCAATAATTTCGCCTTCTCCGATTGCTACTCGGGCCAAGCCGGCGAACTTCTCCCTCAAATCTTCCGCTGCGACTGAGATCAGCTCCAAACATCCGGTGCAAACTGCCGCTATCCGCGTCAGCCAGTCCACTGCTTGTCGCCGGGATACTTGCCGCGCGAGACCAGAAGTAACAACGCCGATATTCAGAGCCAGCAAGTCGAGAAAATAGCTGAACCCCAATTCAGAAACTTGCATTCCTTCTATTGCTGAACTACAGTTCCCGCACCATGGGAATTCTCATTGACATCGGAGACTGCGTTGTTCTTTTGCTGTTGATCATTTACATTCCACGCATGATCTGGAAGGACCAACAACGAGGCTCTGTTTCGCTGCTCTTGACGATCGCCACAGCGTTGGTGCTGATCATTTTTGCGACGGTCGCCTCCGTTGCATACCTCCAACTCGTGGCGCAATCATCGTCCCTGCTAGTGCGGGGAGGCTTGCTCGTGTTCCTTCTGGGAATGGGCGCCCTTCTCCGCATCTGTTGGACCAGCAAGTCGGTCGCATGAGTTAAGCCGCGCGCGCTGGAATCTAGCACAACAGTCTGGGCAACTGGCTATAAACGGCCTGCCGGAGAATTGGTGCCTTGCTAGCGCGCAAGCCCGCGATTAGCAGAACGGTCGTCTTGTAAGTAGTTGAATGGAAACCCCGCCGTAGAAATCGCTGGTCCATATGCGAGCGATACCAAGTTTCTTGCGCCGATGGTTGACAGCACCGCGAAGAATTTTGAAATTAGCGAGGTTTCCGCCGATAAAGGGTACGGCTCCCGAAAGAATGCGGAGGCTATCGCCAATGTCGGAGCCACGCCGTTTATCGCGTTCAAATCCAATTCCAGCGGAGAATGCGGCGGCGAAACATGGTCCAAAATGTTCCATTATTTTCAGTTCAGGCGCACCGAGTTTATGAAGCATTACCACAAGCGGTCGAACGTCGAATCCACCTTTAGCATGATGAAGCGAAAGTTCGGCGACAGTCTGCGGAGCAATACCGACGTTGCGATGGTCAACGAAACCTTGTGCAAAATTCTCTGTCATAACCTTGGCGTACTCATTCACGAAACGCACGAACTCGGAATCGACCCTGTGTTTTGGAGTAATGCGGCTTGACATTACTTGGAAGTTTCTGGTTCCCCCGGCGTATCAGGCGGCAGGAGCGATTTTAAAATCCTAACATTCTCCTCCGTCGCTGTTGTGGCAACGGTTGCATACAATTTCTCCATCAATGGGGAAAGTTCGGAATCGTCGGCGCTACTTATAATTATGGAATTTGGCGCTGGTAATTTGTCAAATACCTGCAAGATATAGCTCGTAGTTTTCTTTTGGACCACGCGCGGGGGCGCAGGAGAAGTTTGCATAATATTCTCGATACGCTCCACTCGCTGTAAGATTACGCGCGCTGGTTGTGGGGTAACTATTTCCCACGCGTAGGTGGTCGGATTCACGGACCGCCATTTTATAACCTCAGTAGTAGTCATTCTCAAAACATCCTCCACCCACTTTTGTATTTCGGCGTTTGCCATGGTTAACCCCGATCAAAAAGTTTGCTTCTCAAATAATCCAGAGAGTTCCGCAATGCTGTAACTGATTCTGGCAAAAGTAGCTTCAACGCCGTTGTAAACTGCATTCGGTGCTTCTTCTTCGTTAGCAGGAGTTGCGGGGCGAACACTCTCAAGCGAATGTTGTGCCGCTTCCAATGTCTGCTTAACGGTGGCGATTGAATCCCTAAGCTGAGGTTCCTCCGCGAACGGGGCGACGGCTCTTAGAAGACGCCTATAGGCATCGCCGAGTAATTCGCGTGCATTGGCAAACGAAGTATTCGGTTGCAAGTGTCCCAGTTTTTGAGCAATATCGGCCAATTCCATTGATACCGTCTGAACTCTAACGATCTTGCCAGCCTCTTTTGCCGCCTTGGTCGCCTTTTCTGCTTCCATCTTAGCTTCCTTGGCTTCGTTGAACGCTTTAATTGAATAACGCAATCCAAATCCACTCAGAGCAGCTCCAGCGGCAGTTATCCAGAAGTCTAAATGGTGCCAAGAATTTTGTTGGATCAACTCAATTATCCGATTTAGTTCTGACTGAATGTCAGTCTGCATTCGGACAAACCTCAAAAGTCACAATCCGCGTGACATCATACACGATGGGCGCAAAACACGACGTTAGGGTTTGTAATCAATATGCGTGCTTAATTACGGCCCTGACCTGCCCGTGTGAATTTATCGAACTGCACAAAAACCGCCCTAGCTGCACAAGAACGCGAGAGTGGGATGGGCTAGAGTTGAGTTTGTGTGCAAGGCCTCGCCAAATCGCTACACTTTCGTGGCAGGTTTTCGCGGCAGAATTTCGGCTCCTTCTGGCGAGGATGCCGTGTAAATGCTCTTTGAAAATCAAATTCCCGGAAAGGGAAATGAGGATCGGAAGGCTCGCGCGCTAGCGCGTGCGTTCGTCTTGTTCGATTTTGCCGTCGCGCAGTCGAATGGTACGGTGCGCGTGCATGGCGATATCTGCTTCGTGGGTTACCAGGATGATGGTGTTGCCGCCTTCGTGCAAACGTGCGAAGAGCGCCATGATTTCCTCGCCGGTCGCTGAGTCCAAATTCCCGGTGGGCTCATCGGCCAGCAGGATCGAGGGATTGTTCACCAGCGCGCGGGCGATCGCCACGCGCTGGCGCTGGCCGCCGGAAAGTTCGTTGGGCTTGTGCGTCATGCGCCCGGCAAGATCCACTTGATGCAGCGCTTTTTTCGCGCGCTCCAGCCTTTCGGGGGCTGGCGTGCCGTTGTAAATCATCGGCAGCTCCACGTTGTGCAAAGCCGTGGCGCGCGGCAGCAGATTAAACGTCTGAAAAACGAAGCCGATCTCGCGGTTGCGAATGTACGCGAGTTCATCGTCGTCGAGCTGGCTCACCGACCGGCCCGCCAGCCAGTAGGATCCGCTCGTGGGCGTATCCAGGCAGCCGATCAGGTTCATCAGCGTGGATTTTCCGGAGCCGGAGGGGCCCATGATCGCCACGTACTCGCCTTTGCGGATCTGCAGGTCCACTCCCCGCAGCGCGTGCAGCTTCTCGGCACCCATCTCGTACGTCTTCCACAGTTCCTCGGTCTGGATGACGATCCCGGTATCCACCAGGTCCTGGCGGAAGTTCTGCGAGACGGCTTCTTCAACCCCCATATGCATTGGGCTCCTGACTTGCGCGGCCGTGCCACCCGTTACGTCTATTATCGCTCCGTGCTCGCTGCCATTCGAAACACTATTCCGCGCGATATGCCGGCTTTCGCCCCGGTGGGTGCGGCGATGTTAGCTGGTTGAATTGTCGATATTGTTGCTGGAGGCGGAGTTATCGATCTTCACTTTCGTCCCGGGGCGCAGCGTCCGAAGCGCTTTGTAGCTGCCGGTCACGATGATGTCTCCCGGCTGCAATCCCTTGGTCACTTCGATGTTCGTCACGCCGGTGATGCCCGTTTGCACCGGAACGAACAGCGCTTTGCTGTCGCGAATCACGAAGACGCCCTGAATTTCTTTCGTGCTCGCGGCGTTCTCGTTGGCCGCCGCCAGCGTCACGTTCCCGGACTGGCCGTCTTTCGCCTCATCCAGTTCTTCCTGGGTGCGCTCGGCGAGCGCCTGGATCGGAATGGTCAGGACGTTGTTCTTATGCGCCGTCTGAATTTTCGCCGTGGCGGAAAGTCCCGGACGCAGCGAAGCCGGCGGATGATCCAGAGTCACGATCACCTTGAAGTCGCGGGCCTGCTGCGTGTCGGCGGTGGTCTCTTCCATCGCGGCCTCGCCGGAAGTGCGAAGAATGGCCAGTTCGCCCACTTCCGTCACATGGCCTTTGAAGGTCTGGCCCGGAAGCGCGTCGATCGTCACATTCGCCGGTTGGCCGTTTTTTACATTGGTGATATCGGTCTCGTCCACCATCACTTCGGCGGTTACCACGCTCATATCGGAAATCGTCATCAAAAAGCTGCCCTGAGCGTTTTGGATTCCGGGTACCACATTTTCGCCCAAGCGAACGGCAATATAGCTCACGATTCCGTTGATCGGCGCGCGATACACCGTCTTATTCAAGATATCCTGCTGCGCAGTCAGTACGGCCTCCGCTTGCTTCTGGTTATAGTTCGCTTGATTCCGCGAAGCGCGGCTCGCCGCCAGTTGCGCCTTCGCCGCTGTCACGGAAGCCACGGCGCTATCGTAGGTCGCCTTGCTCGCGTCGTAATCCTGTTTGGCAATCAGTTGGTCTTTGAATAGCTCCTGCGAACGCTGCCAATCGAACTTGGCCTTATCAAGGTTCGCCTGCTGTTCGGACAGGGTCGCAAGCGCCGATTGATAGTTCGCCGAGGCCACTTTCATTGCCGATGTGGACGCATCGATGCTTGCTTTCTGCGCGACCACGTTTGCGCCGGGCTGCACGTTGTCCAATCGAAGCAGCACGTCGCCTCTTTTTACATCTTCGCCTTCTTGCACTGCAATCTGCGTGATCCGGCCCATGCCTTCACCAAGCACATTGGTGTAATTCTTCGGCCGGATTTCTCCGGAGGCAGTCACGACGGAGGTCAAATCCTGGCGAATGGCTTGCCCGGTTTGCACCGTAACGACTCCGGCATTCATTTGATAGACGCTATACCAGACGATTCCGATTGCGGCTACACCCGCACAGGCCCCGATCGCCACCCTCTGCCATGTCTTCATCGCACCAACCTTCGGAGTGAACGTTGCGGGCCGGGTAATCGGCCCACCAGATAACTACGCGCGGGAGGGACGGAATGTTTCGCGTCCAGGAGATCCACCATAAAAAACAGGAAGGAACGCGACCGGCCCTGCTCTCGCCCCTTTTTCCCACGCATTTCCGCGACCCGGCAACCGCGGTCCGCAGGGCTATACACGCGTTCGATATTTTAGCATTTCGCCGCATCCCCTAGGAAAAGCAAATGTGACGTGCATTGTCACCTCGTGCACCGCCGAAAAAGGGGGTCTGGGAACCCGGCGGTAGGAGTGGCAGTCTCCGAACCGGGCAGTCTGATTCGGACCGCTGGGCAACCCCTTCGGTTGCAAGCGGTTCCAAAGGTTCGGGGCGTTATGAAATAAAGATTTATTGACCTGTACTGTAGGACAGGTTACGATTTCAACTCGCAAAGAGGCATCGATGGGCTGGCCCGCTAAAGCGTTCCCGCGACTTCTACTGACGACGGCGTTGGTGTGTTCCATATCGACCTGTGCAATAGCCGCCAGGCGTTCCAATAAACAGGATCAAAAAGAAAAGGCTAGGGCCGAAAAGAAGAGCGAGCACGAGCTCTATAAGGAGCTAAGTCCGCAATACAAGCAATGGCTCGATCAGGACGTGGTGTACATCATCACACCGGAAGAGCGGCACGCCTTTCTGCATTTGCAGACAAACGAAGAACGCGAGCAGTTTATCGAAGCCTTTTGGCAGCGCCGCAATCCCGATCCGGATTCCCCGGAAAATACTTACAAAGAGGAATACTACCGGCGGATCGCCTACGCCAACGAGCATTTTGCTTCCGGCATTCCGGGTTGGAAAACCGATCGCGGCAAGATCTACATTATGTGGGGACCTCCCGACGAGATCGACGCGCACCCAACCGGCGGCACCTGGGACCGACCTATGGATCAGGGCGGCGGCGAGACCACGACCTACCCCTATGAAGATTGGCGCTACCGCTATCTGCCAGGCATGGGCGAGAACGTGGAACTTGAGTTCGTCGATCCCACCGGGACGGGCGAGTATCATCTGACCATGGACCCGAGCGAGAAGGACGCTCTTTTGAACGTGCCAGGCGCCGGCCTGACAATGGCGGAGTCCATGGGTCTCGCGAGCAAGTCCCAACGCTTCGATGATACCGACGGAACCCATATGGCGGAGGGTGAGTTTGGCGGAATGCCAATGAACACCAACGACGACGAGTTCAATCGCCTGGAACTCTACGCCAACATCATGAGACCGCCGCCGGTGAAATTCAAAGATTTGGAAGCGGTAGTCACCCAACACATGATCCGCAACCAGCTGAAGTTCAGCTACGATTACGATTTTCTGCGCATCACGTCGGATACGGTGCTGGTGCCGATCACGGTGCAAATTCCGGTGAAGCAGCTGACGTTCCAGCAAAAAGACGGCGTGGACACCGCGTCCATGCACCTTTTCGCGCGGATCACTAGCCTGACCGGGCGGGTGGTCCAGACGTTTGAGGATACGCTACGCGCCGATTACGCAGCCGACCAACTGCAGCAAGCGATCGGAACTTCGCGCATCTATCAGAAGGCGGTTCCGCTTTCGCCTGGGCTATACGAGTTGGATATCGTGATTAAGGACGTAAACAGCGGAAACGTGGGCGTGATCAATACGCGCTTGCCGGTTCCGCGGTTCCAAGACGACAAGTTGAGCTCAAGTTCGCTGATTCTGGCCGATAACATCGAGCCGGTTTCAATGAACGATATTGGCTTAGGCCAGTTCGTGCTCGGCGACGTGAAAGTGCAGCCGCAACTGAATGGCACGTTCAGGCCCAATCAATCCATGGGCATCTTTTTGCAGGTGTACAACTTGAAGGTGAACCAAAAGACGAATCGCGCCGATACCTCCGTCGAATTTCGAGTGTTGAAGGACAAAGCGACCGTTCCCACGCTGAAGTTCGATCTTCCAGCAAGCCAACTGCCGGAGCACGGTGAGGAGCTTACTCTCGAAAAGAAGATGACGCTCGGTTCCCTCGCGCCCGGAAAATATAAGCTTGAAATCGCGGTAACGGACAATCTCGCGAAACAAACGATTACCCCCACGGCGGATTTTACGATCAGACCCTTACCTGCGAGTACAACGCAGGGGAGGTGAAGCGGTTGAATTCAAGTTTGAGCGGCAGAGCGATCCGCACGGTCGGCTTTGGGTTTTTGGTGTGTTTGCTCGTCGCGCCGCTGGCGGCCGCTCGCAACGGGAGCCGGATTTCCGGCGTGGTGCTGGATTCGGCCGGCACGCCGCAGATGGGCGCCACCGTTCTGCTCACTTCTGAATCGGAACTCAGCAGTTCAACCGTGAAGCTGCTGACCAACGATCGGGGCCGCTTTTCTTCCTCGGTGCTTCCCGTCGGTCTTTATTCCATCCAGGTAACGCTTGCCGGATTTTTCCCCGCATTACAGCGAGGCATCAGGGTCAACGCCGAACATCCGACCGAACTGCAGATCATGCTGGGCACTGTGTTTTCATCGCTCGAAGAGTTGCGGCGGCCCTCCGGCGAAACGGTTTCGGCCAATGATTGGACGTGGGTGCTGCGCAGTGCAGCGGCCAACCGAACCGTCCTGCGCTGGCGGGACGCTGGCATTCCCCTGGGAGCGAGCGCAAATTCTGATGGCGTCGCTCCAGATCGATCGGCTCGCGCGGGACTGCTACTGACGTCCGGCGCCGGTCACCCTGGCTCCGTGGCGGATGAGCCAAATTCCGCTGCAACAGCCGTGGTGTACGACCTCGATCTTGGCAACCGGGGCCATTTGCTGATCGCAGGGCAGTTTAGTTACGACAACTCGTCTTCCTCGGCCGGCGTCGCCGGAGAACTGCTGCCCGCGGGCGGTCCGGGCACGGGCCCCGTTTCCACCGTCTTGGTGCGCGAATCGCGGCTAGGACCGAGCGGCCCGATCTTCCGCGGCTTGCGTTTGACACACGATGATGAGTTTATGGTGGGCGATCGCGTAAGCATTCGGTACGGCGCCGAGCTGTTGATGGCCGGATTTGACGGCACGACCTCCGCAGTGCGGCCGCACGGCGAAGTGGCGATACAGATTACCCCGGCCTGGCAAACGTCCGTGACGGTGGCAACTCGTCCATTTGGGGACGGAACGGCCGACGGCGTGATGCAATCCGCGGCGGATACGCTGGACGCTTTCCCAACTCTTCTGCTGCGGCACGATGAGCCCGTTTTCGAAGACGATCTGCACGAAGAGTTGGCCGTGGAGCATCAGCTGAGTTCGCGCGCGGACATCAGTGCGGCCGTTTTTCACGATTCCTCAAACCAGACGGCGGTGATTGGCCGCGGTGATCGCCCCGGCCCCGATTTTCTGCAGGATTATTTCTCGCAAGCGTTCGCCTACGACGGCGGCGCATCAAGTTCCGCGGGTGCGCGGCTGGCCTACCGCGAGAAGTTTTATCGCAATTTATCCACCACGTTCGTCTACGCATATGCGGGCGCCTTGGCGCCGGTCGGCGGCGCCGATGCAACCGCACCGTTGCGCGACCAACTGGAGACGCGCTATCGGCAAAGCGTTGCCGGCCGAATCTCAACGAAACTCCCGTACCTCAATACTAAGTTGAGCGCCGGCTATAAGTGGCTCGACGGGCCCACAGTTTCACGCCAAGATGCGTATGGCGAATCGCTCTACCAGACCGCCCCCTATCTGAGCATGCAGATCCGCCAACCTCTCCCCAATTCTTTCCCCTGCCACATGGAAGTACAGGCCGAAATCGGGAATTTACTGGCGCAGGGCTACGTGCAAGTCGCCACGCGGGACGGCTACGTGGTTCTTGTTCCATCGTACCGGTATATCCGAGGGGGCTTAAGCTTCCAATTCTGACGTCACGGCCTACCGGAATTGGAAACGCTACTTCCGTAAAATGGAATAGACCGTCTCTAGGAATTGTGCCAGAGCACTAAGTTATTTTCCGCTAACCAGTTAGGTGCCGTGCTGTCTACTTTCCTTGGAAGCCGACGTGCTCGCATTGGGCGAGGGGTAGGTGGGTAGTAGCGATGAATGGCCAGCTAGGAATTCGGTTTGGAGCGGCGGTACTGGCGCTGTTGACGCTGGCTGCGGTCGTATTTGCCGCGCTCAATTTTGAGCAGCGCTCTCGCGTCAAAGTGCCGGACGACGGCGTCACATGGACGGATTCGGCGCATGGTGTTGTCGCCTGGCACATCGCTCCCAGTTCGCCCGCCGATCTGGCGGGAATCAAGCAAGGCGACATCGTAGAGAGCGTCCGAGGCGTGCGGATCAAAACCGCCACGGACGTGACGCGGGTGCTTTGGCGCGCGGGTGTATGGGCCGAAGTCTCCTATCAAATCCGGCGAGACGGCGAAACTCTCACCATACCGCTGATCACCGCTCCGCAGCAGAATTCGTCCTCGCTGCAGGACTATCTGCGCGTGACGGCGCTTCTTTACCTCTTCATCGGCCTTTTCATTTTCGTGCGTCGGTGGAATGCGCCGCGAGCCATTCATTTTTACGTCTTCTGCCTGGTTTCCTTCATTCTTTACAGTTTTCATTACACGGGAAAACTAAACTCGTTTGACTGGATCGTCTACTGGAGCAACGCGGTGGCGCTGTTTTTGCAGCCGGCGCTGCTGGTGCATTTCGCTCTGGTATTTCCGGAGCGCCGCAAAGCGCTTTGGGCGAAGCTCGCCGTCGTCTACAGCGTTCCGACAGTGCTACTGGCCCTGCATGTTCTGGTCGCCAGAGCGCTGCTGAACTTCATGCCTTCGATCGGTTCGCGAATCGTTTTGGACAAGATCGAAACGGCATACGTGGGCGCATATTTTCTGCTGGCAGCGGCAATTTTCCTGGCGAGTTACCTGCGCGCGCCGAGCGGAGTGCTGCGGCAACAGCTGAAGTGGGTCACCGGCGGTACGTTCGCGGGAATTTTGCCGTTCCTCGCTCTTTACGCCTTGCCGGGATTGGCGGTCGGCACGCTGCCGCACTGGACCGAGCTTTCCGTTTTCTCGCTGATTCTAATTCCTCTGTCGTTCGGATATGCGATCGTCCGCTACCGGCTGATGGATGTCGACATCATCTTTAAGCGCGGGCTGGCCTATACGTTTGCGACGGCCGGAGTGGTAGCCGTGTACTTCGCGGCGATCGCGGTAATTGGTGAACTGTTCCATACGAGCGGTCCCACGGGACCGGCCAGCGGAGTGATCGCGATTGTGGTGGCGGCGTTTCTGTTCGAGCCGCTGCGCGACTGGGTGCAGGCGCGGCTGGATCACTTTTTCTACCGCGACCGGCTCGACTACCGGCGGACGCTGATCGAGTTCGGCCGCGCGCTGACGAATGAAGTGCGCGTCGAGCCGATGCTCGGCTCCGTGCTCGACCGGATCTCGCAAACACTACTGGTGGACCGGCTGGCAATGTTCGTGGAGGACAGCGCCGGGCGTGAACGCTTCGTTCTGGCGCGCGGAATGGGAATTCAGCCTGAAGGCGATCTGGATCTAAGTTTTCTTGACGCCGGAGCGAGTCCCGCGCTGGAGCGCGGCTGCCTCTTTTTCGAATCGGGGCGCACGGCCGCGAATGAAAACCAGGAAGTCCGGCGCACTCTCGAACAGCTCGACTTGAATTACTTCATTCCGTGCCGATTCCGCGACCGCACCGTCGCAGTGCTGGGTCTCGGCAAGACCGTGGATGGCGACTACCTTTCGAGCGAAGACCTCGAATTGCTTTCGACGATTGCGGGCTACGTGGCTATCGCCATCGAGAACGCCGGCCTGTACCAGTCTCTGGAGCAGAAGGCGATGCAGGTGGAACGGCTGAAAGACTTTAGCGAAAACATTGTGGAATCGCTGCGAATTGGAGTGGCCACCACCGATCTGGAGGGTCGCGTCGAATCCTGGAATACACAGCTGGAAGCGCTGCTGGACGTGCCGAAGAACGAAGCGCTGCGCCACAAGCTGGACGAAGCCCTGCCGACGGAACTGGCTCGCGAAATCGCGGCGCACGCGGCGGGCGATCACGTTTCAGGAATTTACAGGCATCACGTGCACACGCGAGGCGGCCGGCATATCGTGGTGAACGCGTCGATTGCGCCGCTGCTCGGTAAAGATGGCGCGCAGCTCGGGCGGCTGGTGCTGCTGGACGATATCACGCAGCGCGTGCGGCTGGAAGACCAGCTGGTGCAAACGGAAAAACTCACTTCGCTGGGCTTGTTGGCCGCTGGCGTGGCGCACGAAGTGAACACACCGCTGGCCGTGATATCGAACTACATTCAAATGTTGGCGAAGCAGATTCCCGCGGACGATCCGAGGCAGAAAACCATCGAGCGCATCGTCAAGCAAACGTTCCGCGCCAGTGAGATCGTCAACAACCTTCTGAATTTTTCGCGCACCGGCGGAGAGCAGGCCGTGGAACTGGATTTGAATGCCGTCGTGGAAGAAACCCTGACGCTGGTTCAGCATCCCTTCAACACCGCGCACATCGCGGTGGCGAAAAAATACTCGGAGCCGCTGCCGGCGATTCTGGGATCCACCACGCGGCTGCAGCAGGTGTTTCTGAATCTATTCATGAACGCGCGCGACGCCATGCCCGCCGGTGGAATGCTGGAAGTGCGCACGGCGGCGTTCAACGGCTCGGTGGAAATTGAAGTGACGGATACCGGCGCGGGCATTTCTCCCGAACACCTTCATCGCATTTTCGATCCGTTCTTCACCACCAAGTCCACCGGTCGAGGGACCGGGTTGGGCCTCTCCGTAAGCTATGGCATCATCAAAGAACATGCGGGCAAAGTGGACGTCCGCTCCACGCCCGGCAAGGGCACATCCTTCCGGTTGGAGTTCCCGGTAGCCAGGAAAGCGGTACATGCATAAAGGTTCGATCCTCGTCGTCGACGACGAGTTGGAAATTCGCGAAGGCCTCGAAGCACTGCTCAAGTCCGAAGGCTTCGATGTGACTCTCGCGGAAACCGGCGAAGCGGGCCTGCGGAAGCTGGAGGACAAACCGTACGATCTGACGCTGCTGGACGTGAGCCTGCCGGACCGCAATGGCATCGAGATGCTGCGCGAAATTCGCCGCCGGGATCCGAACCTTTCCGTGATTCTGATTACCGCGTTTGGCTCCATCGATATGGCGCGCGCGGCATTCAAGAGCGGCGCGCAGGATTACATCACCAAGCCATGGTCCAACGACGAATTGGTGGCGCAGATTTCGCTGGCCATCGAGGGGCGGCGGCTGCGCGAAGAAAACGTCCACCTAAAGCGCGCACTGAAGCAGCGCTACAATTTTCCGAACATCGTTGGTAAGAGCGACAAGATGCTGGCCGTGCTCGATCTGGTGACGCAGGTCGCGCCGTCGCGCTCCACGGTGCTGGTTTCCGGCGAAAGCGGCACGGGCAAGGAATTGATCGCCAAAGCGATTCACGCCTCGTCACCGCGGGCGGATAAGGCCTTCATCCCGGTAAACACCGGCTCGATTCCTTCGGATTTGCTGGAATCGCAGCTTTTTGGCCACGTGAAGGGAGCGTTCACCAGCGCCATCGCTTCAAAAAAGGGCCTCTTCGAAGTGGCCGACCAGGGCACAATCTTTTTCGACGAAATTTCGACGGTCAGCCCAGAAACACAAGCCAAGCTGCTGCGCGTGATTCAGGAGCGCGAGTTCATGCGGCTGGGCGCCACGGACACGATCAAAGTGGATGTGCGCATCCTGGCCGCGTCAAACGAAGACCTGCGCAAGCTGGTGCGCGAGGGACGCTTCCGCGAGGATCTGTTTCACAGGCTCAACGTGATCGCCGTCAATCTTCCGCCGTTGCGCGAGCGCAAGGAAGATATCCCGCTGCTCGTGGAGCGCTTCGTCGAGCGGTTTTGCCGCGAAAACAATAAGACGCCGCGGCAATTCACGAACGCAGCCATGAAGCTGCTGATGGACTACGATTGGCCGGGAAACGTGCGCGAATTGGAAAACGCGGTGGAGCGTTCCGTGGTGCTTTCCACCAGCGAGTGGATGGATTCGGACCTGTTGCCGGAGAGCGTGGGCACGTGCGAGGTGGTCAAGGGTGTGCGGCTGCAGCTTGCGGAGTTTCTGCCGCCGCTGCCCGGCGAGACGGGTCCGCGCAGTTCTGCGCCGGCACCGTCGCTCTTTCAGATTCTAGAGGAAGTGGAACGGCGCATCATCGTGGACATGCTCGAACGCACGCACTGGAATCAGACGGAAGCCGCCGAACGGTTCCAGGTGCCGCTCTCGACGCTCAATCAGAAAATTAAGCGGCTGGGCATCGAGACGCGCCGACGCCCCGGCGCCGCGCGAGGCGTAGCGAATGGGGTGATCGAGGATCCGGCGGAAACCGCCGAGGGCAAGTAGCGGCCGCGAGCGCTCAAGAAACGAGCGCCCGGCCAGCAATCGCTTCGAGGATGCGGTAGGGCGCGCGTTCCGGCGCGACGAGCGCGGCCGTCGGAATCAGCAGCGTTTGTTCCAGGGCGTACTGCCCGGACATGGCGGCGTGCGCCACTCCATCCGTGAAAACCAGCCAGGTTGCCAGCGGCGGGAATTCCAGACGCGATTTCGGACAGTTGCCCTGAAATTCCGCATTTTCCTTCAAATAATCGTGGAAATGCAGCATGAACGCGTCGTACGGTGTGCGACCGCCACCGCGCAGGCCTAGTTTTCCCGCCAGTCCATGAATGCTCCGGCTGAACGCGGATTCTTCCGCAAACTTCTTCAGGCCTGCATCGTTAGCGTACTGCTTGGCGAGCGCGTCGAATGGCCCGGTGGTGTTCCACACGCGCGCTTTCGAGGGGTTTAGATTCGTGAAGATGCGCAAGATTCGCCCCCCGCGCGTGGGACGGCTGGGAAACGCGTCCACATGCAGCAAATCGTTGCGCTTGTGCAACGGCAGGTTGCGGCCCTGCTCTTCGAGCGGACGAAAGCTTGAGAAATCCACGATCCACTTCTCGGCGTACGGCGCCAGGACATCCGCTGCAAATCGCAGCACGTGCTCGCTGTAATTGCGGAGAATCGAGTGCACGCGAGCCACAGTCTCCGAATCGCCTCCGACCCCGCGCAAAATGTCCTCACCGGAGCGGTACGAAACGTTCTTGTGCAGCCGCAATTCGGACCATGGCTGCGACACCAAGAATTCGCGGTCCTCGGCGGGCAATTGAAATGGTGGCTCGCGGAAAAAGAGGATCTCTCCGCTTTCCAACAACTCGCAGCACGCGCGGGCTCGCGCCTCTTTCTTCTCTGGGCTGGCCCAGCCCGCAGGTAGCTTGTAATCCTCCACGGAAACCCAGGGCGGGTTCGGCGCCGATTCCGCTTTCAGGTTTTGTGTGCTGGGCACGTGCGATTAGCCGTTGGGAACGGCTGATTTGGCGTTGTAACCGCGGGGCATCAGCGCCGTGGACAGATCGACGCCCGAAAGATCCACGGCGGAAAGATTAGTCTCGCGCAAAATCGCGGCCTTCATATTCGCGCCCTCAAAGATGGCGCCAGCCACGTCCGCCTCGCGGAAATTCGCGACGCCGCAATCGGCGCGCCGCAAAACTGCGCCGCTCAGATTCGCCCGAAAAAGTTCCGCGCCGCCGATCTGTACTTCAGTCATATCCGCGCCGCTGAAGTTCGTCTCCGTGCAGTCCGCTCGCCGCAAATCGGCGCCGCGCATTTGGCAGCCGCTGAAATCCGTATTGGTCAGCCTGGCATCGCGCAAATTCGCTCCCTCAAGATTCGCGCCGCTACAGTCGGCGAGGCTAAGATTCGCGCCGCTGAAATCAACGCGCGATAGATCGGCGCCGGCAAAATCGGCGCGCTTACCGCCGCTTTCGCCGTGAACAAACTTTTCATGTGCTGACAGATGATTGGAAATTTTCGCGCCCTTGTGACGAACGCTGCCGGGCGAACGCAGCCTTGATCCTCTGAGTGTTTTCAGTATGCTCATATCCATTCACGCCATGAATTTGGAATCCATGTTTATTCTACTAGAGCCGCCGCCCCGCCGCATCCAGATACAGATAGACGACACGGATAGACGCGCCGCCTGCGAGCTATGATAACTTCTGTTTAGTATGAGGCTACTCGCCGAATTCGGCATACGGTCGCGCCTCTGGCCACGATCCCTCCCGCCCTCAGCTCGCAGGTCCGGTGCGCGCCGCGCTTCAAGATCATCGGCCTTGCAGAACCGCTGCTTGGTCGTATTATGCGCGGGGATTTTGCTGCCGCTCGCGGCCGTTGCGCAATCGAGCATCGGCAAAGTGAATGGGGAGGTAGTTGCCGATCTCGCCGCGGGACGCGTGCTGATCGCTGTGGTAAAAGACGCGATCCTCGTCGGTACGCTCGAAAACCCGATCGAGGTGCACACGCTGCCTCCCACGCCCGTGCTGCTTTCCAGCGAACGCTTCGGGGTGCTTCTCGGTCCGGTGGATTGGTGGTCACCTCCGGCGCGGGACGAGATCGCCGCGCTGAATCAGGAACTTCCACGGCTGCGCACCGACGCCGTCGCAACGCCCCCGCACCTGGGCCAATCCAAGGGCGGCGATCAGCCTTCGGAAATCGAGATTATCGGCCAAACCCTTCAGCAGCGCCTGAACCAGCTGGCCGAGTCGCTTCACGACCCGCTGAATTTACCGCCCAACGATCCCTTCGCCCAACTGATTGTGGCGGACTATTTCGCCAATTACGGTCCGGAAATCTGGCAACTTTCATACAAAATCGATCAGGAAGAGCAGAGCGACAATTTCTGGACTTCGGGGATCGAGCGCCCCGCCTACCTTCAATTCTATCCACCGGAAAAGGGACAACCGCGCACCCTGATGGAATTCGACTATCCTGCACACGACCCGCCGCAATCGGTGCTCAGTTTGCTAAAGCAGCAGGACCCACGCATCGAACGGATAGTAGACTCCGACCCTGCCATGCGCGAAGTGGCGCAACATCTTCTGGAGGGTACGAGCAACAAACTGCATGCCGCGGAGGCGACGCAATTTCTTCGCGCCGCGCTGGACGCGATTGCGCCACCGCACGCGCGAGAGACCGTCGCGATCCTGCGCCCGGAGACAGGCTTCAGGTGGATCCTGGCGCCTCCGTCGGCAACGCCCGCTCACCACGGGAAACGCCCGCCCGGCGCACCCACGCTGCAGCGGCAATAAGGCGCACATCCGTCCCGTCAGCGATCTCGCCGAACCGCTGCGACTGAACTACTTGGTTTCGGAGAGCTGCCCCTGGATGCGCGCGTTTTTCTCGTCCACTTTGCGCGCCATGTCTTCTTTGTGCGCGGCCAGCTTGCGCGCTATTTCCGGATCGGAAAGCGCCAGGATTTCCGCCGCAAAGATCGCGGCGTTCACCGCGCCGGCCTTGTCGATCGCCATGGTCGCTACGGGAATGCCTCCTGGCATCTGCACGGTGGCGAGCAATGCGTCCATTCCATTGAGCGCACTGGTTCCCAGTGGCACTCCGATCACCGGCAGAGTGGTGCTGGCCGCCATCACGCCGGCCAGATGCGCCGCGGCGCCCGCCGCCGCAATTACAACCTTCAATCCGCGACTCGCGGCCGTCTTCGAATATTCGTGCGCGCGCTCGGGTGTGCGATGCGCGGAGAGCACTTCCATATCGTAGGCGATTCCAAATTTTGCCAGAGTCTTTCCTGATTCCATCATCACGGGAAAGTCCGTATCAGAGCCCATCACGATTCCAACGACTGCTCGTCCTTTTTCGGCCATTATCTCCTCGTAATTTGCGTTCGCCGGCAAGCGCTGGGTACGACACCGGCTCCGCTGTATTGGTTCAGCCCTTCGGCGCACCCGCTGCTAATTTTTCCGCTGCCGGGCTCGACTCGAGCGCCACTTCCCGAAGCGCGCGCCGCCCTATGTCGCGACGGTAAAACGATCCGGCAATTCCGATTTTACTCGCCGCCTGGTACGCGATCCGGCAAGCGCTCGCCAAATCGTCGCCGCGCGCGCTCACGATCAGCACGCGGCCTCCGGTCGTACGAAAAGTCGAGCCAACCTTCCGCGTTCCAGCATGAAAAACGACCGCACCTTGCACGTGTGACGCCTCATCGAGTCCATCGATCGGAACGCCCGTCTTCGGGCCGACCGGGTAGCCTTCCGATGCGATCACCACGCACACGCTTGCGCCGCGATGCCATCTCGCATCGAAGCCTGCGAGCGTTCCGCAAGCGGCCAGTTCGCACGCCATCGCCAAATCGAAATCCGCGCGCGGCAGGACCGCCTCCGTTTCCGGATCGCCGAGCCGGCAATTATATTCGAGTACCTTCGGCCCGTCCGTAGTGAGCATCAGTCCGAAATAGAGAAAGCCGCGATACCGAATACCCTCCGCGCGCAGGGCCGCGAGCGTAGGCTGCACCACCTTGCGCACGATTTCATTCTCCAGGGCCGGCGGAAGAATCGAGTCCGTCGAATACGCGCCCATTCCACCGGTATTGGGCCCTTCGTCGTTGTCGTTGGCGCGCTTGTGATCGCGCGCCGGCGCCATGGGAATAAAATTCGTGCCGTCGGTCAATATAATGTAGGAAAGCTCGTCGCCCGCCAGCCCCTCTTCCAGCAGCACGTTCTTCCCGGCGTCGCCAAATTCCTGCGACTTCATCAACCGATCAATAAATTGACGTGCCTCTGACTCTGAATCCGTAACCAACACGCCTTTGCCGGCGCAGAGGCCGTCCGCCTTGATCACCAGCGGCCATTCCGCGGATGCGAGCGCCTTATGCGCTTGCTCCGGTGCGCCGCAGATTCCGCGCACAGCCGCGGTCGGAATGCCGTGGCGTTCGAGAAATTGCTTCGCGAAGATTTTACTGCCTTCCAGTTGCGCCGCCACTCGCGCCGGCCCCAGCAGTGCTAGACCTCGCGATGCGAACTCGTCGGCGACGCCCAGAACCAGAGGCAGCTCGGGCCCCACAACCGTCAGATCGGCGCCAAGTTTCGCCGCCAAGTCTGCCGCTGCGCGAACGTCCTTCAAATCCAACGGAACGCATTCGAGGTCCTGCGCAATACCGTCGTTGCCTGGAGCGCACCAAATCTTCTCCACCGACGGGCTCTGCTTCAGCCTCCAAGCCAGTGCGTGTTCGCGGCCACCGCCGCCAATCACCAAGATTTTCATCGTATGCAGGTCATGCGAATGAAACTCGTCAGAATTAAGAACGATACGGCGCGCCTCCGGCGGTGTCAACTGTGCCTTCCAGTTCGGGATGCAGCCCAGATGGTTTCACTCGGAGTTCAGAATCGCAGCGCCCGCGCTTGTCCCGCGGAAGCAAACATGTTTTCATCAATCATGGTGCATTGGGACCTGGCGCTGATCATCGCGTTCCTGGCTACGGTTGTGCCCTTGATGGGACGACGTCGCATTCAGCAACTGATGCGCATTCCGCAGACGAACAAAATCGAGCGGCTCACGGTTTACGCCTCGACCACCGCGTTCCAGTGGCTCATCGCGGCTATAATTTTCTGGCGCGTTACTGCGGACGGGATTCCTCCTTGGCTGCTGGGCTTGCAGATTTCACGTCCCGTGCTTACCGGCGCTCTAGGCATTGGCCTGGCAATCGCGATTCTAGCCAATCAGCTTTACAGTCTGCGCCGCATCGCCACATCTCCCGTCGAAGAGCACGGCATGCTCGCGCAGATGGCACTGAAGGTGTTCCCGCAGGATACCGCCGAGCGGCTCGCCTTTTTCGCTGTCGTGGTCACCGTAGCTTGCTGCGAGGAATGGATCTATCGCGGGTTCGTGCAGCGCATGTTTCGGGACTGGGGAGGCAGCGTGGAGGCCGGCATTTTTGGCTCGGCCGTTCTATTCGCCGCTGCCCATTTATACCAGGGACGCCGCGGCCTGCTTTCCACTTTCTTCGTTGGCCTTCTATTTTCGGCGGTTCGATTTTGGAGCGGAAGCTTGATTCCGTCGATCGCAGCGCATTTTGTGGCCGATTTGACCGCCGGGTATCTTTCGCCGTCTCTGGTTCGAGCTGCGTTGCGACGTCAATACACGCCCACGGGGCCGAGAGACTCTAGCGTTTAGGGCTCCGCAATTAATACTATATATGTAGTGCTAATCTAATGCTCTCAAATCAAGCGATATCCGAATGCTTAGCCGCCTATGGAGACGGCCCAACCGACGCTCAATGCGAGCAGGTGCGTGCCTACATTTCCCTTCTTTTGAAGTGGAATAAATCGATGTCGCTGACGACAGTGACGGAAGAGGCTGAGGTCCTGAAATTTCACTTTGGCGAGAGCCTCTTCGCGCTTCGCTCGATTAGCGGGATTGAAAATGGTCGGCTCGCCGACGTTGGCGCTGGGGCTGGATTCCCGGGTCTACCGATTCGAATCTTCTCTCCGGAGCTTGAACTTGTACTGATTGAATCGAATGCTAAGAAATGCGCCTTCCTTTCGGAAGTTGTGCGCCATCTCGATCTGAAGGGTGTGTGCGTCAGACGATCTCGGTTCGAGGAGACGAGCGAGTTTCAGGGGAAGATCGACACGATTTCCGCTCGCGCGCTTGGGGACTACGACCAATTTCTGGAATGGGCTCTCGGATCTCTCGCTGTCGGCGGAAGAATCGCTCTCTGGCTCGGGGAGGACGATGCCAGCGATATCTCGCGCAAGCGAGGCTGGAATTGGGACGACCCGGTCAGGATACCGGCTTCGCAGCACCGACTTATCCTTGCTGGTTCTCCAGTCGCTCGACAGTAGACTGTTTCACGTGGAACAATTAGCGCTGCGTGATAGAAGTTGTTCCACGTGAAACATCTTGCATCGCCTTAATTCTCTCTGATACATTCGCGCACGGCTTCTGGGGGCCGAAGTGGCGCGCGTAATATCTATTGCGAACCAAAAGGGAGGCGTCGGCAAGACAACTACCGCCGTTAATCTTGGAGCATCCCTTGCTGCATCCGAGAAGAAGACCCTCCTAATCGACTTCGACCCACAGGCGAACGCGACAAGCTCTCTAGGATTTCACCGCGATCCGTCCCGCAGGACAGCCTACAACACAATTATCATGGGCGATCCCGTCGAACGTGTCGCTATCGATGCGCAGGTCGAAGGGCTAGACATCGTTCCTTCGGATAAGAATCTAGTCGGAGCTGCGGTAGAGATGGTTTCGATGGAGCGCCGGGAATACCGGCTAAAGGATGCGATCCGGGCGATCCTGGACAAGTATGACTACATCTTGATCGATTGCCCTCCGACACTCGACCTCCTGACCCTCAATGCCCTCGCGGCCAGCGACTCCGTCCTCGTTCCCATTCAATGCGAGTTTCTGGCCATCGAAGGTGTTTCCGAGCTCTTGGACACTCTGATGCGCATCCGCCGGACCATCAATCCATCACTCGCCATCGAAGGCATCCTGCTGACGATGTACGATGATCGGACTACGCTATCCAAGCAGGTTTCTGCGGACCTTCGCAGCTTCTTTGGAGCACAGGTATTCGAGACGGTCATTCCTAGAAATGTCAGGCTGGCGGAAGCTCCGAGCCACGGGATGCCCGTAATATTCTACGACATACATAGTAAAGGCGCAGAAAGCTATATACAACTAGCCAAGGAGGTGATCGTCAATGCCCAGAAACGCGTTGGGCAGGGGACTGAGCGCGCTGATTCGGGAGCCGGATCCGGAGTCGCTGCCGCAGCCGCAGGAGGGACCGGCGGCGACGCAGGCAGCACCAGCTCCGGCTCTGAATGAAGGACTGCTGCAGGTCGATATCGATCTGATCGATCCGAGCCCTTACCAGCCGCGTACCCGCTTCCGCGATGAGCCTCTTGAGGAGCTCGCGCAATCGATCCGGTCGAGCGGCATCGTCCAGCCGCTCGTGGTGCGCCGCCTGGGGCATCGCTACCAGCTGATCGCCGGCGAGCGACGATGGCGTGCCGCCCAGCGAGCTGCGCTCAGCCGCGTACCGGTTGTGGTGCGCGACGTTCCGGAGGAGCGGGCCGTCGAAATGACGCTGGTCGAAAACCTCCAGCGCGAGGACCTGAACCCGATCGAACAGGGCCATGCTTTCGAGCGCTTGATTCAGGAATTTGCGCTCACTCAGGAAGAAGTCGCACAGCGCACCGGGAAAGACCGCGCCACCATCGCGAACGCTGTGCGCCTGCTGAAACTCGAGCCGCCCATTCTCGATCTGATCGAAGAGGGACGCATCTCCGCAGGCCACGGTCGCGCGCTATTGGGAATTGCCGACTCGAAGACGCGGCTCGAAATCGCTCGGCGCATTGCCCGCGGCGGAATGACCGTCCGGCAGGTGGAACGCCTCGCGACGCGGTCCGCTCGGCCCAAGACCGAACTATCGGTGCCGGCAGTAGATCCAAACACCAAGGCAGCCATTGAAGAACTCCAGCAGCGGTTTGGAACGCGGGTCGTCTTGAATCCGTTACGGCCTGGGCATCCGGGACAGTTGGCTTTTGAGTACTACGATGCCGCCGATCTAGCGCGACTCTACGACCACCTAATGAGAGAATAGGAGCCCACTGAGGCGGGCATATGGGTTGGGCTTGGCTGGACCGAAAGCAGACGGAACCTTCGGAGTGGACCGGATTCCTGGAGAAGGGTGTTCGTCTCGAGGGCAAACTCGAGACAACCGGCACGCTCCGCATCGATTCGGCGATGAAGGGCACGCTCGTTTCCGAGGGCACGCTGATCCTTGGTGAGCATGCGCAGGTGGAAGGCGAGATCGTCGGAAACCGCGTGATGATCTTCGGGCATTTCACAGGAACGATCCGCGCCACCGGCCGCGTGGAAATTCACCCCAAAGCAATCGTTTCCGCGGAAGTCCACACGCCTTGCTTGGTCCTTGAGCCGGGTTCCGTTTTCGACGGCGAATGCCACATGCCACAATCGGGCGACGCCGCTAAACCCATCGCCATTCCAATCCGCTCGATCGCGCAAGCAGCCACGGATCAACATACCGCCTAGTCGGGACCATTCGCAGCGCAATGGCCTATTGCCTATTGCACGATAATTCGAAGGAATTTCTTTTTGCCGGCGCGGAGCAAGAATTCATGCGGCTGCGAAAGATCGACTTCATGTTTCACATCCGTCACGCGCTCACCGTCAATTTCCACCGCACCTTGTTTGATAAGACGTTCTGCTTCGCTGCGCGACGATGCAAGTTTCGATATAAAAACAAGCGTAGAGACGCGCGTTAATGTGCTGCGCGCGAGCTTCATGGTCGGCGCTTCTTCCGGCGCCTGCCGGTCGCGAAACACGCGCTGAAACTCCTCGGACGCTTTCTTCGCGGCATCCTCGCCATGAAACCCGGCAATGACCGCGTGCGCCAGCTGCATCTTGGCGTCCATCGGATGCAGTGTTCCGCCGCGCACTTCCTCTTTCAGCCGCACGATTACCGGCGATGCGAAATCCGTCAGCAGTTCGTAGTAAGACCACATCAACTCGTCGGAAATCGACATCAGCTTTCCGAACATCTCGCCTGGCGCTTCCGTAATTCCCACGTAATTCCCGAGGCTTTTCGACATTTTGCGCTCGCCGTCGAGCCCCACCAGAATCGGCATGGTCAGCGCCACTTCAGACGTTTGCCCGAATTCGCGCTGAATGTCGCGATGCACCAGCAGATTGAATTTCTGCTCCGTGGCGCCGATTTCCACGTCCGATTCCAGCGCTACCGCGTCGTAGGCCGTGAGCAGCGGATACAGCAGCTCGTGCACGGAGATTGGCAGATTTTTGTCGAGCCGCGACCGAAAGTCCTCGCGCTCCAGCATGCGCGCCAACCGGTAATGGCCGCAGAGCCGCACCACATCGAAGCTCGACATTTTACCCAGCCATTCGCTGTTGTAGCGAACCTCGGTTTTTTTCGGATCGAGGATTTTGTATACCTGATCGAGGTAGGTCTTCGCGTTCACGTCCACTTGCTCGCGCGTCAGCGGCGGGCGCGTTTCCGATTGTCCCGTCGGATCGCCAATCATCGCCGAAAAATCGCCGATCAGGAACACGGCCGTGTGGCCCATGTCCTGAAAATGTTTCAGCTTCCGCAGCACCACGGTGTGGCCCAGATGAATATCCGGCGCGGTGGGATCCACGCCCAGATAGACTCGCAGCGGCTTCCCGGTGCGCTCCGCGTTTTCGAGCCTGGACTTCAGCTCTTCTTCGCGGATCACTTCGGCCGCGCCTTTCTTCAAATACAAAAGCTGTTCTTGAACCGGTGGAAATTTCGTGGAGGTCACAAGCCTGGCAAACGCCTTTCTTCAGTGTTTTTTCCGCGGACCATCGAGCAACACGCGCCGATCCTCGATGCGATAGTGGCCGTCGAGCACGATGCATACCGCTTCGGTGTAAATGCGATGCTCCTCGCGCAGGATACGCGCGGCAAGCGTGTCCGGCGTGTCGCTATCTTCCACGGGAACCACAGCCTGCATAATGATCGGTCCCGCGTCCAGCCGCTGGTCCACGAAGTGCACCGTACATCCGGAAAATTTAACGCCGTGCTCGAGCGCCTGCCGCTGCGCTTCCAGTCCCGGAAACGCCGGCAGCAACGACGGATGGATATTCAAGATCCGGTTGCGAAACTCGGACACAAAAAACGCCGAAACCATCCGCATGTATCCGGCCATGCAAATCCATTCCACTTGCCGTTCGCGCAGCGCTGCCACCACCAGCCGGTCGTAAGCCTCGCGCTCCAGCCCGCTCGACGGAATCGCGCGCGCATCGATCCCGCGCGCCTGCGCCTTTGCGATACCCGGCGCGCCCTCGCGATTGCTCACCACCATCGAAATTTCCGCATTCGGAATGCGACCGGCGGCCACGCTATCGGCCAGCGCTTCGAAATTGGAGCCGCGTCCGGAAAGCAGGACGCCGATGCGTCGTTTCATGTTCGACCGAAATTAGCATAGTTCCGCGAACGCGCAAAACGCCGCGCTGCGGCGATCGCCTGCACCCGCTTGACACGGCGAAATGAAAGCAGCATCTTCTACCGGCTTCGACTTTGCGCCAAGGAGCCGATCATGAAACGCGTCCGGTTATTCACAATTCTGTTTGTCGCCATCGCAAGCGCTGCCGTGATGGGAGCGTGTTCCCGCGCCCCGCTCCTCAACCAGAAGACCGCTGGCGAGATCGCGGAGAAAAATATTGCCGCGGCGAAAGCCGCGATCAACTCCGCCAGCGACCAATGGAACAAGGCGATCGCGGCCAAGGATCTCGACAAATGCGTCTCGGTTTACGAAGACGATGCCGTGCTCTTCTTGCCGAATGCTCCCGCCTTCGTTGGCAAAGACGCGATTCGCGCCGCCTGGAAACACCTGCTGTCCCTGCCCAGCGTTCAAATCACATTTCCTTCCGCGAAAATCGATGTCGCGCGCTCGGCTGATCTCGCCGTGCAGCGCGGCCCATTCCGCGCCGTAACCACGGATGCCAAGGGCAAATCCACCACGGAAAATGGCCGTTTGGTGATCGTTTGGCAAAAGCAAGCGGATGGAACCTGGAAAGTGCTCGCCGATACCAACGCCGACGTGAAGTAAACGCGCGCTTCAGCCCGCGGGAAAAAACGCCGACAAGCCGGCGCGGCCGTGCCTGTTCGCGGTCTGTCATTTTGAGGAGCTCGGCGACGAAGAATCTCTCTTGGATCGTAGCAGAGGCAAATCCTTCGTCTCACGGGCCGGGGCTCAGAATGACAGTGCGAACGTCGTGGAATTTTGGAGCAGCGCGGCTACAGCGGAAGCTTTCCAGAATAGATGACGCGCGGCTTTCCGCGCCGCGCTTTCTCGACGCGCCCAACCATGTATGATTTTTCGCGCCTCCGCTTCAGCTCGGCTTGCACGCGCGAAACGTGCTTTTGCGGAACCGCCAAAATCATTCCCACGCCCAGATTGAACGTCCGTAGCAATTCGTCCCGCTCGATCCCCCCCACACGCGCGAGGTAACGAAAAATCGGCAGCACCGGCCACGAACCTAGCTCGATCACTGCCTGCACGCTATTCGGCAGCACGCGCGGCAAGTTTCCTGTGATCCCGCCGCCGGTGATGTGCGCCATGGTGGTGACCCAGCCATGCATCAGCACGTTTTTCAGCAGTGGCCAGTACGCGCGATGCGGCTTCAGCAGTTCCGCGCCGATCGGACCGCCGATTTCCTGGACGTAACTATCGGGCTGCAGCTGTTCCACGCCGAACACCAGCTTGCGCGCCAGCGAATAGCCGTTGGTATGCAACCCGCTCGAAGGCAGGGCCAGCAGCACGTCGCCCGCACGAACGTTCTTCGGGTCAAGGATTTGTTTTCGTTCCACGGCGCCGACGATGAATCCGGCCAGATCGTACTCGCCGGGCGCGTAGATATCCGGCATCTCCGCGGTTTCGCCGCCGATTAGCGAACATCCCGCTTTTTTCGCGGCCACGCTCATTCCAGCGATCACCTGTTCGATCGCGCGCGGATCGAGTTTTCCCATGGCGATATAATCGAGGAAGAAAAGCGGCTCGGCGCCTTGCGTGAGGATGTCGTCGATGCAGTGATTCAGGATGTCCGCGCCGACTTTGGAATGGTCGCCCGCGGCGCAGGCCACTTTTAGTTTGGTGCCAACTCCATCACTGCTGGCCACCAGCACCGGATCGCGCCAGCGCTTGCTGTCCAGCCGGAAAAGCCCACCAAATCCGCCAACCGGCGCAAGCACGCCCGGACGAAATGTCCCGCGCGCCATCGCGGCGATACGCCGCTTGGCCTCGTCTGCCACGGAAATGTTGACGCCGGCATCGGCGTAACGCATCAGCGAGTCTCGTTAGCCATGCGGAAACGATGGATGTGGAACGTCATCTGGGAAAGGTGTGGAACAACCGGTGCCAGCGTACCTCGCCCGGATCGATGAACACCTTCAGATACGTTTCGAACCGCAATCCGATATGCCCCGGGTCCCAAACCTTCTCCGGCGCTTTGATCGACATGTAGATGAACAGCGGCACGCCGATCACGTCGTTGCGCGGAACGAAGCCCCAGTAGCGGCTATCGTACGAATCGTCGCGATTATCGCCCATCATGAAGTAGTCGCCCTTGGGCACCACCAACTCGCCATTCACCACGTGCTGCGACATCTGCGCGGCCCATGTGGGAGTGAACCGAGTGTCCTGGGCAACGTCTTCCTTCGGAGGAAATTGGGCGAAGGGCGTCCCGATGGACGGCGTATGGAGCGCGTACGGCTCGTTCAGCAGCTTTTCGTTCACGTACACTTTTTCGCCGACCATCTTGATATGGTCGCCGGGAACTCCAATGCAGCGTTTGATGAAATCCGGATTCCCTTCGTCCGGCAACGGTGCACGAAACACCACGATCTGCTGCCGCTCGGGATTGCGCCAAAGTGGCACGTGGATGTCGGTGAACGGGATGCCCGCGTCGTAGCCGATACGGCTGACGATGATGTGGTCGCCGATCAGCACGGTATTTTCCATCGAGCCACTGGGAATCACGCGCGCCTGCACCAGCGTTCCTTCGATGAAGATGAACGCCAAAATCACCCAAAGCCAGGAAACTACTTCGCGCCAGACGCGCTGCTCGGTTGTCGGCGGCGCGGCCGCCTTGGATTTTCGCGCCGCTGCGCGATCTCGCACGTCAGCCTTCACGATGCGCCTCCACCTCGAGTTGCACGAGCTCCGTGGGATAAACGCCCGTGTAGCATGCCGTGCAGAATTTCCCCTCTGTATCGTCCACCGCCGTGCGCAGCGATTCAAGCGAAAGATATCCGAGCGAATCGGCTCCCAAAAACTTACGAATCTCCTCGGGAGATTGTTGCGCCGCGATCAATTCCTCGCGCCGCGGCGTATCGACTCCGTAATAGCACGGTGAAATCGTTGGCGGACAACTGATACGCACGTGAACCTCGGCCGCGCCCGCCTCGCGCACCAAGCGCACGATCTTCCGGCTGGTCGTGCCGCGCACCAGGGAATCGTCCACCAGTACCACGCGCTGTCCCTCCAAATCCCCGCGCACCGGATTCAATTTCAGCTTCACGCCGAAATCGCGAATCGATTGGTCCGGCTCGATGAATGTGCGGCCCACGTAGTGGTTGCGGATCAGCGCCATGCGAAACGGAATCCCGGACTCGTCCGCGTAGCCAACCGCCGCGGGCACTCCGGAATCGGGCAACGGCGTCACGATATCCGCTTCCACTGGATGCTCGCGCGCCAACAACCTGCCGAGCCGTTCGCGGCTTTTGTTCACCGCGCGTCCGAAAACGATGCTATCGGGCCGCGAAAAATAGACCTGCTCGAAAATGCAGTACTGATGTGGTTTTTCAGGCGCGAAGTGGAACGATTCGATACCACTGCGCGAAATGCGCACCATTTCTCCGGGCTCCACTTCGCGGACGTAATCCGCGTCGATCAGATCGAACGCGCACGTTTCCGACCCGGCCACCCACGCGCCGTCGAGCCGTCCAAGAATCAGCGGACGGAATCCGCGCGGATCGCGGATAGCATACAGTTCATCGCGCGTGAGAACCAGCAGCGAATACGCTCCTTCCACTTGATTGAGCGCGTCCGCCAGCGCCGCGGGCATATTGCGAGCGGCGCTGCGCGCCACCAGATGCACGATCACTTCCGTATCGCTGGTGGTCTGGAAGATCGAGCCGCGGTGCTCCAGCCTGCGGCGCAGTTCCGGCGCATTGGTCAGGTTGCCGTTGTGGCCCAGCGCCAGCTTGCCCTTATTGCAGTCGATTATGATCGGCTGCGCGTTCAGCAATGTCGTGTCGCCCGCCGTGGAATAGCGCGTATGGCCCATGGCCGCCGAGCCGGGCAACTTCGCCAGCGCCGCGGGCGTGAAGATTTCCTGCACGTGTCCCAGGCTGCGATGCAGGCGCAAATCCGCCCCGTCGCTCGAAGCGATTCCGGCCGATTCCTGCCCGCGATGCTGCAGGGCGTACAAGCCAAGATAGGTCAGCTTCGCAGCTTCGGGATGGCCGAAGACGCCGAACACGCCACAGTGATCGTGGAAGTGATCGTCGTCCAGTATGTGAATTTTAGACATTCTCGCTACGCGCTTTCGAGTGCCTTGGCGAGAGGCTCGCTCCAATTTCTACGAAAGGAAGAGACTTCGCCGAGGATAGCGGCGGTCCCATTGTATTGGATGCGAAATTCGCTCCGAACGACCGTACCGATGCGCTGGACCTTACACCTATATTTTGCCGCAATTGCCGTGGCACGGGCAAGGGACGCTACCGGAAGAGATACGATGGCGCGCGCGCCGCGCTCGCCAAAAAGCGCGTATTCAGCCGGCGCCGGTTGCGGCGATAATTCCGCGTCGGCGGAGAGGCAAGCGCCGGAATCGTCCGCGCTATCGAAGCAGCACTCCGCGAGCGCCACAGCCAGGCCGCCATCGCTCAAATCGTGCGCGGAAACCACCGCTTTTTCTTCCGCAAGCGCCACCAGGCACTCGATCAAATGTTTTTCAGCCTTCAGGTCAAGCGCCGGAGGCACTCCGGCAACCACGCCGTGAATTGTCTTTGCGTATTCCGACGAAGAAAACTCGCTGCGCTGCTGCTCGGCGGAAGCCGGCGAAGGATTGGCATCGAGCAGCAGGATCAAATCGCCCTCGCTGCGGAAACCTGACGAAAGCGCGCAATCGGCGTCTTCAATCAATCCCAGGACGCCGAGAACCGGCGTGGGATAGATCGGATTGCCGAGCGTTTCATTGTAGAAGCTGACGTTCCCGCCGGTAATGGGCGCTTCGAGCGCGCGGCAGGCCTCCGCGATTCCGTCGATCGCTTCGGTGAACTGCCACATCACTTCGGGCTTTTCCGGATTGCCAAAATTCAGGCAGTTCGTCGCCGCAATCGGACGCGCTCCCGTGCACGCCACGTTCCGCGCCGCTTCGGCCACCGCGTGCATCGCGCCCAACCGTGGTGAGAGAAAACTCCAGCGGCCGTTGCCGTCGGTTTTGATGGCCAGTGCGCGCCTCGTTTCTTTCAGCCGCAGCACGGCGGCATCTCCGAAGCCCGGCCCCACGCGCGTGTTGGTGCGCACCATCGAATCGTACTGCTCGGTGATCCAATCTTTGGACGCGATTGTCGGCGATCCCAGCAGACGGCAGAAATTCGGCGTCAGGTCCGAGCCGGCAGCCAAAAATTCCACGAGTTTGCCGCGTGACGCGGCGCTGCGTTCCGAATCGGCGGCCGAAGGCTTGGCGATCGGACGTTCGTAGCGGGGGCCTTCTTCGGCCAGCGCGTGCGCGGGAATTTCCGCGGCTACTTTGCCGTGATGCAGCAGCCGCAATTTCCCGTCCGTGGTAACGCGCCCGATTTCCACCGCGTCCAGTCCCCATTTGTGGAACACGTCGAAAACTTCGCGCTCACGTCCGCGCTCGGCGACCAGCAGCATGCGTTCCTGCGATTCGCTGAGCATCATTTCGTAAGGCGTCATGCCGGTTTCGCGCTGCGGCACGCGCCCCAAATCGATTTCGATGCCCATCTCGCCGCGCGACGCCATTTCCGAACTCGAACTCGCCAGCCCTGCTGCGCCCATGTCCTGAATCGCCACGATTGCTCCTGTGCGCATGGCCTCCAGGCACGCTTCCAGCAGCAGTTTTTCCATGAACGGATCGCCGACCTGCACGTTGGGCCGCTTCTGCTGCGATTCCTCGCTGAATTCCGCCGAAGCCAGCAGCGACGCGCCGTGAATGCCATCGCGCCCCGTTTTCGCGCCAACGTAAATCACCGGATTGCCTTCGCCGCGCGCGCTGGCGAAGAAAAGCTCTTCCTTGCGCGCGATGCCAAGCGCCAGCGCGTTCACCAGCGGATTATTCGAGTAGCACGGCTCGAAAACCACTTCTCCGCCCACCGTCGGCACACCAAAGCAGTTGCCGTAAAAACCGATGCCGCGCACCACTCCGTCCGCGATGCGGCGGTTGCGCGCGATCTCCTCGCGCGAGGCGTTTCCCGCCGCCGGTCCTGAAGTGATGGGACCGAATCGCAGCGAATCGAGCACGGCGATCGGCCGCGCGCCCATGGTGAAAATGTCGCGCAGGATGCCGCCCACGCCGGTGGCCGCGCCTTGTAATGGCTCGACGAAGCTTGGATGATTGTGCGATTCGATTTTGAAGACGGCGACCAGTCCGTCGCCGATGTCGACCACGCCGGCGTTCTCTCCCGGGCCCTGCACCACGTGCGCTCCGCGCGTGGGCAGCCGCTTCAGGTGCACCCGCGAGGATTTATACGAGCAGTGCTCGCTCCACATCACACTGAAAACGCCCAGCTCGGTGAAATTCGGATCGCGGCCTAGGATTTTCTGGATGCGCGCGAACTCGTCAGCCGTCAAGCCGTGTTCGGCCGCCATTTGCGGCGTGATCTTAATTTCGGCGTTTTGGGTCGCCATGTTCAATTTTTAGAGCCGTGATGAATGCGTATCGATTCGAACGAGTCTGGCCCTTTTATTTTCAACAACTTAGGACCGTTTCTACTCGAACAGTGTAGCGATTAAAATGGCCCTTTCGCGGCGCTTTTTGCGAGCGGGCTCAGCAACTTGCCATACGGCTGCCAGAAAACCTGCCGCAGGCGGATTGTGGCAGCAATCGCAGCGTGAGGCAAGCAAGGGGAGGATCGTTTCATGTCGCACTAATCTGGTTTTTCAGGGCTCCGTGTGAGAGGTTCAGCTCGCTTAGGGTGGCGAGCCATACTTCCTCAATCGCATCCTTAGAATAAGCGTCCAACGTCGCAACCGCCACCAGCGCTAAGTATTCAAGACACTCCGAAGTCGCTATCTCGGCATTGCGGGGGCTCTCGGCGGCCCCCAATCGATCATAACTTTCGCCGTCTTTCCTGTACTCCGCCTGCCGTAGACTGCTAGCGGTGGCGTGGGCTGCAAGGTCCGACATTTTAGAGTGGCGTCTTCGGAATGCCGTGCCCAATTCTCCGAGATCCTTGCATACAGCCTCAAACTTCAGCCGGACTAATTTTTTCCCATTGATTTCTTGGAGGGCGGTCTCGTAAAGATTTTGAGAGACCGTGAGGGTAAGTTGCGCGCAGCTCTCCGTAGCACCGCGCAGAACCGACAGGCACTCTGGCAGGGCGCCCCAGATTCCAATGCGCGCAGCGACGATGATGCGAGACAGCGCGTCAGCGGCTAGAACACGGATGACCGTTTGCTTCGCTGCGCCGAATCGCATGGCAGTGAGAATCGAGAGGTTCAAGCGAACTGATCGGTCCAATAAGCCGAGCGCATCCTGCAGCGGCCTCGATTGTTGGCAGTTGTAGGAAAAGGCTTGTTCCTGGAGCTGCCATAGGTGTTTAAGCCCGATATGGTCACCAACCGCCTCATTCGGCAAGGCACACTCATCCATCGAGCTACGCCGAAACTCGCGCGGCGGGGCGCGCTAGGCTTTCGACCATCGAGCGCAGGATGACCAAGCCGTCCGCGGAGCCGAGGCCGGATTCCACGGCGCGCTCGGGATGCGGCATCAGGCCAGCCACGTTGCGTTCGCGATTGCAGATGCCGGCAACGGCCGCGAGGGAGCCATTGGGATTCGCTTCGCGATCGCGCTCGTCAACGGTGCCGTCCGGGCGCACGTAGCGGAACAAAACTTGCCGGTTGCGTTCGAGGTCGGCGAGAGTTTGCGGATCGCAGAAGTAATTTCCTTCCATGTGCGCGATGGGAATTTTCACAATTTGTCCGGGACGCGCGGCGCAGGTAAACGGCGTGTCCGTATGTTCCACGCGGACGTGCACCTGCCTGCACAGAAAGCGCAGCCCCTGATTGCGCAGCATGGCGCCAGGTAGAAGCCCGGCTTCGAGCAGAATCTGAAAGCCGTTGCACACGCCCAGAATCAGCCCGCCGGATTTGGCGAAGCGGTCGAGCGCGCGCATCACCGGCGAGAAACGGGCGATCGCGCCGGTGCGCAGATAATCGCCGTAAGAAAAACCGCCGGGAAGCAGGATCGCATCACAGCCGGCAAGACTCTCGGATTGGTGCCAGATGAACTCGACGGGCTCGCCGATCACAGCGCCGATGGCGTGATGCGCGTCGTCATCGCAATTCGAGCCGGGAAACTGGACCACACCGAATCTCATGCGGTCATTTTAGCATATTTCAAAACAGGTCACTTTGCAGCGGCGACAGCAGGGACTTTCCAGGTGCTGAGGTATAGTGTGGCTGCAGGGAGGACTGAAAATGGCGGCTGCGGCTTCCGTACCCTCTGCGAAAACTGCGCTTCGCGACGACTCCGCTACGATCTGCGCGATCAGCTTTCTGGCTTGGATTTTTGCGGATGGGACCCACGAAGCTATCGGTCACGGATTAATGGCTCTGCTGACCGGGGCGCAATCGGGTGTCGTCTCGACCGTGGCGTGGTCGAGCGCGTACGATTCGCGGCTGGTTGCGGCAGGCGGGCCAGTGCTGAATTTGTTGGAGGCGGCGGTTCTCTGGATTGCGTTGCGAAGCGCGAAGAGAGCTTCGCCGCAAACGCGATATTTTCTATTCATTGCTTGCACGTTTTGCCTGTTTACGGCTACCGGATACTTTTTGCTTTCGGGCGTAACCAACTTTGGCGATTGGGCGCAGGTGCTAGCAGGCATGCGCCCGCACTGGATGTGGCAGGCGCTGCTGGTGGTCGTCGGAGTTGTGACGTACCTCCTTTCGGTGCGGGCGATGGGCGGTGCGCTCATTCGACACGTGGGAGTTGCACGCGACGACCGCAGCCGGATGAATTCGCTGACGGTGCTGCCGTATTTTGCGGCGCTGGCGCTTTCAGCCGCGGGCGGATTCATGAATCCGTTGGGAATCGCTCTGGTACTCGAATCCGCCCTTCCTGCCGCGGCGGGCGGGAATTCCGGGCTGCTATGGCTGCGGTACTACGTGCCGAAGGGCGCCGTGCCACTGCGCGGTTCGGACGGTGTTGGCCGGAGCTACGCGTGGATTGCGACGGGAGTGGTGCTGGCGCTGGCGTTTATTTTTGTGCTCGGGCGCGGAATTACACTGCACCGTTAACTTCGCCGCATCGGAAGCGGACTTCTTCGCAGGTTTTTAGCGCCGGTACTTCGCCGCGCGGCGGGATTTGGAGCTCGGGCGTTTTGATTTCGCTGCCCTGCGGCGAGACCTTTTGCCTGGGCGCGATTTGGGCTTTGATGCGGAGGCGATTTCGCGCCGGCGCTCGCGCGCCCAACCAAGCTTGTTGGCTTGGCGGCCGCGCGCGATGCCAAGCGCATCGGACGGAACATTTTCGGTGATGACGGAACCGGCGGCCACGTACGCGCCATCGCCCACGCGAACCGGCGCAACCAGCGCGGTGTCGCTGCCGATGAACACGCGGCTGCCGATTTCCGTGTGGTGCTTGGCGACTCCATCATAATTGCAGGTGATGGTGCCCGCGCCGACGTTGGCTTCGCGCCCCACCGTTGCATCCCCAAGGTATGTGAGATGCATGGCCTTGGCGCCTTCGCGAATCACGGAATTTTTTACTTCCACGAAATTGCCGATATGCGCGCCCTCGCGAATCTCCGCTCCAGGGCGCATTCGCGCGAATGGGCCCACTTGCGCGCGCGCGTAAACGCGGCTCGAAGCGAGATTGCAGCTTGGGAAAATCGTCACGCCGTCGTCCACGCGCATGTCAAAGAGAATCGAGCCCGCTCCGATGCGGCAGTTTCCACCTATGCGCGTGCGGCCCAGCAAACGAACGCCGGGGTCGATGATCGTGTCCGCTCCAACGGTTACTTCGGGATCGACGATCACAGTTTCCGGCAAATAGATCGTGACGCCGGAATCCATCAGCACGGCGGTTTTGCGTGCTCGGAAAATGCGGTCGATATCGGCGAGGTGCGCGCGGGTATTGCAGCCCAGCACTTCATTGGCGTCCGCCGCAACGTAAGCGAGCACGCGTTCATTGCGCTCGCGCAGCATCGAGATCGCGTCGGTGAGGTACAGCTCGCGGTGCATATTATTCGGACGAAGCGCGGCCAGGCAGGGCCACAGTTTCGCCAGCGTGAAGCAGTAGATGCTGGAATTCACTTCATTGATGGCGCGTTGCTCGGGCGTGGCTTTCCCGTCCTCAACGATCGATTGCACCCGGCCTTCGGAATCGCGAACGGTGCGGCCGTAACCTGATGGGTCCGCGATTTCAGCGGTCAGGATCGTCGCAGCGGCTTCTCCGCGGCGATGCGTATCGAGCAGCGCGGAAAGAGTTTCGGTACGCAACAGCGGCGCGTCACCGGGAACCACGATCGCCAGTTTCGCGCTTTTGCGAATGGCGCGCCGGGCGACCTGCATGGCGTGCCCGGTGCCGCGCTGCGGCTGTTGCACAATCGTTTGCGCGCCGAGCGCGTTGACCACAGCAGCGACTTCGTCCGCTTGATGGCCAACGATGGCCAGCAGTTGCGCGGGCTTGAGCCCCTGGGCTGCGCCGATGACGTTTTCGATCAGCGTGCGGCCACCGGCATGGTGAAGCACCTTCGCCAGGCTTGAACGCATGCGCGTTCCCTTGCCGGCAGCTAGGATGATGATGGAAGTATCGGAAGCAGTCATCGAACGGCCATTTTCGCTTGCGCGTAGGTCTTTGGCAATTAGGGATTTAACGGATTTTCTATGGGCAATTAAAAAAACCGCTTAGGGAGAAGCGGAAATTTGCTCGGAGATGCAGGCGCGGTCGGCGGAGTCCTCGGCAGGCGCCTCGGTGGTTTCGACCCAGAGTGAACGATCTTTGAGCAAGCGGGTCACGAGCTGCGTGTGCAGCGCGTGTCCGGCCCGATGCGCCACGATGCTGGCCTGCAGCGGACGGCCAACGAGCGCGAGGTCCCCGATCAGGTCAAGCGCCTTGTGGCGGCCAAACTCGTCCGGGAAGCGCAGCGGACCGTTCAGGATCGACGTATCGTCAAGGACGATGGCGTTGGCGAGCGATCCTCCGCGGATCAAGCCCATAGCTTGGAGGCCGACGAAATCTTTCAGAAAGCCGAACGTGCGCGCGGGACCGAGTTCGCGGCAGAATGTGTCACGATCAACGCCCATTTCGATATCCTGCGGGCCGATTGCCGGATGGCCGTAATCGACGAAGCAGCGGACGTGGAATTCATCGGCCGGATAGATACCAATGCGGCGGTCGCCATCGCAAAATTCGAGCGGCTTCACGACTTTGATGTACCGGCGGCGGCGGCGCAGGCGGCGCGTGCCGGCCTGTTGGAGCATCTCGATAAACGGCTTCGAGGAGCCGTCGAGTATCGGCAGCTCCAGCGCATCGATTTCCACGTAGACGTTGTCGATGCCGCAGCTATAGAGCGCTGCCAGCAGATGCTCGGTGGTGGAGATCAGCACACCCTGCTTCATCAGGCTGGTGGCGTAGCTCACACGAGCTAGGTTGCAGATGTGCGCCTCGATCTGGAAGTTATCGAGATCGGTGCGGCGAAAGACGATGCCGGTATCGGCCGGAGCAGGCAGCAAACGGACGCGACCGCGCACGGCGGTATGAAGACCGACGCCCTCTACCTCGGCTGGGCGCTGAATCGTTAATTGTGTTGGCATACGGAAATCGGAGCTAATCCTAGTGCATTTCTGCTTCCGCTGCCATGCTAAGTTTGTGCTTTATTTGCAATGAGATACGAGGGGATAGAAACTTGCTTCGTAAATGGCGTGGTCAATATACAACAACATCCGGGCTTCAAACGTGGTTCACTATGGACACTTATGGGTTCTAGAACTTCTAGGATTTCCAGTTCTACCTAGGCGGTAACGTTGAGCGCGGCCCCGGACGGAATGGGGCCCGAGGAACCGTCGAGCTGCAGCGGACCCTGTTGAATCTCGACCGATTGGAAGGCCACTTGGAGCTGGCCGATCTGAACAGTCAGCGGGCTGGGCTGCGTATTCGTGGCGGCGTTGGCCGACGTCTGGGGCCCTATCTGGGTGGGCTGAAGGGTGGCTTGAACATCGGTAAAATCGATCTGCGCGGTAATGACGTCAATTTGCTGGATGCCTTCACCTGTCTGAGTTTCTGGTTGAGGTTCCAATTGCTCGTTGGCCGAAGGCTGCGCTGTCGCCGGTGCTACTGCAGCCGGCTGAACCACTTCTTGAGCCTGATTGTTGGCGCTTGTAGCGCCCGTCGGCAATAGCGCCGCCTGGGCGGCGTCCTGATTGACGCTTGCGGCAGCATTCGCGCTGTTGGCGGGCTGCGCCGCGCCTTGTTGTGTAGCTGCGGTTTGCAGCGTTTGCACGAGCAACTGCAGAGCTGGAGGATCGTTGGCGTAGAGCAACATCGCCATGCGATTGAAAAGGGGGATCGACTGCGGGTTGATGCCGAGCTGCTGCAAACTCTGGTCGAGCTGCTGCAAACTCTGGTCGAGCTGCTGCAACTCCTGTTGAGGAGTTGTGGCATTTCCATTGGTGGCAGGATCGGCGGCCGTTGTATTCGCCGCGTTCGTGGAGTTATTCGCGGCGTTAGCCGCTGCATTATCTGCCGTATTTCCGGCATTACTAGCCGCAGCGGGAGGCGCGTCCTGCGTTTGAATCTGTGGCAGCAACACTGGCAGGGTCGGCTCGGAGGCGTGGCGATTGGCGCGAGAGCCATTCGCGCTCATATAGGCTCCCGCTCCCGCGACGCCGAGAGCGGCGGCACGGTCAAAATGGCTTCCATTGCCATCTTGTCCCGTTTGCTGTCCCTCGGCTGCCTGATTCGTGAGCGTGACGGTATCCGCCGGCGCAGGCTCACCCTGGGCCTGGTTGGCATTGACCGGAGTGGCGTTGGCCGGGGCCTGCCGTCCAGCGTCCAGCGCCGGGAATACGTCCTGAAGGCCGGCAGTAAGCGAAAACGATGTGGCTGCCATAGGAAACTCCTTCGCCCCATTTTTAGCGCGCCAGATGCGGGCCGTGAGGAATTCGTTTTTCAGGCACTCGCGCGGGCTTCCCGCTCGCGGCTTCCGAGGGCCGCGTCGCATGGGGTACGTCTAAGGTTTCTATCGGCCGGGTGACGGATTGCTTTAGGGTTGCGATTGCGCGGATTGTGCCGGGGCGGACTCGCGCGTAAAATGGAGCACAGCAATTCTTGGAAAACGAGCGAATGGCTTCTCCGTTCAACATTTTGCCGAATCAATTGCCCGCTCCGCCGGTGGCGGGGGCACATGGGCGTCCCGCATGGCTGCGGGTAAAATTTGGCGGGGGTCCAAATTATCAGGACCTAAAACGCATCATGCGCACGCTCGATCTGCACACCGTGTGCGAGAGCGCGCGATGCCCGAATATGGGTGAGTGCTGGGACCATCGCACCGCCACGTTCATGATTCTCGGAAACATCTGCACGCGGGCGTGCGGATTCTGCGCGGTCCCGAGCGGAAAGCCGATTGGGCCGCCCGAACAGGACGAGCCCGAGCGAGTGGCGGAAGCGGCCGAGCGGATGGGATTGCGCTACGCGGTGGTGACGTCGGTGAACCGCGACGATCAGCCGGATGGAGGCGCGCGGATTTTCGCGCGAACCATCCAGGAGATCCGGCGGCGTTTGCCGAAATGCAAGATCGAAGTGCTGATTCCGGATTTTCGCGGGCATTGGCCTTCACTGGAGCTGTTGATGGCGGCGCGGCCGGACGTCCTGAATCACAACATGGAAACCGTACCGCGACTCTACCGGCGCGTGCGCAAGGGAGCCGTGTACGAGCGGTCGCTCGAACTGCTGCGGCGCGCGCGGCAAATCGCCCCGGATGTGCCGACGAAAACCGGGATGATGCTCGGCTTGGGCGAGACGCAAGAAGAAGTGCTCCATGCGATGGAGGATATCGTCGCGCAGGGAACGCATATTTTGACGCTCGGTCAATACTTGCAGCCGACCGCAGAGCACTTACCCATCGACCGCTACGTCCATCCCGATGAGTTCGCGGAATTCAAACGCGCAGGCGAAGCAATGGGATTCAAGCACGTGGAAGCAGGGCCGCTTGTGCGCTCGTCCTACCACGCATTCGAACAGGAAGCCGCCGCGCGATCCTAGAAGCAATCCATATTCGCAAACTCCCTCCGTTACCGTCGACGCTCGCATTCCGATCGCGAGCCCCGCGCGCTGCCTAAATCGCGATGTGCCGCTATTGCTGCGCATTCGCCAGAAAAGAATCGGCGATTTTGTCGATTCGCGAGGCGCAGTCTGGATCGGGTGTGGACGCGTTCAGCGCGGCATGGAAATACGTTGCGGCGGTCTGGTCTCGACCGAGTTCGGCATTGAGGTTGCCGACCAGCAGCAGAAATATGGGATTGCGCGGATAGCGCGCGGCGAGGGGCTCGGCAAACGAGAGAGCTTGCGCGTATTGGTGGTCGTAAGTGCGGAGATCTTTCGCAAGGTAAAAGCGCGCGACAACGGGCAGCAGAACGCCGTGATCGATTCCGTTTTGCAACTCGCGTAGTCCGTCTTTTTTGCTTCCGCCGGGAATGCCCATGAAGAAGCGCAGAAATTTCAACATGGGAGAAAGCGTCTCGACGTAATAGTTGTATAGGCCGAGGCCGACTTCGGCGTCTGCCATCCCGGGATCGAGGCGCAGGGCTCGCAGGAATTCGGCGCGGGCTTTGACTCCGGAATGCGCGGTTTTGCGGTGGTCGCCGCGCAGCCCATAAAGACGGGCTTCGAGAGCCCAACCCATTCCGGCGTAGAGATGCATTTCGGCGGTATCGGATTTGGCCAGGTGCTCGTTGGCGAGCCGGATCACTTTGGCCGCGAGCGCGAGGTATGCACCCCCGGCGGCGCCTTTGCCGCCGCTCCAAGCATCCAGCATGCCCCACTGGATATCGCAGGATTCGCAGTAGATTTCCCACCAGCGACCTTCGGCTTCGATGGTGTAGCCGAGCGGATTCCGCGGCTCGGCTTGTTCGATCGTACGGGCTGTGGCGATTCCGGCGCCGGGATTGCCTCCATAGATTTCGTCGAGCGCCTGCGCGGCTTGAGGAGGCAGTGGTGGTTCCCCGGCGCGCACCGGAATACTGGCAATCGCGATGAGCAGCGCGATCGACACGAGCGGAAGCGTCAATCTTCGCGCGTGCATGCGGGTCATTTTACTCTTTTCACCCAGCCGGCCAGCCATGCGGCGGTGACGTACATGCAAAAGCACTCGAGCGCAAACGGCAAGAAGCCCAGGAATCCAACGGCCGGCATTTCAAAAATCTTTTCGTGCTGCATCAGCGGAAACGTGTAATGCCACTTCGCAGCAGCCCAGTAGTTCCAGAATTCCCATAGCCACCCGCAGACCCACCCGGCGATGAAAAATCCGTAGGCGCGGCGGCGGAAGCCTTCCGAAAAATCGCCGATGAAGGAAGGCAGTCCCAGCCAGTGGTTCAGCGGATCGAGCAGGAATACGAAGCCGATCCACACCAAACCGAATAAGTACGCGCCGATGTGCCGCGGCAGAGCCACCGGGACGATCAGGCAGGCGGCGCCCAAAATCATCAGCACAATTTCAGTACGCCGCGATACGTGCCACGGCTCGCCGGGCACTGGAGGCATGATGGCCTGCACCAAATCAGCGGTCTCGAAAATCGCCGGGAAAATGGTGGCAAAAGACCAACAGTAGCCGAGCAGCGCGGCCGCCCATTCGTGCGGCACGCCCACATACGTCCAATTTCGCAGGCGGAAGTTATAAGCCTCGAAAATCAGCCAGAGAGGAATCGAAAGCAGCGCGATGCGCGCGAGCACCAGAGGTGCGTCATTCAACCGCGAGCGATTGGTGATGGCCAACACGGCCGCGTCGGCGATCAAGATGTAAGCAGTCCAGGCAATCGGCGTGAAATAAGTGTCCACCGGCTGGAAGTGGCGGAACATCAGAACTTCCGCGCACACCAACGCGGCGAATCCGGACCACCCGTACAGAGGAAATGGACGGCGCCGGCGCGCGTGAAAATATCCGGCGAGCAGAACGCCGGCGGTGAGTGCCGTGATGCCGATGCCAATGGTGATTCCGTGCGGGAGCATGCGCGCGCGTTTCCTCCGAACTCAGCGCGTATGGTATCCCAGGTTGCCGCACTTTTCGGGTGTGGCGCGCTGCTTTCTTGCTATGCTCTGCCTTCCTTTTTCGTCACAAGCGCAAGCCGCCCGCCGGGCGTAGCGTCCAAAATCAATGAGCGAACCGCAAAAACTTGAACGCGGCCTGGGCCTGATCGAAGCAACGTCGCTCAACATGACGTTTATGGTGGGCATCGGCCCGTTTGTGGTGATTCCGTTTGTAATCCAGGAAATGCACGGCGGGACGCAAGCCCTCGTGGCGTGGGTCGCCGGCGCGATCTTGGCCGCGTGCGATGGTTGCATCTGGGCCGAACTTGGCGCGGCGATGCCGGAGGCGGGCGGAAGCTACGTTTTCTTGCGCGAGGCGTACGGCCCGAAACGGTGGGGCCATCTGCTCGCGTTTCTGTACATCTGGCAGACGCTCTTTCAAGGGCCGCTAAGCGTGGCTTCAGGCGCGCTGGGATTCGCGGACTATTCCGCGTATCTGGTGAACCGTTCGAGCTGGCTTTCGCGTACGATCGCGGCGGTCGCCTCCGCTTTGCGGATGCGTTCGGACAATATCATCGCGGCTGCAATTCTAGCGGTGGTGATCGTGTTGCTCTACCGGCGGATCGGGCAGATCGGCAAAATTTCTGTGGTATTCGCCGCTGTGGTGATCGGGACGATTCTTTGGATCATCTGGGGAGGGGCGGAGCATTTCAACGCGCAGCGCGTGTTCGATTTTTCGAGCGGGGGATGGAATTTCTCGTTTTTCTTTTTCGCGGCGCTGGGCCACGGAACGGTGCAGACGATCTACAGCTATCTGGGCTACTACAACGTCTGCAATCTGGGCAGCGAGATGAAGAATCCGGAGCGCAATATTCCCGCCGCGATATTTATTTCCATTCTCGGTATTACGGGTCTATATCTCGCCATGCAGGTCAGCATCCTCAGCGTGATTCCGTGGCAGGAAGCGGAGAAGTCGACGTTCATCGCCAGTACGTTCATCGAACGCGCTTACGGCAGCCATTGGGCCACGTTGGCGACGGTGCTAATCCTGATCACCGCGCTCGGATCGGTGTTCTCGGCAATGCTCGGTTATTCGCGCGTGCCGTATGCCGCGGCCCTCGACGGTAATTTCCTTTCGGTGTTCGCGCGCGTGCACAAGAAAAAGCATTTTCCGCACGTCTCGCTGGTGGCGCTGGGATTGACGGCGATCGCGTTCAGCATGGCGTTCAGCCTCATTTCCGTGATTAAGGCGATCCTGGCCATGCGCTGTCTGATCCAGTTCGCAGGACAGGCAATCGGGCTGATCGTGCTGCACAAACGTTATTCGCGCGGGCGCTGGCCGAACGGCCGACTCCCCTTTCGAATGTGGCTCTATCCACTGCCGGTGGGAATCGCTATCATCGGGTGGATCGGGATTTTCTTTTCCACCGGGCGAATCGCGATATTGGCCTCGCTGGGAGCCGCAATCGCGGGTATTCTTGTATATTTGACGCGCGCCCGATGGGCGCGCCAATGGCCGTTCGTGGCCGAGGAGGTTGCTCCGTGAACCGATTGCACTGGATTCGCCGATTGCAGTGGACCAAGCCGCCGTTGCGGCACTGGCTTTTGATTTCGGTAGCCGCGCTTTCCGCCGGGCTGGCGGCCGCGGCGCCGATGGCGGCGCAATCGTTGCAGCAGACCGTCCATGCAATCGACCAGTCACGCGTCGACACGCGCATACTTTACATTACGGCGCACCCGGATGACGAAACTCCCAGCCTGATGACGTATCTTGCGCGCGGTCTGAACGCCGACTTGGCCATTCTTACCATCACACGCGGGCAAGGCGGGCAAAACGCCATCGGCCCCGAGCAGGATGGCGAATTGGGCATCATTCGCACCACCGAGCTTCTGAGAGCCGATTCTTATTATGGCGTCGACCATCAATACTTCACTCGCGCCGTGGACACCGGATTTTCAAAAAGCGCCGAACGCACGATGAAAATTTGGGGGCCGGTGATTCCCCTCGAAGACATGGTGCGCGCGATCCGCACGTACCGGCCCAACGTAGTGATCAACGGCTGGGGCGGAGTGCATTGGGGACACGGACAGCATCAGGCCAGCGGCATTTATACGCCCATCGCCGTGGCGGACGCGGCCGATCCGACGAAATTTTCACAGCAGATTGCCGAAGGTTTGAAACCGTGGAAAGTGGGGCTGGAGCTTCGTCCCGCCGCGTTTTTCTTTGGGCCCGGAGCGCACAATATGCCCGAAGGCGCGGTGAAGCTGCCGGTCAACGATGTTTCGCCGCTGTTGGGCCAGAGCTACGTCGATATCGGGATCGAAGGCCGCGCGCAGCATCGTTCGCAAGGCACGCCGATGCAATCCGACAGCCCGTTCTTCCACACGCCCGTTTATTTGATCACTGAACACGGCCAGGAAGCCGGGGGCGGGTTCGATCCGAAGCTGCTGGCGCAGCCGATCACGTCGCTGGCCGAGCGCTTCCCGCAATTCCGCCAGCTGCTGGCGCCGGAACTGGCGTCAGCCGACCGGCTGCTTGGCGAAGCGGCGAAATCAGCGCTGAATCTGAAACGCGCGGAAGCGGCCGATCAGATTTCTTCCGCCGCCAAGGATATCGCCGACCTCCGCGATAAAGTTTCGAGCGCGGGCGGAAGCGAAAGCGCCGGCGCGTTGAAGGAACTGCTCGGCATTCAAGACCGCATCAACACCGCGCTGATCGACGATCTGGCGCTGCCGATCGACGTGCAGGCCGACCGCCACGAACTGGTCGCCGGCGAGAATTTCACCGTGACCGTCAGTTTCCTCGATCAGCCAGCCGTGCCGTTTCACTGGAGCGTGGACCAATCGAGCCTGCTGCTGCCGGACGGGTGGACGGCGACGATTGAAGGCGGAAAAACGACTGGCAAAAGCTACGTTTTCCATGTTTCGATTCCCGCCGGCGCAACTCCTCCCAAAGCGCCCGTCGACGCGATCCTGCCCTTTCCGCCGCCGCTGGTGCGCGTGGATGTCCACGCCTCCGTGGACGGCTACAGTTTCGGCATCCGGCAGCCGGTGAAAAATGCGGAAGCGAAAACAACCGATGTGGAAACGTTCCCCCTGGAGTTGATTCCCGCCGTTACGCTGACCGTGGACCCGACTGAAGTGATGCTGCCGGCCAAAAGCGCGTCCAAACCATTCGAGCTGCTCGCGCGCGTGCGCTACCACGGCACGAAGCCAGCTAAAGTAGCGATTGGACTTGGCGCGCCCAATGGTTGGAGGATAACGCCGATCGCTCCGCTCGATTTTTCCGCGCCGGGCAATCAGTTGATCAAATACGAAGTCCATCCGGCGGCGAACGTCGCAATCGGGCCGTACCCGTTGCATCCTTTCGCGCGGCTCGGCGGTGAGACGTTCCGAACGTCGGTTGAGCCGCTGCCCAGCCTGCCCACGCGCGATTGGAGCAAGCCGGACAACGCGACCGTGCACGTGCTCGATCTCAATATCCCGCGCGACTTGCGCGTCGGCTACATCGCGGGCGATAACGACCTGGTGCCCGATTCGCTGCGCAATATCGGCATTCAAGTGGATATGCTCAACGAAGTGCAGCTCGCGTTCGGCGACCTAAGCAAGTACGACGCGATCGTGGTGGGCATTCGCGCCTACGAATTGCGCCCCGATGTGATGGCCGCGAATGGGCGTCTGCTCGATTACGTGAAGAATGGCGGAACGCTCGTCGTCGAATACGAGCGCGACTTCGCCTGGAATCGCTTCCAGCCGGCGCCCTTCAAGGCGATGATGGCGCGTCAGGCCGTGCGCGTGACCAATCCCGATTCGCCGGTGCGGTTCCTGATCCCGGATAGCCCGCTGCTCAACACGCCAAACAAAATCACGCTCGCCGATTTCAGCGGCTGGATCCAGGAGCGCGGCGTCTATTTCTGGAGCACTTGGGATCCGCGCTACAAGGCGTTGCTAGGCCTCACCGATCCGAACGAGCCCGAAGCCACTGGAGGGCTGGTCTACGCGCGCGACGGAAAAGGCCTCTACATTTACACCGGACTGGACTTCTTCCGCGAATTGCCGGCGGGAGTCCCGGGCGCGTACCGGCTGTTCGTGAATTTGATCAGCCAGACGGTTCACCCCGGCAACTAGGTCAATTCGGCGGCATGCGGAGCGTTGGGCCTGCGCGAACGTGGAGCGAGTACCGCCGCAATCAGGCTTGGCGAGCCGCGCGGTCCGCAGCCTTCCCGCGCCTTGCTGCACTATTGCACACATCCCGCGCGGCTTCTGGCGCTCGCCTCGTCCCGCACTCCGCCCTTCGTGCTATGCTGCAACCGCATCAGGAGGAAAACGCGCATGAGGAGGAGTGCGATTCGTCTTGGCTGGGCCCGCTGCGGCGCCGGAATTTTGGCTGCCGCGCTGGCGCTCGCGCTTGCCGTACCGGCATCCGCCAAGCAGAAAAACAAAAAGAAGAAAAACTCCGACAATTCCGAGCAGGACAATCCCGTGCCGATGCCGCCGCTGCCGGTTTCCGATCAGATTAACCTGGATATCGGCCACATGCTCGGCGCATTCGAGCTGGGCGACGTGGCAACGATGCACAAATATTATTCGAACGACGCCACGTTCGTCAGCGGCACCTGGGAGCCGCCGGTCGTCGGCTGGGCGAACTACGTCCCACTCTATAAGCGCGAATGGTCGGCCTATCAAAGCATCCAACTGATTCGCAAGAACACCTACGTATTTACGCACGAAGACGTGGCGTGGGCATCCTACCAGTGGGAATTCGACGCGAGCCTCAACGGGCAGCCCTTTCAGGCTCGCGGACAAACCACGCTGATTTTCAATAAGATAGGCGATAACTGGCTAATCGTGCACAACCACACTTCGGAAATTTGCCAGGCTTGCCCGGTCGCGCCTTCGCGACGGGCTCCTGCCGCGCGGCCGCCAACTTCCATGGAACCAGCGCGGCCATAGCGCCTGCGCTTCGCGCGAACGAACTCCATCGCCGGCGCGCAAAAAGCTCTTCCGCAGCTCAGGTCGCCGCCGGTCAGAAGCTCTTGTAGCCCTGCCAGAGCCAGAATCCGGCGATCACCAGCAGCAGCGCTCCGGAAACAACCAGCAGTGTCGCGATCGGCGCGCTGAGTTTTTCCAGACGCGCCACAATCGCGCGTTGCTCGTTTGCGGTCGTATCTGCGCTGGCATTCAGGAAGATCTGATCTCCCTCTCGCGTGGAAAGTGCGCTGCGGTAAATCAGCACACAGATCAACGCTGCGGTCACCACTCCCCAGGATATAAACAGCAAATGTAACGTGTTCATGGCTGCGTTCTCCTGCCCCGCAGGCCGTGTTCGCGGATCGGAACGAGGTTGGGTCCTGCGGGCACTGCTCCTTATGGCCGGGAGTATACCACCCTCGGAGCTGCTGGGATTGCCCTGGACGTGGACGGACGCCGCCCGGCAGGCGCCGGAAGGTAAGGACGGTCAGGCCCGGTAACGCTCGTCCGGAAACTGCACGCCCCAGAAGTTGTGCGTGGGATGGTAAATTTCGATGCCCAATTCGAAGATGCCTTTTTCTCGCGGACTGCGCACGGAAATCACGCGGAACTCGCGCAGCTCTTCCGAGACGCCGTGCCGCACTTCGATGCGCGAGCCTAGCTCGGGCAGAAACGGCACACGCAGCAGCGCGCCATACCGACTCACCGAAATCGCTTCGGCTGGCGTGTCCTGCACTTCGTGGTTGCTATCGCAGCAGTGAACTTCAACGGGAATGCGCAGCGGAACGCGGCTCGATCGCCGCCGCTCCAGCATTGCGCGCGCGGATGCCATGGGAGTGTCCTCCTTGCATGTGGCCCCACTACCCCAGCACGAAGCTAATCGGTATGCCCCCGGCGGGTCAATGGTACATTTACCCTAGGTGCTCCGTTCACAATCGGTCGGCCGCCCGGCAAATCCGACGAGTCCGAAATCTCGCATCTGCAACGATCCACAAGACTTGTGGCTCGCGGGCTGCGCTTTCGTGGTTTTTTACGTAAATCAGCACTCTACGCGTCCGCTGCGCCGCTACAACGGTCACCCGGCCGGGCCAACAGTGTAACTCGCACGCCAACTTCAGCACCTGTGATGTTCTTGACAAAAGCGACGGTTCGCCGTACTTTTCATGTGTCTGGGCCTTAAGGGCCCTTAAGGGCCGAAATGCCTACGGGTCGAATTCGGTCGAGAATTAATCTAGATCCAATGACGCTCTCGCTCCTCGATGCGATAGCCGATGCCATCGGAGACGACGAGCTTGTTCCACGCCCTTCCAGATCCGATCTAATTAACAAGGCTGCTCGCTTATACATTGAGCGTGCACGGCGAAGAAAGAAATTGCGCCGCGCGATCGAGCGTATTGAAGCCGCTTCGAACAGAGGACGCGCATCTAAAATTACGCCGATCCACGAAGTTCCGAAAAGGGCTGCGGAAAAGTAGCAATCCGTCCTTACCGCTCTTACGGTCGCTTTGTGGTGTGGTTGCCGAACACGAAGTCTCGGACGCGCTTGACTCCGGCATCTGCGGGGATTAGCCTCGCTGGAACTTTGTAGGCTTTGTACGACTGCGGATACCCTAAGGGGGAGCTATGAACTCTGAATACTGGTTCGGCGAGCTGGCGCAGTCTCTAAGTAACGGTTTTTTTTCAGACTCGGTCGTGCTGGAGCTGGCGCGCGTATCGCGTGACACGAGAGTGAATGCGCAGCAGTTGCCCCTTTTCGAGAAAGCTGCCGAAGCTTTACAGTGCGCTGTCGAGGGCAGCCAGTGGCTCGACAACCCCAAAATGTCCGAGAAAGCGAGTAAGTGCGCTAACTTCTTCGGCCAGGCGGTCGACGCCATGTCATTCGTTGTCACACCAGAACCATTCGCGCAGCGAGTCCAGAAGCTTGTCGCCACCGCAAAGCAGTTGGCAAACGGACAGGTGCCCTCACACCAAGATATCAACGCCCTGCGGACGTTCTTTTACCATGCTGGTCGTACGCAGCTTGAAAAGACCGAGGACCTGATGAGCGGCGAGAGGAAACTCGACAGACTAAAATGGCTAGTAGCCAGATAATCTCACTCAAAATAGAGGCCGCGCGCCATCGCTCAGAAGCGTTACGCCGCGAAGTCAAACGGCTAAAAGATCGGGAGTTCGGATCGGGAGGTTCCGTCAGCCTTATTTCGTTTGTAGAAATGGCGACGCAGGCGCTGCTGTCCTATCTGAAAAACGAGGAAGAGTTCCCGGACAAAGAACTCCTAACTGAGGAAGAACTTGAAGATAGGGTTCACAGAGTCTCGAAGCTCATACCGTTTCTGCACGACCTATTAGCTTTCATCGACGGATCAGAAATTGGGTGTGCTCCGGTACCTCTCGTGTCTCAGCTTAGAAGGCTTGCCGCACACGTAGTTCCCAAATCGGAAGTTATCGTCACGACAAGACCTGAGCTGAATTACTCCATAATGGAAGTCGCTTCCTGGATTCGGGGCGTATTTGCCGCAGAGCCGTTTGAGCAATCTTGCGCCGTGCTCCCGTCCTTCCTTTTTGTAATCACGCTCCCACAAGTAGAGGCCGGAGATGTTTTACTGCATTGTATTCTTTCGCACGAACTCGGACACGGTTTGTATCAGCGGTACGGCCTGCCGGCGAAAATCCTTCCGCGGATCACGATCAACCAGGATCTTATTAAGAAGCTCGCCAGTAGCATTGCCAGTTAAATGCCTGGCACGGTACCACCGCTCTTTGAGGTCGCAGTTCAAAACACGATCACACAACAAGTTACCGGCCGCATTTCGAATTGGACGCAAGAACTCTGCTCCGACGCGTTTGGCATCCAGCTGTTCGGCCCCGCATATTACTTTTCCTTCATATACTTTTCGTTAGCCTTCGCGCTGTTAGATGAGGGCTCGGCGACGCATCCGCCTCCTCGTCTGAGACTTAAGCTGATGAGTCAAATCCTCGGACGACTATACCCGGACAGTTGCTTCAACCACGATGTCAGTGCTTTCCTAAAATACTGGGAGGGCCAATCGAAGAAGCTAGTTTCGCGCAGGGACGAAATCGTTCGAATCGCGCTCGAAGGAATCGATTGCGAGTCCGTGCTCGACGCCATCCATATTGAAACCGAGAACTGCATCAGCAGCGACGAGAGATACGGACCCAAAAAGTACACTGAGGATGTTCGAGAATTGGACCCTGTGCTGGTCCACGCAATACCTCCGGGAGAAAGAATTGTCAACGGGCAATTCATTCCGACGAACCTTTCGTCGATCTTGAACAGTGGGTGGAATGTCCAGCTCTCCAACCTCCAAGGGCTGGCATCCCACCTCTCCTCATCAGAGGCCGCTTCTTCTTACTCTCTAAGACAAAAGCTGCAAGAGCTTCTCATTAAGGCCCTGGAGATATCTGAAACACGTCGCGCTTGGGAGGAGAAGAGGAATGCTGCTGGGATGTGAGCGAATAAGGTCCCTGCTCTTTGACAAGCAGACTACCGATTTTGAGGACCGACTGATCATCTCTCCAGTCCTCGAACCGGAGGAGCAGCTGAAAGGCGGCAACGCCTCGATTGACCTGAGGCTGGGCCACCGTTTCACCGTCGCAAGGCGAGCCAAGGTTCCAAGCCTAGATCGTCAAGACCGAGATTACTTGGCAACTCTGCAACGCTTCAACGATGCGTACTTTGCACAGATGGGCGATTACTTTGTCTTGCATCCACGACAGTTTGTGATGGGTGAAACGCTAGAGTGGGTACACCTGCCACGACATCTTGTAGGGGACGTCGTCGGGCGCTCTTCGTGGGCAAGAGACGGACTAATCATCGCGACGGCCAACGTCATTCACCCGAACTACTCAGGAATAATAACCTTGGAGTTGACGAACGTCGGCGAGATTCCCATATATCTCTATCCCGGGCTCAGTATCTGTCAGCTGCTTCTGTCCGAAGTCGATTCGCCGGGAGACCCTGCGCCAGCGTTAACCACATTTGCAGCCGCGACAAAACCGCAGAGTGCGGAACCTCGCGGTAAAGAAAAGGAAATCATCCAAGCGTTCAAAAACGAGTATGAAAAGTCAAAAAGGGGGCCCGCTTAGGCAACCCGCTCCCCACGGGTCCGGGCATTCACGGTAATTTGCATGCCACACCGGCCGGCTCACAATTGTCTTCCGCCCACATGCAGAGAATCCCCTCCGACTACCTTCAGCAGCCAGCCCGCAGGCACTTGCCCGCCCTGCCAAGGGCACCACGCGCGGGGCGCGGCATGGTAAGATACGTGGATGCTAGGCCCAAGTGGCGGAATTGGCAGACGCGCTAGCTTCAGGAGCTAGTGGCCGCAAGGTCGTGGAGGTTCGAGTCCTCTCTTGGGCACCATTGTTCTCCTCCGGGTTTCGGTGCAGTTGTTGGCGGCAAATTCACTCGAAAAGCTTGCGTAGTTCTTCCGCGTAAAGTGCGCCTTCTGGCGTGTCTTCGTGCTTGAAGTAGACGAAGACGTTGCCGCGCTTCGCCGCTTTCGCCACGCGTTGGGCAATTTTCTTCCGAGCCTGCTTCGAGTATTTCTCTTTGCGCAGACGAAAATAGGAAAAATCCGCCGTGGCCGCATCTGGCGTCTGGAACTCGTCGGTTTCCGCTTGGCACAAAACCACCGTTTTGCGCCGCAATAGCGCGTACACCTCTTCCGTAAACCATGATTCGTGCCGGAATTCGATCGCGCAGCGCGAGCCGCGCGGCAAACCTTTCAGAAAGTCGTTCAGCCGCTCCAGATCCCTTTTGAAATTCGGCGGAAGCTGAAACAGCACCGGGCCAAGCTTCCGCGCCTTGCGCAATGGTTCCAGCGACGCGAAAAAATCGGCTGTTGTCTCCGCCGCTCCGCGCAGCCGCTTGAAATGCGTGATCGACTGGTGCGCTTTTACCGCGAATTGAAATCCGGCGGGTGTGGCCGCGATCCATCCTGCCAGCAGTTCCGGCGTGGCGCGGCGACGAAACGTGTAGTTCACTTCCACCGAGTTGAGCCGCGTTCCGTAGTATTCCAGAAACTTCGCCGGGCCCAGCTTTGCCGGATAGAACTTCGGCTTCCAACTCGCATAGGCCCAACCGGACGTGCCCACATACACTTTTCCGCTGCGCCCGCCGCTTGTCATTTGTCAACCCTCCCGCTCGTCATCTCCGGCCGCTCGCTTGGGTGCCTTTCGCCATTAATTTCTGGCGCGTTCGGCCCGAGGTACAGGTTCTATAACCTGTACCAGAATTGCACTTCCGGCCAGTAGAACCTGCATTCCAACGTGCTACGGTCGATCTGTGAAGATGCATGGCGCAGCACAATTCGAAGATAGGAAGCCTCCGTGCGGCCCGGCGCAGCCGCGTACTCGTTTTCCTAAGAACTCTTCGGCACGGCTGCCGCGCCGGAACCTGCTCCGCGCTCCTGCCGCGAGCCACGGATCGCTGATCGTTAATCACGAGTCACCGCTCAGTCTACCCGGAACGGTCATTCGAGTAGAATCACATGTAACTCACGGAAAACAAACGACGGCGCTCCCGTCTACCCGGAACATCCCGAAACCGCTCTCCGCGCCTTTTGCTATACTCGAATTCCAGCATCCGCCTTGCATGAAACCATCCTCGAAAACACGCGCTGCGAAGCCCGCGCCGGAGAATAGCGTTGAGCGCAGCGCCGCGGGAAAGCTTGTGCAAGCACCGGCAACGAGCACGTCCGCCAAAGATCGCAAGCGGCTCTTTCTAGTCGATGCGATGGGTTACATCTTCCGCGCTTTTTACGCGCCAATGGACCGCCTGCAAACCTCGGCCGGTATTCCCACGAAGGTTCCCTACCTTTTCTCCACCATGATGCGCCGGCTGTTCAACAGCAAGGACCTGCGCCCGGATTATCTCGGCGTGGTTTTCGACGTCTCCGCGCCCACGTTTCGCGACAAGCTTTTCGCGCAATATAAAGCACAGCGCCCGCCGATGCCGCAGGATCTTTCCGTGCAGGTCCCGTTCGTGCGGCGCTATTGCGAAGCGATGCGGCTGCCGATTCTGGAATGCGCCGGATACGAAGCCGATGACGTGATCGCGTCGCTGGCGCGGCAGGCCGCGTGCGAAGACCTCGACATTATTATCGTCACCAGCGACAAGGACCTGATGCAGCTGGTCGGCGGCTGCGTGCGAATTCTGAACCCCTCCAAAAACGATTTGCTGATCGACGAACAAAAAGTACAAGAACTGATGGGCGTGCCGCCCGCACAAGTAGCGGACGTGATGGCTCTGATGGGCGATTCGATCGACAACATACCAGGCGCGCGCGATCCGCATGAAAAGCCCGCTCCCGGCGAACGCCGCAAGGCGGGCATCGGCGAGGTGGGCGCTCGGCAGTTGATCCAGCAGTACGGCAGCGCCGAAGCAGCCATCGCGCACGCCGCGGAAGTGAAGCGCGCCGCGTATCGCGAAGCCCTCGAGAAAAATGCCGAGTACGTGCGGCTGAGCAAGCAGTTGGCGACCATTCCCACGGATGCGCCGGTGTCGCTCGATTTGCGGGCGCTGCGCATCGATCCGCCCGATGTGCCGGCTCTGCGGGAGCTTTACGCCGAGCTGGGATTTACGTCGCTGCTGAAAGACGTCGCGCAAGTGGCCGATGCCAGCGCCACCGATTATGCGGCGCTCGATTCTCCCGAAGCGCTGCGCACATTTCTGGATGCTCTGCCGGCCGGCCGCGAAGCGGCGCTTTGGCTTTCGCTAGATTCCGAGGACGCGGAGGAAGAGGGCTTCGGCTCACGCGTGCTGGGTGTGGAAATTTCGTCCAAGGCGCATTCGGCGCGTGTCGCCGCGAATGACGAAAAGAACCGCACGCTCGCCACGATGCGCGATTGGCTGGCGGATTCGAAGCGAGCGAAAATCGTGCACGATCCGAAGCTGGTGGATCTGCTCGCTTCGTCAAACTCCGAAAACAAAGTCGATGGCCTAGCGGCAGTTCGCCACGCCACCATCCTGTACTCCTACCTGCTGCGGCCGACGACCGCAAACCACGCCTTTCCGGAAGTCGTGCTGCGTTACTTGAACCGCACGCTTTCCGGAGCACCGGGAGAACGCGCCGATTTTCTGTTGCGCCTTGCTCCGATTCTTCGCGACGAAGTGGAAAAACAGGGACTGCTCGATCTCTACGAGAAAATCGACCGGCCGCTCGCCCCGGTCCTGGCGCGCATGGAAGCCGTCGGCGTGCTGGTGGACAAAAAAGAACTCGATTTGATTTCCGCGAAAGCACAGGAGGAAATTTCTCGGCTCGAAAAAGAGATATACGAACTGGCCGGATTCGAATTCAAGATCAATTCGCCGCAGCAACTGGCCGAAGTGCTCTTTGACCGGCTCAATTTGCGGCCGCCGCGCCGCACGCGCGCGAAAGCGCGGTCCACCGCAGCGGAAGTGCTGGACGAATTAGCGCTCACTCACGATCTGCCCAAGAAAGTGCTCGAATATCGCGAACTGGCGAAAGTGAAATCGACGTACGCGGGCGCACTTCCAAGGCTGATTCATCCCGCTACCGGACGGCTGCACACGCGATTCAACCAAACGGGCACGGCCACCGGCCGGCTGAGTTCGTCGAATCCCAACCTGCAAAATATCCCGGTGCGCACGGCGCTGGGACGCGAAATTCGCGCCGCCTTTGTGTCCTCGCCGGGGCATTGCCTGTTCTCCGCCGATTATTCGCAGATCGAGCTTCGCATTCTGGCGCACCTTTCCGAAGATGCCGTATTAGTGGACGCGTTCCGCCGCGGTGAGGATATTCATTCGCGCACGGCGCTGGAAGTTTTCGGCGTAGGGCCGTTGGCGCAGACGCCGGAACATCGCCGCGCGGCGAAGGTGATCAATTTCGGGGTGATTTACGGACTCTCGGCGTTTGGCCTGGCGCAGCAGCTCGGCATCGATACCAAGGAGGCCGCACAATTCATCGCCGCCTATTTCGAGCGCTACAGCGGCGTGAAGAAATTCCTGGACGCGCAAATCGCCGAAGTACGCACAATCGGCCACACGAAAACGCTCTTTGGTCGCGTGCGTCCCATTCCGGAGATCAACTCGCCGCAGCCCAACCTGCGCAATTTTGCCGAGCGCACGGCGATGAACACACCGATGCAAGGCGCGGCGGCCGATCTGATCAAGCTAGCCATGATCGAACTCGACCAGCGGCTGGCCCGCGACTTCGAAGCCCGCATGATTTTGCAAGTGCACGACGAACTGCTTTTCGAAGCGCCCGATTCGGAACTCGCGCGGCTCACCGCGGTAGTCAAGGAAGTAATGGAGGGCGCGCACAAGCTGTGCGTGCCGCTGTTGGTGGAGACGAAAACCGGGCCCAACTGGCGCGACATGAAATGAGAGCGGCGGGCGCGTGCGGTGGAGTTTTCTTAACGCGCTCCCGGCGAAAGGGCGAGGTGAACGATGGAGCATTCCGCGGGATTCCTGAAATTGGTAAACGACGCGAAGAAAAACATCAAAGAAGAAGATCATCATGCGACCAAGCGGCGCATCGACGCGCACGAACGATTCGTCCTGATCGATACCCGCGAGGATTCCGAATGGGCGCGCGGACATCTGCCCGGCGCGATTCACATGTGCCGCGGACATATCGAGCGCGACATCGAGAAAACCGTGCCTGGGAAAGACGCCACGATCGTGCTCTATTGCGGCGGAGGATTTCGCTCCGCGTTGGCCGCGGAGAGCTTGCAAAAAATGGGCTACACCAGCGTGATTTCGATGGACGGCGGCTGGCGCGGATGGACCCAATCAAACTACCCGATCGTCCGCGAATAAAGTCCCGCGCTCAGTCGAAAACCGAATCCGGCCGGAAAGAGTTGGCTGGGGCGGTTGGACTCGAACCAACACCGTCCTCATTAACAGTGAGGTGCCCTACCGATTGGACCACGCCCCAACTCTGTTGCAGCGATACCTGCGCGAGCCTCTATAATTTACACGAAACTTGCGCGAACCGGAACGCGTGCCGGCAAGATATTTTGCGTCGGTGAAAAGCCATCTTTGGGAGCGGCGAATGTGGACGAAATGCACTTCCGCCGTGCATTCGAGAGGGGTAGGTGGGTTGTTTCGGCGGAAGTGGCCGGGGGAAGGAAGCCGGCCCAGCCCTCAATCCCCTATAGGGATCCTCGGCTTTCCTCCCCCTGACGCGGTAATACAACGCACGCGAAAAACCAAAGCTAAGCTGCTGAAATTCAACGTGCTGCGTTTTTTGCCTTCGGTAAAAAGTCCCCACCACCAGTAAAAACTCCGAAGTACTAAGGGGGTGCGAGCGCTTTCTGCGCAGTGATTTGCGTGGACTGCTGAGCGTGCTGCTTGACCGTCGCGGAGTGCTCCTGTATCGTCAAAGGTTACTCTGGGATACTTGTACCCAGCCCACGAATTTGCTCCTGTAGAGGGCCCTTTTCAAATGGCGTTGCAGAAAATCACCATCCGCGGCGCGCGGCAGCACAACCTAAAGAACATCAGTCTGGAGATTCCCCGCAACACGCTTACGGTGATTACCGGATTGTCCGGCTCGGGTAAATCCTCTCTGGCGTTCGACACGCTCTACGCGGAGGGCCAACGGCGTTACGTGGAGTCGCTTTCCGCGTACGCGCGCCAGTTTTTGGATCAGATGGAGCGGCCGGAAGTGGATTCGGTGGAGGGTCTTTCGCCGGCCATTGCCATCGAGCAAAAAACCACAACCCGTTCGCCGCGCTCGACCGTCGGCACGATCACGGAAATTTACGACTACCTGCGCGTGGTCTACAGCTCGATTGGAACGCCCCATTGCCCGAAATGCGGACGGCCGATCGCGCGGCAATCGACCGAGCAGATCGTGCAGGCGGTGCTGTCGCTCACGCCCGAGGACCGCATCATGGTGCTCGCGCCGGTGGTGCGCGGAAGAAAGGGCGAATACAAGAAAGAATTCGAGAAGTATGCGAAGACGGGTTACGTTCGTGCGCGAGTGGATGGCGAGCTGGTGAATGTGGACGAGCCGCCGGCGCTCGACCGGCGAAAAAATCATACGATCGAAATCGTGGTGGACCGGCTGCTGCTGAAGAGCGGAATCGCGCAGCGCCTGGAGCAAGCGATCGAAACGGCGCTGAAGCTCACGGGCGGGTTAGTCACGATCGCGGTGGTCGGCGGCGAAGAGAACGTCTACTCGGAAAAACTGGCGTGCGCCGATTGCGGGATTTCGGTGCCGCAACTCGAGCCCCGGTCGTTCAGCTTCAATTCGCCGTACGGCGCGTGCCCGGAATGCCATGGACTTGGCTCGAAATACGAATTCGATCCGTCGAAAGTGATCGTGGATTGGACCAAACCGCTATTCGATGGCGGACTGGGACCTGGGTCGGGCTCGGCGTCCTTGCAGCGGACTTTGCGGATTGCGGCGACCGCGTACGGGATCGATCTCGACGCGCCGTTCGAAAAACTATCGCGCAAGGCGCAGAACCTGCTTCTGTACGGCAATCCGTCGAATGGCGGCGGCAAGGATTCCGAGAAGGCGCTGAATTTTCAGGGAATCCTGGGACATCTGGAAAGAACTCTGGAAGAGGCCAATTCCGACAACGTGCGCGAGTGGCTGACGCAGTATATGTCGCCATCGCCCTGCGCCGCGTGCAAGGAGCGGCGGCTGCGGCCGGAGAGTCTGGCGGTGAAAATTGCAGGGCTTTCCATCGCCGATTTCACGGCAAAGCCGCTGAGCGATGCGCGCCGAAGCGTGGACAAGATTCGCGGGCAATTGACGCTGCGGCAGCGACAGATCGCGGGACGTCCGCTGGGGGAGATCGCCGAACGCATCGAGTTTCTGCTGGCGGTCGGATTGGGCTATTTGTCGCTGGACCGTTCAGCGGCAACGCTTTCGGGCGGCGAATCGCAGCGCATCCGGCTGGCCACGCAGATCGGTTCGCGGTTGCGCGGCGTGCTGTACGTGCTGGACGAACCTTCCATCGGGCTCCATGCGCGCGATAACGACCGTTTACTAGGCACGCTTGAGACGCTGCGCGACTTGGGCAACACCGTGCTGGTGGTGGAACACGACGAAGAAACGATTCGCCGCGCGAATTACGTGGTGGACTTGGGACCTGGTGCGGGCCGGGCAGGCGGGTACTTGGTCGGATCCGGCACACCCGATGAAATAGCGGCGAATCCAGCGTCGCTGACCGGGCAATATCTTTCGGGGAAGCTGAGCATTCCGATTCCGTCTGAACGCCGCAGCCCAAATGGAAAGTCCATCAACGTGCTGGGCGCGCACGGAAACAATTTGAAAAACATCGATGTGTCGATTCCGCTGGGGTTGCTGACGGTGATTACGGGCGTTTCGGGTTCGGGAAAATCCACGCTGGTGAACGATATTCTGTACCGCTCGCTCGCGGCGAAGCTTTACCATTCGATGGAGCTGCCGGGCGCGCACCGCGGCATTCTGGGCATCGAGCACATCGATAAAGTGATTCAGATCGATCAGGCGCCGATCGGACGCACTCCGCGGTCCAATCCGGCGACGTACTCGGGAGTGTTCGCGCCGATTCGCGACCTGTTTGCCATGTTGCCGGAATCGCGGGAGCGAGGCTACCGCCCCGGGCGATTCAGCTTCAACGTAAAGGGCGGGCGTTGTGAGGCGTGCCAGGGCAACGGGCAGCGGCGGATCGAAATGAATTTTCTGCCGGACGTCTACGTGACGTGCGAGGTGTGCCGCGGGAAACGTTACAATGCCGAGACGCTTGCGGTGCGCTACAAAGGCTGCTCGATTTCCGATTTGCTCGATCTGCCGATCGAAGAAGCGCTGAAGGTGCTGGAGAATATTCCGGCGATTCAGCAGAAGTTGCAGACGCTGGTGGACGTCGGACTCGGTTACGTGCAGCTGGGGCAATCGGCGACGACGCTTTCGGGCGGTGAAGCACAACGCACGAAGCTGGCTCGTGAGCTTTCGCGCAGGCAGACCGGGCGCACGCTCTACATTCTGGACGAGCCGACGACCGGGCTGCATTTCGACGATGTGAACAACTTGCTCGGCGTGCTGAACCGGCTGGTGGCGCTGGGAAACAGCGTGGTGATCATCGAGCACAACCTCGATGTGATCAAGCAGGCGGACTGGATCATCGATTTGGGTCCGGAAGGCGGCGAGGATGGCGGACGCGTGGTGGCGCAGGGTGCTCCCGAGCAAGTGGCGAAAGTGAAAAAATCCTTTACAGGCCAAATACTTGCGCGCGCGCTGGCCAAGGCGAACGGAAGTCACATCCAGTAGGCGTCGCGCTTGCGCCGACCGCGAGAATCCCAGTACAGTGAATGTAGTGGAGAACATGACTTCGCAAGAAGGATGGAGCGAGGATGCCGAACCGCAACGATGAGCGCCGACGAAAATAGCTCGCTTTCACCCGAACCGCGGGAATCTTCCGAACCGGCGCCAAATTCGCTCGAACTGCCGCCCAACGGCGGCTCGGAGCAGCCCCCAGGCGCACCCCAGCCGGCGAATTTGCAACCGCCGTCAAAGTGGTTTCCTCCCGAAAACTTCAACGTGCCATGGACTTGGCTGGACGTGGCGATCATCGTGCCGTTTGCGTTCGGCGTGATTCTCGTGTTTGCGCTGATCATCATCGGCACGGAAATCGCCATTTTCCACGCGCCGGCTTCCTACATTCGCGCGCATCTGAGCTTCATGCTGATCTCGGCGCAGATCCTGATGGAGTTTTCCCTGCTCGGTTATCTGGCGCTGCAAATCCGCCACCGCGGCAATTTGCCATTCTGGAGCACGATCGGATGGCATCCATTTAGGCTTCGAACCGTTTCGCGCGCCACGGCGTATTTTGGATTCATCGTCGGAGGGGTCGCGCTGGCGCTGTTTGTCTCGCTTGCCAGCGCGGCGTTCCCGCCGAAGCGGCCTCTGCCCATCGAGCGAATATTCCAAACGCGCTCTCTTACGCTTCTATTTATGCTGACGGCAGTGCTGGTGGCGCCTGTCGTGGAAGAGACGGTGTTTCGCGGGTATTTGTATCCCGTGGCGGCGCGGAGTTTTGGAATCTGGGGCGGAGTCGTCTTTACCGGAGCGGTCTTCGGATTGCTGCACGGCAGCCAGCTTTGGGGCGGCTGGTGGCAGATCGGCTTGCTAGTGATCGTGGGGATCGTCTTCACGTACGTCCGCGCGGTTACGCGGACGGTGTTTTCAAGTTTCCTGCTGCACATCAGCTACAACTCCGTGCAAGTGATCGGGGTGCTGGTGACCATGTACGGATCGCAGCATCTTTTGCACGTGCATTAAAGGCGGGCGATTCACCCGCACGGTCTCCGCTAAGATGACTGGGCGCTTTTCACCTGGGCCGCACGAGGACAAGCTCATTGCACACAGTTGAACCGATTCGCTGGACGAACGAAGGAGTGGTGATGCTCGATCAGCGGAAGCTGCCGGGCGAAGTGATCTACCACACGTACACGGATTATTGCGCGGCGGCCAAGGCGATCAAAGACATGGTGATTCGCGGAGCGCCGGCGATCGGCGTGGCGGCGGCGATGGGAATCGCGCTGGGGGTGAAGCGGTCGAATGCCAAAACGCTGGGCGAGCTGCGCGCGGAATTCGCCGTGATTTGCGAAACGTTTGCGCGGACGCGGCCAACGGCAGTGGATTTGTTCTGGGCAATTGAACGATTCAAACGGCGATTCGAGCAACTCGCCAAAGCGCGCGAGTCGAGCGGCGAAGCAGGACTCGCCGAAATCCGCGCGGCGCTGGTGGAGGAAGCGCTGAAAGTCCATCAAGAGCGGCGCGCGGCCGATGAGCGCATCGGGCGATTCGGCGCGGAGCTGATGCCAAAAGCCGGGCGCGTGATGACGCAGTGCAATGCGGGCGCACTGGCCACGGGCGGAATCGGCACGGCGCTAGGGGTGATACGGATGGCGGTGGAGACCAAGCACCAGATCGAAGTGCTGGTGCCTGAGACGCGGCCATATCTGCAAGGCGCGCGGCTGACCGCCTGGGAGTTGCACCAAGACGGCATTCCGCTGACGCTGATCACCGACAACATGGTGGGTCATTTCCTCAAGACCGGTGGAGTGGGAGCGGTAGTGGTGGGCGCGGACCGCATCGCGCGTAATGGGGACACGGCCAACAAGATCGGAACCTACGGCATTGCGGTGCTGGCGAAAGAACATCGAATTCCCTTCTACGTGGCAGCGCCGATTTCCACGCTCGATCTTTCGATTGCTTCGGGAGAACAGATTCCCATCGAGGAGCGTTCGGAAGAAGAAGTGACTCACTTCGGCGGGGTGCGCATTTCGCCGCCGGTGCGAGCGGCGCATCCGGCGTTCGACGTAACGCCTGCGCGATTCATCTCCGCGATTATTACCGAGAGGGGCGTGGCGCGCGCGCCTTTTGAGAAGTCACTCGGAGCGCTGGCTGCGACGAGCTGATTACGCCCTCCTCAGTGGGACTCACTCGCGACTGCGCTATGCGATCCGCTAAGTCAGCTTACTCGTAGCGCAGGGCCTCGACCGGGTTCAATTTCGCTGCTTTCCAGGCGGGATACACTCCGAAGAAAATTCCGATCATCGCGGCAACGGAGACTCCGAGAATCACGAGCGTTGCCGTGACGGAGGCGGGAAAAGACGGAAACGCCAGCCGCGCGACAAAGACCAGCGACCAACCAAAGAACACGCCGAGGGCTCCGCCGACGGCGGATAACGTCACAGCCTCCAGCAAAAATTGAGTCAGAATGTTCATGCGGCGGGCTCCGATGGCCTTGCGCACGCCGATTTCGCGCGTTCGCTCGGTGACGCTGACGAGCATAATGTTCATCACGCCGACGCCGCCAACGAGCAACGCCACGGAACCCACCGCCAGCATGACGATGAAAATCCCATTCGAGATTTCATTCCAGCTCTGGACAAAGGAATCCGTGGTCATGAGCGCGAAATTGTCATCCTTTTCGGAGGGCAGCTTGCGCATGCGGCGGATGTATTCGCGGACCGCATCGACAGCGAGCGGAAGATCCTTGGTGGAATCGGCTTTGGCCAGCAAGAGGATGTTTTTGTTTTCCGGATGCATTTTCCGAATCACGGAGAAAGGAACCAGGGCGGTGTTGTCCTGGGGGTTTTCCCCCGTCCCTAGAGCCTGCTTTTGGGGTTGCATCGTTCCGATGACGGTGAATTCCCGGCCCTCGATGGTAACGTCCTGACCGATGGGATCCTCGCCGTAGGGAAAGAGCGTGTCCGCCGTGATATGGCCGAGCACGGTGACGGGCAGATGACGGTCCTCGTCGGTCTGATTGAAAAACCGGCCTTGCGCCAGGTCGAGATTGGTGATGTCCGCAATCGAGGGCGTATCGCCTTCGAGAATCACGCTGGCCGCGCGCAAATTGCCGCGCCGAACCTCGCTCATTCCGCCGGACTGGCCGCCCACATAGACGGCAATCTGCTGGGCTGCACCAGCGGCCACTACGTGCGGCAGCTTTAGCATGCCGCTCACCCAATTCGGATTCAGATCTTTTCGCTGGAGCATGGCCGGCGTGGGGCGACCCACGGATGCCCAATCGAGCTTGGAGATGATGATGGTGCTCGAGCCGAGGGACTGAATGCTCCCGAGGACGTTGGAGTTCAAGCCGTTGATCACCGCGCCGATGGTGATGATGGTGGTGACACCGATGACGATGCCGAGAATGGTGAGGGAGGAACGAAGACGATTGCGCCGTAACACATCGATCGCCAATAAAATCGATTCCTTCAGCTCCGCGAATTTTTGCGTTGCGGCCATATTCGCCATCACTCCGATCGCAGCGCCACTACCGGATCAAGGCGCGCGGCTTTCGTGGCAGGATAGACGCCGAAGAACAGGCCCACGCCGATCGCCACGACCAGCCCCATCAGCACGGACCAGAGCGCGACGGAACTGGGCAGCGCGGTAGTCCAGGTGACGATCTTGGCCGCCAAGATTCCCAGAGTTACGCCGATGGCTCCGCCCACGGCGGAAATGGTGGAAGACTCGATCAAAAACTGCTTCTGAATGTCGATACGGCGAGCGCCCAGCGATTTGCGCAGTCCGATTTCGCGGGTGCGTTCGGTGACGGAGACGAGCATGATATTCATAATCACGATTCCGCCGACGATCAGGGAGATCGAGGCGATGCCGATGGTCACGCCGAAAAACGTGCTGCTGATGCTGTTCCAGAGCTGGAGAAACGACTGGTTCGTCTCCATGGCGAAATCGTCGGGACTAAGGTACGGCACATGGCGGCGGCTGCGCAGCAGAAGGCGAACTTCATCCATCGTCTGATCGAGCGTTTTCGTGCTGGTCGCCTTGACCCAGAGCCGCAGCGAGTCATTGCTGCCGTAAATCGTCTGATAGGTGGTGAGCGGCATGATCACCCAGTCATCCTGCGATTGGCCCATCACCGAGCCGCGCTTTTCCGCCACGCCAATAATTTCGCACTCGCCGGAATCCACACGGATCTCCTTGCCGAGCGGATTGCTGCCGGGCATGAGTTTATCGAATACGTCGTATCCAACATCGCAGACCGGAGAGGCGCGCATCTCGTCAAGATGGGTGAAAAAGCGGCCCATCACTAAGTTGCGCTTGTAGACTTCGGGCATCTGGTAGGTGAATCCGATGATGTCCGCGCTGGCAAGCGATTGCGTGCCGTACTTCACCTGGCCCTCTGTATTGAGATTGGCGGCGACGGCGCGGCAACTGCGGCAGTTGTCGAGCAGATAGTTGTAGTCGTCGTAGCGGAATTTGCGGCGCTTCTGGGCTTCCTGCCACTGGTCGATATTGGAAATGATGGAGGGCGCTCGATTGACCATGAAGGTGTCCGCACCGAGGTTGTTCGAGATCATGCGAGACACGTAGGTGTTGAGCCCGCCGACCAAGCTGACGACGGCAATCACGGCCGTCACGCCGATCACCACGCCCAGCAGGGTAAGCACGGTGCGCATCTTGTGCGCCCAAAGGCTGGCCGTGGCGATGCCGATGGCTTCGCTGAGCGACATCGAGGACTTTGCTTGTTTTGACGGCAAGGTCGTTATGCCTTTGTGTGGACGCGCTTATGCAGTCTAGCGCGATGCGGCGCCTTTTCGGAGCGCTGCTGGATAATACGCTGTCGCAAGGGCAAATGTTGCACCAGGCGCGCAGGGTTGTTCACGGCAACGCCGTGCAGAGATAGGAGGGCGAAGGCCGGGCGAAATCGAGCATGCGCCGGGACGTTCCGGGTAGACGCACGCGCGGTCCTTTGTTTTCCGCGACTTGCGTGTGTTTCTACTCGATTGCGTGTTCCGGGTGGGAGAAGCAGGTTGCCGGGCAAATTCCGCATGATTACGCGAAGAAAAGACGAAACCAGGGCGAACCGCCCGGGCGGGTTGCGGGAAACTCGCGAGTGCAGATGGATTGTAAGCGCCCATGTTCGTCTTGCTCTCTCCTTCGACTATCGCCGAGGAGGCCCCCCCTCTCCTTCGCGCTGCCGCCCGCGCACAACGTGCCCGATGGGCCCACGCGAAATCAGCCCCGACTGACGCTAACAGGTCTGAATTTAATTGTCTATTCCGCAAAAGACCCTACACAAATCCGCGGATGCCTTAGCGGAAAGCGGTGAGTTGGGGAGTGGTTAGTGGCGGGAATAGGCGCAGAAAAAAGGGCGTCCCGGATAATTCCGAGACGCCCTAGAACGGATACAGCAACACGCTAGAACGAGAACTTCAGGTTCCACTCGATCACGCGGGGAGAACCAAGGGCAAAAACGCCGGTACCAGCGCCTACCCGGTTCGTACGTGCGTTGGGACCAGTGGCAGTCGTATAGCCGATTGAGCCGGCTGATCCGCTAAGAGCGCCGCTGAGCGTGTCGCCAGCAGAGTCGAAGTTCGCGAAGTTAAAGACATTGTAGAAGCTGATGCCGGGCTGAATCGTGTACCGCTCTCCAATATGTCCTTTCCAGCTAAGCTGAACGTCCATGGTTTTGAGCCAACTGAGGCCAACTGCCGCAGGGTCGGCAGGCGCGATAGTTTGCGGCGTCGCGCCGAGAGCGATTAATTGTGCCTGTGTGATGAGCCCAGCGTTGACGAGGGCCTGCCCGGCTGGCGTAATCGTTTTCCCGGCGATCGCGTTGTCGTAATTTGTGATGGCATTCGCGAGCCCCCTAGGACCAAGCGTACGACCGTAGGCGCCGGTTTTGTAGGTTGTGTAGTCGCAGCTGCCACCTACCGAACCGCACGAAGCGCTGGTCTGCGCGATGGGAAGCGGATCATTGACCGTGCCGTCTCCCGTGAAGTCGGTCTGGAATATTGATCCCGCACCTGCCGGCACGTCCAGAAGAGGCGTTACGGCAAGCGGCGAGAAAAAGTGGGCGGTCGTGCCTAGCTCGAAGCCGCCGGGCAGATCAGCGTAGCCCCCGAAGCTAAACTGGTTGGTCCGGTCGAGCAGAGTCGGCCCCATAAATCGGTTGGGGTTACGGTGGTCCATCGAGTTATCAATGAAGTCTTGGTCCTGGTTTCCGGGCGTGCCAGGATTGGAGAGTCCGTTAGACGATCCGCTATATTCAAACCGGGAAAGCGTGTATGACACTACGCCGTTGAGGTATCGGATGCCTCGAATCGGGCTCCGAGCATTTTTCTTCAGCTCAACCTCCAAGGCGTTATACGTCGAGCGGCCGTCTGGATACAGAGTGTCGGTCGGGCCGATATTCGGGTTGATACCCCCGAACGCGCAAGGCACGCCGATGCCATTGGTGGCATTGCTGCATTCACCGATGTTGAGATCACCTGGGGAATCCAAACCGTTATTGGCATAGTCCGTGATCGTCGCACCCCCGGCAATCGCGCAATTAACGCCCGCTACGCCAGTTCCGCAACCGAATGAGGCATTGGTGGTATTGATTGCGTTCGCAGCGGCGGTCTGGTTTAGATATGCGGCATCACCAGTGTGGTTCGCGTCGATGCCAAGCAGAAAATCCTCACCTATGTTCCGCAGGTAGTCGACGCTAAGGACGGTCCCCGGAGACAACTGCCGCTGAACGCCTATATTCATTTGAACGGAGCGTGGTGATTTGAAGTTGGGCGCGTAGAGGGCCGCCCCACTCAGTGGCAGTCCTTGCGCTATCAAGTTGCCGAGGTAGTTCGGATTCGGGTTGAGCGGATGGGCCGCGTAAGACGCTACGTAGGCCGACTGGAAGTTAGCCATGCATTGCGCGACCGTGATTCCCGCCGGGCACGTGGCGCCGACAGCCGAAGCGGGAATGGGCGCGCCGATGCCCGTCGAGCACGTCGTATTTCCGCCGGGGATAAACTGAACGCTTCCGTCGCCAAAGGCCACCGGACCGGCCGACCCGAAGAGGCACGGCGTGGCGTCCGAGAAGAAGAACGTACCGGTCTGGAGGCGTGCGGGCCTATCGAACTCGACGTTATTGAAGATCGAGTTCTCGTAATAGAGGCCGACCCCTGCCCGAATCGCGGTCTTGCCATTGTTCCAAGGATCCCACGCGAGTCCGAGCTGCGGACCAAAGTTCGAATTCGGTTGATTCACGCGATCCCCGAGCCCGGGCAATACCAGATTGAGAGCAGGGATTGGCGGCAAATCGCTGTCCGTTCGACCGGTGTCACGATCCCACCGAACTCCATAGGTAAGGGTGAAGTTCGGATAGATTTTCCAGGAATCTCCTACGTAGAAGGCCAGGCGGTTGTCTGGACCCAGGCCGCCGAAGGGCCGGCCGAACGCCGGTTTCTCCGTGGAGTAGCCCTGACCATTTCCGATTAGTAACTCCTCGGCCACGTAATTGAGCGGGCAGCTCATTCCTGTATCGCCGTTGGGACAAGTAAGTCCGGCAGTGGCATCATAGGCGCCTGCGTCCTGGAAATTGAGCGCGAGCGGGGCGTTCGCAAAAAAGCTCGCGAAGCCACCTCCTTGGATGTGGTTGTAGGCCATGCCGAACCGAAAAATATGCGAACCCCAGACTCGGCTTCCGTCGTATTTGAACTGATGATCGCTTTGGGGCGTGACTTGCGGAGCGTTATCACTTGGCCCAGTGGCTAACCCAGAGACAAAGAAGTCCGTAGCGACTGGTAAGTCGGCGAATGGCTCGCCGCTGCCTCGCACGGCATCTGTAATCTGGTTTTCGAACTTCAGATATTGGAATCGAATGCTGTGGGTCCATTCGCCGCTGGACCAGTCTGCTCCCAGTACGTGCTCCCTAGAGATGTTCTTATTGGCAAAGAACGAGTAGGTGGCCGCCCCACCGAATGAGGGAATCAAATAATTCGTGAAATAGTTGTAGCGATAAAATAGGTGCAAACTCCGTGTCGCCTGGAAATCGAGCCGGCCGAGAACCATATCCTCCTTGAAGGGGGAAGGAAAGTTGCCGGTCAAGTCTGCAAATGGAGCCGAGATGGGTACGCCTGCGCCCGCGTGTTGCAGTGTCCTTTCAGCGGCGGCGAAGAAGAAGAGTTTGTCCTTGAGTATCGGTCCGCCTACGTTTCCACCCTCCTGATTGCGCTGGAAAGTTCCATTACCTGGGAATGTGGCATCCTGGCTGCTATCCCGGAAGGAACCGTAGGCGCCGCCGTGCAGGGTGTTGGTCCCAGAGCGAGTGACAACGTTGACAGCACCCGAGGAGGTCAGCTCGTTAGACATATCGAGGCTGGACTGCGCAAGCTGAAACTCGGCGATCGCACTTTCCGGAATGTCGGTAGTCGTGGTACCCACGGTTTCGTCGCTTACATCGACCCCATCGACTTCGATACGCGCCGTACGGCCGTACCGGCCACCAAAGGAGATGGAGGAGAACCCCGTCTTGGTCGGATCAAAGTTGCTGCCGTCTTGAATTTGCACACCGGGCGCAAGCTGGGCCAAGTCGAGGAAGTTTCTACCATTACTTGGCAGGTTTTCGATCTGTTGCTGCGTGACTACTTCTTGAATTTGGGCCTGTTCGGTGTTGACGGTAACGGCGTTGCCGGTCACTTCAACAACGGCACCTTGAGTTCCCAATGTCAGCTTAATGTTTCCGGTCGAAATGCTTCCAACCTGAACCGTTACGGTCAAATTGACCGTCTTAAATCCCGAGTCTTCCACGTGAACCATGTATCGCCCCGGAGCTAGCGAGCCGGAGTTGTACAGGCCCGACCCATCAGTCGAGGTTTGAATGGTCCTGCCAGTCGCCTGGGAGGTGATCGTGACTTTCGCGCCTGAAACTACCGCGCCTTCAGGGTCAGTCACTGTGCCCTGAATACTGCCAGTTGATATGGTGGCTTGGGACCAAGCAGGCCGACAGCTCACTGCGAGCGCGAACAGCAGAGCGACATAAACGCTAAACCGCTTCCAGTTCATACACCCTCCTCACCTCGCGAGAAATGGCACGATCAACTGGCCGACGATCTTAGGTGAAAGCACGGACACTCTAGCGATGGCCCCCGAGAAAACACGCGCGGAATACATTCGCAAGTTTGTGCCCACGCCATGCATAGCGGTCAAACGTATGTAAAATATAGACTTATTTGCAAAAGAAGGCGAGAACTAAGACTGAATACAATAACACATATATGCAAAACTGAATGTATGAGTCGGTGCACCTGAAACTTTGTATTTCTTCGAGTTCTTTCTGGCTGATCGGCACAACTGGCGAGGCGCGCTCCTCCTGGGAATCGAATATCTCGCCGGAGTGTATATGCATCCAATGTTCCGTCATGTCCGGTGCGTTTGGCTTCGCCCAGTCAATGCTTTCGCTGCCTCTCGCAGGTCAGACATCTCGATGTTGTCCCAGTCCGGTACCGGAATTTCCATTGATCCCAGGAGGAAGTTCATGTTGCGCAAGCTGACGCTTATTGCAGGACTCGTGCTGGTGTTTTCGATCTCCGCGCGGGCGCAGGATCGGGCGGAGGTGTTTGGGGGATACTCCTACATGCACGTGGGCGACGATCCTTCGCTCAACTCGAATGGATGGGAGCTTTCGGGTCAGTATAAGCTCACCGACTGGCTCGGTGGCGTGGCGGACGTTGACGGGCACGATGGAACCTCTCAGGGATTTAGCCGGTCCACACATACATATCTTTTCGGCCCGCAGGTTTCCTGGCCGGCGCGGGTTTCGCCTTTCGCGCACCTTCTGATTGGCGGCGCGCATACGAATTGGGGCGGCGCCACCAGCAGTTCGTTCGCAATGGCTATCGGAGTCGGTATCGATTCCCGGATCGTCTCGAGCGTCCCAGGCATCGATTGGAGAATCATCCAGTTCGATTACATTCCGACCCACTTCTTCGGGCACACGCAGAATAACGCGCGCATTTCAACCGGCATCGTGTTGCGATTCTGAGGCTCGCGTTCGCGCTTCTACCAAACGGGCTGCAGCGTCAATTCAGCACAAATGTGACGGTGATCTGCGTCTCAACTTCGACTGGCTGGCCGTCTAATCGCGTCGGCTCGTAGCGCCATTGCTGAACAGCGGCGAGCGCCGCGCGGGCCAGAATCGGGTTGCCGCTGAGCACTTCGAGTTGCCGCACGGAGCCATCGGCGGCGATGATTGCGCGCAGCTCAACGGCACCCGAGAGCCGCATCAACTTTGCCATGCGCGGATATTCCGGCTGCACGCGGCGGATCAGGCGCGCGGCCATGACGCCTTCGCTTTGGGCAAGCGGTCTCGTCGGATGAGCGCTTTGTGGCCGCGCCAGGTTTACGACGGCGCCGTGGCCATCGCCGCCGAGAACACCCGGTCCCGGACCGCCCGCACCGGTCGCCTCGCCGATCACGGGCGGCACTTCACCGAAGAGTTCTCCAGCTTCACGAAATACCGGCCGCTGAACGGTCGGATGAAAGATCGGCGTCCACTTGGGCCGTTGGCTGTAGGCATGCGAGCGAGACGGTTGCGGCTTCGTCCCACCCGGATAAGGCGATGCGGGGGTGACTAAATACACCGGCGGCAATGCGCTCGGCGCGAGGAGCGGTACGATGAGCAGAGCCGCCACCACGGCCGCTTCGATTGCGAGCGACATTGCCAGCGATTTGCTTCGCAACCGTTTCGCTCGCGTTTGTAAGTCTGGATCGCTTTCGATGATGCAGCGCGAAAGACCTTCCAAGTGGCTCACGGACGCACCTCCAGCTCTCAGATGAATTTCCAAAGGAAAACTGCCGCAGCCGGGCAATCTCGCAGATGCGAAGCCCGTTGTCGGGCCGCGGCTCATGGCCTGGAGTTCGCGCGTTCTCTTTTTGTATAGACACCGTTCGCACGGTCAGGTTCCCCGCCGCCGATAAGGTGCGCGTTTTTCAGAATCTCGAAAGGGTTTCCGCTGCCCGCGGTCGCTTTTCGCTCCCAACTGCATCTGGCGTGGCGAGGCGTGCGTCTAACAAGGTGTGAGGATGGGAAATCAGGTCACGAGAGGTGGCCAATGGCCAATACAGATCGTTCAACCATTGAAACTGTCGGAGTTCGTTACACAGGATGGGCTGCGCTAAACCGCGATCCTCTTCAGGACACGGTCGAATACACTTGTCCCCATTGCGGGACCAAGGGAGAAAAGCGCGCGCGGAGGCCCAGGTCCGAATACCATTTTACCGATGGGTTCGTCCAGGATTTGCAGGGTGAAATGAGCGTCTGCCGGAACTGCAAGCAATCGCTTCACGTTGCACCCGTAGTTCTGCTGCATGATCTAGACGAGAAACGGCGCTTCAACGCTGTGTTTCTCGCCGATCTGGGGATTTCGAATAACTGAGCACCTGCGCGAAACCGTGGCGGTCTGGCGTTTGCGGCTGGGCCGCCCGGACGGTCCGATTCCTAAACGCGTTCTTCGCCTGGGTCGAGCTCTAAGTGATCCGATTCCATGCGCGTTCTGACTCGCTGAAAGGCCTCTTCCACGGTATCAGCGAACTGAAGCAGGTTGTATTCACGCTGGTCGATCGTTCCGCTATTCACCATGTGACGCCAGTTGAGCACCTTGTCCCAATACTTCCGGCCGTAGATCAAGATCAGGTGGCGCGAAGGCAATTTCCCGGTTTGCAGAAGAGTGAGCATTTCCCAAAGTTCGTCCATCGTGCCAAATCCGCCGGGAAACACGATCAGCGCCTTGGCCATTTGCGCGAACCAAAGCTTGCGCATGAAAAAGTAGTGGAAGCAGAAGTTCAACTCCGGCGTGATGTAGGGATTCGGTTTTTGCTCGTGGGGCAGCTGAATGCTGAGGCCGATGGAAGTTCCACCCGCTTCGATCGCTCCGCGATTGGCCGCCTCCATAATCCCTGGGCCGCCGCCCGAGCAGATTACGAAACGGCGCGGATTCGGGCCGAGAGTCATGGACCAAAGAGTGATTCGGCGAGATAGTTCGCGCGCATCCTCGTAATACCGGGACATATCCACGATCGACCGGGCCGCCCGGACTTTGGCGCGCCATTCGGCGCTTTTGCGGCCGTGCGCGTCGCGCCGCACCGTTTTCAGGTGCGCGAGCGCGGCGTCGCGGGAATGGATGCGAGCCGACCCGAACATCACGATGGTGTCGCCCACACCGGCACGGCGCAGCCGATCGATCGGGTCGATGTACTCGGCGAGAATCCGCAGAGGTCTGGCGACCTTGCTTTCCATGAACCGCGGATCCTGATAAGCAAGCGGCGCCTGCGGCAGATGACCCGAACGCTTCATGTTCCCCCCTCGCGAGATGCGAACTCCGATTCTAGCGCGGCGGTCGCGCGGTTCGAGGGAGGAATCGCGCGACTGGGCGCGAGGTTGTAACCGGCGCGACAGTAGAGCCGGGCGCAAGCGCAGCAGAACGCTTCCAGAAACGGTTGGACGGCGAAGGCTGCGAATCCACGGAAGGTGGCCGGGATTTCAGTCAGGAGCGAGAAGTTCGCGGGCGGTGAAGACGGAGCGGTAGTTGTATTTGGCGCGGAGCGTGTTGGAGCCGCCCTCTTCGCGATCAACTAGGCTGATCACGGCGATGACTTCCGCGCCGGCGTGCTCGACGGCGTCGATAGCTTCCTGGGTAGAACCGCCGGTGGTGCAGACGTCGTCCACGATGACGACCTTTTTGCCTCCGAGATTTTCCATCCCTTCGATCTGCTTCTGGCGGCCGTGCTTTTTCGCTTCCTTGCGAACCAGGAATCCCGGCAGGGGCCGGTTTTCGAGGGCGCTGACGACGATGGCGGCGGAAACCACGGGATCGGCGCCCATGCTGAGGCCGCCGATGGCGTCCGGCTCGATTTGCATTTCGTCGAGGAGTTCGAGAATGCAATAGCCGGTCAGAAGCGCTCCCTGGGCGTCAAGCGTAGTGAGCCTGCAATCCAGGTAGTAATTGCTTTTCTTGCCAGAAGAGAGAGTAAATTCGCCGCGCATCAGCGATTTCTTGCGCAATACGTCCGCAAGCTCGGCGCGATGATTCACTGGATGAATGTTGAATTTCCCGTCGTAATTGTCCACACGCACCTGGCTTCCCGCCTCGATTCCCAGTTTTTCCGCGAGCCACTCGGGAATGCTCACGTTCAGGCATTCGCCAGCCACTTCCGCGATACCGCGCGAACACTCGATCAATTGAGCGCCGCCGGCCGCTAGCGGAATGCGAAGCACCAGCTGGCCTTCAACAGTCTCGATTGGCCCCTTGAGCGAGGTGATGTTTTCCATCGGCAAGTGAAATTGAAAATGCTCTCAGCGACTCTAGCACATTTCCCTGGATGGCAACCCGTGGCCCGACTGACATCGTGACGACCGGCAGAGCCGAAGCGGAAGTCGTTGCAACTAAGGCCCGGCGGGGAGAATCAGATTAGTTGGAGCGCCATGCAGCGGCTGAATTTACGTCTCAAGTTCCCGGGGCTCATGCGGTTCGCGTTCGTTGCCGCGGCAGTGCTCGCGTGCGCCACCCTAGCGCCATGTGCGCTCACGCAGGCCACTCCTTCCACCGCGACAAACCAGCGGCTCAACGCGACTCCGCATCCGCCGCCCGACGCAGTCCAAAGCATTCGCGTGCGCACGTCGGAAGTTACCGCTCCCGTGACCGTGCGCAACCGCTCCGGGGAAATGGTGCTCGATCTCAGCAAAAAAGATTTTCGGCTCTACGACGACGGAGTACAGCAAAAAATCACGCACTTCGATCTGGGCGGTCAGCCGTTTGACATCGCACTGGTGGTGGAGACGAGTTCGCGGGTCCAGGGGCTGCTGCCAGCGGTGCGGAAAACGGGAATCGTGTTCACGCAGGTGGTGATGGGGCAGACTTCGAGGGCGGCGGTGATCGGGTTCGACAATATCGTGGACGTGCTGCAGCGATTCACGTCCGATGACGACGTGGTGCAAAAGACGATCAACAACCTCCGCGTGGGGACTTCCGGAGCGCGCCTCTACGATGCGATGGCTCGGGGCGTTTCGATGCTCGAGGAGCAACCGCCGGGCAGGCGGCGGATTTTGTTCGTGATCAGCGAACCGCTCGACAACGGCAGCGAGGACAAGTTGGGAGAAGTGCTGCGGAGCGCGGAAGTGGGCAACGTGACGATTTACTCGGTGTCGTTGAGCATCACCAAAGCCGAGCTTACCCAGCCTCCCGCCTACACTGGTCCGGCGCCGATCGGGCCGCCGGGGACTTTCCCGGTCCCGATCCGGCCGGGCTTGCCGCAGAACCCGTCCATGGAAGAGCAAGCCGAAATGCCCCCGGCAAACCTGGGAGCGCTGGCCCTCTGGCTGCTGCGAACGGGGAAAAACGCAGTGACGCCGAGCTCGCTGAAAGTGGCGAGCAAGAGCACCGGCGGGCTCGATCTGAGCCCGAGAAAAGACCGCGCCATCGACAAGGCGATGGACAAAATCGGCGGCGAACTGCACGCGCAGTACACGCTGGGCCACCAGCCGCCGGGCGGGGAACGTTCCGGGTTCCACACAATCAAGGTGACCGTGGATCGACCGAATGTGACGGTGCGAACGCGGCCGGGATATTACATCTCACCGGCGGTGCATTAGGAATTTCGCTGAAGCTCCGTCCTCCTTTGAGCGATCCCGACCATCTTCCGTTCCGATTCGCTCATTCGATCAGGGTATTTCAGTTGCGCTGCTAGCTGGACGACCTGGCTGAACCGTTTGTCGCGGAAGCTTTGGCGCAATTGATCGATTTTCCTTTTGTCGCCGACATCTCGGGCCATCAGATCCGCTTGTCGGGTTGCGGTGTTGGCCGCCTCTTTGGCCACCGCCTGTCGTAGCATAGCCGCAGAACCACACAAGAAGTCACTAGCGAAGCTCAAGTCATGCGCCAGCCCGACGAATGCACCCAGAGGGTCGTCAGAGAATCCCGGATAGCGACATTGATCCCAAACTTCAAGCTCACGCATATAAGACTCGTGAGATGCGCTTTCTTCGCCGACGTAGTAACGAACCAGGCCCAAGCTATACCGGAAATGAAGCTGAAGCCGTCGGTCCTTTCGGACAAACTCGCCCCAAGCGTACGGCCCGCCCGATCCATTCCCCTCGCGGCCAAATCGAAAGCGGAATCCCTTAGGCCGCAGCAGCGGCTTGAGGACTTTGACGCCTTTCGTTAGGACGTCCTTCGGAACGGCCAAAGGCGAGACTCCTTCAGGCCAAAACTGCTTTCGGGCTAAATTATAAAACGCGCCTTCCGTTTAGACTAGGGATTCAAAGGGCGGACTCGATGCCGCGTCAGCGGGGTTACCGGACATCTGGTCGGCGCGGGGAATACGTCTCTCAGAACTCGAAGGCGCGCCCAAAGTTCGCCGCCTTCGCAAATAGGCTTAGGGTGCCCTTCGGCTTGGCGCACGGTAAATGGCAACCGCAATGTCGAAAGCAGATCCCTCACCGCCAGCCCCGACTGAGATCGTCGGGGCTGGGTTCGGGATGACACGAGCGCGATGCCGCTGCGCTACGGAGAACGGTGCTCCCCGAGAGAATCTTCCCCCATCGCGTGGACGAGCGGCAAGTTTCGGGCACCTCCGCCACTTGCTACTTCTTTTCGGGTTCGGGTGGAGCAGCAGCGACCGCGGCGGCGGCTTCTTCCTCTTCGAGGATGCCGGCGGCGGCAGCGATGCGGTCGCCCTCTTCGAGACGAAGCAGGCGGACGCCCTGCGCCGAGCGGCTCGCTTCGCGAATTTCCGCGGAGTGGACGCGGATCACTTTGCCGTGGCCGGTGATGATCATCACATCCGAATCCTCGCGAACTTGCAGAGCGGCGACGACCGGGCCATTGCGGTCGGTTGACCTGAGATTGATCACGCCCTTGGCGCCGCGCGATGTGACGCGATATTCGGCGAGCGGCGTGCGCTTGCCGTAGCCCTTTTCGGAAACGGTGAGCATTAGCGACGTGAGCGACTCGCGAATCTGGTCGCTTTCGAGCTCATCGAGATTTTGCGTCTCTTGGTTGAATTCCTTTTTGATGATGCCGAAATCGGGCTGGACCGCGTCCATGGAAACCACAACGTCGTCTTTCGCGAGGTCCATGCCGTTTACGCCGCCGGCGTTTCGGCCCATGGCGCGGACTTCCGTTTCGCGGAAGAGAATGGCCTGGCCTTCGCGGCTGGCGAGGAAAACCATCTGCTTGCCGTCAGTAAGCTTCGCGCCGATCAGCTCGTCGCCCGAATCGAGATTGATGGCGATGATGCCGGACGGGCGCGGATTGGAGAATTCCGCGATGGCGGTCTTTTTCACCGTGCCATTTTTCGTGGCGAGGAACACGTAGCGATCTTCCTCTTGCAGGTTGCGCGCGGCGACAACGGCGGTGAGCTTTTCGCCGTCCTGGAAGCGGACGAGGTTGTTGATCGCCTTGCCACGAGTGGCGGCCGCACCTTCGGGAATCTCGTACACCTTCAGCCAATAGATGCGGCCCATCGAAGTGAACAAGAGAATGTAGCTGTGCGCCGAGGCGACGAAGAAATGCTGGACGAAATCGTCGTCGCGCGTTTTGGCGCCGATGCGGCCCTTGCCGCCGCGGGATTGATGGCGGTAGACGTCGGCCGGAGTGCGCTTGATGTAGCCGGAGTGGCTGACGGTGATTGCCATTTCTTCATCTTTGATCAGGTCTTCGAGCTTGATCTCTTCCACGCGATCGACGATCTGGGTGCGGCGATCATCGCCATAGGATTTCAGCACTTCGCGCAGCTCGGCGATGATGACGGCTTTGAGTTTCTTTTCGCTGCCGAGGATTTCCTTCAGCTCGGCGATGCGCTCGCGAATTTGCGCCAGCTCCTTGAGGATGTCGTCGACGGAGAGTTGCGTGAGGCGGTGCAACTGCAATTCGAGAATCGCGTCGATTTGAATGTAGCTGAGGCCGAAGCCTTCGCCCGTGGCGGTGACGCCGCCGCGGCCAGCCACTTCGGCAAGCATGTCGTATTTTTTCGGATCGAGCTTCACACCCTTGATGGTGGTCTCTTTGCCGCCGACGAGAACGCGGACGGATTTGTTGGAGAAGAAGTCGTGCAAGTTTTCGCGGGCGTTGGCGCGGCTGGACGATCCGCGAATAATTTTGATCACGTCGTCGATATGATCGAGAGCGATGTGGTAGCCGAGCAGGATGTGCTCGCGTTCCTGGGCTTTGCGCAGATCGTATTGCGTGCGGCGGCGGACGACGTCGATGCGGTGCTCGATGAAAAGCTTCAGCAGCTGCAGCAGACCGAGCTCGCGCGGCTGGCCGGCGACGATGGACAGCAGGATCATGCCGAAGGATTCCTGCATCTGCGTCATCTTGAAAAGCTTGTTGAGGATGATTTCGGGCTCCTCGTCGCGCTTCACTTCGATGACGATGCGCATGCCGTCGCGATCGCTTTCATCGCGAATGTCGGCCACGCCTTCGATCTTTTTGTTATTGATCAGCTCGGCGATGTGCTGGATGAGGTTTTTTTTGTTGACCTGATAGGGCAGTTCGGTGACGACGATATCCTGGCGATCTTTGCCGCGCTGCTCGATGGCGGCCTTGGCGCGGACCTGGAAGCTGCCGCGGCCGGTCTTGTAGGCCTGCTCGATGCCCTCACGGCCGTAAATGTATCCCGCAGTCGGAAAATCCGGGCCGGGAACAATCTTCATGATTTGCTTGAGAGGTGTCTCGGGATTCTCGATAAGCGTGATGGCGGCTTCGATGGTTTCGCGCAAGTTATGCGGCGGGATGTTGGTCGCCATACCAACGGCGATGCCCGAAGAGCCATTGACGAGAAGATTGGGAATGCGCGTGGGCAGGACGACGGGTTCTTTTTCGCTCTCATCGAAATTGGGAGTGAAATCGACCGTCTCCATTTCGATATCGGCGAGCATCTCCTCGGCGATTTTCGAAAGACGCGCTTCGGTGTAACGCATGGCCGCCGGTGGGTCGCCATCGACCGAACCGAAGTTGCCTTGGCCGTCGACGAGCGGGTAGCGCATGTTGAAATCCTGCGCGAGGCGGACGAGGGCATCGTAAACGGGCGTGTCACCGTGCGGGTGATACTTGCCGAGGACTTCGCCGACGATCTTGGCGCATTTGCGATAAGCCTTCGTCGAGGTGAGACCGAGCTCGTACATGCCGAAAAGAATGCGGCGATGCACGGGCTTCAAGCCGTCGCGCACGTCCGGCAGCGCCCGGCCGATGATTACGCTCATGG
>JBOGMX010000057.1:0-120282 GCA_050746725.1 Candidatus Acidiferrales bacterium | reverse complement strand
GCGAGGAGTTGGCGCGCAGTGCGGGAGAGAAGGTGCCTGTGAACCGGCCAAAAGAAGCATCCCTGCTTGCCGAATTCAGCCGTGATTTGACGCAAGCGGCCATGGAGGGCCAGCTCGATCCGCTCGTGGGCCGGGACCGCGAGCTTGAGCGCGCCATCCAGATTCTGTGCCGCCGTACCAAAAATAACCCCGTATTGATAGGCGAGCCAGGCGTGGGCAAGACGGCCATCGTGGAGGGCCTTGCGCAGCGCATCGCCGATGGCGATGTGCCGCCGTTCCTTGCCGACAAGAGGATTCTCTCGCTCGATTTGTCGCTGATTGTGGCCGGCACGAAGTACCGCGGCCAATTTGAAGAGCGCCTGAAAACCATCATGAAGGAACTGATGGAGAGCCAGAACGCCATCGTGTTCATCGACGAGCTTCACACTCTTGTTGGCGCAGGGTCCGCCGAAGGCTCCTTGGACGCAGCGAATATCCTGAAGCCAGCGCTTAGCCGGGGCGAAATTCAGTGCATTGGCGCGACCACGCCCGGCGACTACCGCAAATCCGTTGAAAAGGATCGCTCGCTCGAACGGCGTTTCCAGTCTGTGAAAGTTCCCGCGCCGGGCGAAGACGATGCCATTCTCGTCCTGCAAGGGGTGCGCGACCGCTACGAGAAATTTCACGCGGTTAGCTACACGGAAGAGGCGATTCGCTATGCGGTCTACCTCTCAAATCGGTACATTCCGGACCGCTTCCTGCCGGACAAAGCAATCGACCTGCTCGACGAAGCGGGAGCGCGCGTGAAACTGCGCCAGGCCATGCTGCCGGACGAGGTCTCCGAAGTGCAGAAGCGCGTGAAATTCATCACCCATCGCATGGAAACGGCCATCGCCAACCATGAATTTGAAAAAGCGCGTTTTTACTCCGAAGAAGAGCGCAAGGAAAAAGAGCATCTACGCACTCTGCGCGAAAAATTGAAGATTGACGATTCTTCCACCGGGATCGTCACGCGCGACGATATCGAAGAAGTGGTCGCGCGATGGACTGGAATCGCGGTCACTTCAATCAAGGAAGACGAGCAGCAGAAGCTCCTGCGCATCGAGGAAGAGTTGCACAAGCGCGTTATCAGCCAGGATCGCGCGATCACCGCGCTTGCCCGGGCCATTCGCCGCAGCCGCGCTGGATTGAAGGCGCCGGGACGTCCCGTGGGCTGCTTCCTATTTCTGGGGCCCACCGGCGTGGGCAAAACGGAAGTGGCACGGCGGCTAACGGAATTCCTATTCGGCAGCGAGAAGTCGCTGATCCGCTTCGATATGTCCGAGTACATGGAAAAACACTCGGTCTCCAAGCTGATCGGCGCTCCCCCGGGATACGTGGGATACGAAGAAGGCGGACAGCTCACCGAGCGGGTGCGCCGGACCCCGTATTCCGTGATCCTCCTCGATGAAATCGAGAAGGCTCACTCGGACGTCTACAACATCCTGCTGCAAGTTTTTGAAGACGGGCAATTGACAGACGGCCTGGGCAATACTGTAGACTTCCGCAACACCATTATCATCCTGACCTCGAACCTCGGTGCGAGGCAGTTGCAGAAGCAGTCCGGTTTGGGCTTTCAGTCGACGGACCTTTCGCTTGCGGCGAAGAGCCAGGACGACATGGTTATGGGCGAGGTCAAGCGAGCGTTTAATCCGGAGTTTTTGAACCGGCTGGACGAAGTGATCCTGTTCAATTCGCTCACAGACGACGACCTTCTGCACATCATCGATTTGCTGGTGGGCCAGACTAACGACACGTTGGTGCACCGGCAAGTGCAGATCGTCTTGACGCCCGAGGCGCGTCAGTGGATTCTCGAGAAAACCTGCACCAATCGAAACTACGGTGCGCGGCCGCTCCGGCGCGCATTGCAGAAGTACGTCGAAGACCCACTCTCGGAGGCTCTGATCCAGGGCGGTTTGCAGAGGCCTGCGTCGCTGGAGATTTATCTCACCGACGATGTCTTGGCGTTCCGGCCCGTGGCGGAAGCAACCCCGGTGGCCCACTAAGAATCCTACTCGCGCGAGCCGGATCAAACATCGCCGGCACAGGGGAGCACACCATTTTGGGCGGGGACTGCGGCCTTGAATAGGTCTACGGCCGCGACCAGATCTATCTTTCCGTGCGCACCTAGGTTCCTGGTGGCCGTATGCCTGCTTTTTTTTGCCGCGGGGCCTGTGATTTGGGCCCGGCAGGCCGCCCAGCCCTCGACGAACAAACAGTACATCATCACCAAAATATTTTTCGAAGGGAACCGGCGCATCCAGCGCGATACGCTGCTGGCGCGCATCTTTTCGCGTCCGGGCGACCCGTATAGCGTCGACGCCTTGCGGCGCGATTTCCGCGCTCTATGGAACACGCAATTTTTCGAGGACATTCGCTTGGAAGTGCAGAACGATCCGGATAACCCGAACGGCAAAATCGTCATTTTCCACGTGCAGGAGCGGCCCATCATCCGGAGGATCGAGTACAAGGGAAATAAATCGATCACCGAATCCGACATCCTCGACGCCTACAAGCAGAAACATGTCGATATGACGGTGGAAAGCCAGTTCGATCCCACCAAGATCAAACGCGCGGAAGTGGTGATCAAGGAACTGCTTGCCGAGCATGGACGCCAATTCGCCACTGTCAAAGCCACTTACGAGCGCATTCCCGCCACGGATGCGGTAAAGCTTACGTTTATTATCGACGAGGGCCCGAAGGTAAAAGTCGGCTCGATCCGATTTATAGGCAACAAGGCTTTTTCCGACAAGACCTTGATTTGGTCCATGCACAATGACCGCCCGATCGCGATTCCTCTCGGATTTACGTTTATTCCGATCATGAGCAAGACCTATGACGAGGATAAGCTCAACGAGGATTTGGAAGTCGGCATCAAAGGTCTCTACCAGGATCACGGGTATTTCAAGGTCGATGTCAACGCTACGGGAATGAAGACCGTGAGCGTAAACAAGGCGGGAATTCCCGGCCCCTGGCCGCTGGTGGGAGCTAAGCACGGCAAGGCTACCAACATCACGATCACGATTGACGAGGGTGCGCAGTACCGCATGGGCAAGCTGACGTTTCGCAGCTCGGATCCCGACCAGGGCCTGATTTTCAAGCCAGCATATTTGAAAGCTCTTTTCCCGCTGAAGCCGGGCGACATTTTCGACGCCGATAAGATCCGAAAGTCGCTCAAAACCTATACACAACTCTACGGAGTGTACGGCTACATCGACTTCGTGCCGGAACCAATTTTCGACGTCAACGACGCCAAGAAAATCGTGAATATCACGCTGCAATTCGACCAGGAAAAGCAGTATTTCGTCCGTCGTATCGAGTTTGTCGGAAATACCACCACGCGCGATAAAGTCATTCGCCGCGAACTGCTCCTCGACGAGGGCCAGATCTTCAATAATCACCTCTGGGAGCTCAGCCTGCTGCGCCTGAATCAGCTTGGATATTTCAACAAGATCAAGCCTGCGGATGCGGAGCTGCAGCGCAACGTGAAGAAGGGCACCGTTGACATCACGCTGAAGCTGAAAGAAAAAGGCAAGCAATCGATCAGCTTTTCCGGCGGCGTCAGCGGACTGGCGGGCACTTTCGTCGGGTTTTCGTACCAAACCAACAATTTCCTGGGTCTGGGCGAAACGCTCACGCTATCGACCCAGCTCGGCAACATCCAGAACGACGTTCAATTCGGCTTCACCGAGCCGTACCTCTTCGATCGGCCGATTTCCACCGGGTTCACCGTGTTCTACGACAAATTCGACTACAATACCGCCCGGCAAGAGGGGCTACTCTTCGGCCAGCAGGTAGCCATCAATCCGGCGCTGCAGGAAAACTACAACACGGACTCGAAGGGATTCACACTTTTCGCTAGCTACCCCCTTCGCAAGCTCTCGCACGCCGGTTTTACCCGCGTCGGCGTTACCTACAGTTGGTCCACCACCAACATCACTTCGTTCAGTTCCTCGGCCACCCTGCTGTTCGAATTGACGAAATTCACGAGCCTCGCTGGCCCGTCGGCTCTCGACGGCATCCAGGAGAGCCGGATCACGCCTACCATCACTTACAGCAGCGTGGACAGTCCCATCGATCCAACCCGTGGAAAGAGCCTTTACTATGGGGTGGGTGTCGAGGGTGGGCCGCTTGGCGGCAACGTCAACACGGTCAGCAATAACTTCCAGTTCAAGTACTACCATCCGAGCTATCACCATCGGAACGTCTTCGCGTTTAATTTCCAAAGCAACATGATTACCGGCTACGGAGGAAAGGACGTTCCTCCCAACAGCCGCTACTATTTGGGCGGCGAGCAAGACGTTCGAGGGTTCGACTTTTACACGATCTCGCCATTCGTCTACATTCCGTCGGCGACCACCGTCAACGTGACGTTCACGAATCCGCAGCTGCTGAATGAAGGCCGGCCGGCCACGGAAAGTGTCCCCGTCAATGTGCTCGAATTCGTGCCCAGCCGGCCGGGCGGCGACCTGACGGCCGTGGCCAACGTCGAATATCGGATTCCGATTTATAAGCACTACGTCGGCTTGACGTTCTTCAACGACCTTGGAATGAGCGGTATTTTGCGGCCGTCGCAGTTGGCGCTGGACCCCGCGGCGATCGCTCCGCTTCAGCAGCAATATCCCAATCCGGATTTTCCGTGCTCGCCGAATACCCCGTGCGTGCACATTCCGACCAACTTGCCGATCGCCGTGGGGACGAATTTCCGGCCGCATACTTCGGCGGGCATCGAGCTCGATTTCCAGCTGCCGATTATCCAGGCGCCGTTCCGCATCTATTACGCGTACAATTACCTGCGCTTGAATCGAGTGATCGCGCCGCCGCTCGGAGGCTATTACGTGCAACCAGCGGTGCGGCAGGCATTAGAGCAGCTTGGCGTTTACAACACGCAGGTCGAGCCAGAACTGCAACAAATTCTTCTTCAGGCGCAGTCGACGCAAACGATTCCGCCCAGTTTGTTCGAGGCGCCGTCCGTGCTGCGTTTCGCCGTGAGCAGAACATTTTGATCGGGACCAGGTATGGCAGCTGCGGAGAAGCAAAGGAGCGAACCATTGTCGGCGCGGGGGGAAAACGAGTGAAGACGCCCGGGGGGATGCGCATGAAAGCGTGGATTCTAGGCGCGGTGATCATCTTCACCGTCTGTGTTGCGGGTTGTGGAGGCAATTCCACGTCGGTCGCGGTCACGGTCACCGGGCCGAGTTTGGCCACCACCGGATTCCCGATACCCGTCAACGGCTCGGTCCAGCTGGCCGCAACGGTTTCCGGAATCACCGCGCAATCAGTTTATTGGCAGGTCTGCCTTCCACCGTCTCTTTCAACCGCACAGCCGACCGATTGCACGCCCGGCGTCAGTTCCTCCCAGTGCAACATCCCCTCGGTTTCCAGTCCGCTTACCGGATACGGAACGATCACTCCCAATGGCCTCTACACGGCGCCAGCGGATGTGCGATCGCCCAACGTCGCTCTGGCCGTTGCAACCAGTTGCGTGGATCAGACCGAGTTCGGGACCTTCGAAATTATTATCCAATCCGGATTTTCGGTCTCGATCACGCCAACGACAGCCACGATTGCCACTGGCCAGACTTTCCAATTCAACGCCACGGTGAAAGGGCCTGGAACCTCCGGCGTAAATTGGGACGTTTGTGAATCTTCTACCAGCTCGAGCGACTTGACCTGCGGCGTCAGCGGACTCGGTACGATCAGCGGCAGTGGCGCGTACACCGCTCCCGGAACCCTACCTACCGGAAGTGTCACAATCCAGGCAACTTTGGTTGCCGATCCTACGCAGACGGCCACCGCAACCGTCGCCGTGGTGGCTGCCACGGCGCCCACTATCGCCAGCATGGACCCGACCGTTGCGGCCGCTGGTTCGGCGCAGCAGGATATCTACCTCATCGGCACGAACTTCCTTTCGACGGAAGAAGTCTTTGTCGGACCAAATGGCCAGACCCCGGTGGCGGTGCCAACCACCCTGCTTAGCACGACGTTGATTCGCGCCACGATTCCGGAAGCAGAGTTGGCGCAAGCTGGACCGCTGGACGTGACCGTTCAGACGCCCGATGGAACGCTTGGCGCACCGGTCGCGCAGACCATGAATTTGTTTGCCACCCGGCCAGCATTGGTGGCCTCGTTGCCGGATAGCGTCCTTCAATCCATTGGTGGAACCAGCAACGCCAACGTCACCCTCACCGGCGGATTCTTTTCCGGCGCGACTACGAACCTGACGACGCCCACGTTCAACGGTGCCGCCGTTACATGGTCGCTCAATAGCAGTCGACAACTCTCGATCACCGTGCCTGGAACGGCGCTCCAGACGGCTGGCCTCTACCCAATTGTTCTTAAGAACGCGGGCGTATCGCCCGTTGCTGGGATGAACCTCGCGGTCACGCCGGACCCAAGCTTGATTGCTGCTGGACCCGTGGCGGGACCAATCAGTGTCGGCACCGATCCCACGGCAGTCGCCGTTGACAAGGCGGATGGAATCGCGGTTGTCGCGAACACGGGAAGCAACAACGTCACGCTCGTGAACCTGGCGACCGATGCGATCGCAGGCACGATCGGCGTTGGCAATCAGCCTACTGGTGTTGCCGTCGACGATCAATTGCCCGATCCGGTCGCGCTCGTCGTGAACAGCACCGATCAAACCGTTACTGCGATCGATCTGACCACGCTGAACACCACTACGACTTCCGTATCGATCAGTAGCGGAACGAATCCCTCGCTGCCGATAGCAATCGGCGTGAACCCCATGACTGCTCAGCCCGTTCCGGGTGTTACTCCCGTCGTCCACCGCGCGCTCGTGGCCTATCAATCGACGAATCAGGCCACCGTGCTCGACGTGTCGGATGTGAGCGGCGCTCCCGTGCTCTCGGTGGTGCAAACCATCGGGAGCAGTTCGATTCTCTCGTTCAGCACGGGGCCACACCCCTCAATCGCCGTTGATCCGCGCCTCAATTGGGCCATCGTAACTCCGGGTGGATCCGGGACGATTGGTATCGTCGACTTAGGGCGCGATCCTGTCCCGGGTGTCGATGTCGGCCGTGCGCCACAGGTGATTGCCGCGCTTTCCGTATCCACCACTGTGCAAGGTATCGGCATCGATACCCAGACGCACCAGGTTTTGCTTAGTGACCCGACAGCCGGAACGCTCGCGACTTTCAGCCCGCTCGATGATTCCGTCGCCGCTGTAACGAATCCCTGTACGGGGACGCCGTGCACCGGCGCGCCTTTTGACGCCGTTGGTTATGGCGCGACCGCGGTAAATCCACTCGATAACGTCGGAGTCGCCGTCTCCAGTGGGAACGCCGTCGTCGTGAATTTGGAAAGCGGCGTTGTATTGAAAAATGTGGCTGGGTTGGGGAGCTCCGTGGCGACTCAGGCCGTGGCTGTTGATCCAATCATGAACCAGGCGGTCGTGGTGAATTCCGACTCAAATTCCGTCTCGATTCTTTCACTCGGCGGACCTCTCGATCCGATGCAAGTGGTGGAAACCAGCCAGGCGACTACCTTTACCTCATCGGCGCCGTTGTCTCTCACTGTGACGGGCAACTTTGCTACGGGCTCGACCGTGCGTCTAGATCAGCAGGCCCTGGCCACCACGCCCGTGGCTAGCACCTGCACGGGCGGCGCGTGCCGCCAGTTGACCGCGCTTATCCCGGCTACGATGCTCGGCTCGGCCGTGCGCTATACGCTCGACGTGCAGGACCCTTCGCAAAACGTTTCCAACGTCGAGGATTTCACTGTGGTGCAGACGATTCCCGTTGGCAGTACGCCCGTCGGAGTGGCCGTCGATACGGAGCGCGATTTGGCGGTCGTAACCAATTCAGGCGATGGCACGGCGTCGCTCGTATCGCTGGCGCAGGGCCCCGATTCCCCGCTATCTCTCGGCCCGGTAGGTGAGTTGCCCTATTCTCCCGTGCAAGTCGGCACGGCACCGGAGGGCGTCGCAGTCCTGCCAAACCTCGGTATTGCCGTGGTCGCGAACAATGGAAGCAACGATGCCACCGCGATTGACGAAACCGGCACAAACACGCCGGCCACCATCGAGCTGTGCGGCGCAGATTGCGTCGGCCCAACCGGAGTGGCCATCGACCCGGATACCGCCACTGCGGCGGTGACCAGCGCAAATTTCGGTTCGGCGTTTACTTCCAGCACGCTAAGCACGATTGCTTTGTCGCCGCTGGCTTTGTCTTCCAGTGGCAACGCCACTGTAGATCAAGGCGCTGTTGCCGTGGCGATCGATCCCTATTTGGACTACGCCGCTGTGGCTACCGCGTCTCAGGCTAGCAGCGTTAACATCGTTGACTTGGCCACCGATGCGACAGTGGGAGACATCACTGGCACGCTGCAAAACCCGAGCGGCATTATTTTCGATCCTATCAACCAGGTATTCTTGGCCGCGGATAGCCTGCAGAACACGATTTCGATCATCGATCCGGCCACATTCCTTCCCACGCAGGTGGCCGTCGGCATTGCGCCGACCTCGCTGGATTACAACTACCAGACCAGCACGCTTGTGACGCTGAACGGCCCAAGCCGTACCATGTCGATCATGGCTTACGTTTGCCCGCCGACGGGCTCCGCACCCACTTGCATCGGCCCTCGCGTTCGATCCGTCCTCGCGCTCGGGGGCGCTCAGACGTCCAACACGGTGCTAGGTGCAAACGCGGTGGCGATCGATCCGAAACTGAATCTGGCGACCGTGGTCGACCCGGATAATAACCGCCTGCTTCTGGTCCCCTTGCCGCGCTGATGGCGATCTCTACGATGGGCGATACGCATAAGATCGCAGGCAAACCTTCAGGCGGGCCAGGGGCATCGATAACAGGTGGGTCCGGTAGGGTCAACGTCAGCGGCGAAATCGCTGCTCGTACGTCTAAGAAATGTTGTAAAGCGTGGCTTGGCGAGATGCCTGCGGACGCTGCGCGTGGAGTGGCACACATTCAGCTAAAGGGCCATGAACGCGGTGAAAAGGCATCGAATCCAATTGACCATGTTCTTGATTGGCCGGTATAATCCCGCATTTCAATTTCGCGGCAATTCTCCGCAAGATTCGAATAAGGGAGTGAGAAGGGATGAGAATGAAGATCCGAACGGTTGTTCCAGTTGTGGCTGCGCTGTTGATGACGCCCGCCGTGTGGGCGCAGTCGGCTTCGACCAGCGCCGCGCCGAATAAGGTTGGTATCATTAATATCCAGGCGGCCATCGCCAACACCGCAGAAGGCAAGCAGGCCAATGCCGAGATTGAGTCGCAGTTCGCGCCCCGCCGAGCCGAACTTCAGAGCCTGCAGAAGCAGATTCAGGACATTCAGAATCGCCTGCAGACCGGAGCAACTACGTTGAGCCAGGAAGAAACGCAGCGCTTAACCGACCAAGGGCAGCGCCTGAACCGGACTTTGCAGCGCAAGCAACAGGACGATCAAGGCGACCTGAACGACGCTCAGCAGGATGCTGAAACCCGCATCGGACGGAAGATGATGAACATAGTGGACAAATACTGCAAGGAACATGGTTTCTCCGTGATTCTGGATACGTCCACGCAGCAAACACCGGTTATTTACGCCTCGAACCAGGTCGACATCACCCAGCAAATCATCCGCCTCTACGACGCGGCCTATCCCATGAAAGCCGCGGCTGCTCCGGCTCCGGCGAGGAAGAAAAAGTAGTTGCTTGATTTTTGAGTGGCGCGGCGGCCTAGCCTTCCACCGAAAGCGCGGCCGCCGCTGAAACAAGAAAGTAGCCGTACTCCGAACGCTCGTTTGTTATCCGCCAGCGCCTTCAGCTATGATGTTTGTGGAAAAGTCGCGAATTTTCTTCCGCACAAACTATATCTCGCCAGCGACTTAGGAGGATGGGCATGGCAATTTCCGTGGGCGCATCCGCGCCAGATTTCTCTCTGAAGGACCAGAACCAGAAGGACGTAAAACTCTCCGAGTTCCAGGGCAAAAAGAACGTCGTCCTTGTTTTCTATCCGCTCGATTGGAGCCCCGTCTGCACCAACGAGCACACCTGCTTCGTCAACGATATGAAGCGCTTCGAACAGCTCGACGCCCAGGTGCTCGGCATCAGCGTCGATAGTGTCTGGTCCCACAAGGCCTTCGCCGAAAAAATGCACATCCAATATCCGCTGCTCGCCGATTTCCAGCCGCGTGGCGCGGTGGGAGACAAGTTCGGCGTCTACCTTTCGGATAAAGGCATCACCGGACGGGCCATCGCTATCGTCGACCGCCATGGAAAGGTCGCCTGGTTCAAGAACTACGACATTCCCACCGTTCCGGACATGAAGGAAGTTTCGGACGCTCTCGCCCAGGTGAAATAACACCCGCTTAAGACGAAATGTTTATTGCTTCGGCGTCGATTTCGCGGAGGGCGCGCCGGTGGTTGAATGCGCCGGCGTCTTCTCCGCGAAGGTGCGAATGTAGTCCACAAGCGCCCAGCGGCCCTCCTCGTTAATTTTGTCTTTGAACGCAGGCATCGGCAGCCGTCCGTACGTGATCTGCCAATACAGCTCTCCATCAGCGACGGTGCGCATCTTCGAAACGTCCGCAAAATCGCCTGGCGCCACGGACAGTTCGGGAGCCTTTTCACCGTGCCCGTCGCCGCTCACTCCGTGGCAACGCTGGCAGTGCAATTGGTAGAGTTGTTTTGCGTCCGCGAGCGCGGCTGGAGTTGGCGGCACGGGGTTCTTCAGCTTGCGTTCACGCGCCACTTGGCTCCAATGGCTGACCGCAAAACCAAGTGCAACAAAAACGATTACGATCCCGATGATGAGGGCGATGATTCCAATGGGGCCGAAGCCGTTCTTCGGCTGGTTTTTGCTTCGCTTCTGATTCGTTGCGCACACTCCTCGATCAGCGCCACTCGCGCGACCTCAAATTCTGGCATATCGTTTCAGGATTTCCCAGCGGCGATCGTGAATGGCAGTTTTGCGAGCCGAGCTATCGGGAATTACGTTTCGCGGGCCAAAGACGGTGCGGAAGCAGGTACGTAAATCCCGCGACGAACTCCCAATGAGTGGAGGTGTACGTCAGGCCGCGATCGAATCCGGTATCAAGCACGAGATTGGGGCGCGCGGCGTAACTGAGCGCCCAAAGATTGCCGACGGCGTTGCTCCGCAGAAAAGGCTGCGTAAAATGCCAAATTTCGCCGGACAGCGTGAATTCCCTCGCCAGTGGATGCGATACTGAGAGAGTCTGCGCGAACTGCGCGCGACGGACCGAACCTTGGACCATTTCGTTGAACAGATAATTGGTATCGTAATGAAAGCCCTTTACATCCGCGCTAAACAGAAGGATTAGCGAATTCCGATAGCTGCCGATGTCCACGTCGGGCGCATCGCCGGCGTACACGCGGCCAAAGTAGCTGACCGCGACCGTCGGCCGCGGGCCCTCCCCTTGATGGATCACGGCTTGCACTCCCAGATCCGTATCGCCCGTTCCGTTCGCGGACGTGCCACCGACTCTTGAACGCGCGAAGGGCTCGGTCGCGGCGAGAAACTGCACGCGTTGCGTTACGGCAATTTTTGCGACTTCGTTGAAGCTCGATTGAGAAGAAAACTCCGGCGAGTGCCATGCGCTCAGAAGGCCACTCTCGAATTGAAGATAGCCGACGGGAGTGAGCGTTGCGGGCGTTGAGATCGTCGGACGCGCAGGATTGGCGGCGAGCTCCTGCTGCTGTGTCGCGGTCTGTGGCGTTGGCGCTGCGGATTGCCCACTGGCAATCGAGGCGACGAATAGCAGCAAAGGGAACACAGTGAAATAAAGCCGGATGCAACTCATCCCGTAGGTTTCCTCTCTACCCACCAGTGATTACGCGCAATGATTGCATCACCGCATCTGGCAGGCCATAAAAGTCGAACGCCGTTATCAGTATCGCGGAACTCCAGCCAGCGATGAGCAGAAACCAACCAATCCGCCATTGCCCCATTTTCTTTCGGGAACTGGCGAAATGCAGCAGAGGGAACATCGCGAAAGGCAGTTGCAGTGCCAATACGACCTGGCTTAAAACCAGCAGGTTATTGACGTTGTCCGCGCCTCGAATGCCAATGAAGATAACCGTCGGGACGATAGCCAGGGAGCGGGTGATTAACCGGCGCATCGCCGGTGAGATGTGCCAGTGCATAAAGCCTTCCATCACCACCTGGCCGGCCAGCGTGCCCACGATCGTGGAGCTCTGTCCACTAGCCAGCAGTGCGATGGCGAAGAGCCAACTGGCGGCCGCTGTTCCCAGCAGCGGAGCGAGGGTCAGATAAGCTCCCCGAATCCAGTCCGTGGAAGCGTTGAACTGGACAACCTGCCCGCCCGCCACAGTGACGCCGCTCTTCCCATAAAAAACGAGCGCGGCCAACACCAGAATGGCAGCGTTGATCAAAAAGGCGATCGACAGATTGACGCCGGCATCAATCGTGTTAAAACGGATTGCATTCCGAATCGATTCGTCATCTTTTTGAAATTTTCGGCTTTGCACCAAGGCCGGATGCAAATATAAAACGTGCGGCATGACCGTCGCGCCAATAATCCCGATGGCTACGTAAACCATCTCGGAAGATCCCAAATGGGGGGTGATGATTGCCCGGCCCATCTCCAAAAAACTGGGCTGCGTTTGAGGCAATACGAAGATTTCGATGAAGTAGCAAACCGCGATGGTTAACACCAGCAACAGCACCGTCGCTTCAACCGTTCTCATCCCGAAGTGCTGCAGCGCCAGTAACAGCAGCACATCGGCGCTTGTGATCACAACCGCCCAAAAGATGGGAATTCCGAACATCAGATTCAACGCCACGGCACTCCCAAGAACTTCGGCGAGGTCGCAGGCGATAATGGCCACTTCCGCCAGCAACCAATTCGGAGCGCGCGTCCACTTGGGATACCAGTCGTAGCAGCACTGGGCGAGATCGCGCCCGGTCGCTACACCGAGCCGCGCTGCAATCGTCTGAAGGAAAATCGCCATCAGACTGGCTAGGCCAACTACCCACAGGAGGCCGTACTTGAACTCTGCGCCACCCGCTAGATCGGTGCCCCAGTTGCCGGGGTCCATATAAGCCACGCTTATGAGAATGGCCGGGCCGAAGAAGGCGGCCAACTGCCTCCAGAAACTCGCGCGGTGATGAGGCACGGCTACGCTGCCGTGCAGCCCTTCCAGCGAAAGATGGTTGGGATGCGAAGCGGCCTTCTGGCGGGATCGGTCCCCAGGCCCTTCCGTTGGTTTCACTTGTGAATTTATCTCACTCATGAAGAGAAAAAGAGCGTCTGAGCGCCAGCTTTATTTGCCCTACTGCTTCGTTGGTGCGGTAACCTGCCCTTTCAACGAGACGCTCATTCTTAACTACATTGAACTTCTTATCTAAACTACGCTTAACTATCGGCACGGTCAATCGGGATAAGCACTCAGTCTTCGCGAAAATCATCGAGCCCGATTCGAGGCTCTGCTATAGTGGCTAATCGATTTCGCTTAAAGTGAAGCTGAGGAGATGCGATGTCCGAATCGCCGAAACCGCAACAGCAGCAAGTCCAGATCAAAGCCGACGAGAAGGAACTTCTGGGCCAATATTCCAATCTCGCTGTGGTTCATCACAACGCGGAGGAGTTCACTCTAAATTTTATCTATTTGTTTCCCACGGTGCCGCAGGGCAAGCTGGTGGCCAGTCTGATCCTGAACCCGCGGCACGCGAAAAGATTGCTCCGCGCGCTGCAGGAAAACATCTCGCGCTACGAAGCGCAGTTCGGCGCTTTGCCGGAAGGACCAGGTCCTGGACCGGAACCCAACGTCGGGTTCGTGCAGTAGGAAATCACCATCGTTGGAAAATTAACGGAAGCAGCGTTGGCTCGCATTCGCGATTTTAAAGCGACCGCGCCGTGCTAATTTTCGAACGTGCCGCCGACCACCCAGCTTCCCGTGGGTTCGACGAATTCCAGCCCCACCGCAAAGCCCGCTCCTTTTGCCGGCCGGCAATAGGCCACACGCGCCGTCGACCGGAACGATCCGGGCAACGTGCTGATGATCAGCTCGTCGTTAGGTTTCCATCGCTGCACGCTCCATACGCGCGCGCCGCGCGAGCTGACGTTTTCTGTGAACGTGGTCTCCATCTCTTGCAGAGCCGAATGCCCGCTGATCCGCACCCCTACCTCCATTGGTATGCGAGTTTCCCTTCGTGCTCCGGTAAAAGTCTTTGGGCTCCCCATCCCAAGTGGCATCTGCCTTTCCCCCTTTTTTTTAAAGGCAAGCTGCAACGTGCCTAAGGCGTAGTTTCTTTTGGCCCAGTCCTTTCATGTCGTAGAGCGCTGTGTCGGCCGCGCCCAGAAGCTGCTCGATCGTGGTCCCGTCCATCGGATAAACCGCTTGCCCCATGCTGATGGCTAACCTTGGCTCCTCGCCGTCATTCTGCAGGCGCTCGCAGATGCGCATTGCCGCCTGTTCCGCTTCGCGCTCGCCCGACTCCGGCAAAACGAGCGCAAACTCGTCCCCTCCGTACCGCGCCGGCGTATCAATCGCGCGGCAAGTGCTGCTCATCACGTCGCCCACGCGCTTGATCGCCCTGCTGCCCACCAGATGCCCGAATTTGTCGTTTATCTTTTTCAGCCCGTCCAAATCGAAAAGCAGCACGGCGAAACTCCGTCCAGTTCGCCGCGAACGCTCGATCTCGTTCTCAAGCACCTCGATCATGTGCCGGTGATTCGCAAGTCCAGTCAGCGAATCGGATGCCGCCAGGCGGCTCACTTGATCGAAAAGCTGTGCATTGTCGAGCAGCGCTCCGCCCAGCACCACCACGTAACTGAACACCACCAGCGCGTGCCCCAGGGTGTAGCACGCATCGAGCATGTGCTGGGACTCGCTGATCGTGAGGTGACAAATCACGTTGAGTCCCGCCGCGACAAATAGCGACCGGTCGAGCCACGTGTTCGCCTTTCGCAGCCGCCGTCCGTATCCGATGGTTGCGGCAATATAAATCGCCGCGGGCAGGAGGTCCCAGGGCCGCGGTATCACCGCGTCCGGCTGAATTTTCGGAACTTGCGGCAGCATAAAGTAAAACGCGCTGGTCAGATACGCTACTGCGCCGACGATCATCGTCGCCGCGGCGATCTCCTTGCCCGGTTCACGCGCCACCGGTAGACGCTTTTCCACTACCAGAGCGACCAGCAGCACCACGCCCAGCAGAGTCCGCCCCGCGAACCACCCCAGTGAAATCTCGGTCGAATGGCCGGGTGCCGCCATCATGCCGCGATAGGAAGTCATCCCCGTCGCTGCTTCGATGAGGCCGGCCAGCACGAACCCAAACGCAAGGATCAGCGAGATGCGGTCGTGCGTTCCGCGGAAGCGCATCATCGCATTGGCGGAGAATGTGAAGGCGATCAGGCTCCCCGCCATATCCAGGTAGGTGCCCAGGAGAGGATCGGCCGCGTAAGAGGAAGTTCGAAGTCCCCACAGGATCGCTACGTACGCGACGACGGCCACCAAGGAAGCTATAACGATGCGATACGGAAAACGTCGTGAAAACTGCCCAGAAGAACTCACTCTGCCCCCAGAGTTGACACCTGCCCTGTATTTCAGCAGCAACTGCTATGCCGAATTGATACACCCCTATCCAGGGCGTTAAGTCGCAGTCTTTCAATGGATAACGTGCGGCGGGAATGCGGCCAGCGATGATAGCGTTCACTGGCCGTCCTCTAGAGGTGAGTAGAAACGTTACCGATGCGTTCGCATCTTACCTAAGTGGCACAGTCCCTTATGGCTTCGTCTGCACTGGCGGCAGATCGAAGGCCTCGATCACGCTTTGAAAATTGTTTCGCTTGTGAGATCCGTCGCAAAACGGTTTGTTTTCCGAATGCCCGCAGCGGCAAAGGGCGACTTTGGTTCGGCCAGCCAGTCCGAACGATTTGCCGTTCTGATCGACGATGTCAAAATCGCCTTCAATGCGGATGGATCCGTCGGTGCGAATTTCGATACGGGTTGTAGCCATGTATTCCTCCCTGGTGCGTTTTGATTCCGTAGCGACCGTTTTTTTGTTGTCGGCGCGACTGTTCGGCGCTCAGTATTTCGGTACCGTCGGATCGACGTCGTCGGACCATGCCAATATTCCGCCCTTCAGGTTCCAGATTTTCGCGAAGCCTGCCTTGCGGAGGAAATCCACCGCCTCGGCCGAGCGCTTGCCGCTGCGGCAGTGGGCCACGATCTCGCGCGAGCTATCGAGTTCGTGGACGCGCTGCGGAAGTTCGCCGAGCGGGATCAGATGCCCGTTCAAATTGCAAATCTGGTATTCGTGAGGCTCGCGGACATCCAGAATGTACAGATCGTCTCCGCGGTCCATGCGCGTCTTGAGCTCGCGCGGGGTGATTTCAGAAATGTCGGTCACGTTGGTAGGCGCCTCCTCGCCACGAACGCCGCAAAACTCGGCATAGTCGATCAGTTTAGTGATGGTGCGGTGGTCGCCGCACACGGGGCATTCTGGGTTTCTGCGTAGCTTCAGTTCGCGAAACTTCATTGCCAGCGCGTCAAACAGCATCAGGCGGCCAACCATCGGCTCGCCTTTTCCTATGATTAGCTTCAGTGTCTCGCACGCCTGGATCGTGCCGACAATCCCGGGCAGCACCCCCAGGACTCCACCCTCCGCGCACGAGGGCACCAGTCCCGGCGGAGGTGGCTCGGGATACAGGCAGCGGTAGCAGGGCCCGCCTGGATAGCCGAAAATCGTAACTTGGCCCTCGAACCGGAAAATCGAACCGTAGACGTTCGGCTTGCCAAGCAGCACGCACGCGTCGTTCGTCAGATAACGCGTCGGAAAATTGTCCGTGCCGTCTACAACGATGTCGTAATCCTTCAAAATATCGAGCGCGTTCTCGCTGGTCAGATGCGTTTCGAACGTATCGACCTGAATGTCGGGATTCAGATTGCGCAGCCGGTCCGCTGCGGCGCTGATCTTCGGCCGGCCCACGTCGCTCGTTCCAAACAAAACTTGCCGTTGAAGGTTGGTTAAATCCACCGCGTCAAAATCCACAAGCCCGATCCGGCCAACTCCAGCAGCCGCTAGATACAGTCCCAGCGGCGCGCCGAGACCTCCCGCACCGATGCACAGCACTTTGGCTTGCTTCAGCTTCAGTTGGCCGTCCATGCCCACTTCGGGCATGATCAGATGGCGGCTATAGCGCAGGACTTCTTCGTTTGAAAGCGCCCCGGCGGGTTTCGCGGTCTGTTGTTCCGCGTGCGTTGCTATTTTCGTTGCCATTGCCATTCTCCGATGATGAATCTCTAAAACAGGCCGCCGGCGATCGATGGCACGATGCTGATCGTGTCTCCTTCGCGCAACTGCGTCTGATCCTTCTGCAGATAGCGAATGTCTTCGTCGTTTACGTAGACGTTGACGAAGCTGCGCAGGCGGCCATCTTCCGTATACAGATGTTTCTTCAAATCCCCAAATTTGCTGGTGAGGCCGGAAAGCGCTTCCGCTACCGTCGCTGCCTGCACCTCAACGCTTTCCTGCTTGCCCGCGTAGGCCCGCAGCGGCGTGGGAATGATTACCTTGACTGCCATCCGCCATCCCTCCTTCGTGATCTTGCCGATGAATGCGCGCTCGACTCGAACGATCGATGGGCGACCGTTTCCCTGTACAAATGATCAGACTCCCGCCCGCTCCTCCGCGGTTTCAATCGTTTCGGAATCATATGCCTCCCGGTCGTCATGCAGCCGCCAGGAGGTCATATCCTTGGGCTCGCCTTTTTGGATGCCGACGATCACATAGCTGTACCAAGGCCAAGCGTGATCGCGGTCGTACTCGCTTGGACGGGCCGGCGCATCCGGGTGCGAATGATACCATCCAATCAGCTCTAGACGTTTCTCTCGCGCCGTTTTTTCGGCGAGCCGAACGTCGTCCGCGGTCACTTCGAAGCGATTGCGCGGGGAGTCGTCGCGCCGGTTCGCCAGCGGCAGCAATTCCGCTACTTCGCGGCCTGCGTCTCCGTCGCGGCCCAGCATCGCGCCGCAACACTCATGCGGATAAGTTTCCACTCCGTGCGCGCGAATCTGCCGCGCGATTTCTTGTCTCATCTTCAGTGGTGTCGCGCTCATTCCTCGCTCCAGAACCGTTCGCTCAGATATTTTTCTCCCGCATCCGGGAAAATACATACGATTAGTGCGCGCTCGCCTTCCGGCAATCTCCGCGCGATGTCCATGGCGGCCCACAGCGCCGCTCCGGCGCTCACCCCTACCAGGATTCCTTCCTCGCGCGCCAGCCGCTTGGCCATTTCCTGCGCGTCTTCGGTGTGCACGGCCAGGTTTTCGTCCGCTAACTGTGCGTCGTAAATTGGCGGGACGATCGCGGTTTCCATATGCTTCAACCCTTCAAGCCCATGAAACGGTGAATCCGGCTGAAAGCTGATGCAGCGGATTTTCGGATTCAATTCCTTCAGCCGCCGCGTGCTTCCCACGAAAGTTCCAGAGGTGCCCAATCCCGCCACAAAATGCGTGATCTGTCCATGCGTCTGCTGAAAAATTTCCGGTGCCGTGGTCATGTAATGAGCCGAAGGATTCGCGGGATTACCGTACTGGTCGGGATAAAAGTATTTATCGGGCTCGGCGTTGTAAATCTCCTGCACGCGGCGAATCGCGCCGTCGGTCCCCTCGTCGCCTGGCGTGTAGACGACCTCCACTCCGTATGCCTGCAAAATCTGCTTGCGCTCGGGCGAGGCGCTGGTCGGCAGGCAGAGCTTCACGCGATACCCCAAAGCCGCGCCGATCATCGCGTACGCGATGCCGGTATTGCCGCTGGTCGCGTCCAGGATCACTTTGCCCGGCTTCAGTTTTCCCTGTTTCTCTCCGTCGCGGATCATCGAATACGCCGGACGATCCTTCACCGAGCCACCGGGGTTCATCCACTCCGCCTTGGCGCAAATGGTGACGCCTGGCAAATCCGTCGCGATCCGGCTAAGCCGGATAAGCGGAGTGTTGCCAATACTTTCAAGAATGCTGCCGCCAGCCCCGCTGCTTGCGGGAGCCTGGCTGGCCATAGTTACCGGTTTGCCTGTGGTCACTTTTTATCTCACCGCATCGCGAGATTCAAACCGCCCCGAAGCCCGGTTTAAGTTGCCGAGTTTCGGCGCGTGGCGGACCTTTGTGCGCCGCGCCTCTATCGTGCAATATCACGCATGGGGCTTATTCAATTGATTTTAGCAGATTCCGAAAGATCCTACTCTCGCAACCTAACGGAATCTCCCAGTGTCCCGCTGCCATGCCCTTGCAAGCTTTGATGACCCGATGAGGCGCCGGGAACCAGATTTTTCACTTTACAGGACCCTACCGCTGTCCCTATGCTGAGCTTCTATGTGGTACGTCAGTAAGTACTTCGAGCAACCGCAGATCGAATCGCTTTCGTCCAAGGGTTTTCTGGTCCGCAGTTCCGGGGGCGTGGTCCGAATCGAGAAATATAATTGCGGTGCGGAGTTGCGTAAGCTGCCGAACGGCAAGTTTCAGATGACCGTAATCCCATCGATCATGTGGCAAGGGCAATTCACACGGCTTTGGGACGCAGGCTATCAGAAATTCCTGCTTACGCACGACGGCAAAAAGATCCCCATTCGCGTCAACCAGCTTAGCGAGCTTCGGCAATTCAACGACGAGCTGCGCACTGCTCTCGGCGTGCCCACGTACTACAATCTGGCCATCGGCTCGACCTGCCAATACAGCGTCTACGACCGTGTAAAGGGCCGCTCTGGCGACGTTCCCGACGAGAGCGTCGGCGCCCATTCCGAATCCGACCATTAGAGTTAAATCGCAGTTGAGGTAACTCGCCACGGGTACGGCGCGCCGGGTAGTATTCGAAGCGCGTATCCGTTGTGGCGCGAGGCGCGGAAGCGTATGATTCTGCACGGTCGATGAGACGGATGGCGATGGGTTTGGCGCAAATTTTTCGATCAGGCCGCAAGGGGGTTCAGGTGCGCGCACGATTTCCATTTTGGAAGAGCACGGTACGCGGGTTGGTCGGGATGGGTGTGGTTTTAATAGCGATGGCGGCGATTGCACCGCTTGTCTCGGCGCAGAATTCTTGGGCTACGCTCGATGCGCCTCCCTCGGGAATTGCGCCTCCGGGAGACGTTCTGCGCCCCGGGCACCTCGGGCGGCAGATCGGGCACGAGCAGCTGACGATCCACTTTTATCACGACCTGATCGGCCTGGAGCTCATCGGCAAGCGCGAAGCCCCGCGCCCGTTTTTCGCCAATCACGGTTTGCAGATCGTCGCGGCATTGTCGCAAGGCACTAAGAACCCCTTGGCTCAAGTAAGCCGCGTGGCCCTGCTTCCGATTCCGGGCACCGCGGCGAAACCGGGCGGTCCGGAAATGACCATCGAGGCGATCGACATTCGGGGCATTCCGCGCTACCCGTTCCATCCAGCTTTGACTGACCCTGGCGCGTCATATCTGACGCTCTACGTGCGCGACCTCGATAAGACGCTGGCGGTGCTGAAGTCGGAGCGCTATCCGGTGATCACTCCGGGCGGCAATCCCGTGGGGCTAACGGGCTGGCCGGGCATGACCGGGAAAATTCGCGCCGTGATGGTGCGCGATCCGGATGGATACCCCGTCAAGCTGATTCAGGAGACGCCGGAGCCGCCATCGACGGCCGCGGCCGGAAGCAACGTGCTAGGCGCGCGCGTGACGATCGTGGTGGACAATCTGGCGAAAACGGCTCGCCTGTACCAAAGCCTGGTGGGACCGGACTTCAAATTTTGGGCGGGTCCTTCGTGGATGAGCAACAAGAGCTACGAGGACCTGACCGGCATTCACAACCAGTTCCGGATAGCCATGGCCATGGTTCCCGGCTCGCCCGTGGTCATGCAACTGATCGAATACAAAAACCACAGCAAGCACTTCAAGCGCCCGTACTTTCAGGATCCTGGCGCGGCGCATTTCCTGTTTATGTCCAAGGATGACGACGTGATGGCTCAGCGAATTCACGCGGCGCACTTGCACACGGCGAGCACATCCGACGAGCCGGTGTTCATTTCCAAAACTGTGCGCACGATGTTCGTGGCCGATCCGCAGGGCTTCTGGCTCGAATTCATGGACCACGGTGTGAAAACCGACCCGGATTTCAAAGCGCGGTGAAATCCGCCGCAAAACTGCTAAACTCCGCCGCCGCAGGACCGGTACGGAGGTCTCCGCTACGCCAAGGATGCAGATTCGTTGACTTACCTCAAACACGCAACTTAAGATGACCAGGCGATGGCAGAATCATCACCTTCCCTAATTGGCCAGGCAGTTTCGCACTATCGCATCGTGGAAAGACTGGGCGGCGGGGGTATGGGTGTGGTGTACGAGGCCGAAGACCTCAAGCTGCACCGCCACGTCGCATTGAAGTTTCTTCCCGAAGAGCTTGCGAGGGATCGCGCTGCTCGCGAACGCTTCCAGCGTGAAGCGCTAGCCGCGTCCGCGCTCAACCACCCAAATATTTGCACAATCTATGAAGTTGACGAGGCCGATGGAAAACCTTTCATCGCCATGGAACTTCTCGAAGGTCAAACCCTGAAGCATTTGATTGGAGGAAAGCCGCTGGATGTGGAGGAAATTCTCGAACTCGGCGTTCAAGTTACGGATGCGCTGGACGCTGCACACGTGCGGGGAATCGTTCATCGGGACATAAAACCAGCCAACATTTTCGTAACCAACCGCGGACACGCGAAGATTCTCGACTTCGGATTGGCGAAAGTGATGGCGCAGCCAAGGGCCGTGCCAGAATCGTCCGTGAGTGCAGCTTCGACCGTTACGACCCAGGTTGCGGAGGAGCAATTGACCAGCCCGGGCTCAGCGCTGGGAACGGTGGCGTACATGTCACCGGAGCAAGCTCGCGGGAAGGAACTGGATGCGCGAACCGATCTTTTTAGCTTCGGCATCGTCCTGTACGAAATGGGCACCGGATCGCTGCCCTTCCGAGGCGATACTTCGGCGGTGATTTTTGAGGCGATCCTGAACCGCGCGCCAGTCGCTCCGGTTCGCTTAAACCCAGACCTGCCACCGCAGCTCGAAACGATCATCAACAAGGCGCTCGAGAAGAACCGCGACTTGCGATGCCAGAGTGCGGCGGAACTTCGAGCGGACCTCAAGCGACTGAAGCGCGAACTGGATTCGGGTCGATCGGTGGTTACAACAGATGCTGCGCCGTCGGTGGCTGGGGATCTGGCCGCTGCTACGCCTTCGGGCAGGACGCGTCTCGAAACTGTTCCTGCATCGAGCAGACTTTCCGACAGTTCCGCGGTCGTCGCGGCCGCCCGTCGGCACAAGTGGACCTCCTTGGGCGGGGCAGTCATCGTGCTGGTAGTTTTGGGCGCCGCAGCTTGGGGCGTGTATTCCTTTTTTGCCCGGCCCGCAGCCGTTCAGCGCATGCCCTTCCAGAACTTTAGCATCGCCCAGATCACCCATTCCGGCGAGGCAGCGGCGGCCGCCATTTCGCCCGACAGTAAATTCATCCTCAGCGTGCGGGACGCCAATGGCGAGGAAAGCCTCTGGTTGCGCAACATTCCTACGGACAGTGACACGCAGGTCATTCCGCCCGCGCAGGCCACCTACCGGTCGTTGGCCTTTTCGCCCGATGGCAATTACATCTATTTCCGCCGTGCCACCGATAGGACTCTAACTTCCTGGAATCTATATCGCACGCCGGTGCTGGGCGGATCGCCACAGGCCATCTCGAGAGACGTCGACACGAACGTAACCTTTTCCCCGGACGGCAAGCTCATGGCCTTCGGGCGTTTCAATGACCCGGATTTGAACAAATGGCGGCTGCTCACCGCGAATTTGGACGGCGGGGCCCAAAAGGTTTTGTGCATCACGAGCTCCACTGATGGAGGATTCAATCTGGCTTGGTCTCCCGATGGGAAACGGATTGCCTACAGTCTCCAGCGCCCAGCCGGTGGCCGTGGCGGAATTGCCATGTTCGACCTGGCCAATGGAAAAGTCAGCGCATTTAAAGAATCCGGACAAAGGCAGCCGTTCGAATTGGCTTGGATGCCGGATGGCCGCGGCCTATTGGTGGATTATTCCGACACGATCTCTGTGGGCAGCATCCCATCGCACGCGCAGATCGGATTTATTTCCTACCCAAGCGGAGCGTTTCGTACGATCACAAACGACACGAACGACTACACCACGCTCACTGTCTCCGCCGACGGCCAGGCGCTGTCAACCGTGCAGGTACAGACTTCCGGAGAAGTGGACGTGTTGCCTGGCTCGGGCAAGGGAACGCCAGCGGCCGTTGGCGACGTGCCCACATGGCAAATGGTAACGGGTTTGGACTGGATGTCGCCCAATCAACTGTTGGTTGGAGAGGGCGACAAGATCGTGACCACTTCGCCAGATGGCGGAACCTCGGTGACGCTGTTAAGTCAGCCTTCCGCGTTGTTTCTCCTGCCCACGCAATGCGCGGCTGCGCGTTACATTGTTTTCTCCCGGGCCTTGCATCAAGGCACGAACTCCATGGCTCTGTGGCGAGCCAATGACGACGGATCGAATCCGATTCAGCTAACGCACGGAAGCGAAGACTTATTTCCGGCGTGCTCGCCGGACGGCAAATGGGTGTACTACGACGAGGAATCGGACTACCAGCTGATGCGCGTTTCGATTGACGGCGGCACGCCAGAGGCTGTTCCGGGGAGCGCGGTTCCTCATTCCATCTTTGCCGGATTTGCTCTTTCGCCTGACGGCAAGATGCTGGCCTACGTCCCGTCCATCTCAAATCCGGCGACGATGAGCAATGAATCCAAGCTCGCAATTGTCGATTTGGGAGCCGAGGGAAAATCGCCGCCGCGCCTGCTGGCTTTGGATCCGCGCTACACGGGCTTCAGTCTAAGCTTCACGCCGGACGGCAAGGCCGTAGCTTACACGGTTGCCGACAAGGGCATTGGGAACCTCTGGGTAGAGCCTCTCGATGGTTCGATGGGCCACCAGATCACGAAATTTTCCTCAGAGCGGATCGGCGAGTTTAGATGGTCGCCAGACGACAAGCGTCTCCTAATCGGCCGCAGCAAATCTACCTCCGACGTCGTCCTCCTCCGCGAATCAGCCCAGTAGCCGCTCCGCGAACTCCGGCTCCTTCAGGAGGACAGTTAACTGTGTAGCGGCTCGCGCCGCCGATTGACACGCCGATTGCAGGCGACTAGCATGACCCTCATAAGGCGGCTTCCGGTTGAGTTGATTGGACGCAGCGAGGGCGGAAGCGACGCGAAGGCGCAATACGCGCGAACGTCGCGCTGCCAGCCATCGAGGCGAAAGTCCGCGGAGGGCTCGGGACAGTTGGCGGGCGCAAACGACGCGGCGAGGGAGGTCATCATGTCCAGCGTTTATCTTGAAGAGCTATCTGCGGTGGGCGCGGTTCGCTTTCCAGACATTCCTCTATATCAGGGTTTCAGCGCGCCGTTGCGGCTGGAGTCTGACCTCCGCGATTGCGAAGTGACTTATGGCGAAGTGCCCAAGGATTTGAATGGCACGCTGTATCGCTGCGGGCCGGACCGGCAATATCCGCCGCTGATCGGCGACGACATCTTCATCGACGGCGAGGGCATGGTCAACATGTTCCGCTTCGAAAATGGGCATGTGGACTACAAAAACCGCTACGTGCGCACGGCGCGGTTCAAGTTGCAGGCCAAGCACCGCCGCGGACTTTTCGGGCGCTACCGCAACCGCTACACACACGATCCGCTCGTCGGCGATTGCAATCCCGGGACGGCGAACACGAACGTGGTATGGCACGCGGGCAAGCTACTGGCGCTGAAAGAGGACGATCTTCCCTACGAGCTCGATCCGGATACACTCGAAACGCGCGGACGCTTCGACTACGGTGGAGGAATCAAGTCCGTGTGGCTTGCGGCGCATCCGCATCTGGATCAGGTGACCAACGAACTGCTCACGTTTGCATATCAAGCCAAGGGCGATGGCACCACGGACGTGGTGTATTACGTGATCGGGCCGGACGGCAAGGTGAAGCACGAAGTGTGGTTCAACGCGCCGTGGCCGGGGATGGTTCATGACTTCGCCATTTCCAACGACCACGTGATTTTCCCGTTTTTCCCGCTGCTGACCGACGTGGATAAACTGAAAAAGGGCGGGCCGTTTTATACCTGGCATCGCGACAAGGAAACCGTGGTGGCGATCGTGCCGCGTTACGGCACGGCCGACCAGATTCGCTGGTTCCGCGGGTCAACGAGCTTCGCCGGGCATATGATGAGCGGTTCGACGGAGGGATCGAAAGTCAGCCTGGACGTTTGCCTGTCGCGCGGAAATTCGTTCGCGTTTTTCCCGAATCATGACGGCACGCCCGCCGATCCCACGTTGGGCGCTCCGCATCTCACTCGGCTGACGTTTGATCTCGCCGCCAATACAGAAGAATACAAAACGACGCAGATGCAGGACGTTCTCTGCGAAATGCCGCGCACCGACGATCGCTACCAGGGCGCGGGCCGTTATCGTCACGGTTACGTCATCTGCCGTGACCCCAGCAGCACGATGGCGGGCAGCGGCCTGGGCGCCGTTGGCCACTTCGATCTGAAAACCGGCAACGCTCACATTTGGAATCCGGGGCCAGATTCCGGAGTGCAGGAGCCGTGCTTTGCGCCGCGCCGTGCGGATTCTCCGGATGGAGATGGCTACCTGCTCGTTCTGGTGAATCGCGTGGCCGAAAATCGAAGCGACCTGGCCATTCTGGACGCGCAGAATGTGGAAAGCGGGCCTTTGGCGATCGTAAAGCTTCCAGTCCGCGTGCGCATGACGTTCCACGGCATGTGGGTTCCGCAAGAGGCGCTCGATAGCGGGCGTTTTGCGGCTGTCCGGCGTGCTTAGGTCCGGCCAGGGATTTTGAACGCGCCTTGGGGCCTTGTGAAGCTTCACACGGCCATTCCACGAAGCGCCCTAGACTGCTTTCGCCGGTTCGGTTGCACATTTCCGGCCACGCGTGCTAAATCCATAGAGGGGAGGAACGCTGTATGGCCGATGTGGTGGCCCTCGTGGACGACCTTTTTTTTCAAGCGAAGATGATGGAAAGCGCCAAGCAAGTTGGCGTCGATTTGCGCGCGTGCTCCACGCCGGAAGCGCTGGCCGCCGAAATTTCCAGTGCCACGCCGCAGCTGGTGGTTGTGGATTTGAACGCACGCGGCAACCCGATTGAAGCGTTGCGGCAAGTGCAGTCGCTGCATCGCGAAATTCCGCTGATCGCGTACCTTTCGCACGTCCAGACCGATCTTGCCGAAAGCGCGCGCGCCGCGGGGTGCCGCGACGTGATGCCCCGGTCGAAGTTCACGCGCGATCTGGCAACGATTCTGGCGCGCGCGAAATCCAAAACGTCATGAAAGCTCGATCGTTTTTAGCGGCCGTTGCGATTGTGACGCTCATTGTGCCTCTTTGCAGCACGTCCATTTTTGCGCAAGATGAGAGTCAGCCGCCGGCTCCGTCCGCCGCGTTGGTCGATGCGCTTTCGGCGGCGTGCCGCGGAGACTCCTCGCAATTCGCCACCGATCTTACGCAGGCGAATTCCGCGGCATTTCTGGCGCTGCCGGCCAGCGAGCGGACGTCTTTCCTGAATCGCTTGGCGCTTGGCGATGGTCCCGGACATCCCCTGCTTTCCACGAGCGACGCAAACCAACCTGTGATCCGTTGCACCACGCCGGCAGGTACGGCGGAGTTTCGCTTAGGCGCGCCGCGTACGCACGAAAATCTCTCCTTCATTCCGGTGACGGTAGTTGACGGGCAAGATACGACGTTTGGCATGGTGCGCGAAAACGGAGGATGGCGGCTGCTATCGCTTGGGCTGGTGCTGCTCGATATTCCCCAGCTTTCGAAGCAATGGGCTCAAGACGCGCTGATGGAAAGCGAGGCCTCGACCATCGCCAATCTGCATACATTGGCTGACGCCATCGATAGCTATCGCCGAGCGTACGGGAAGCTGCCGGATTCGCTGGCGGAGCTTGGTCCCGCGCCCGCGAGTGGTGTTTCGCCCGATCGGGCGTCTCTGATCGATAAGCAACTCGCCTCCGGAACGGCGGATGGGTACCAATTTCGTTATCGCATCGTCACCGCAGCGGAGGGAAGCGCGTCCGGCGCGTTCGAGATCGGGGCAGTGCCGCAAGTGTACGGGAAGACAGGCCGGCGTTCGTTTCTGCTGGATGCCGACGGGAAAATCCACGCGGCGGACCGGCACGGAGAGCTTGCGACGGAAGAAGACCCGGTTGTGCCAACTTCCTCTTAGATTCTTAGTCTCCAATCAGATTCAAGGTTCCGTGAAACGCGCGGGGCGGTTGTCGCATTGCGGTTCGCCATGCGTGCGAGGACGCATCGGACCGAGATGCAGCGAATTCTTCGTTGTCTACGATTCGCGGTTCGCTCAATCGTGCGAAGTTCTGTTGCTGGCTGGCCGCACGATCAGGAGCGCGCGTCCGTGCTGGTGGCGGATTGAAATCGCATGCGCGTGGGGCGGGCGATAGTGCGCTAGGAAGTGCGCGCGCGTGGTCCACAGATCGACCCGACGCAGAGCGGCGCGCCGTCCGCGATGCTTGCGACGATGGAATGCCCAGAGCAGCGCCCGCACCAGATATTCCTCCAGTAAATCGTGCACCTGTTCGAAATATCCGACAGTGGGGCGCGCGACCCAAAATCCGTATTGCTGCGCGAGGGCAGCTAAGTCGTCCTGACGGCCGTGCATGGGCAGCACCGCATTGCCGTGAATGAATCGAGCTTTTTTTGCTTCCGGCGCGGTCGCCACGTATTTGGCGAGATGTTCGAAGGAATGCTGCACGAGAGAAAGCAATATTTTGGCTCGGGCCAGAGCGGGCCGGTCGGATATCAAGCGCGCTACATGCTCGTTCCACCAATGAATTTCCATGATTTGGTCGCCGGGGGAGACTTCGTTTCCGTCAGGCAACGCAATTGTTTTTGTGGCGGAGGTAATGGCCACGCGAAGAAGACAGTCGTCGGCCTGGCAGAATTCATAAATGTGCTGCCAACGACGAAGCACGCGATCGAGGCGAAAGATTGCACTTTGGATGTAACTTTCGGAATACTCGCGATCTGGACATACGGGGAACTCAGTCTTCGGAAGGGTTGCTTCTGGCGAATACACCGGCCAATGGAGTCGCGGAGTGGAGGGCATAAGGCCGCGTCTCAAAATCGAGCTTGAAAAAAGCCGCAAGTCTCCGGGAACTGCCTTGCGGCGGTGAAGATGGCCGCGCGTTGCCCGGAAACTCGACGTTAAACCACACGGAGGAGGCGTGTCAATGCTCTGTCTGCGGCTTTTCGGAAGCGATCTTCTGATTTTTGTAGCGGATCGCGAAGCCGCGGTTTCGCGTCCGACACGATAAGATTCTAAGATTTGTCGAGGAATCCCGGGAAATTCTTCGGGCCGGCACAAATCAACGCAGCAGATTATTGGCCGCGCGCCTGTAAATCCGTTCACATAGGCGCCGGAGCTTCGTATAATTCTTGTGCAGCGCTCCTTCCTGCCCCGGCAGCGCGTCACGGGCCTTCCGCATCTAAATTCGGCGGGTGTTCCTGGATTCCCGGCAGTCTGTTGGAATTGTATTTTCTTGAGTTTTTGAGCCAAGGGGATGGATATGCGTTTTGGCGGTTCTGATTGGGCGGCTTTGCGCCGCAGTTGGTTACGCAGCGCGATCTTGTGCGTGCTGCTTGTTTTTACTTGCTCCGCCGCTTTTGCCGATACCGCCGGCTTCGATCTGATCGGACCACGAATTGAAATGCGCGTTACGCGCAACGGGCTCACGCTGCCGATTTCCGAAGTTGCGAATTTGAAAGCCGGGGACCGGATGTGGATTCAAACCGAACTTCCCGCGGACGAGTCCGTTCACTACTTGCTGGTGGTTGGATTTTTGCAGGGGCCGACGAATCCGCCGCCTGAAAAATGGTTCACCAAGGCGGAAACGTGGGACAAGCACTTCCGGCAGGAGGGAATTGTCGTAACCGTACCGCGCCGCGCGCAGCAGGCGCTGGTGCTGCTGGCGCCGGATACTGGGGGAGGATTTTCGGCGGTGCGGGATGCGGTGCGCAGCAAGCCTGGCGTTTTCGTGCGGGCGGCACGCGATTTGAATGAAGCGGGTCTTCAAAGAGAACGCCTGGATACTTATCTGAACAACGTGAAAGCCACGTCGGAAACCGATCCGCAGGAGCTGAAAAAACGATCGGCGCTGCTGGCGCGTACATTGAGCATCAAGCTCGATAAGGATTGTTTCGATCGGCCGGCCGACCAGCAGGAATCGTGCCTGGTGCAAGGGAACGATCAGCTTTTGCTTCAGGACAACAGCCAGTCCATGGTGGCTTCGCTGACTACCGGACCATCGGCGGATTTGATCGGCGCGGTGAGTTCCACCCCGATTGCGCGGAGCGGGTATTACAGTCCGTACATCGGCTCGGTAGTGGATTTGGTGCGCATCATGGGCAGTCTGCGTTCGCCGAATTATGATTACATTCCGGCACTGACGATCCCGAAGGACGACGAATTGAATCTGCGTCTGAATTCGCCGCCGTCGTTTCACAATCCGAAGTCGGTTCTGGTGGTTGGACTCCCGCCAGTGAATGCGGCGGACCCGCCGCCAATGCGAGCGATCGATCCGAAGCAGGTCTACTGCTTGGATAAAAGCTCGCTCGTGCTGCCCGTGACCGGTGCGCCGCTGGCATTCGCCAGCAAGCAGGGCCACGATTTCTATTTGCAGCTCAAGGACAAATCGGGGAAGGACGTGAATCTTCCAGCCGTGCCGGACCCGGCGCGCGGCGGATTCGTCGTGGATACAAGTTCGCTGCTCGCGGGAGAGATGAGCCCTTCTCTGGACGGTACGCTCGAAGGCACCTGGGGATTTCAGCCCTTCACCGGCCCCACGTTTCATTTCCGCAGCGCGCAGGCGGGCAATTGGACGGTGCCGCATGACGAGCGGGCGGCGCTGGTAGTGGGTCACGACGGTAGCGTCGACTTGCATTCACCCGCTGCCGTGTGCGTGCAGAGCGTTGCGCTGCAATACGCATCGGCGAATTCAGTGAAACTGGATTTCAAATCCCCAAAGGCTGGCGCGGTGAGGGTAACTCTGCCGCTGAAGGGCGAAACGCCCGGACCATTCAAGTTGCTGGTGACGCAATACGGCTTGTCGAAACCGGACACCGTCGATTTGCGCGCATATGCCGACGAAGCCAAGCTGGACCACTTTCGCTTTCATTCGGGAGACACGCACGGAGTGCTGATTGGTGCGCGCTTGGACGAGGTCGCTGGCCTGGAACTCGGCGGGGTGCGATTCGTAGCCAGTGCCGTGGCTCATCACGGCAGCGATGGCGAGTTGCAGCTCGCGGCGCGGAATACGGCAGCGGTCGCGCCATTGCATGCCGGCGCGGAGTTGACCGCGCGCGTGACGTTGAATGACGGGCGCGTGATCGATTTGCCGACGACGATCGAAGCGCCGCGGCCGAAAGTGACGTTGATGAGCGTGAGCGTGGAACGCGGGCCGGTGGCCGCATTCCTGCATCTGGGTAACTCGCAAGAGCTACCGCAAGATGGAAGTGTCGTATTCGCGGTCAAGTCCGACGTGCCTGCGGAGTTTCCGCGATCGGAGAAGATCGAAGTGGCCACGAACGACGGTTCGTCGGATGTGTTGCTCAGCGTGGACCGCGGAAACCTGATTCTGCAGGATTCGCGGAGCTTGCTGGCGACCCTCGATCCATCGAAAGCATTTGGACCTTCGGCTTTTGGCCCTCTCCACTTCCGGCCGGTGGGCGGCGGCAGCAAGGGCGATTGGCAGCCACTCGCCACGCTAGTGCGCGTTCCGCGGCTGAAGGAAGTTCGCTGCCCGGCAACGGCAACCGCGCCCTGCACGCTAACAGGGAAGAATCTCTATCTGGTGGATTCGATCGCTTCCGATCCATCCTTCGCGAATGCGGTTTCCGTTCCTTTCGGGTACGCGGGGGCGAATGTGACGGTTCCGCGTCCTGACGGCACGCTGCTCTACATCAAGCTTCGCGACGATCCCGCGACCGTCGATACCGTGGCTCTGCCCGTGCTGCCGGACGCGCCGTAATTTGGCGGGGCTTTGCCCTTCCTTGGGCCGCACCCAACGTAAATTCGTGGCGTTGTTACCTGCGACTCAATTCCATCGTTTTCGATGAATTATCGGCTTCTATCGGGGACTTAGTTCCGTTAGAATTTCGTGTAAGCTACGGACAAGCGATGGAATGCTGCTCCACCGGGATTCCGCTGACATGCGCTCCGTGTATCTCTTAGATTCGAGCCGGCGCTGGCCGCTGTCGTCCATCGAAAGGATTTCTCAATGAAGTTTTGCGCCTTAGCGCTGCTGGTGGCGATGGCGGTTCTGCCGTGTGCTGCGCAGCTCTCCGACGTTCAGAAGCCGAACGAGCAGACCTACAACGACCAGGGCAGGAAGGCCGCACCGCCATCGGTCGCTGCCGCCGAGCAGGTGATGCAGGAGCTTTCCACTGGGCAATTCGGCAAGGTCGAGGCGCAGTACGACGCGAAGATGGCCGCCTCCAATGCCCCCGGTAAGCTTGCCGGGGTATGGGCCAGCATCCTAAAAGTGGAGGGTTCGTACGAATTGATCGTCGACGTGCATGCGGGCAAGGCGCAGAACCTCAATGTAGTGATTTTCGAGTGCAAATTCGAGAAGGCGCTGGTGGACGCCGAGATCGTGTTTAACTCTGCGGGGAAGATCACCCAGCTTCAGTTCGCCAGGCATCGCGAGCCGACGCCGCCGTGGAAGGCGCCTTCTTACGCGAAGCCGAGTTCTTTCACCGAGCAGCCGTTGAATCTCGTGAATGGGGCATTCGAGCTGCCGGGCACGCTGACGATTCCTACGGGCGAGGGCCCGTTTCCCGCGGTAGTGCTGCTGCAGGATTCCGGTCCTCACGACGAGGACCAAACTATCGGGCCGAATAAGCCTCTCAAGGATTTGGCCTGGGGACTGGCGAGCCATGGAATTGCCGTCTACCGCTACACGAAGCGCACCGCGAAATACGGAGCCAAGAGCAACGCGGATCCCGAGAAGCTCACGGTAAATGACGAAGTGATCAGCGATGCTCGAGCCGCCGTGGAGTTGCTGGCGAAGCAGTCCAAGGTTAATCCGAAGCATATCTATCTGGTGGGACTCAGCCTGGGCGGATACCTGGCGCCGAGAATCGCCCAGGGCGATCCGCAAATCGCCGGACTGGTGATGATGGCTGCGAATACGCGTCCGCTGGAAAAAGTGCTTCTGGGAGCTGTGGAATATATTGCCAAAGAAGACGCTTTACAGACTGCTGCCGCGCCTCCATCCCTTGCGCCAAAGCCTTCGGCGGATGCCGCGCCGAAAGCCGCGCCGCAACCCTCCGCGCAGGACGAAAAAGCCATTGCGCTGGCCGAGGCCTCGGTGAAACAGATCGAAAACCCGAATCTGAAGCAGGGAGGAAACGTCCAGGTTCTTGGCGGCACGATGCCCGCTTCTTATTGGCTGGACCTGCGAGGGTACCATCCCGTGCAGACTGCGGAGGACTTGAAGATTCCCATGCTCATTCTGCAGGGTGGTCGTGATTTCCAGGTGACTCCCGCCGGGGATTTCAGCACCTGGCAGCACGCATTTGCACACCGCCGAAACGTAACTCTGAAGCTTTACCCCGATCTAAATCACCTGTTCATGTTTGGGACTGGGCCATCGCTTCCGCAGGAATACACCAAGCCCGGCCACGTGGATGTACAAGTGGTCACGGACATTGCCGCTTGGATTTCAGCAGGTGGTAAACGGGCGTCGTCCGGCGAAAGTACGAATTGATTTCGAAAGCTCCGGCGCGAGGGCTGTTTGACACTCTGCGGCACCAGTTGTTAAATTCCCGGGTTTGCACTCGTGACTTTTTCCCGATCTAAGCTACGAAAGTTCTCGTGCGCGCTGGTACTCGCGGCCGTGTTGGCCGGTGGCTGCGCGGTCAGCCGGAGAACCGTCGTCAAGCGGCCGTCAGGGCCGCCCGAAGCGCTGCAAACGGCGACCAAACAGCAGTTGATTGCCTCGTACGATCACCAGGCGCAATCGATCACTTCGATGGACGCGGCGGTGACCATGGTGCTGACCGCCGGGTCTGCGTACACGGGCGTGATCGAGCAATATCACGAGGTGAGCGGATTCATCCTGGCGCAAAAGCCGGCGGACGTGCGGGTGATCGGGCAGGTGCCGGTGGTGGGCACTGACATTTTTGACATGGTGAGCAACGGGGAGATGTTTCACATCTTCATCCCGTCGAAGAACAAATTCCTTGTGGGACCGGCAAAGCTCGAACGCCCTTCATCCAAACCAATTGAAAATTTGCGTCCGCAGCATCTTACCGGCGCGCTCTTTTGGGACTCGATTTCTCCCGCCGATCCAGTGCTTTTCGAGCAGGCCACCCAGGGAGCGAACGCGTACTACGTCCTCACGGTCATTCATCGCGTGGGATCGGAGGGTTCCGCCAACGCGGCGGAGGCGAATTGGGAGATTGCGCGGAAGATCTGGTTTGACCGCGTGAATCTGCGGGTCGCGCGAATTCAAAGTTACGATTCGGGCGGCCAGCTTGCATCGGACGTACGTTATTCGGATTGGGATCATTTCGGAGCGGAACAATATCCGCGGCGAATTTCCGTCGACCGGCCGGCCAGCGACTATAATCTAGAGATACACATTGTGCGTCTGACTCTCAATCTAGCGATTGCCGCCGACCGGTTTGTGCTGAAGCAGCCAGCAGGAACGCAACTGGTGCGCGTGGGCCAGCCCAAGGCGAATGCGAAAGCGGGCGCCGGGCCTGGGGAGGGCAGAAAGTGATCGGGCACATGATCGTACGCAATTCGCTGCACCGCCCGGTCCGTACGGCGATCACGATCATCGCGGTAGCCGTCGAGGTCACGCTGGTAATTATCGTGGTCGGCTTGACCAGCGGACTACTGCACGACTACGCCAAGCGCACCGAAGGAGTTGGTGCGGACATCATGGTGCAGCCTCCCTCAGCTTCGATTTTCATGGCTTTCAGTGGCGCGCCCATGCCCATCAGCATCGGCGGAAAACTGCGCGATCTGGATTACGTGGAAGCCGTGGCGCCGGTGCTGATTCAGTTCAACTCGGTGAAAGGCCTTGATCTGGTGTACGGAATTCAGCCGCAAACGTTTCGGCGAGTTTCCGGGGGATTCATCTATTACCACGGACACGGGCTGAACCAGCCCAACGACATTTTGGTGGACGACATTTACGCGCGCGCTAAGGACGTTCACGTGGGCCAGACCCTCCACCTGCTCGGGCACGACTTCCATGTCTCCGGGATCGTCGAACACGGCAAGGGCGCGAGGCTCTTCGTGCTGATGTCCACGCTGCAGCAAATGTCTGGCGCGACCGACAAGGCTTCGATTTTCTTTGTGAAATGCGACCGTTCCGATCACATTCCGGCGGTGATGAACGAAATCAGCGATCTGCTGCCGCGATATGAAATCCGCTCGATCAAGGATTACATGTCGCTGATGACCTCGACGGCCAACATGCCTGGGCTCGGCCCGTTTATCGACGTGATGATTGGAATTGCAGTTTGCATCGGGTTCCTGGTGATTTTTCTGTCGATGTATACGACGATCATCGAGCGCACGCGCGAGATCGGCGTGCTGAAATCGCTGGGAGCGTCGAAGGCTTACATCGTGCGGATTTTCCTCAGCGAGACGGCATTGCTGTGCTTTGGCGGCGCCGTGGCGGGAGTCGGATTAAGCTTCCTGATGCGCCTGATCCTCTTAAGGGTCTATCCTTCGCTCACGGTCCTAATTACGTTCCGATGGATAGTGATCGCCGCCGCGATTGCCCTCCTGGGCGGGCTGCTCGGAGCCTGTTACCCGGCGTGGTTGGCCAGCCGCCGCGATCCAGTGGAAGCGCTGGCTTACGACTAATACGCTAAGTTTTCCGAACGACGCTGCAATTGAACGGATCGGTCGCCGTGGAAGTCCACGCGAGAAACAATCAATCAGCCCGTTGCTAGGCAGACGGAGAGAACGTGGATACAATCATGGCCTCCCTTAAAACGCGACCGTTGGCCCGGGAGTATGCAGTGGAGCCGATACTCAAGACGGAAAACCTGTGGAAGGTGTATCGTGCCGGAAGGCTGGACGTGCCGGCGCTGCGCGGCGTGAGCGTGGAAATCCTTCCCGGCGAATTCGTCTCGATCATGGGGCCTTCGGGCTGCGGCAAATCCACGCTCCTGCACGTGATCGGTGGACTTGCGCGCGCCACCAGCGGCCGCGTGTTGCTGGATGGCAACGATCTGAGCGAGATGAGCGACGCCGCGCGCACCGAACTGCGTCGGCACAAAGTCGGCTTCGTTTTTCAGCGATTCAATCTTCTGCCCACGCTGGACACCTATCATAATATCGCTCTGGCGCAGCACCTGCATGCCAACGGCTTCGATCCGCACCGATTTGAAGTGGTGGTGAAGCTGCTGGGGCTCAAGGACCGCTTGCGGCACAAGCCTTCGGAGCTTTCTGGAGGAGAGCAGCAGAGGGTGGCGCTGGCGCGAGCGATTGTCAGCGAGCCGAAAATCGTGCTCGCGGATGAACCTACGGGGAATCTGGATACCAAAAACTCGGAGGCGGTCCTGGCGCTATTGCGGCAATTGAACAAGGATCTGGGACAAACGATCGTGATGATCACTCATAATCCGGATGCGGCCACCTATGGCAACCGCGTGTTGCACATGCGCGACGGCGCCGTGGTCGACGGAGTGGTGCACTGAAATGCGCAGGTTCTGGCGAGCGCTCGGACGCGTGTTCTTCTGGTCGTACGACCGGATGACGTGGCAGTACGACGTGATGGTCGCCGTGATTCTTGCCTTCCTGTTCCTCACGCCGCGGCACTGGTTTCACGACCGGCCTCGCGCGGCGGTCAGTGTGTTGGTGGTCTCGCAGAATACCCCCAGCCATACCACCATCTACCGCCTCGAAGCCGGGGCTTTGGCGTCCAGCCGTCGCGCGGTGAATGTGACGCCCGAAATTCAGCGCAAGGCGCACGACGTGCTAAGGCGTTCGGTGAACGAACTGAAGGGAAGCTCGTTTCAAGTGGTGCGCGTGGATCCGAAGTTCGCGGGCGATGGGTCGGTTGCATATTACGACGTGACGGTTCAGCGCTAGCGCGCGCGGCAGCGACGCACCTCGCCAATCTCGCGTTAATGATATATTGATCCGGTTTCGATCATCGATGCGCAGCTGCTAGAATTGCGATTCCACGGGCCGCGCGCGAAAACTCAGGTGTACAGATGGCCGCCACGCAAATCACTCCCACTCGCGAACGCATAGCCGCCGCCATACGCGATCTCCAAGCGCTGCTCGATGGGCGCGCCACAACCGCGGAAATCATCCGCGAACACCACAGCCACGGCGAGTCCTATCATGCCGCCGCTGCGCCGGATGTCGTTTGCTTTCCCCATTCCACCGACGAAGTCAGCGAAATCCTGAAAATCAGCGCGCGCCATCAAGTGCCGGTAATTCCGTTTGGCGCGGGCACGTCGATGGAGGGGCAGATCAACGCGATTCATGGCGGCATCACCATCGACATGCGCGAGATGAACAAAATTGTGCGTATCAGCCCGGAGGACTTGCAGGCCACGGTGCAGGCGGGCGTCCCGCGCAAGGAATTGCAGAAAGCGCTGGCCAATACTGGCTTCACGTTTTTCATCGATCCCGGCGCGGACGCCACTCTAGGCGGCATGGCTTCCACTCGCGCTTCGGGCACCACCGCCGTGCGCTACGGCACGATGAAGGAAAACGTCCTCGCGCTCACCGTCGTCCTGGCCGATGGCCGCGTGATCCACACCGGCTCGCGCGCGCGAAAGTCTTCGGCGGGCTACGACCTGACGCATCTTTTCGTCGGTGCGGAGGGAACTCTCGGCGTGATCACGGAAGTGACGCTCCGCCTTCACCCGCTGCCGGAAGCTGTGGGCGCAGCGTGCGCCACTTTCCCCACCATCCGCCACGCGGTGGAAACCGCCATCGAGACGATCCAATTGGGCGTTAACGTAGCGCGCATCGAGCTGATGGACGAAGGACAAATCGACGCGTGCAACCGCTATTCGAAGACGAATTATCCAGTGGCGCCCATTTTGTTCTTCGAATTTCACGGCGATAGCGCTCGCAACGTGGCGGAGCAAGCCGAGACGGTGAAAAAGTTAGCGGAAGAGCACGGCGCCACCGGCTTTCAATCCTTCACTTCGCCGGAGGAGCGCGAGACGCTGTGGAAAATGCGCCACGAAGCCTATTTCGCCACGCTGGCGATTCGTCCCGGCAGCAAAACCTTCACCACTGACATTTGCGTGCCAATCTCGCGCCTCGCCGATTGCATCGTCGAATCGAAACAGGACGTTGTCGGAGCGCCGTTTCCGGCTGTTGTCGTCGGACACGTCGGCGACGGCAACTTCCACATGGCCTTCGTGCTGGATCCGAATAATCCCGCCGAACACGAAGAAGCGCTGCGCCTGGAGGAAAAAATCATTCGGCGCGCGCTGGCCATGGACGGCACGTGCACCGGCGAACATGGCATTGGCTTCGGCCGCAAAAAATATCTTCCGGTGGAACACGGCGCCGCGCTCGACGCCATGCGCGCCATCAAGCAAGCCTTCGATCCCGACAATCGCATGAATCCCGGCAAAATGGTTGAGCCCATGATCCTCGCTCCAGCGCCCGCCTCGAATTCCTGAGCGATGCCCTCGCATATCGGAATCGTGGGCTGCTCCGCCGAGGGCGCCGCGCTTTGCTATCGAACGATCTGCGAGGAAGGAGAAAAGCATCTCGGCGCGTACGCCCACCCAGAAATATCAATGCACACCCATTCGTTCGCGGATTACATGCGATGCATAGACGCGGGCGACTGGCGAGGCGTTGGCGACTTGATGCTCTCGTCAGCAACCAAGCTGGCGCGGGCCGGCGCGAGTTTTCTGATCTGCCCCGATAATACAATTCACCAATCGCTGCCGCTGATTGAATCCAGATCGCCTCTGCCTTGGCTGCATATCGCGCGAGTCGTCGCGGATGAAGCGGTGAAATGCGGATACCAACGTCTCGGCGTCACGGGAACTCGCTGGCTCGTCCTGAGCGACGTGTATCCGAACGTGCTCGGCGGCCGGGGCCTAAGTTGCTTGCTGCCGGAAGCCGCCGAACGCGAAGAGATCAACAGGATCATCATGCAGGAGTTGGTTCGGGGCGTATTCAAATCAGAGGCTGTTGAGTATTTTCAACGTGTAATTACCGCCTTGAAAGAGCGAGGTTGCGACGCGGTCGTTCTCGGCTGCACGGAAATTCCGCTGATTATCAACGACCACAATTCGCCGCTTCCCACGCTCGATTCCACGCGGTTGCTTGCGCGAGCAGCGCTGCATCGTGCCGTGCACGGAGCAACCGTCGGCGATTAAACGCGAGGTTTCGGCGTTGGCGCGAAACTCTGCTTCCAACGCTCGGGCGTTTCCACATACGACCGGTTCAGCTCCTCCACGGATTCGCATCCGAGCAGCTTCAGTACGCGCTCGAAATCCGCGCGCAAAATCTGCAGCGCCCGCGTGACTCCCGCCTCGCCCGCCGCGCCCAATCCATACGCGTAAGCGCGCCCAATCAGTACCGCTTTCGCCCCCAGGCAAATTGCCTTGGCGATGTCGCTGCCGCGCCGCACCCCGCCATCCATCAGCACTTCCGCGCGATCGCCGACAGCGGCCACAACCTCCGGCAGCGCCCGCAGCGACGCCGCCACGCAATCGAGTTGACGCCCGCCGTGGTTGGAGACGATCACTCCCGCCGCTCCTTCGTCGACCGAACGCCGCGCATCGTCTCCGGTAAGCACGCCCTTCACGACGATTGGTCCGCGCCACGCCTCGCGCAGCCAGCGCAAATCCGCCCACGTCACCACCGATTTGCTCAAGGCCTGCTGCGTTTCGGCCAGCGGCATCGGCCCGCGTCCCGGAACGATCACATTCGGCAGCGTCAGCATGCGTCCGTCGCGGATGAATCCCGCGAGCCACGAGGGCCGCGATAGCACTTGCGGCAGATGCGGAATTTTCGCCAACAGACTGCTTCCGGTCAGTGCGCCCGCGCCGTTGCGCACATCGCGCTCGCGCATCCCGAACGTGCCGGTGTCGATAGTGATCGCCAGCACCGTGAATCCGGCCTTCTGCGCGCGCTCGATCGTCGCTTCGGCCGCTTCGCGCCCGCCCACCAGATACAGCTGATACCATTTCGACCCGGGCGTGGCCTGTGCGACATGTTCGAGCGGCGATCCGGATATCGTGGTAAGTACGTAGCCCACCCCCGCTTTTCCCGCCGCGCGCGCCGCGACCACCTCGCCCTGTGGATACATCATGCGCGTGAATCCCACGGGCGCGAGCAGCAGCGGCATGGAGAACTCGCTGCCGAGAACTTTCGTGCGCGTGTCGCTGCCGTGGACGAAAACCGCATTGCGCGCGCGAAACGTCACTTCCTCGAATGCGCGAATATTTTCGCGCAGCGTCACTTCGCCTTCCGCGCCGCCATCCACGTATTCGAACACCGCGCGCGGCAGCCGCCGCTGCGCCACGCGGCGCAAATCCGCGATGTTCACGACGCGCGGTGACGCCACGCGGCGTTCAGCACGCGTCATCTTGCGCCTCCCGCGCGGCGCGCGCGAACGCACTCGCCCGCCATCGTCTCAATCATTTCACGATTACCCAACGAATCCCCTTTCTCGCTCTTATCCTACTATTTCACGGCGAAAGCTTGCTGAAGAGGTTCGACAAGCTCGTCGATGATTTTGTAGATCCACTGATTTTTGTCGTTTCGATGGCAACGATACCACTCACGTGGCCCGCCCGCCTTTTGCATGTTCTTTGTCAAAGAGCCGCCCACTCCTCCGAAGTCGTGCTGATTCTTGACTCCCGCAGATCTCCAAAGCGTCGTCAGCTCAATTTCCCCACCACGTTGTAGCCAGGCTTGCATGGCCTTGCTTTGGCCTGTCCGACCATAGGCTGCCGTATCGGAAATGTGTCTGTGAAACTTTTTTGCCACCGCATCCCAAACCGTGGGATTTACGCTGTGTCCGTTTCCACTAGCAGCTGCAGCGGTGGCCGGCGCTGTCTGAGCCGAAATCCCACCTTGAGCTAATAGTTTCAAGATTCCGTCGTCCGAGCCTTCGTACTCAATGATTCTGATCTTTGGCATGATCTCCTCCCTTTTCTAGTTCCGGCCATCGCGACCTACGTAGAATATAGTACGTATGAATCTGTATGTAAATATATGTGATATACGAAACATATTAAGCTATAACAATCAGCTGTTGTGGCCCTGAGCGGAAAGGAATGCGACAATCTTTCGGGCGAAGATGAAGCAGGCAACCTACGTCCCTCGAAGCAAGAAGGAGAAACGCATGAAAGCTGGTGAAGCAATCGCCGAAATTCTGAAGCGCGAAGGTGTCGAGATTCTTTTCGGCTACCCGGTGAATCATCTTTTCGAACCGGCCGCCGCTGCCGGCATTCGCCCGATCATCGTGCGCCAGGAACGCGTGGGCCTGCACATGGCGGACGCCCTCTCGCGCCTCACCAGCGGCCGAAAGCTGGGCGTGTTTGCCATGCAGCATGGTCCCGGCGCGGAAAATTCCTTTGGCGGCGTGGCCCAAGCCTATAGCGAATCGGTGCCGATTCTGGTGCTGCCCATGGGTTACACGCGGCGCATGGCGCAAATCGATCCGAATTTTAATTCCGTCGCCAGCATGAGCACGGTCACAAAGTCCGCGGAGAGCATCGGCCTCACCGCTGAAATTCCAAATATTTTCCGCCGCGCGTTTTCGCGGCTGCGCAACGGGCGCGGAGGCCCGGCGCTGATCGAAATGCCGATGGACATCTTCAACGAAGAAGTTCCCGGCACGCTCGATTACCAGCCGGTCGTTTCCGCGCGCTACGCTCCCGATCGGGCGGACGTCCGCCGCGCCGCCGAGGCAATGGCGGAGGCCAAAAATCCGGTGATCTACGCCGGACAGGGTGTGCACTGGGCGCAGGCATGGGACGCGTTGCAACGTCTCGCGGAAATGCTTGGCGCGCCAGTTGCCACAAGCTTGCAAGGGAAGAGCGCGTTCCCGGAAAATCATCTGCTCGCGCTGGGCGCGGGAGGGAACTCGTTTCCCGCGACCGTTCCGCATTTCCTGCAGCGCGCCGATTGGATTCTTGGCATCGGCTGCAGCTTCACGCAAAGCGCGTTCGCCGTGGCCATGCCCGAGGGCAAAAAAATCATTCACGCCACGCTCGATCCCAATCACATCAATAAAGACGTTCGCGCTGACATCGCCATGATCGGCGACGCGCAACTCACGCTCGACGCGCTCTGCGCGGAAGTCGAAAAGCTGCTCCGCAAGCCGCGCCCGCAGCCCTGGCCGGTGGCTGCGGAAATTGCCAGCGTGCGCGAAGCGTGGCTAAAAGAATGGGCGCCGCGCATTCATTCGGACGAAGCGCCTTTTTCGCCCTATCGCGTGCTGCGCGATTTGCAGAGCACGGTGGACGTGGCGAACACGATCATCACCCACGACGCCGGCAGCCCGCGCGACCAGCTCGCGCCGTTCTGGGTCACCACCAAGCCGCTCACCTACATCGGCTGGGGGAAAACCACGCAGCTCGGCTATGGCCTCGGCTTGGCCATGGGCGCGAAGCTCGCGTGCCCCGATAAGCTGTGCATCAACGTGTGGGGCGACGCCGCCATCGGGTTCACCGGCATGGATTTTGAAACGGCCGTTCGCGAACGTATCCCGATCCTTTCCATTCTGCTGAACAATTTCAGCATGGCCATGGAAATTCCCATCATGCCTATCTCCACGGAAAAATATCGCGCCACGGATATTTCCGGCGACTATGCTGCCATGGCCCGCGCCTTTGGCGGCTATGGCGAACGCGTCAGTTCAACCGCCGAAATTGTCCCCGCGATCCGCCGCGGCATCGAGCAGACTCGCAAAGGCATCCCCGCACTGCTCGAATTCATCACGCGCAAAGAGGTTGCACTCTCGCGCCAGTACCATGCCGCGAGTTAAACGCATAAGCCGTCACAGGCTGTGTAACGGTGGCATCCTGTTGGCGTGTGAATCGTATTTTCGCCGCCCCCCAGAGTTGCTCGAATCGCGTCGTATCGGCGCTGTTTGTGTAGCGCCGCGCTTCAGCGCCTTTTGAGTCCCGTCGTGTTGTGGCGGGAAACGTGGCAGCCTCACGCGTTCCTCACGCCCTCGACGCTCGCATCCATCTCGCACCAAAATTCCACGCGCTGTCATCCCGGGTCCAGCCGCGCCGTGCGCGGATGGGGACGAAGGGTCTGCTTTCTCTCTTCCTGCGTAACCACCTGCCTCGGTCCTGAGTCTTGCCAGGCACCAGCCGCGACATTTCATAAGTACAGTTCTATAACCTGTACTTTTTTCCTCGAACTTCCAATTGCATTCCGGCTCCTCTAGTGACAGCTTTGTATCAGTTTGTGTCGGCGAAGTTAGGGGAGGGAGAATGGATTCGACAGTCCGCGCTGCGGCCGGCGCGGGAGCTTTGCCAGATCACCAAAGCGGCGACGCAGGCGAACCGCGTTCTTGGCGCCGGAAGTTGCGGCGGTCCGATCAGCCTCTCAGTCGCCCGGCTCTACCCGGAACAGTCAATCGAGTAGAATCGCGCGTAAGTCGTAGAAAACAAAAGACGGCGACCCTGTCTACCCGGAACGTCCCGATCACCTGTCTCGCGTTCGCTTGCATCGCTCTTTTTCTTTCGGCGCGTCCGGCTTTCGCCCAATTCAAGGGAGGCGGCGGCGTGCTTCCGGTTTCTCCGGGCGAGGCCGTTTTCAACAAAGCCTGCGCGCAATGCCACGCCGGAGCGCATCCCGTGAATCGCGCTCCGAATTTGAAGACTCTCGAGCAGTTCGCTCCCGAAGCGATCTACGCGGCAGTCACCACCGGTGTGATGGCGCCCGCGGCGAAACGCTTGACGGATCAGCAGAAGCGTGACTTGGCCGAATACCTCGGCGGACGCCCGCTCGACCTTTCGCATTCTGGCAGCGCCGCGTCGATGCCCAACCGCTGCGCCACGAATCCGCCGTTCGCTGATTCGCCGTCGGCAGCGGCGTGGAACGGCTGGGGCGACAACCTCGACAACACGCGCTTTCAGCCGCATTCGCAAGCAGACCTTACCGCCGCGCAAGTTCCGCAGTTGAAATTGAAATGGGCGTTTGGATTCCCCAATGGCTCGACAACGTACGGCCAGCCGACGGTAGTTGGTGGCCGCGTGTTCATCGGCAGTGACAACGCGTACGTGTACTCGCTGAATGCGGGCACCGGGTGCGTCTACTGGTCTTTCCATGCGAAATCGGGAGTGCGGACCTCGCCAGTGATCGGAGCAGTCACCGGCCATCCGGCCGCTAAATTCGCGGCGTATTTCGGCGATATGCGCGGCAACGTGTACGCAGTGAACGCGCGGACGGGCAAGCTGCTCTGGACACGTAAAATCACCTCGCACAATCTGGCTCGGATCAGCAACGGCCCTGCGCTGTACGATCACCGGCTGTATGTCCCGGTCTCGGCGACGGAAGAAGTGTTCAGCGCCGATCCTGCGTATCCATGCTGCACGTTTCGCGGCAGCGTGGTCGCGCTCAACGCGAATACGGGCCGCGTGCTTTGGAAGTCGTATACGATTCCGGAAGCGCCGAAGCCGGTGAAGAAAAACTCGAAGGGCACGCAACTCTACGCTCCGGCGGGCGCAGCCGTTTGGAATACGCCAACGATTGATCCCGAGCGGCACGCGCTCTACGTCGGCACTGGCGACGCGTTTACCGAACCTGCGGCAAAAACTTCCGACGCCGTCATCGCCTTCGATCTCTCCACCGGGAAAATGCTCTGGTCGTTTCAAACCGAAGCGAACGACGCCTGGATGGTAGGCTGCGTGCCGGAAACCACTGAGAATTGCCCGAAGAATCTCGGCACCGACCACGACATCGGTTCGTCGCCAGTGCTGCTGAAGCTCCGCAATGGCCACCGGATTCTGTTGGCGACGCCGAAGAGCGGAACTGTGTTCGCGCTCGACCCAGACCGTGGCGGCGCGCTGCTTTGGAAGCTGCCTCTGATCAATACCGTTGCCCCGAACAATGGCGAAATCGCTTTCGGAGGCGCGGCGAATGCAGATGCGTTTTACGTTCCTCTCGAGGACGGCACTTTCGTAGCGATCGATCCCGCGGACGGCAAAATTCTCTGGCGCGTGCGGCTGCAATCGCTCGATCAGCTCGGCAAAAAAACTCCCAACGGCGAGAACCGGACCAAACGGGGCCTGCGCTTCGGCCAATCCGCCGCCGCGACGCTGATTCCCGGCGTTGTTTTCACGGGAGGATGGGACGGCGTCTTCCGCGCGCTTTCCACAGCAGATGCGAAGGTACTTTGGCAATTCAACACCGAGCAGGATTTCAAGACTGTGAATCGCGTAACAGCAAAGGGCGGCTCGATGGGCGGTCCGGGCGCGACGGTGGTGAATGGAATGGTTTTCGTGGGATCGGGCTACGCGAATGTCGGCGGAGGGCGGCCGGGCAACGTCCTGCTGGCGTTTTCAGTGCAATGAATTCGCAGCCGCAAAATCCGCTGACGACTGGCGCGGAGGCGATCCCCCGCGCCGGTAGCGATTCCCGCGCGCTACTTTTTGGAGCTGATTGTGATGCCCTTCAGCGTGGCGGCGTCGTTCTTCAGCGCATCTTTGCCGACGGGCATATTGTTCTTTTGGAAGATGTAGGTGACGATGGCAAGCGCGTCGCCGGGGTCGAGGCTGCCGGGATTATCGAGCGGCATGGTGTTCAGAACGGTCTGGTCCAATTCGTTGACGGTGTGTCCGTCCCAGCTGTCCGTGAACCCTTCACCCGCAAGCGGCGGCGCCTCACCGCTACCGCTCATATCATCCAAGTGGCAGGCGGCGCAGTTTTGCGAGTACAGATCCTTCCCGTGAGCGGCTTGCGCCGCCGAGTAGACCCCGTCCGCGGTGGTCTTGGGCGCCGTCGCAGTGGGAGCCGCATTTACGGCATGCAAGTTAAGTTGCGAATGAATCAGGAAAATACCTGCCAGTAAGATAGCTGCGAAGGCTATTGCTTGCGAAAGCCGGTTGCGCGTGTTCGGCGAGTCAAAATTCGAGCCCGAGTTCATATCGGTGTATTCCCCTTATCGGTCGTAGTGGTATGTTCTTCTACTATCGACCCTCTATGGTAGCAAACGCAGCCCGGAATGCGCATCAACCAGCGCACCGCCGGTGCCAAAAAAGTCTCACAAGGAGGCGACATGAAAGACGCGAGCCGCAAGTCGACGGTTTCACGCCGCGGCTTTCTGGCCGGCGGCGCGGCAGCCATCGTCACGGTCGCGGTGAGTGGCGCGACCATGTTGGTGGACCCCGGCGGCGCATGGGCCATCGAGCTAAATACTTTGACGCCGACACAAGCGCGCGTGTTGCTCCAATTCGTGCGCGACCTGTTCCCTCATCCTCAAATCGCAGAGTCCTATTACGCGCAAGCGATCGAGCCGCTAAATAACGAGGCCGCCAAGGATTTGTCGACCAAGGAATTGCTCGCCTCCGGAATCGCGCAACTGAACCGGCTGGCAAAAGCCGCGCCGGGAAAAACGTACGCGGACGTTGCGGATGAAAACGAGCGCGTGGCCGCGATCAAGCAGATCGAGCACGGACCGTTTTTCGCAAAGGTTTACAGCACCACGGTCATTTCGCTTTACAACCAGCGCGCGCTTTGGCCGATTTTCGGGTATCAGGGGCCATCATCAGCGCTCGGCGGGTATTTGCACCGCGGCTTTAACGACCTCGATTGGCTGTGAGACGAACGATGCGCTCACGCCCATTCAAACGAACAGTGCGAATCGAACTTGAGCGGCGGGCGATTGGCGCCGCGACGGCGGAGGAATGCGATGTCCGCGAGATTTGATCTGAACGATTCGTCGGTGGTGGTGATCATCGGCTCTGGAGCGGGAGGCGCGACGCTGGCGAACGAGCTGGCGCATAAAGGAATTCCTGTGGTCGTGCTCGAAGCGGGGAAGCGGCTGCGGATGAGCGACATCAAGAACGACGAGATCGCCATGTTTGGGCTTTTCACGTGGGAGGACCCACGCACAACGTCCGGCACTTGGTCCGTCGCGAAGAATTTCCCCACCCTGCCGGTGTGGACGTGCAAGCTCGTTGGCGGAACGACGATGCACTGGGGCGCGGTGGCGCTGCGCCTGCAGGAACACGAATTCAAGGCGCGTACGCACTACGGGAATGTCGCGGGAGCGAATCTGCTGGACTGGCCCATCGATTTGAAGGAAATGGAGCCCTATTACGATCGCGCCGAAGACAAGATGGGTGTCTCGGGGCGCCACGGAATTCCGCTGTTGCCGACCAGCAATCACGGCAAGGTGCTTTTCGCCGGTGCGAAAAAGATTGGGTACAAGGAATTTCGCGTGCCGACAATGGCGATCAATTCGGTGCCGCGCGATGGGCGCGCCTCGTGCCAGCAGACGGGGTTTTGCGTTCAGGGATGCACCTTTCAGGCGAAATGGTCCACGATGTACGTGGAAATTCCGGCCGCGGAAGCGACCGGAAAAGCGGAGGTTCGCGCGGAATCGCAAGTGCTGCGGATCGAGCACGACGCGTCGGGGAAAGTGACGGGCGTGATCTACGCGGACAGCAAAGGCGTGCAGCATCGACAAAAGGCGCGCATCGTGGCTGTGGCGGCAAACGCGATTGAGACTCCTCGATTGTTGTTAAATTCGCATTCCGGCATGTTTCCGCACGGGCTGGCGAATTCGTCGGGACAGGTGGGCCGCAACTACATGAAGCACACCACCGGCACGGTTTTCGCGGTGTTCGAAAAACCCGTGCACATGTACCGCGGCACGGCGCAATCGGGAATCGTGATGGACGAAGCGCGTCTCGATCCGAAGCGCGGTTTCGTGGGCGGCTATCAGATGGAATTGCTGCCGCAAGGACTGCCGAGCTTCGCGCAAAACGTGATTCCCGGCGGCTGGGGCCGCGGGCGTGCATGGGTGCTCGACCGCTATGCGAACGTCGCGGGCCTGTGGGTGATCGGCGAGGATTTGCCGCAAGAGACGAACCGCATCACCGTCCATCCGGAAAAGAAGGACCGGTTCGGCATGCCAATTCCCGACGTTCACTTCGACGATCATCCGAACGATACGGCCATGCGCAATCACGGCTACAAGCAGGGAACCGCGCTCTACGATTCGATCGGGGCGAAAAAAATCGTGAAAGTGCCGCCATATCCTTCGACACACAACATGGGAACGACGCGCATGTCCGAAAATCCGCGCGACGGAGTGGTGAACCGCTTCGGCCAGAGCCATGATGTGAAGAACTTATTTATTTCCGATGGCAGTCAGTTTGTTTCGAGCGGAGGGGAAAATCCGACGTTGACGATTGTGGCGCTCACGCTGCGGCAATCGGAGTACCTGGCGGATCAAATGAGGAAGGGCGCGATCTAGCGCGCCGTGCTTGCCAAAGTACCGCGCGGCGAAAACCACGACGGTCCAGCCAGAAATGCCGGACCAAAGCTCGCCGGGGCCGTATCGCTTGCGAAGCGAGAGGCTGTGTGGATAGAATCCGCCGCAGGTGGCCACGTTCCAGACAGCTGGGTTGGAGGGAATGGGTGGGAATCCGTGGCGCTTTTCGGCGCAATGAACCACAATTGTTGGAGTCGCACTCGATGCGGAGGTATGAAACATGTCGCTGGTAAAGGGAATCCACCACATAACGGTCTGTGTGAGCGGAGCGCAAGAGGACATCGATTTTCAGACACAAATTTTCGGGCAGCGGTTGATCAAGCAAACTGTGCTGTTTGACGGCCGGTACGCTCACTACCATTTGTATTACGCGAACGCGAACGCAGAGCCTGGGTCGGTTTACACCACCTTTCCTTACAAGCGCGTGCAGGGGCGTCCGGGGTCCGGTCAGATTCAATCGACGGCGTATACCGTTCCGAAGGATTCGTTGAAGTTTTGGACGGAGCACTTGAACCGTCACAAGGTGAAGCACGGCGGGATTCAGGAGCGATTCGGGCAGAAGTTCGTGCGCTTTAGCCATCCATCGGGCATTCAGCTGGAAGTGCTGGAGGATGATGCGGACAAGCGCCAAGGCTGGACGACGAAGGACGTGAACAGCGATGTGACGGCGCGCGGATTCCACGGACCAGTGCTTTCCGTCCGCGAAATTCCGGAGACGGAGCGATTTTTTGTGGACGCTCTGGGGTTTCGCAAGACCGGCGTGGAAGGTGCGTATCACCGCTTCGAAATTGGAGAGGGCGGCGCGGCCAAGACCGTGACGCTATTGCACGAGCCAGATCGGCCGGCGGGAACCTGGATATTCGGCGCGGGCACAGCGCACCATTTGGCGCTGGCGGTGGAGAGCGACGAAAAGCTGGCCGAGCAGAAGGGAATTTACGACGAGCTCGGTTACACGGACGCGTCTGAAATCAAAGATCGCATGTACTTTCACTCGGTTTATTGCCGATGCCCCGGAGGAATTTTGGTGGAATGCGCGGCCAACGTTCCACTGGGGTTTTCGGTCGACGAGCCGGCGGACCAGTTAGGCACCAGTTTGCTGCTGCCGCCGTGGTTTGAATCGCGGCGCGCGGAAGTGGAGGCGATGCTTGAGCCGATCACGGTACCGGAGGGCAACCTGCCGCCCGGATCGCGCAAAGCTCCGGTGAAGGCGCCCACTGCCGCGAAAACCGCTGCGGGTGCAGCGGAGCAGCCCGCCGGCGGAAACGCGGCATCTCGCCGCACCAGCGCAGTATTCATCGGCGGCGACAAGCCTCAGAAATAACACCTTTCAGATTGCGACGTGGCTGCGGGATTTCGTCCGATCCCGCGGCTACGCGACATCAGTTAGTAAGCAGCCTCCAACAGAGAAGCAATCTCTCGCTCGCTAACCGGGCGGTCCATGGTTTCAGACCGTTCGAGTTCGTGCGCCACGGTACCAATAATTTGATTGAGCTCCCCACGCGGCACACCGGCGTCTTTCAGCGTGTGAGGCACGTCGAACTGAGCGATAAATTTTTCCAACCGATCGGCGCAGGAAAGCGCGGCGGCTTTGGATTTATCGGGATCGAACGGCAGATCGAGTCCCGCCGCAATGGGACCGAATCGCTGCGGAGCGATTCCAGCCATGAAGCGCATCGCGTGGGGCAGCGTGATGCAGGAGGTGACGCCGTGCGGAACATTCCAGCGCGGACCAATCTGATGCCCGAGCAGGTGCGAAATCCCGAAACGAGTATTCATCGCACCGAAAATTGAAAACCACGCCGCCATCTGGCAATAACCGCGATATGCGATTTGATCCGCGTGCTTGCCTTCGATCGATGGCCGCAAGTTCCCGATGAGGATGGAAATGGCCTTGGAAGCGAGCGTATCGCTGAGCGGGTGGTGGTGAATAGCGTAAATGCTCTCGATGGCATGGTCGAGCGAGCGTATGCCAGTGGAGACCCAGAGCCAAGTGGGAGTTTTGAGCGCGAGTTCGGGATCGTTCAAAATGGTGCGGGCTTGCAGACGCGGGTCGGACACGCCGGATTTTACGAGCGTGTTTTCGTTGGTGACACCACCAGCATGAGTGTATTCGCCGGCCGAGAGAGTTGTGGGAACGGCGATATGAATCAGCTCGCGCGATGGGGGCAATGCGTGGCTGGCGACTTTGCAGGTATCTATCGGGCTGCCGCCGCCGAAGCTTATCAACGAGTCGGCATTGAGGCGCTCGATTTCCGCCTTCAGCTGGTGCACCGAACTCCAGGGAACATGCTGCTTCGCCTCGCGGAAGACGCCCGCGCAGCGGGAGCCGATTGCTCCGGTTACTTTTTCGAGAAGGGGAGACGCTCCCAGAGTTTTACCGGTAACGACGATGGCCCGTTTGAGGCTGCGGCGGTCGAGTTCGTCGCCAAGCACGGAAATTTTGCCCGGTCCGGCGATGACCCGCTCCAGGCGGCTCAAGTTGAATTCAAAGTTTGGGGCTTCCATGGCGCGAAGTATACAACACGAGATAATGATTGAGTTTCGCGGGCAAAAAATCGAGGCGCGTTGCGCCAGCGGGCGCGATCGAACGGCTATGCGCTAGCAGGCGGCGGTTTGGCTCGTTTTCATGAGCCTGGAAGCATCGTAGCCTATCGCGGCCAGGCGCGCAGTAACTCGTTGGTAGAGGTCGCCGGGCATTTGCGGATTGCGGCTGAGAATCCACAGATAGCGGCGAGACGGCTCTTCGATAACGGCGTAATCGTAATCGCGTCCGAGATCGATGATCCAATACTTGCCATAGAACGGCCAAAAGAAAGTAACCTTCAATTTCGCATTCGTCGACTTGTCGACAACTCTGGCCACGCCGATGGATTGCGTAACATGACCGGAGGCTTTTACGCAGGAGTTGACGACGCGGATGTCGCCATTGCGGCTGGTAGAATATTCGGCTGTAACGTTGCGGTAGCATTTGCGTTCGAAGCGATTGGGATAGCGCGCGATTTCGAACCAGCGGCCGACGTACCTGCCGAGGTCGACCTCCGGAACGGTTTCGAGCGCCGGATTGGAATTGGCCACGGCCCATCCGGCGGCTGCACCCAAGAGACCACCGACGATGATTAGATTTCTTTGTCGCACACCAACTATGATCTCATCTAGCCGGGACCGAGGCCAAGCACATGGATGCAACGCTCTATTTGGCTGAACGGTCGCCGGCATCGGGCTGCGTCTTCCCGGTGGCGGCGAGGGCTGGTGGCTGGTTTCTGGTTGCAAGCGGCGGACTTGCGGAGTATTTTCGCACCCGCGCAGGTATTACATCTGCGACGAAGGGGCTCCGATGAATCGCAGCACAGACCGAATCGTTACCACGCATGTCGGCAGCCTGCCGCGCCCGCAGGAAGTTGTGGATCTGCTGTTTGCGCAGGATCGCGAGGATGATTACGATGCGGCGCGATTCGACGAAGTGATGCGGAGGGCGGTCGCGGACGTGGTGAACAGGCAACGCGAGGCCGGCATCGACATCGTCAGCGACGGCGAAATGAGCAAAATCAGCTACGCCACGTACATCCGCCACCGGCTTACCGGTTTCGAGGGCGATTCGGCGCGGCCTACGCCACGGGACCTGGAAGATTTTCCGGAGTTTCGCGACCGTCTAGTAAAAGCGGGCCATTCGGCCACATACCGGAGGCCTGTTTGCAAAGGGCCGATCAAGGTTCGGGATCTGACGCCGGTTGAAAAAGACATCGCACATATGAAGGAGGCGATGGCGAAGGCCAAAGCAACCGAAGGCTTCATGAATGCGGTTTCGCCCGGCACGATCGCGGTGTTCCAGCCGAATGAATATTATCCTTCGCACGAAACTTACCTGGAAGCGCTCGCCAGCGCGATGCGCGAAGAGTACGAAATGATCGTGAAATCGGGCTTGCTGCTGCAGCTCGATTGCCCCGACCTAGCGATGGGCCGGCACTCGCGTTTCAAAAATCTGAGCGACGAAGAATTCGTTCGCTACGCCGAATTACAGGTTGAGGCGCTCAACCATGCGCTCGCCAATATTCCCGCCGAGCGCGTGCGAATGCACGTCTGCTGGGGGAATTATGAAGGGTCGCACGTTCACGACATGTCCTGCATGAAGATTTTTCCCATCGCGATTAAAGCCAAGCCGATGGCTCTGCTGGTCGAAGGAGCCAATCCGCGGCACGAGCACGAATGGGAAGCGTGGAAAACCGTCCAGTTGCCCGACGACAAGATTTTGATTCCGGGCGTGATTGCGTCGAGCGTCAACTACGTGGAGCATCCGGAAGTGGTGGCGCAACGGTTGTTGCGCTATGCGGACGTGGTTGGGCGCGAGAGGCTGATGGCCGGCAGCGATTGCGGATTTGGAACTTTCGCCGGTTTTGGGCCGGTGTTTCCGGCGTTTTGCTGGATGAAACTCGGTGCGCTGGCCGAAGGGGCAAGGATCGCTTCGAAGAAGCTGTGGGGCCGCGCCGCGTAGGTTCCGCGCCTCAATCATCTTCAAAGGTTGGAGGCCGAGGTGTTGCAAATCCTAGCCGCATTGATTCGCGAGTGCGAGGGGCGATTGTGGGCGGACGATCGTTCATGGACTTCCGAACTTTGGAAGAGAGCGTCCCGATGAACGGCAATGTGAAAGCTCTAGCCTCGGAACAGACGAGCGCTTCGGGCGCCGTGGTGGAAACGACCGCGGGAAAAATTCGCGGGACGCAGCAGCGTGGTGTCCACATATTTAAGGGCGTCCGATACGGCGCCCCGACCGGAGGAGCGGGGCGGTTTATGCCGCCGTGCAAGGCTGAGCCGTGGCCGGGTGTGAGGGACGCAGTGGAGTTCGGACCTCGGGCCCCGCAGCTCGACAATCAATTTCACGGCATGGTGCCTCCGGAGTTCGAGCCGATGGACCCTGGCGGTCTGATGAGCGAGGACTGCCTGTGCCTGAACGTGTGGACTGGGGGCCTCGGCACGGACGATAAGCGACCGGTGATGGTGTGGCTGCACGGCGGAGGATATACCACCGGCTCGGGCGCATTCGTTTGCTACGACGGAACGGAACTGGCACGCAAGCATGACGTGGTGGTCGTGACGCTCAATCACCGCTTGGGCGTATTTGGTTTCCTGCACCTGGCGGAGTTCGGAGGCGGAAAATACTCGCACGCGAGCAATGCCGGAATGCTGGACATCGTTGCGTCGCTTGAATGGGTTCGCGGCAACATCGCTCAATTCGGCGGCGATCCCAACAACGTGACGATCTTCGGGCAATCCGGAGGTGCGGGGAAAGTCAGCGTGCTAATGGCCATGCCTGCCGCCCAAGGACTTTTCCAGCGCGCGATCGTGCAAAGCGGTGCGGCGGTGACGGGACTGCCGCGCGAGCTCGCAACCAAATCGGCCGAAGCGTTTATGACCAAGCTGGGATTGCAGTCCGGGCAGGTGGATCAGCTTCAAGAACTTCCGACGGATCAACTTCTGAAGCTCATGGGTGAAATGTCCGGGAACGGAATGCCGGGCTCGGGATCGCTGGCGCTCGGCCCCGTGGTGGACGGCAGTACCCTGCCTAGCGATCCGTTTAATCCCATCGCGCCAGCAATCTCAGCAAAAGTTCCGTTGCTGATTGGAACAGTGGAGACGGAGGTCGCGTTTTTTCCGAATCAGCTACTCGATCCGATCGACGATGCAACTCTTCACACGCAGGTGAAGCAAATTCTGCGGGGCGCGAACGACAAGCACGTGGATGACCTGATTGCCGTGTATCGCAAAGGGAGACCCAAGGCAAGCAACACCGATTTGTACCTCACCATCGCCTCCGATGCGACGTTTCGCCAGGGAGTGCTAATCGAAGCGGACCGCAAGGCCGCGCAGCAGGACGCGCCAGTATATCAATACTATTTCACGTGGAGATCGCCGGTGCGCGACGGGAAGTTGCGAGTGTTTCACACCTTGGAGATTCCATTTGTTTTCGACGATGTGGACTTGGCCAAATCGATGACCGGTTCCGGTCAAGAGCGATATGCCTTAGCCGCGAAAATGAGCGGAGCGTGGACTGCTTTCGCGAGGAGTGGAAATCCCAATCACCGAGGACTTCCGACTTGGCCTGCTTTCGATGGGACGCGCCGTGCCGTAATGATGTTCAAGGACGAATGCGAAGCCGTCGACGATCCGTATGGGGAAGCGCGGCGCATGCTGGATAAGATTTTACCGGGGGCGTAGTGCCGCGATTTTGTCCGTGGTGTTACGAATCCGGGCCCGCAGATAGCTTTTCGTTCCGGAGCGTCTCACGAACCTCTCGGAACGTCTCGCGAACCGCTAGGCGGGAAGATCTCACACGTGCGAAGCAGAGCCGGGCCTCTGGCTCCCGACTCCAGCTGCGTTTGCGGTTAAGCGTGCCGGACTTGCGCCTGCACTGCGGGGCGCGGACGCGGTAGCGCCTTGTGAGCGCTGGAAGCTCCGGCCATCGCAGCGATCCAACCGAGGAACAATCCCACGAAGGCCGTCCATCCCAGGTAGGAGAAAGCGCCCAACTCGTAAGCGCTATGCACTCCGCCCTGGACCTGCAGGATGTCCAAAGCTGTGCCTCCGATGATTATGAGAACCCCAGATGCGCCAGCCGCGACGCCGAACATCACGAGTCCGTACACCGCCCCATCCCGTGCGGTCTGAGTGCGCGCGAGCCCGCCGGTGATTCGCCCGGCGATGAAAAACGCGCAAACGGTTAGGACTACGATCCACGCGCCGATCCCGACGTTCATCCCCAACACGGGCTGGGAGGCGTTTGCGTTAGCCGAGGTTGCAAAAACTCCAACTCCCAGCGTGCCGAAAACTGCCCAGATCCCGAGGAATGCGAACATACCCGCCCAAATGGCGCCCCAATTCGGGCGACTAAAGAGATTCACGTTGCTCGTTGAAGCCGGGTTACTTAACGGCTCAACTGGTTGATTGAAATCTGCCATTTCTGCCTCCTTGAAAATAAAAGACGATATTGCTACCGAAATTTTGCGCGAAAAAGTGCGATATGCCGTGGTTGTACGGACAGGGTCGCGAGGAACTGAAGCCGACGGCCCCAGGCGAACTGCCTGCCTGCATGCTTCTCCGGGCGGAGCGCTTGATGCGGAATCTCTCGCCCAAGGCTGCAGCTCGAAGTTTTGGAGTTTGAGAATCGCGTTGCAGCTCATCGGGGCGCCGAAGCTGCCTCCGACACTTGCCTGGCGTGGGGAAAACGTTCCAAGGCCGCATTGCCCTACAAGCTCCTACGAAATTCGATGCGCGGACCCCAACGACCGATGCGACAGACGAAGCGACGGATGAAACGCGTGAAGGTGAAATGCTGAAGGTAAAAGCCCTAAAATTGGGAGGCTCGTCTGGAGCTAATTCGAAGTCTTCATGCTGACGCGTTTACGAAACAGCGAGTATGGTCCGCAGGTTCCACTCAACTCTTACCATATTTCTGATCTCAGAGCTGCGGCAATGGTTTTCTTTCAAACTGTTGGATGTGGTTCATAATCCGACTCACTTCGTTTCGCGTGCAGTGCCGCAAGCTGGATCAGCCAAGCGCCAATTGTGTTGTGCTGCTGAGCACCCATGTCCGCGAACAAAACACCCATCCCGAAGACTCCAAAGCCGCTGCCGGTGTGTTCGTAGATGACTCTACCGTCCACGTCGCATGAGAGTACTCCGTCGCGAATCGAGATGTGCATCTCCGTGCCAACCGGAACTGGCTCAAGCGTATCGATATAACACCCGCGCGAGCTTAATTCGCTGAGCTTTGCACAAAGCCCGTTTCCATCTCGAAGAGTGATTTCAGCGTCCGCCGAAAAGGGAAATCGCGGATTCGTGCGCCTTATCGCGAAAGTAGCTGTAGCCATGCTCGTCTCCCATTGTCCGCAGGTCGCTCTGTCTTAGACATTCTATGAGTTCTGGGTGCGAAGTAGCCAGACTCATGCCGGGCTTGATTGGCGAAAGAGATACGAGGATCTGCCTGAATTGTCCTTCGAAGCTGCTATTAACCCACTCGCCGCACAAGTGTGGAAATAGTACGGATGGTCCATTTAGGGCCGCGGGCCATATCTCTATAAATGTATCGATAATCGGACACATGTCGCGGGTCTGTGCCCGACTAGGTCCTCAGCAGGGCGGCAGCATCGGGAACCCGAGTGCGGCTACGTTCGGGGGGATGGTTCGGCAAGCCAGATTGGCCTAATTGAATCAGATTGAGACAACTCTCGTGGAGACCATATGCCCTTGGACGCTCTAGATCAGGACACAGTAAACAAGCTGCCACGGCTTTCGGAGCTGCGCTCAGCTTATGGCGTTCAGGTGAATGAAGTTGACGTGGACGAACTCTTCAAGTTGTACGAGCGCACCGGATTCCTCTACCCCGAAAAAGCGGCTCGATTACTGCCGCACCTAGAGCTGGTGAAGGAAAACTGGCGGCGGATGTTGCGCGCTGAAGAGTCGTTACTTTACGTGCTCACCGCCGGCGACGATGAGCGAGGGCGGGCAGCCTTGGCGGTGTGGCGGAGTTCCCGTCACGGTTGGACCTACCAACACCTGGTTTCCGAAAACAATCCGTTCGCTTCTCGCTCCGTGATGCTGGCAGCGGAAGCGGAAAGCATCCTGAAGGGATCGGATGAATCCGCGCAAAACTGGTACAGGCCCGAAAATCGCTTTCCCGCCCGCGTTTTCGGTTCCATGACGCAAAGCATAGGCGACTCACTTTCGTCGGCCCAGCAGTATGCGTACCTCGCCCTTTCGCGAAAGGTATCGCTGCCGACGGATGCTGGAGTTCGGGTGGTTGCGTACGATCCGGCGCGAAAGAGGGATCTCTGGGCCATCGCGGAGCTGACCAGAGGCCATGTCTACCTGACGGCTGAAGAGTTGGCGGAAGACGTTCCGTTCAAGGCTCTGGATGGACTGTATCGCCGGGTGGGACTGAGACGCTCCCGGCATGTATGGCTTGCGTATCGTAAGGGCACCGGCGAACCGATTGGCGCGGCGATCGCTTATCGAGGGCCCCTTGGCTTGAACTTTAGCTATTTGGAGAATCGCTGCGATCTGCTTTTGCCTTCTTATCTTTCGACGTCGGAAGTGGAGGGTGCGGGCACGTCGCTTCTCACAGCCGCGATGACGGCCTATGAGAATTTCGAACTTTCAGAGATACCGGTGATTGCGTCGGAAGAAGCGGCCCCCATTCTTGAAAAGCTGGGAGCGCAAATTGTCCGCCACTATTGTCAGTGTATCTGGCTGAAAGACGGGTATGCCCGTTCCTACCGGCATGTAGACAGTTTTTACTCCAAGGTTCTATCCCGAACCCAACGGCACGGTTTGCAGCTATCTCGCGTACTTCAGGAATCGATATGAAAAGACTTTTGTTGACAACAAAGGCCCCGCAGAGCACCGCGGAAACGACTCGGGAAGGTGTGGACCGAGGACGCTCACGGCGGCAAGCCAATGCGCGACCGGCGCGTCTGAAGCGAGTCTTCGCCACCGCTCTAATTGCACTGTTCGTGGCCGCCAACGCGCACGCGAGCGACGGGCAGAATGTTCCCGACGTGACGGCCATGAGCGTGGAAGACCTGATGAATATGCAGGTCACATCCGTTTCGAAGCGAGCTCAAAAGCTTGCCGACGCGGCCGCGGCTATCTTCGTCATCACCCAGGAAGATATTCAACGCTCGGGCGCGAGAAATATTCCAGAACTGTTGGAGATGGTACCTGGTTTGGAGGTGGCCCGTATCGATGAAAACAAGTGGGCCATTGGAGCGCGCGGTTTTAACGGGCGGTTTGACGACAAACTGCTCGTCTTGATCGACGGTCGCAGCGTGTACACACCTTTATTTTCCGGGGTGTATTGGGACGTTCAGGACGTGATGCTGGATGACGTGGAGCGCATTGAGGTGATTCGTGGCCCAGGAGCAACGTTGTGGGGAGCCGATGCGGTCGACGGCGTAATCAACATCATTACCAAACCAGCGAAGGACACACAGTCCGGGTTCATCAAAGCCGGGGGTGGAGACGAAGAGCTTACTGCCGACGGCATTCGATACGGCGGCCAAGTGGGCAATAAGGGCTATTACAGAGCTTACATGAAGGGTTTCGATTGGGGGCCCTCGACCGATTTGGCAGGACAGGATGCGTACGACGGCTGGCATCAAGAAAGCGGTGGGTTCCGATCGGACTGGACGCTCTCAAGCAGAGATTCGCTGACCGTCCAGGGTCAGATGTACCACAGCCAGGACGGCGAGACCCTGACGATTCCGTCGCTCTCTGCTCCGTATTCAAATACGTTTCCCAACACAGGCGACTATAGCGGCGGTGACCTGCTTAGCCGATGGAACCACACATATAGCAACTCATCCATTTCGTTGCAGGCATACTTCGATCGAACGAACTACGCTGATAACAACCTTTTTGTGGACCACGAATCGGTCTACGACATTGAGTTTCAGCATGATTTTCACGTCGGAGAAAGGCACGAATTCGTTTGGGGAGCGGGTTACCGTTCGATACAAGATCGCAGCGACTCAACATTCACAGTTGCCGTTCAACCGAGCCAGGGCGAGTACAACCTGTTTAACGCATTTTTGCAGGACGAGATTCATTTCTTGGACGGGAGAGTGCAGCTGACGTTGGGTTCCAAGCTCGAACACAACGATTTTACGGGCTTCGAATACGAGCCAAATGTGAGGCTGCTCGTAAACCTCAGCAAGGACCAATCGATCTGGGGAGCTATTTCGCGGGCCGTGCGCACCCCCGCGATCACCGAGGAAGGCTTACGCCTCAACTCAGCTGTCGTTCCGCCTGGCGCACCGCCTTTCGACAGCCCGCTTCCAGTAATCGAGGCCATTTACGGCAACTCTCAGTTCCAATCCGAGGATTTGCTCGCGTACGAAGTTGGATACCGCGTGCAGGCAACGAAAACGTTCTCCGCCGACATTGCGGCTTTTTACAACAATTACACAGACCTGTTAACGGCTGAGCCCGGAACGCCTTTCACGGAAGGAAATCCTCCCACGGATGTGGTGTATCCGTTCCTAGCCGAAAACAAGATGAGCGGAGGCACTTACGGCGTCGAGCCATTCTTCAACTGGAAGGTTTTTCCCGTTTGGAAGCTGTATGGCTACTACAGCTATCTTCAGATGAACATCCACAAAAACGCAGATAGTCTGGACCCGACAGCGGATTTGCCGAACGGAAGCAATCCTAAAAACCAGGCCTACTTCCAATCGTCGCTGGAATTACCCAGGCATATCGAGCAGCACCTCAGCGTTCGATACGTGGATAAATTGCCGGGAATCGATATTCCCGCGTATACGTCGCTCGATGCCGGGGTGCGCTGGAGCCCGTTGCCCACCGTAACTCTGTCGTTCGACGGTCTCAATTGGCTCGACAATCGCCACATTGAATTCATTCCCGATTTTATTAATACCACGCCCACAGTGGTCACCCGAAGCATGTTCGGCTCGATCACCTTGAATTTTGGAAAGCGGTAAAGATCCACGAACGACCAACAGATTCCTGGGAGTCGATGGTGACCGAGGGGCGCAGAAAAATCCGGCAATTCACGATCGGCGCCGTATGCCTGCTCTGTATGCTCGCGGCGCCATGCAGCCGGGCGCAGAACTCCGATTCCGCTCCGTCGGAGTATCTGATCAAGGCCGGTTTCATCTATAACTTCGCCAAACTGATGGAGTGGCCTGCCCCGGTTTTCACAGCGCCGAATTCGCCGATTGTCATCGGAGTGCTGGGGACGGACCCGTTTCAGGGCATGCTCGATAACGTGCTCCGTGGGAAACAGGTGAATGGCCGGGGCTTTCTGGTGAAACATCTGAAATGGGGAGACGACCTGAAGGGTTGCGACATTCTATTTGTGAGTTCTTCGGAAAAGGCGCACTTCGACGACCTGTTTCGATTGATCCGGGGGCTGCCGATTTTGACCATCGGCGACACGCCTGGATTTGCGGAGCGCGGCGGAATCATCAATTTCGTTCTGGAGGACGATAAGGTTCGGTTCGAGATTGATGTGGAGGCTGCCAAACAAGCGAACATCAACATCAGTTCACGATTGCTCGGTTTGGCAAAAATCGTTCCGGATGCTGCAACGGGTGGGCCGAGGGCGCAATGAACCTAAAAAACCTCTCCATCAAAGCGAAATTGATGATCATCACGATGCTGACGACCAGCATCGCGCTGGTTCTTTTGTCAGCCAGTTTTCTGATGTATGACCTCATCTCGTTCCGCCACATGCTCAGCGAGGACCTGGCAACGCAAGCGGAAATCATTGGATACAACAGCGCAGTAGCGATGGGTTTTAAGGACTCGTCCGCGGCTACGGCGACTTTGTCGGCGCTTAAAGCCAAAGAAGACATTGTGGCCGCTGTGCTGTATAGCCCCAACGGGAAGATTTTCGCCAAATACGTGCGTGCTAACGTGGCTCATCCGGATCTTCCCACGGACGTGATTCAAACCAACGGCTCTCGTTTTCGCGGAAGCTATCTGGAGGTTTTTCACGACGTTTCCTTCAATGGCGATTCGGTGGGAACACTTTTCTTGCAATCGGATATGAGCCAGTGGAGTTCGCGAGTCAAGCGTTACGCGAGCTTTCTCCTGCTGTTCATGCTCGGATCGTCTGTTCTTGCACTGCTGATCGCTTCTAAATTGCAGGAGTTGATTTCCCAGCCGATTTTGCGTTTGGAAGATACGATGCGGATCGTTTCCGCGAAAAAGAACTACGAGGTACGGGCCCTCAAATTCTACGACGACGAGATCGGCAGGCTCATAGACGGATTCAACACCATGCTGTCCGAAATCCAGCAGCGGGACACCGCGCTGCAGGGTGCCAACGATGAACTGCAGACGCGCACGCAGGAGCTAGAGGGCGAGATCACCTACCGCAAGCAGACTCAGGAAGAGTTGCTGGCCGCAAAGCGCGCCGCCGAAGACGCGAGCCGCGCCAAGAGCGCATTTCTGGCCAATATGAGTCACGAATTGCGAACGCCGCTCAACGCCATCATCGGCTATAGCGAGATGATTGAAGAGGAAATACAGGATTGCGGTCAAATCCAAAACGTTCAGGACGTGCAAAAGATTGAGTCGGCCGGCAAACACTTGCTGGCCTTGATTAACGACGTTCTAGATCTATCCAAGATCGAGGCTGGAAAGATGGCTCTGCACGTCGAGACTTTCGAGCTGGCAATGATGATCCAGGATTTGGCCTCCACGCTTCAGCCGGCTGTCGCCAAGAATTCGAACACGCTGCAAGTAAACCTCTCAGACGAGCTTGGCACCATGCGGTCCGATATAACTAAGGTGCGGCAGATACTGGCTAACTTGCTCAGCAACGCAGCGAAATTTACGGACCACGGCGCGATCTCGTTGGAAGGCGACCGGACCGAAGAGGATGGTCAGCAGTGGGTCCGATTGAGAGTGCGAGACACCGGCATTGGAATCAGCGCGGAGCAGCAGCAAAACCTGTTCAAGGAGTTCGCTCAGGCCGACGTCTCAATCGCGCGCAAGTATGGCGGAACTGGCCTCGGGCTCGCGATCAGTCACCGTTTCGCCCAGATGATGGGCGGGAACATGAGCGTCGAAAGTGAGCCTGGCAAGGGCTCCATCTTCACGGTCTACTTGCCAGCTCAGATCACCACCGAGACGACAAGCAGCTCGATCCCGAAAACGGATAGCGATCAACCCGCTGCGGCATCGAAGACGAAATCACGAGCGGAGACAGTCCTCGTGATCGACGACGATCCCGCCGTAAGAGACCTCATGACTCGCTTTGTGACCAAAATGGGCTTGCAGGTGATTGCGGTGGCTGATGGCGAGGAGGGGATCAAGCTCGCCAGAAGAATTCGTCCCGTGGTGATTACCTTGGACGTGGTAATGCCGGGATTGGACGGATGGACCGTACTCAAGCGTCTGAAGGCGGACACTGAGCTGGCAAGCATTCCCGTGATTATGGTAACGATTGTGGATAATGAGCTCACGGGAATCAATCTTGGCGCTTCCAACTATCTGGTGAAGCCCGTGGACCGCGAGCGATTAGCGGAATTGATCGAGCGGTATAGCGGCGCGCCGCTATCGTCAAATACTGAAGCGGTGGGTGTCGGTCTCGATCGCACGGCAGACACGAAGTCCAAAACAACGACACGACGAGATCCGCAACACAGCAGGAGCAATTAGCCGTGCCCGTTAAAATTTTGCTGGTCGAGGATAACGAAATGAACCGGGACATGCTGACGCGGCGGCTCGAGCGGAAGGGGTATCGCGTAATCACCGCTCATGATGGAGCGCAGGGCCATGATTTAGCTCACTCGGAATTTCCGAACCTAATTCTAATGGATATGAGCCTGCCCGTGATGAACGGATGGGAAGTTACGCGCCTGCTCAAATCGGACCCCGCCACTCGAAATATTCCGATCATCGCCCTTACCGCCCACGCACTTGCAACCGACCGGACAAAGGCGATTGAAGCCGGCTGCGACGATTACGATACGAAGCCCATCGACTTCGTCAGGCTGCAAGAAAAAATCAACAGTGCACTTATGGAGAAAAAACCCTCATGAATTCCGGGCAAAACTGTCTGCTCATCGTTGACGACAACGAGTTAAATCGAGACATGCTGGCCCGCCGCCTGGAGCGGAAAGGTTACAAAGTGGACCTGGCGGCAAGCGCTCAGGAATTGTTGCGACGGATCAAAGACGAAAAGTTCGACCTCGTGCTTCTGGACATCGAAATGCCGGAAGTAAGCGGCCTGGAAGCACTGCAAGCGATCCGCGAACGATACTCCCCCATCGAGTTGCCGGTGATTATGGTGACGGCAAGAAGCCAAAGTGAAGACGTGGTGAAAGCTCTGGGGTTGGGAGCGAACGATTATTTGACGAAGCCCGTCGATTTCGCCGTCGCGTTGGCGCGAATCGGCACGCAGCTCTCGCACAAGCGCGCCCAGGAAGGACTCAAAGAAAGCGAAGAGCGTTATGCACTGGCTGCTCGCGGAGCGAACGATGGACTGTGGGACTGGAATGTCGCCACGAATGTTATCTACTTTTCGCCGCGTTGGAAAGCGATGCTCGGGTATCAAGAAGATGAAATTGGCGAGAGCCCGGACGAATGGTTCGACCGCATCCACGATGCCGATCGCGACCGCATAAAACAAGAGATCGCCGCCCATCAAGAGGGGCGCGCGCCGCATTTCGAGGCTGCCCATCGCATGAAACACAGGGACGGGACCTTTCGGTGGATGCTCAGCCGCGGCATGGCCACACGGGACGCGTCTGGCAAACCGGTGCGCATGGCCGGCTCGCAGACGGACATCACGGAAGGAAAGGTTTCCGACCCCCTCACCGGCCTGCCCAACCGCCTCCTCTTCCTGGACCGCTTGGACCGCTTGATGAAACACGCGAAACGGCATACCGAGCGGTCGTTTGCGGTTCTGTTTTTGGACCTTGACGCGTTTAAGATGGTCAACGATTCGATGGGACATTTGACCGGGGATCAGCTGTTGCTGGGCGTGGCGAAACGATTGGAAGGTTGCCTGCGAGCGACGGACACGGTCGCGCGGCTGGGACAAGAGACCTTTACGCTGGCGCGCATGGGTGGGGATGAATTTACCGTTCTGCTCGATGATCTCCGGGATCCCGGCGATGCGGACCGCGCCGCCGAGCGAATCATGAAGGGCCTATCGGAGCCTTTCATGCTGGGCGGCAAGGAATTGTTCACTTCGGCAAGCATCGGAATTGCGCTGGGCAATACGAGTTATCGCCATCCGGAAGAGATTTTGCGGGATGCGGATACGGCGATGTATCGAGCCAAATCGCTTGGAAAAGCGCGATACGAGGTATTTAGCGCGGACATGCGCGCCAGCGTGATAGCCCGGTTACAGCTTGAGACCGACCTGCGCCGCGCTCTGGAACGTGAGGAATTTCAGAACTTCTATCAACCAATCGTCGATTTGGATACAAGTGAGATTACCGGTTTCGAAGCCTTGCTACGGTGGCAACATCCCACTCGCGGGCTGCTGGCTCCAAAGGAGTTCATTCCCGTCGCGGAAGAGACCGGCCTGATTCGGGAGCTCGGCTGGTGGAATTTGCGCCGGGCGTGTGGCGACATTAGCGAATGGAATCGACAACTAGGTCCAGACCGCGCCTTAACGATCAGCGTCAATCTTTCGGTCAAACAGTTCATGCAACCGAATCTCGTCGCGAACATAGGGGCTTTGCTTAAGGAGCTCGATCTTTCCCCGAAAATGTTGAAGCTAGAAATCACCGAAAGCACTGTTATGGAAGATCCGGCCGCCACCGTTGAAATGTTGCAGCAGATGAAGGCGCTCGGAATTCGGTTGGCCATAGACGACTTTGGCACAGGTTATTCGTCTCTGAGTTATTTGCACCGATTTCCGTTGGATACGTTGAAGATCGACCGTTCGTTCATCAGTGGCTCCGCGGCTGGCGTGAACGGCATGGAGATTGCCCGGACGATCCTGCCTTTGGCCAAGAATCTTTGCCTGGATGTGGTTGCCGAAGGTGTGGAAACAGCCGAACAGGCCGAGGAGCTAAAGAGATTGAAGTGCAGGTACGCCCAAGGATTCTATTTTTCAAGGCCGGTCTCGCGTCGCGACGCGGAAGCGCTCTTGGCGGCCCACGCAGCGTGGTAAGGAAATTGGAGGTAGCTCAACCGCTTCGTAAGAATGAGATATGAGCACGCACTCCTACATCATGGAACATCCCGCCGAGGGGCAGCGGCTCCTTGACAAGGCTGACGCGGGCCTATGGATCGCGAAGTATCTTGATCCGCACCTGCCGCGCGTCAGGAGATTGTTGTCCGTGGGATGCGGCCCCGGCGTGTTCCTGCGCGAACTAGCGGAGAGCCACCCCGAGATCGAAATCGTGGGGCTGGATAAAAGTCCCGACCGGGTTCAGCAGGCGGAACGACGGTTCCGCGGATTGCCGAATGCCCGTGCGTTCGTCGGCGATGCAATGGAAATCCCGTTCGAATCGAATCGGTTCGATCTGGTCTTCTGCCGTTTTCTGCTGGAGTATCTTCCGGATAAGCAGCTCGCCGTGCGGGAAATGGCCCGAGTCTGCAGCGAAGGCGGCAAACTTCTGCTGCAAGACCTTGATGGGCAACTTCTCTGGCATTTTCCGGAAGATGCGGAGCTTCAGCAAACCACGGAGCGCGTGGTCCGTTATCTGGAGTCCACGGGTTTCGATCCGTTTGTCGGCCGAAAACTGTTCAGTCTGTGTGTGAAGGCAGCCATTTCGGATATCAGCGTGCAATTGGATCCTTATCACCTCTACGCCGGTACAATCGACAACAAGCAATTCTCTCAATGGAAAACGAAGCTGGAGGTCGCGCGGCCCCAGCTCGTCGCCGTGCTGGGGAGCGAGGAATCCGCGCGAATCTATTCAGAGCGGTTCCTCGGCTATTTGCAAAACCCAGAGACCCTTACTTACTCCTGCCTGTTTACGGTCACCGCGATCAAGCCCACCGCGAAATAGCGTCGGCTCCCGGGCACACTGAGTATAAAAAGATGCAGTTGAGGAACTCGTAATCAGCTTTGGGCCGAGACGGCAGTTCACTTGCTCGGGAACTAACGCCAGCCCTTCTGCTTTGGATTACGAGCATTTCTTGAGACTTCAATCTCCACGGAATGAAATAACCTATCATCCGCAGATGAGCTTTCGTCTGGCTGATCCGTTTGATGCGGGACTGAGCGCCGGCCAGCGGTTTGTCGAAAGGAGGACCGTTCCCCGCTATTTCTTGAGATGGCAGGCTGCCATCTTTGATCCTATCAATCGTACGGTCGTTGAGACGCGAACAAACCAGGTGAGCGTCAAAGGCTGCTACGTCAGCGCTGCGGCTCCGCTTGATCAGAATGCAATCGTCAGGCTCCGACTACAGTGGCGACAAGAGACGGTGGAAATATGGTCGAGAGTGACCGGCGTGCTCAGTGACGGCGCGATGGGCCTTGCATTTCTGGGAACGGGCTACGAAGACATCCTAGCGCGATGGATCAGCGCCGGAGACCGGACATCCGAAACTTTTTGTGAAGAGCGCTAAGGGGTTGTTCTCCCCGCGCCGCGCGTTAGGAAAGCCATGGACACAACGAAACCCAATGTTCCCGCTCCCGATCAGAGCAAGTCCACCGTGCCGACGCCCAGTATCATCATGGCGATGCTTCGGGCGGCGCCCCGGACGAGCGACCTGCTATTTTCTCCCGGACGACTCCCGCAAGCCGAAGTGCACGGCAAGCTAGAGCAACTGCAAATTCCAGGAGTGGGGATTCTGGGGGCCGAGGACACCGCACGAATCGCTGCGGATTTGATTGGGCGCAGCACCTTCGCAGTTGAAAAACTGAAGCAGGACGGTTCGTGCGACATCTCCTACAGCCTGCCCAAGGTGTCGCGCTTCCGCGTGAACGTTTTCACGCAGCGCGGGAGCTGCGCAATCGTCATGCGCGTGGTTGCCAGTGCGGTGCCGGATTTTGAATCCTTGAACCTGCCGTCGCAGCTTGCGGAGGCCGCCGATTTGCGGCCTGGCATCGTGCTCGTTACCGGACCGACGGGCAGCGGGAAATCGTCCACGCTTGCCGCCTTCGTGAACAAAATCAATAGGGAAATGGCCTGCCACATCGTTACCATCGAGGACCCCATCGAATTTCTGCACTCGCACCAAAAAGCCACGGTCCATCAGCGGGAGCTGCACACGGATACGCCGAATTTTGCAGTCGCGTTGCGGGCGGCATTGCGCCAAGCTCCCAAGCTGATTCTGGTCGGTGAAATTCGGGACCGCGAGACGATGGAGGTCGCGCTGGAAGCTTCCGAAACCGGCCACCTGGTATTCTCGACGCTGCATACGATCGACGCCTCGAAAACCATCGAGCGCATCGTGGGCATCTTCCCCCTCGCTGAGCAGGCCACCATTCGCATGCGTTTTTCGAGATCGTTCCGGTACATCATCTCGCAACGCTTACTGCCCCGGCTCGGAGGCTCCGGACGCGTTGCAGTATTTGAGATATTGAAATCCACGCTGCGCACCCGGGAGTACGTGCAGAAAGGCGAAAGCGAAGGCAAGTCCTTGCTCGACGCAATGCGCGACGGATCGATGGATGGTATGCAATGCTTCGACGACGAAATCGAGAAGCTAGTTCGCGCCGGGACGGTTGACATTGAGACCGGTCTGACGTATTCCACGAACGCGGGCAACCTGCGACTACAATTGGCCGATCTGCTGGAAACTACAGGCGAGTCTCCCTCGCCGGCCAGCGTTCCTATCGCGGGCGGGGCGGATGCGAAAGGACTGCAACAGGTGCGCGATCCAGAACTAGAAATAATCCGCTGACAACTCAGACGAAGTTGCGAATGGAGCCCTCCTAACGAATGACTCGGTCGCGCCTCGGCTGCCAGAGTGCCCCCGAACATCCACAACCCCGGCATACTAAGCCACGCCACCCCGAACGAGGCTACGTGTGATTTGATCTCTGCCGACGGCTTCTGTTACGGTCCGAAACGGCATCCTATCGCGAAGCGTCAAATAACGAAAGGCGAGAGCAAACGGACTTTCGTGTGAATCTCCACCCGGCTCCGGGGGCCCGGCATGCTGCCAGGGTGGTGTATCGTGAGGGTAGCGGGTTCAGCGGTACTGTCGGAAAGTGAAAAGTGGTGACCCGGAAATATGACTAAGAGCTTTAATCGCCAGGCGGCCGTTTCGCTATTGTTCGCACTGATTTTCGTCGGCTGCACCGATAGTCCAGGGGCGCGTCAGGCATCTCTCGCCAGCGGCGCCATCGAGAGACCTCAGGACACCTCGTCGGTGCCGGTGATCGTCACGAAAGTCGAGCGAAGTTCAATCCCCGTACAATTACACGCCATCGGAACGGGCCAAGCCTACAAAACCGTGTCTGTGGAATCGCAGGCCGCCGGAATCGTCAAGGATGTGTATTACCGGCAGGGCCAGTTCGTTCGCAAGGGCGATTTACTAATAAAACTTGACGATTCGCCATACGTTGCCGCCCTCGCGCAGGCTCAAGCAGCGCTGGCCCGGGACAAAGCGGAGGCACAACTCGATCAGGTTGAGCTGCGGCGTTATAGAGAGCTCTATCATGGGGGCATTGCTTCAAAGGAGCAGTCCGACCAATACCTCGCGACGTCCACGGCCGCCGAAGCCACGGTACGCGCCGACGAAGCTGCCACCCAAACCGCCAAGATCCAGCTATCCTACTGCTCGATTTACGCGCCGATAAGCGGCGTTGCTGGTGCGCAACTCGTCTACGTGGGCGCCACCGTAACGGCTAACAGCGCTCCGGTGCTTGTAATCATCAACCAAGTGTCGCCCATCTATGTGAATTTCTCCGTTCCGCAGCAGTATCTCGAGCCAATCAAGAGGGTGATGGAGCGGTCTCGCTTGTCCGTCGGGGCCACTCCGACTGGCGATTCGCTTCCCGAAAAGGGCTTTTTGACTTTTGTGAACAATACAGTGGATTCCAGCACCGGCACGATCGAGCTGATAGCGTCATTTCCCAATACCGATCATCGACTTTGGCCAGGACAATTTTCGAGCGCGACGCTCCGACTCGGCAACCAGCGGAACGTGCTGGTGGTGCCGGCACAGGCCGTGCAGCCAGGCCAGCAGGGTAGTTATGTGTTTGTGGTAAAACCAGACATGACGGTCGCGGTTGAAGACGTGAAAGTCGGGCAAACCGTCGAAAACGAATCTGAAATCTTGCAGGGGCTCTCCCCCGGACAGACCGTCGTAACCGACGGGCAAGTGCGTCTGGTGCCCGGGACAAAAGTCTACTTCGCGAAGTCATTATGACCCACGCCGCAATGCCATGAATCTGAGCGAACTGTTTATTCGGCGCCGTGTGATGACCTGCTTGGTGATGCTGGCGATCCTCGGCTTCGGCGTCCTCGCCTACCGAGATCTGGCCGTCAGTGATCTGCCCAACGTGGATTTTCCGACCATTCAGGTTACGGCGGGACTTCCCGGCGCCAGCCCGGAAACAATGGCTTCGTCGGTGGCTACTCCTCTAGAGAAACAGTTCACCACCATCTCCGGCCTAGACTCGATGACGTCGACGAGTTCGCTGGGCAACACGGAAATTACTCTCCAGTTCACGCTCAGCCGAAACATCAACTCCGCCGCCGTCGATGTCCAAACAGCCATTTCCGCGGCAGGTCATCAGTTGCCGGCCAACATGCCTTTCCCTCCCACCTTTCGAAAGGTGAATCCCGCCGACCAGTCCATATTTCTGCTCGCAGTCACCTCGCCGACGCTGCCGCTCTACGATGTAGACAAATATGCCGAAAACCTCATCGCCACACAAATATCCATGCTTCCCGGCGTCGCTCAGGTCACCGTCAACGGGCAGGCTACGTACGCCGTACGCGTGGGGCTGAATCCTGATGCCATGGCCAGCCGCCAGATTGGTATCGACGAAGTTGAGCAGGCCATTCAAAACGCCAATGTGAACCTACCGATGGGCACGCTCTTCGGCGCGCACAAGGCCTACAACGTCGAATCGAATGGCCAGCTTTCCGACGCCTCCGCCTATCGCCCGCTGATTGTGGCTTATCGCAACGGCGCCCCGGTGCGGCTGGATCAAATCGCCTCGGTGACGAACGGAGTGCAAGATCAGTACGTCACCAGCTGGATCAACAACATTCCGGGCATTTTGCTGGCGGTTCAACGGCAACCTGGAACGAACACGATCGACATCGTCAACAGCATCCGCAAGCTCGTTCCACGCTTCTACTCGCAAGTGCCCCCGTCTATAAACCTCTCGATCGAATACGATCGATCGGTTCCCATCCGCGAATCTGTAAACGATGTGAAGTTCACGCTTTTACTGGCCGTTTGCCTGGTGGTTTTGGTTATTTTTCTTTTCCTGCGCAACGTTTCCGCCACGATCATTCCGAGCCTAGCGCTGCCGATGGCGATCGTGGGCACATTCGCGGTGATGTACCTGCTCGGTTACACGATTGACACGTTATCTCTTCTTGCGCTGACGCTATCGGTCGGTTTCGTCGTTGATGACGCTATCGTCATGCTCGAAAACATCGTCCGCCACATGGAGATGGGGAAAACCGCGGCACAAGCCTCGCTGGAAGGCTCGAAGGAAGTCGGATTCACGATTCTCTCGATGACTCTCTCGCTGGCCGCCGTTTTTCTCCCCATATTTTTCATGGCCGGCGTTTTCGGGCGGCTGTTGCATGAGTTTGCCGTGGTTATCATCTCGGCGGTGCTCGTTTCCGGGTTCGTGTCGCTCACGCTTACGCCGATGATTTGCAGTCGCTATCTACGTTCCGAGCACGAACGGCAGCATGGCTGGATGTACCGCAAACTCGAAGGCGTCCTTGACGGCGCGCTGCGCGGGTATAGCACGAGCCTGCGTTGGTCGCTGCGGCATAGGGTCTTGGTGATGCTTTTCGGTGTCGCCGTTCTGGTGGGGACTGTTTGGGAATTCTGGGTGATCCCAAAGGGCTTTTTGCCAGAAGAAGATCTATCAGAAATCTCTGTCTCCACGGAAGCCAATCAGGGCATTTCGTTCGACGCCATGAAGGCGCATCAGGAGGCGGTCAATCACGTATTCGCTGCCGATCCCAACGTGGTCCAGTTTCACTCAAGTATCGCCGACTCGAACAGCTCGGGGTTAAACAACGGCCAGGCGTTTTTGCACCTAAAGGATGTTTCAGACCGCCCTTGGACCGACAGCCCAATCTACGACCACTTGTCTGAACGGTTCGGGCAGGTGGCCGTACTTGGCTCTGTGGTTCGGTTCATTCGCCCGTTGTTCGAGCATCATGCGAACGTCGACGACGTCATCCGGGAGTTACAGCCGAAACTGAAACGAATTCCGGGCATTAAAGTGTTTCTGGAGAATCCGCCGTCTATCAATATCGGCGGGCAGCACACCAAGAGCCTTTACCAGTTCACTCTTTCGAGCCCCGACAGCAACCAGCTATACCAGGACGCACAACGGCTTCAAGAGAAAATGAGGGGCCTCCCCGCACTCGCCAACGTCACGAGCGACCTGCAGATGAAGAATCCGCAGGCGAATGTGGTTGTAGATCGGGACGAGGCATCAGCACTGGGAGTAACGCCAGCGCAGGTCGAAGACGCTCTCTACAGCGCTTACGGCCAGCGCTTGGTTTCTCCCATCTACACCGCCAACAATGAATATTGGGTTGTCCTTCAGGTGCAACAGAAGTTTGAGCAAGATCCCAATATGCTCTCCGATCTATATATCCATTCTTCTTCCGGTCAGCTCGTGCCGCTCAGCGCTGTTTCGAAATTCACCACTAATGTGGGGCCGCTCACCGTCAACCATACGGGCCAACTTCCCTCGGTAACGATTTCCTTCGACCTCGCGCCGGGAGTCGCGCTGGGCCAAGCCGTCAACGAAGTGCAGAAACTCGCCAATTCCACGCTGCCCATTTCGATCGAGACCAGTTTTCAGGGCAGCGCTCAAGCGTTCCAACAGTCACTTCGTGGAATGCCGATCTTGTTGATAATGGCGGTGCTTGTGATCTACCTCGTTCTCGGCATCCTCTATGAAAGCTTCGTTCACCCGATCACGATTCTTTCTGGGCTTCCCGCAGCGGCCTTCGGGGGCTTGCTGACGCTTTCGTTGTTTCACATGCAGCTGGATATCTACGGCTTCGTCGGGCTGATCATGCTGATCGGAATCGTGAAGAAGAACGCCATCATGATCGTCGATTTCGCGCTGGAGCTGGAACGGCAAGGCGATATCTCGCCGGTCGAGTCGGCCTACCAGGGTGCGGTCATCCGCTTCCGACCGATCATGATGACCACGGCGGCCGCGATCATGGGCACGCTGCCCATCGCCATCGGGTTCGGAGCCAATGCGGACGCACGGCGACCTTTGGGCCTTTGCGTGGTCGGTGGGCTGATTTTCGCGCAGTTCATCACACTCTATTTCACTCCAGTTTTCTACACCTATATGGACGGGTTCTTGAAACGAAGGAAAAGGGCCGAGGCGTCCCAGTCGGATCGAGAGGTGAACGCACTCCGTCAACCGTTCCTAGATCCGCAGCTGAAGCGCCTTTCCGAGAATTGATTGGTGCTCAGCGGGTTTCGGCTTCAAAAAAATGGCATCGGGGAATCGAGAATGAGCTGGTACGAAGTGCCGCAAAGAGCATCCATAAACGTTTCACCGTGAGGTAAATGTGCCATGCGTCAGAACGAAATCCAATCCCCACTCAGTCTGATATTTCCGGCACGCGGATTTCCGCAACGATTCCAATTCCCACGCAAAGCTCTAAGGAGGTGGCGAACAGCTTTTCGTTGGGAGCCGCGCTCTAGCCGCACCGCGAGACGGCCTTCGCGCAAACCCTCAGGACGACTACGAATTCGATTGGGTGGGTTATATCTGATCTGAACGACACAGAAGCTTATTGCGGGGGCTGGCTTTGAGCCAACAAGCTTCCGGGTTACGAGCCCACTCACTTACACACAGGCAAATTCGGATGGTTGCAGAGTTTGCAGAAGTTCTTTGCGAAGAATGAAGTTTGGTTGCGGGGGCCTGCAACGTACCGAATTTACTCAGCGTGGCTTTCCGAATTGAGCTTACACGCGCTGCTTAGAACGAGCCGAATCCGAAGAGAAACATAAGCGCGCAGAAGCCTCTGTACGGCCAATCTCCTCTCTTTATGCCCCTTGATGCGTTGACATCTGTGCAGCGCGAATCCGCGCTGGTGGTACGACGATCTCAACAAGCCCGCTCCCAACGTCGTAGACGAGGCCGGAGATGAGCCACTCTCCCGGCAATGCGGGAATCGCCCGGAGCGAAGCAACGTCGACGGCAACCGCCGCCCGGGGATCGGTGACTTTCGTTTTCTTGAGTTCGCCTTCCGGCATTTGAAAATAGCGCGTCAGCATGGCGGTCTCGCCGGCGAGGTAAGTGATGCCGCAATTGGTGTGTTGGAGGACGATGAGATGAAACTCCCCGCCGCCTCCTGGAATTGCTCCGGCAACCTCGCCGATTCGCCCGAGCATACCCAACTGCTCCAACAGCCCTGGCGTGATTCGACCCCCGATGTTACGCATCACAACGGCTTCTCCGGGTTTAATTCCAAGCACATGAGCCGGGTCCACACGCATATCCGCGCAGCCGATAATGATTGCCTTCACATTCGGCAGCGCACGAGGCATAAGTTCTCGCGCCGCGGACTGGCTAGCGGCAAAATCTTTATTACGTTCCAACATGGAGTCGAGAGTGGTCATGTTCGTTGTCCTCCATCCGAATGGATGCTAGGAAAGGGATTCTAGAACTCATGATTCTTGGTTCCAAGAGCTTCGGCGGAAAATAAACCAACGATTTCTGCCAAATTGCTACGCTGAGGATCAATGTAATATCTGGATGGGAATGCCGCACGGGTTCGTCAACAGCGTGGGAAACCTGAACGCTGCCACACAGGCACTCAGCGCCATCGGAACATTTCTGAAGGGCCGAGTGCGGAAATGAATCAGCCACGCTGGCCTCGCCAGTCGCAAATTCGGATGGTTGCGGGATGCGGCGAAGTTCTTTGCGGAGAAGAAGTTTGGTTGCGGGGGTTGGATTTGAACCAACGACCTCCGGGTTATGAGTTCAAGTCGTCATGCGGAAAAAATTCGCTAAGTCTCGCCGATTCCGTGTTCCCTCTCCGCCGCACTGCTTGAATTTTGCACCAGAAACAGGGGTTTTGCACCCATTTTGCACCCAAGTTCTACCCGATTTGCACCCAAGTTTTACCGAGGGGTGTCGTGTCTGAGGCCGAGCGCGTTCTGATTATGATCTTGGTTGCGCTCGCGATTCTTGCGCTGGCAGCGTTGCTCCGGCGCGTGCTGGACGGAAACGACGGTGCGCCGTAGTCCGCGCCAGCCATTCTGCCCGAGCCGCAGTGAGTTGAGTCTGATGGAAAACAAGGGGGCAACGATGGACGGCGGCAACGTGGACACTTCGGGAACGTCTGAATTTTCTCTTTGGGGGCTTGTGTTCTGGGCCGGGGTGATCGTCGGCGTGGTTCTGCTAATTCGGTTTCTGGCAAGGGCCGGGGCGGGTGCCCCGACAGTCGCAGCCGGGACAGTGGCCGCAGTGCCGTTTTCGCCGTGGTTCCCGCTGAGGTGAGGCAATGGACCTACAAAACAAATTCGTGGGCGTATGCGGGCGCAAAGGCGCGGGAAAGAGCGTTCTAGCGCGCCGCATCCTACAGCGGCAAGGCCGGGTGTTCATCGCCGATCTGATGGGCGAGCATACGTGGGTACCTGCGAAAAACACCTTCGACGCGCTGGAAGATGCGGACGATTTTCTGGCGTGGGCCGATTCCGAGCGGTACTGCTGCGGCAGTTTCATCCCTCAACGGGATCTTAAGGCCGAAGCCGAAGAGCTGTGCGAAATGGTCTACGAGCACGGCAACCTGCTTTTCGGAATCGAGGAAATCGCTTCGCTGTGCGGCCCGAATTGGCTTCCACCGGCGCTCTCGAAAATCACCCGGCTGGGGCGACACCATCTTGTGAACGTCCTATATACGACGCAGCGGGCCGGGGAAATCTCAAGGGCGCTCACGGCGGCGACCGATATATTCGTTCTTTTCCATTGCGCGGAGCCGCGCGATTTAGCAGCTATCGCCGAGCGTTGCGGAAATTCCACGGCGGAAAAAGTATCGAATTTGGCGTTGCACAATTTTGTGATTTTCGATGTTGTGGAACGAAAAGAAATTTCGCTGGAAAATCTGTTTTCCCAAATGGACGCATTGAGCAAGGTTGTGCCAACACACACCCTCCGATGAAGAGAAACGAACGAAAACGTCAAACGCTGCGAATCTTTGCAGAAAATGGCGCTTTGACCGCACACGAATACGCGGCTCTCGCCACGGTTTTTCCCTTGCGGCGCTCTTACGCCCTTCTAAACCGCTATCACAAATGGCGGCTTCTCTCGCGGACGCGGAGCCGAGCAACCGGACGGTTTGTGTTCAATTTGACTGACGCTGGCCGAGCGCGGCTTCTCTGGTTGCAGAACAATTCCGCTACTTGTGGGCCGACCGTGCGACGGGACGAGCCGATGCACTGCGCAAGCGACACAAGGTACTAGTACCGCTTAAGACAACGGCAATTGCCTCGAAAAGTGGACACTCCTCGATTGTGCCAAACTGATGGCAACCTAGATTTACAAACGAGGTGAGCCGTGTTTTGCTCTAAATGTGGTAAGGAAATTCCGCTCGATTCGCAATTTTGCCCAAAGTGCGGCCAAGCATTAACCGGGCTTGCTCCGAAACAACCGAGGTCGAAGCGAAGTCCGATTGTGCCGGTGCTCGCGCTTCTAACGATGGTGGCGGTTGGCATCTTTGCATGGCAGTTCTTCGTCCGCAAGCCGCCCGCTGCTCCAAGTTTCATGCTGAAACCGTTTGCCAGTTCAAGCGCCTCGCCAAAGTCGAGCGCCCCTCCCGCTCCTCGCGTTCTGTCTGGAGAGGAAATCTTTCGCATGGCGAGCGGCGGAATGGTCTTGATAGAAACCTACGATGCCGAAGGCCGGAAACGAGGTCAAGGCAGCGGCTTCATAGTCTCTCCCAATGGATTGGCCTTGACCAACTATCACGTCATCCGAGGTGCTTCGCGAGCAACTGCAAAGTTCAGTGACGGCACGTTGAGCGACGTTAGCGGCGTTGTCGGGTACGATCCAGTCAGAGATGTCGCGGTCATCAAACTAGACTCTCCGCGTGGGGAGGCTTTACAAATGGGTGACTCGAATCAAGTCCAAGTGGGAGAAAAGATCGTCGCCATCGGTTCGCCCTTGGGTCTTCAGAACACCTTATCTGAAGGAATCGTGAGCGGCTTAAGAGGCGGACTAATCCAGATGAGCGATCCCATAAGCCCCGGATCGAGTGGAGGCGCAGTTTTCGATAAGCGCGGAAAAGTCATAGGAATTTCAGTCGCAACTCTCACGAAGGGGCAAAACATGAATTTCGCAGTGCCCATCAATTGGGCGAAGCCTTATTTGCGGGGAGGCACTCCAAAAACCCTTGCGGACGTAGCCGCCGAAAATACCCTCGTGCAAGACGTTCTCAGCGGATCGACTACCGTTCCAGCGGCGCACGCTCGACTCTGGCATTTTTCGCTCAACCCCAATGTGATGAGCAATGCTGAGATACAGGGGCAGGTGTCGTCAACGGGGGGACTAGGCGGAAAGATTTCGCTTGATATCGTCTTTGCTGGCCAGCCCATCTATCAATGCCGTGCAACCGCCTGTGAAATTCACCAAAACCTTGTGGCTCCCGGAATCTATACCGTCGTATTGGACAATCGTGCCTCTCCAATTTTCTCTCGCACTGTTTCCGGTGAAATCGCTCTGAAATTTGTAAAGTAGCACGGACAATCTGACTCAACTAAATACGTTCCTCTTGCGTAACACCTGTACTTCCGTACAGGTGTTTCATCTGCGCACACGATGCAAGCTAAATCGCCAACATTTTCGGCTCGCGACCATCGCGCATCTTGATACTAGGAGAACGTATGAAGCCCGTATTCAAGGTTTGTACCATCGCGTTCGCACTTCTCTCTCCAATGGTGCTCTTCGCGCAGAAACCTACACTCATTTGCCGTCCGCTCCCAAACTCCGACACCTTCATCGAACCTGATGAACAGATTGTCGGGAACCAGATTTGCAAAATTGTCGTAAGCCCTACTGCGCAGGCACCGCAGGCGGCGCAGACCGATGCTAAGCCCGAAAATGACCCCCAGCCCGCCCCTGCCGTTGCCACTGCGCCCGCTAAAACCGTGCGGCAAGATGAACCGAGTGCTGCGGAATCAACTTCCACTGTCCACAAAAGGCCGTCAAGACCCCGCGTATACGTCAGTGACAGCAATTCTTGGGTTACGTCTGGCGGCTTCGCTGGCGGCGTTTCTGGCAATAGAAATTCATTTACCGGAGCTTCGGCAGGCTCTTTCTCCGGTGGTTCTGATCCTCAGACGGTCGAGGTTATCAAGAACTTCATGGACGAGTGTCCCGGTGTGATCGTCACTCGGAACAGGGCGAATGCAGACTTTGCCGTGCTATTCGACCGAGAGGGCGGCAAGCGAGGTACAAACGGCTGGAGCGGATTATTGCGAAAAGTCGATAAAATGGCCGTGTTTAGCAAGAATGGTGATGCGGTATTCTCCAAATCCACTCGCTCGGTGGGTTCGGTTGTGAAGGATGCGTGTTCGGCAATTGAGAGCGCTGAAAACAACAATTAGCGGCTTGGTGTGGGCGCGCTCTTAATGTGCGAGACAAGGGCGCGCCTCACCTCACTCACCTCATCGCAGCGGGAATCCGCAGTTGGGCTAAAAATCGAGGCGCATCGGCTCCCGGTTGTAAAGGAGATGGCGTTTCTCCATGGCCTCCCAAGCACGACTCACTTTGGATTTCGCCTCTTGAAAACGGCTGGAATTTCCAGCGGCTCTCAGCTTCGCTACAGCACCTTGCGAAAGACCATCGCGTTCGAGAAGCAGCCGCGTTTCGCATCTCTCTACCTCATACCGTAGGCTCTGCAACTCCCTTTCGGCGGGAAGCCCTGCCAACTTGAATTGCCCGAAGTGCGATAGCCGATGGGTTGGCAGCGCATCCTCGAAGTGCTTGACAATTCCCTGGTGCGTGATATGATCCGTTTAACAAAGGAGCTATGACGGAGATGAAGAGCAACTCGGAGTACATGGCATTTCGACCCGGCGATTTAGCCTCGAAAATTGACGTATTGGCGCAGCGCGCCGGGTGCAGCAAGAGCGATATTCTTCGGCGTGGCGTCGAGATGTATATCGCAGCCGAACCCACCTTGCCGTACGACTGCTACCTCGGCGCTGCGTGGTACTTCTCAATCCTCGCGAAAGTTGCCAGTGAGCTTGGGCTGTTTTCGTGGAGCTCATTTACGGCGGTGATGGATGCTCTGAGGGTGACGGAAAAGCAGGTCCGGGAGAAATTAGAGCCGCTACTCCAATCGAAGACTGCCAAGGGCATGGAGTATATGCCGGATGATTTGGGCTACTTCCCCGACTTAGACCAAGCGACCATAACGTTAAAGAGATTACTGCCGCGCACAGACCCCACAGCCGGTTCACCGATATCAGGTGAAATGAAATTGAACGTCGGCGAGCCTTCACTGTGGCCAATTCGGAAGTCTCAGTCGGACGAAAAAAGGGTGCAGCAGAGACGTAAGAAAAAAGCCGCGCCATCGCGCAAACGATGACGCGGCTTGCTCGGAAATTTCGGTAGACCGAAATCCCCCTATCAGCGATTTCAGCCTACCTGCAATTTCCACCACATTCAACGATCTTTCACCTACGGCGCTGCCAGTTGCGGCTCCGCGAACTTTGGTTTCGTGTCGAGGTGCTTTATGCGCGTGGGAAAAACAAGAAGCAAACGCGTCATCTCTTTTCCTGTTCGAACACAGGTCGGCATTTTCGACGCATGGAAGTACGAGGTCGTGCAAACCCGCTCCGCTTTGCGGCCTCCAGCGTTTCAGTCCTGGCGAACCGGCATTTGCGAGCGCCAGAAACGAGCCCCGCAGATGCTCGGTCGGATGTATCACGACACCCTCGACGAAGCGAAGAGAGCATGCGAGAAGACCTTGGAACGGGCGAAGAAAGCGACGGCTATATGGTGAGGAATTCCCTGTCTTATGCAGAGCTACCGGGTGCGCTCGACGCGACTGCTATTAAAGCCGACTGTGATTTTCTTCGCATCGCGAGCCAATACAGTCGGCTTCGTCGCGCCAGTCGGCAGTACGTCGGCTTGTGCCCATTCCACCCCGAACGGCACCCGTCGTTCCACGTTCATCCCGAACGGAAAATCTTTTATTGCTTCGGCTGCGGAGCGGGCGGCGACGTTTTCGATTTCGTCATACGGGCTGAGAATTGCGACTTCCGGCGCGCACTCGAAATTGTTTCGGATTTTGGGGTAGCGCGCGCCGGTGAGCCGCGAAGCGGCGAACGCTTTGGCGCGCGCGTAGGGGCGAAGCCCCTGCTGCCTGCGAAGCAGGCAGTCTCTCATAGCCCGCAAGCCCGGACCAGAGTTGCAAATTGGCGCGATTGGCAGCGTTTTGCGCTCGCTGAACTAAACAGGCGGGCGGCGCGAGAGCTTGCCACAGCGTGCGAGCCGTTGCGGAGCGAGTAAGGCAGGGCGGGCCGTGGTGCGAGGCCGGTTGGAACATCGCACGGATGGGACGCACCCTTTCCTCGATTCCACAGGGTGTGTCCAGACGGAGCCTAGCGGTAGGCATATAGAGCGCGTGAATGGGAAAAGCTAAAGAGCCGGACATCATCATGTTACAGAGTGGCACCAATCTAGATTCCTTCCGACGAATCGTGTCGGACGCCGGCGGTACCCTGAGCGGGGAGCCGAGGCCCGGACTTGTTCCGGTCTACTGGGATCGGCGCACCTTGCCGCGACGGTGCGGACGCACTGGAATGCGGCGGGCGTTCTGTTGTTGCGTTCCGTGCCGGGGATTACGAAGGCGAAACCACGGCGCGTCCTGTTGCTGCTGGCTTTGTTACGCGGATCGGCAGGGCAAATTTATTGACGATCTGGGCAAGCGAACTGTAGCTGGATGGTGGGCCATTTTTCTCACCCTCACGTATCGGACACGCGAAATGGTAAAGCGGCTCAACGCTTCAACCCAGCGGCCAGAACCGCATCCCGATTTCGTCCATAATTTTTTCGGGCGGATGATTCGCTGGCTCGAAAAGGAACTTGCCGAGCGCGTCGAATTCTTCGCGGTGGACCAATACGGCTCCGTGGGCGGTCGCCTTCACCAACACGCTGGTATCACTTCGCCCGCTCTTGTGTCTGCGGCGCAAGAGTTAGCTGAGAAGCGCCATGCTGATCCGGGCACAACGCGACTCCCGGAAAGGCTAAAGCCGTTCGCTCGGATGCTCTACGAGGAGGCGGGCCACAACCGCATTCTGCCTTGGGAGAAGGACGCCGGGTACTACATCGGTCGCTATATCGGGCGCGATGCGGAACGGTCGCATTGGGATTTTCAAGTTGGGCCGAAGCTGGTACGTCCGATAGCTCCGGTTGGCCGGACAGTGGTTGTCGAGTCTATTTCTGTCGGCGATTCGAGTAATGCGTACCGTCAAGCACTATCGAGGTGGCACAGATGAAAACCGAGCGGATTTTCTGCGATGGAGCGGGCCAGAACGTCGAGGGCAAGGGATCGGGCTTCGCATGGTTCCGCGAGAGCGACGGCCACAAGAACCGCGAGCAAGTAGACGGGCTTACCAACAACCAAGCGGAATACCGGGCCGTGCTGTCGGCGCTCGAATCCTTCAAACCCGGAGCCTCTGTCCAAATTGTCACGGATTCCGAGTTGATCGTGAATCAGCTACGCGGCAAGTACAAGGTGCATGATCCTGATCTTGCTGCGCTCCGTGAAAAGATTTTGCGCTACGTTCAGAAGCGGAGACTCAGCGTTACCTATAGCTGGGTGCCGCGAGCGCAGAACAAGGCAGGGCGGTTGCTCGAATGAGTGATCTTCTCACGGGCGGCGCACTCCGCAACGGCGGCAGACACACGGCAGTCTGCCCGATTTGGCTTTTTGGCGTTATCGGCACGCTGCATTGCCTCGTTTCCGCGCTGCGCGATGCCTCTTCGGAGAACGCGCGCGGCGCTGGTGTACAAGAGCCGCCGAATTGCGTGCCTTCTGTAGAAGCAAGTGATAGCATCTCGCGCGAAGGGAAACGAATCGGCGAGCGAGGAGGAGGTTTGGCTCGCCGAAGATATCAGCAAGGCAGGGTGTTTTTTCGCGGCAAGAAAAATCCCGTATGGATTGGTCGCTGGCGCGAGGATTTGATCGAAGATGGCCGCGTCCGCCGCGTGTACCGTTCCGAAGTGCTTGGTGCGAAATCGGATTTTCCGACAAAGCGGCTGGCGCTGCGGGAACTGGAACGGCGGCTCACGGTTGTCAACGATCCTCGCTATCGCGCCCGGCCTACCTCGACGTTCACGGAGTTCGCGTCTCGGTGGGAGTCCATGGTGCTCACTCAGCACAAGCCGTCAACGCAGGCCACGATTCGGAGTCATCTCCGAAAGCATCTGCTGCCCTTCTTCGGGCGCTGGCAGATGCGCGAAATTGAACTGGAAGACGTGCAACGGTTCGTTTCGTCGGTAAAGGCCAGCGCAAAAACCGCAAAGAATCTCTTCGCCACAATGCAGATGTTGTGGAAGTCGGCGCGCGCTTGGGGCTACGTGGCGCACGATGCCGTCTCGGGCGTCGTTCTACCTAGGCGGCAGCGCGCCGCGCGGCGATTCTTTTCGATTGAGGAAGTGCAGCGGATTCTCGGAGCCGCGCCCGAGCCGTACCGCACGTTCTACTGGCTCGCCGTGGAGACAGGGATGCGCGCCGGTGAACTTTGCGGGCTTCGGGTGAGTGACTTCGATTTACGTCGCGGATTGGTTCGCATCGCTCAGAGCGTATGGCGAGGCAAGTTCCAATCGCCAAAGAGCGAAAATGCTTTGCGCGCTTTTGCTCTTTCACCTCGTTTGCTCGGACACGTCGCGGAGTTTTTGAAGCGATGGCAGCCGAATGAGCGCGGGTTGCTCTTTGCCACGCGCAACGGGACAGCGTGGGACGCGAATCTTGTAGTGAAGCGGAAGCTGTATCCGCTGCTCGATTCTCTTGGAGTCGAGCGCGGCGGGTTGCACGCTTTCCGCCACACCAACAGCACGCTCATGGACCGTTTGGGCGTGCCGTTGAAGGTTCGCCAGCAGCGTCTCGGGCACAGCGACGTGTCGCTCACTCTCGACGTGTACACGCATATTGAGAGTGAGGATGATTCACGGTTTGCGGCGCAGTTGGATGGAATTTTGCACCCAATTGCACCCAAAAACGAAAAACCGGAGCCAGCGGCGGTCGCTAACTCTGGCTTTATCAATTAGAATTTGGTTGCGGGGGTTGGATTTGAACCAACGACCTCCGGGTTATGAGCCCGACGAGCTACCAGGCTGCTCCACCCCGCGAACTCATAATAGCGGATGGTTCCGAGGGCGTCAAACCATTCCGCGCCGCAGCCCCGGAGAAATCAGTTTGAACTATATGATGAATCGTCCGACGAAGAGCCTTGATCCGTGCCAACCTGCACATCGCAAATGCCTTCGCTCGACGTCTGATCCGCGCTAAAAAGCTCGTCGCACGGCTCGGTCGTCCAGTCCTGTTGGTGAGTCACAGGATCGACCGGAATCGCACCGATGTATCCGGCCGTTTGCAGATCGTCCAGCGAACTCGGAGGCACGCCTTTATCTTCAGTATATTGCTGGATCGCGTGGCGCAGTACAGAAATATCCTGTTGTTGAGCCGCTACTCTAGCGCGCTTCAGTGATTGCTCGTAACGTCCCGCTCCCAGCGTGGCGAGGATGATGATGATCGCGATCACGATCATCAATTCGAGCAGGGTGAATCCACGCGACGCGATCTCTCGACTCACGCGCCAATTTCGAAGCTTGTCTGCCAGCCATCTCATCATTGAATTATCGTGCCGCATCCAAAATTAAGCTACCAGTCCGAATATTTCGTTCCATCGAGCGCGGTGCCCGTCGCGAGGCTGTACACGTCAAAAACGTCCTGGCCGCCCCACTGCGTTGAATCCGAGTCGTCCTGTACCGAGCGCAAACCCCAATCGGTATTCCCGGTGAAGGGATCGGTCGGGATTTGCCGCAAGTACCGAACCTTCTGATCCTTTGCGCCCGTCAGTTGAACGCCATCCACCAAGGTTTGCAAATCCGGAGGGTAACCTTCCGTGCCTGCCTGTACCTGGATGAGATTTTTATCGGAGTCGTCCTTGTAACGGTCAATCGCGTCGCGCATTTCGCGGAGGTCGGCGCGCAGCGCGTGTTCCTTCCTGCTGATCACGACCACGCGCGTAAGGGGAATCGCTACAGTCGAAAGCACCAGCAGTATCCCGCAGGCGATCACCAGTTCGAGTAGAGTCATCCCGGACTGGCTCGCGCCCGATCTTTGCCGCTGCGGCTTGATTCCGCGGCGGGCTGCTCGTCGCGATTGGAGCGCCGCACCTACGCTGTAAAGCTCTTTCACTTCATCCTCACTGCACGTGAATCGTGGCCTCGCCCGACACCATCGGAATCGTCTGTTGCTGAGAATTGCGTCCGTTGACTTGCAGGATTTGTATGGGTGATGTGCCTGCCGCCACTCCGCGAACTACTAGACCCACCAGCGTTCCCGAGCCGTTTACGCCTGGCGTATTCGGCTGGCGCGTCGCGGATACAATCACATTGCCATGTTGCGCGTCGATGCGCTGCACCACGGCTACTTCTTGCGTTCCGCCGGATAGAAATCCACCGTCTGTGACATTCTCAACTTGGATCACCGACGGATCGTAGTGAATCAGGAGCGGTATGGAATAGAGATCCTTCACGTTCGACACATTCAACGCCAATGTTACTCGTGCGCCCGGTTTGATCGTGGCCGATGAAGGATTGAACTGAAGCTGAGCAGCTGGGCTGGGAGCGGCTGCAGGCGAGGGCGCTTGGATCGTCGGCGGATTCGCCGAAGGCGACAGAGCTGAGGGCGTTCCTCCATCCTGGGGCTCTTCGTCTTTGTAAAACACGCGAACGTTTGTATCCGTACCCGCCGCTAGCGGACGCAGATCGGCCGAGGTAATGTGTGGCATCCGCAGTACGTGCGGCGTAATCACGACCAAGATGTCGTTCGTCTGCACTTCCGTGCTGTTGTCGGAAAACAGGTACTTGAAGAAAGGCAGCTTCGCCAGGCCGGGGATGCCGTTGACTGTGTTGGTGTTCGTAGTCTGAAAGAGGCCACCCAAAATGCTTACTTCTCCAGGCCTGAGACGGATCTGGTCGGGGCCGATTTTGTTCTGGCCGATGATCGGTTGTTGGATTCCGCCGATAGTGCTTTGCCCGACGACCGACGACACGTCAATCGAGAGCGTTAGGCTTACGTCTCCATCCGGATGGACGCGCGGAGTCACGTCGATATTTACGCCGACATCGATGTATTGGAATTGCGTGTTCACCAGCGGATTCACCACTCCGGCCCCGCCGCCCACGCCGACTCCCACGCCCGCTTGGAAGCTGCCCGTTGCAATCGGCACGCGCTCTCCAATCTTAAGCGAAGCCTTTTCGCCGTCTGTGATGCGAATTTCGGGGTCCTGAATGATGCGCGTCTTGCTGTCCGTCAGGATGGCATTAGCGGTCGCGCCTGGCAGAGTGGCGCTGTAATCGTTCAGCGAAATGTTCTTCAGATTACCCAGCGTAATCTGCGTGGGAGACGTACTCGTCGTACTGGTCGAACTGCTGGTAGTGCCGCCATTCGGCTGATTTGACGTTAGCGGTGTAAAAGCAATGGTTGCGCTCTGCCCGGGAAGCACGCCGAGGTCGCGCAAACGGTCCAGGCTGGCCGATAGCACCTGGAAGCGAATCAGCACTTCAGGCCGGGCCTTATCGATGCTCTTGATGAACTTCGCGGCCAGTATCAGTTTGTCCGGTGTGTCGCGAACCACGATGGCGTTCTGCGAATTCACTTGCGTTATGCGTCGCAAATCGAGCAGTTGGCGCAGACCGGTCACCACTTCCGTCAGGTCCTGCGGTGTCAGCGTATTCGCAAGGTAGAACGTCCGGACTTCCTCGTCGTCCAGGTCGCGGCGCTTCTGAGGATTATCTGGTGCCACGAAAATCACGGTGCTCGTCAGCGGTTTCCAAAACGCTTTCGATTCCAGGGAGACCGCATCGAGCGCCTGCTCCAGCGTCACGCCAGGCAACTGCACCGAAATCCGCCGCGAAACGAAATCCGGATCAAACAACACGCTCAAACCCGCCAGCTTGCCAATGGTTTCAAACACTGTCCGGGCATCTTCAGTGGCCCGGAAATTGATCGGTTCGCGCGAAAGCGGCTTCAGCTCGGGGGGCGCGGCCAGCAGCTCGGAGTCAATTGAGGGGGTATTCGAAGCGCTGTTCTTAGGCGTCGAAGTTGCGGTTCGGGCCGCCATTAGTCCCAGCGTGTGCTTTACTTCTTGCTCGGCTGCGGCATTCGAGGGATCGACGGCCGCGGCTCGCTGAAATTCAGCCAGCGCCATCTCCAATTGGCCTTTGCCGAGGTCCCTGCGGCCCTGTTCCAGGTGATATTGGCCGTCTTCAAAGCGCATCTGCAATTCGTTAAGCTTATACTCCACGTTGCTCGGATCGGAGCGCAACGCGGCATTGTACTTCGCCAGCGCCGTGTCGTAGTCCTGCAGTTCCTGGGCCTTTTTGCCTGCCGCGAAATCCTTGTTTGCCTTGGGACAGCCGGCCAGGAACAGTGCGGTAATTGCCAGGATGGGCAGATATGCTAAACGGCGCAAACAGGACCTCCGAGGCTTGTACTGAATCTTCCGGAGTCTAGCATCCGGTATAGGATGCAGCAAGGAATCGCATTCGTTGCCGCTGATCTTTGGTTACCATTGACAATGTGAATGCCGGGCCACAACGTGAAAGATGGGGCGCGCTCGCGCACGCCGAACGCTCAACGTCGCTTGCGGCTCGTTGCACGCGGCGGCTATCATAGGCTCACCGTGAAAACAGCAGTCAAAAAGAAAGATCGCGAAGGGGTTAGGATTGTCGCGCAGAATCGCGCCGCTTCTTATAACTACGAGCTTCTCGATAAGCTTGAGGCCGGTCTCGTGCTGGTTGGTACCGAAGTGAAAAGCCTACGGGAGGGTAAGGGCTCGCTCCGCGAAGCGTACGCCGACCTTCGTACCGGAGAGCCTTGGCTGATGAACTTCCACATTCCCGAGTATCAGCCTGGAGGCTTCCGCAACCACGAACCGCTTCGGAAGCGAAAGCTGTTGTTGAATCGCCGGGAAATCGAACGTCTCATCATTCAGACGCAGCAAAAAGGAATGACCATCGTTCCGTTGAAGATCTATTTCCGCGACGGAATCGCGAAATGCGAGCTAGCCATCGCCCGAGGCCGCAAATTCCACGACCGCCGCGAGGCGGAACGCCAAAAAGAAGCCAAAAAGGAAGCCGACGAAGCGATGTACCGCTCGCGCCGGCGCTGAAAAACGAAAGGAACACATGCAGATCGGATTGGTCGCTGAACCGTATTCGCAAGTGCGCGCCGATGCGCTGATTACCTACGTCTTCGACTCGGAGAACAAATTCGACGGTGTCCTTGGCGAGATCAATCGCGAGATGAACGGCCGCCTGGAGTCGCTCGCTGCCAGTGGCGAACTTACCGGCAAACTGCTAGAGCTCGTGCTCGTTCACTTTCCGCAGGGGTTGGCGGCGCAGCGATTGCTGCTTGTGGGAGCCGGAAGGCCGGGCAAATTTTCCGTGGCGAACCTGCGCAACGTTGCTGGCGCTGCTCTGCGGTATTTGAAAGCCCGCGGAGCGAAGAAGCTCGTGTTCCTGGCGCGCGAGGGCGAACGCGGTCCGGACGCTGCGCAAACCGTGGTCGAGGGGTTGGTGATCGCCGATTTCGAGTCGGACAAGTATCGCAGCGAAAAGAAGAAGCAGGAGATCGAGTCCGTCTCGCTCATCGGCTTCAACGCTGGTCTCGGCGGCGATCTGATTTCGGCCATCGAGCAGGGCCGCGTGATCGCCGAATCGCAGAACTTCGCGCGCGATCTGATCAACGAGCCTTCCAACCGGCTGACGCCGCGCATGCTTGCCGCGCGCGCTGAGGCGATGGCCAAGGAAGCGGGCCTCGCCGTCGAAATCCTCGACGAGCGCAAGATCGCCGGATTGAAAATGGGTGCGTTGATAGGCGTCGCGCAGGGCAGCGTCGAGCCGCCGCGCGTGATCGTGGTGCGCTACACGCCGAAAAATCCGCGTCCCGGCGGTCCAGTGCTCGGTCTCGTTGGTAAAGCCGTCACGTTCGATACTGGCGGCATCTCCATCAAGCCCGCCAACAACATGGACAAGATGAAGTACGACATGGGCGGCGGCGCGACCATGCTCGGCGCGATGCGCGCGCTTTCCGCGCTGAAGCCTTCGATTCCGGTGATCGCCGTGATTCCGTCCACGGAAAATATGCCCGGCGGCCGTGCGCAAAAGCCCGGCGATGTGCAGGTTGCCATGTCCGGCAAGACTATTGAGGTGATCAACACCGATGCGGAAGGCAGGCTCATCCTTGCCGATGGGATTTTCTACGCGCGCAAACTTGGCTGCACGCATCTGATCGACGCCGCCACACTTACCGGCGCGATTGATGTGGCGCTCGCGAACGTGAACGTCGGCGCTTTTGGCATGCCTCGCGAATATCTCGACCAATTCCTATCGAGCGCCAAGGCTGTGGGCGAAAAAATGTGGCCCATGCCCATCGACGACGAATACGAGGAGATGATCAAGAGCAACATCGCCGATATTCGCAACACCGGCACCGGCAGAGGCGGCGGCGCCATCATCGCGGCGTGGTTTCTAAAAGAATTCGCTGAAGACACTCCGTGGGTTCATCTGGATATCGCCGCAACCTGCTGGGCCGATGAAGGCCACCCGTGGCTTGCAAAGGGGCCAACCGGCGTGGCGATTCGCTCCATCGTCGATTTCGCAATGAAGATGTAGTTTCCTCCGGCCGCTCAAGCTGGGAGGGCGTTTCACCTGGTCGGTCGGGCTGTGTTATCTGCGCGCGTGTTCTCCGGCGGCTGCAAGGGAAAGACCGTGCAGGTTCCGGAGCGCTCGGGCTTTGCGCCGAAGACTTTTTCGATATATTCCACGCCTGCGGCGCGCTCGGGCGAATCATAGACAACCACGGCGCTCAGGTTCAGGTCGCCGATTGTCGCCGCCGCTGATTCGTGGTCGGCCGCTCCATCGATCGGCGCGTTGTATATTCCCTCGAGCGACATGAGCGAGCGCAAAATCCGAATGTTCCAGAACGGTTTCCAAATGTCCGGCGGCGTGTAAGACAAGTAGCCGTCCACCATCGCATATTTCCCGCCACTCGCAACCTGCATCCACATGCTTTTCAGGCAATAGGGCGCTTTCACCAGCGGAAACGTCAGAATCGTTCCGGCTTTGGTGTCAGACGGCAGAACGCAGCCATGCGACGGATTTGCGGTTGCCGCTGCAAACGGTTTGCCGGGATCTATTGTCGATGATCGAGGAAATGGAATCGTCAGATAGTCGGCCATCACCAGCAGCACGATCAGCGGAGCGATCCAGTAGCGGTGAGTTTTGTTCGCCGGGAGTTCGAGCAGATATTTCGCTCCCAGCGAACACAGTATCCCCACGCACAGGGCAAGCATCGCATCAAATCGCGCCGGAGCGGACAGAAACTTCGCGAACGGAAGGTGATAGAACAGCGCCGCCGGTCCCGCAATCGGCAGCGCACGACCCAGCAGGTGAATTCTCGGGCCGAGCGAAAGCAGATAAAACGCGATTCCCAGGATTAGCGCGCTCGTGGCCCAGCGCCGATTCGAGTCTCGGCCTTTCCAAAATCCGACTGCCGCGAGGGCAAGCACCACGATTCCGATGTAAACTGTCCCTTCGATTCCCGCCGCGAACAGGTCCGGATTCATCCGTCGCGCGAATCTTCCCAGAAACAGGTGATTCCAGCTGGGGATCAGAAAACCCAATGCATCCGCCGAGAAGACGTCGATGTGATTCAGGCCGCGCGAAGCCGGCGCCTCCGAATGGGTCCCCAACATCATCCAGAGAAAGGGTGAAAATCCGGCGATGAAAGTTGCCGCTCCTGCCGAGACCGGCTTCCAAATTTGCGCGAAGGCCTTCAGCGTGCCTCGCCTAAAATGCCTCCCAGTTTCCAAAGCGAGAAACAGCGCCGCGAAGACCAAACACAGCACCACATAGTTGTAATGCGCGAAACTCGCCAGCAACAGAGCTACTCCCAGTGGAATTCCCATTTTCCAGGACGGTCGGCCGCTTCTGAAAATACGGTCGAGCGCGAGCACGAACAGCGGAATTGGAAACGCGGTAATCAGGCTGAGATGAGCCAACGCGTGGGCCATCAAATATGGACTGAATCCAAAAACGACCCCGCCAATGAATGCAGCCGATTCGTTTCGCGAAATTCTCAGGCAGAGCAATCGCGCGCAGAACGCCGCGAGCGCCAGTTGCAAGATGACTGAGAAATTGTACGCGACCACTGGGCCTGCGAACGCGCTTAGCGGCAGCGCGAAAAAACCGGCGAGCGGGTCGGTAGTGCTCCACGCGAGATTGACGCGGCTCGGATAATAAATCAGGCGGGTATAGAAGGGATCGTGCCCGTGCAACACTGCTCGGGCGAAATGCCACAAGAACCACGCGTGCTGAAAATTGTCGCCGGGATAGCCAAGCAGCCCGGAACCGAGCGACAGAGACCCGGGCAGAGTGAAAATAAAACCAAGCGCGACGCAGAGAAGAAACGCGATGGAATGATTGCGAATCGCGCGGCCTCGCGCTGCAGCGTCTTTCACGCCCGAGCTGTCCAGTAGCCTGCCGGTCGCGGGTCGCAAATCAACGCCGATGTCCGCGCGAAGTTCCGCTAGCCCGCTGTTGTCGCGCCGAGGCGGCTGTTGCGGCATGGCATCACATCTTCTCCGGCGCGGTGATGCCCAGCAGCGCCAGCGCCGCAACCAGGTGTTCGCGCACCAGCCAGACCAACTTCAGCAGGAACGCGCGTTTTTCGGCGTCTTCTTCCGAGAGGATATGGTGCTTGTGGTAGAAGACGTTGAATGCCTGTGCCAGCTCAAAAGCGTAGCGCGTCAAGAAAACCGGCTCTTGCGCGGCCACTGCCGCGTCCACGCGCGCGTCGAGCGATCCCGCAAGGACGGTCAGGTCCCAAAGATCGTCGCCCGAACCTGGCGCGAGAAACTTCGCCGTATCGATTTCTCCGGCGTCGATTCTCAGCACGTTCGCGGCGTCCGCTTCGTTCAACTGGTTTTCGCCCTTTCGCGAAATTCCTTGCACCCGAACAACCGCATACTGCACGTACGGTCCGGTTTCGCCTTCGAAGCTCAGCGCGTCCTCGAAATCGAATGCGATCACCGTGGAGCGCGTGTAGCGCAGCAGAAAATAGCGCAACGCGCCTTTGCTGATCGCGTCCACCATCGCGCGGCCTTCATCCGTGCCGGCCAGATCCGGATGGCGCGATTCCACTTCCTTCCAGGCGCTGGCTTCGAGCCGGTCGATCAAATCGTCGGCCTTCACGCCCTGGCCCTTGCGCCCGCTCACTTCGATGTAGGGCTTTTTCGCGTCTTCCTGGGGAATTTCGTAGCCAAGTTCGCGCGCGCATCGCGGGGTGAGCGCCACCACGTTGTACGAGAAATGTTTCAAGCGGTCGGCCTGTTCCGCGTAACCCAACGCGCGCAGTCCAGCGGCCACCACTTGTTGCGGATACGCCTGCCGCGCATCGATCACGTTGTAGACGTCGTGCGCGTGGCCAAACGCTGCGTGCGCCGAATGTCCGGGCGCGCTGCTGGTTGTCCAAACCTCGTGTCCATCTCGCCTCTTGAAAAACGGTTCGTAGTAAAAGTCCTTTTGAAGTAGACCAAACTTCCAAAGGTGGTACGCGATGTCCTTGCCCACGTACGTGACGGTGCCGTTTGACCGAACGATGATCTTGGCTTCATCCAACTCGGCAGGCGCTTCTTCGGGCTCGGCTGTTTCTTTGTCGGACGGCAGCTGCATGACCCAGCAGCCAGCGTTTTTGCCGGAGTTCGCGAACTTAATAGCCCCGCTGGACCGCAGCAGTTGGTACGCCGCATCCCAGAATTTAAGATGCAGGACGTCGCTTTCACGGGGTAGCAAGTCGTAGTCAATCCCAAGTCGGCCCACGGTTTTTAGATGGCAGCGGACGATGGCTGTGGAGACGATCTCGGCCATTTCCGAGGCGGCACCGTGGCCCTCTTCAATTTCTTTCAGCGTCTGCGCGCGAATTTCCAGGCGCGATTTGTTTTCCGCCAGCCATTGCGTTACGCGCGTGTACAAATCCCAGCACACGTAGTCGAATTTCGGCGCGGCTGCCAGCGCGCGCACTTCGTCGGGCGACTTCGGTTCGAGATGGAGGAATCCCAGCACGACGTCGGCAACCTGCACGCCGGTATTGTCGATGTAATTTTGCACCTCCACGCGATGGCCGGTGTGGCGCAGCAGGCGCGCAAACGTATCGCCTAGCACCGCGTTGCGCAGGTGTCCGATGTGCGCCGCTTTGTTGGGATTGATGCTCGTGTGCTCGATGATAACTTTCGTGGCGTTCGGCGACGGCGCAGTTTCGGCCGCAGGCGTTTGCTTGCTTGCCTCTTCGCACACGGCCCGGAAAAACGTTGAGCGGTCGAGAAACGCGTTCAGGTATCCGCCGCCGGCCACTTCCACGCGCGCCACGCCCGGAATCGGCTTCACGGAGTTGGCGATCTCCTGCGCCAGCGCACGCGGCGGCTTTTTCAGCCGCTTGGCCAGCTCGAAGCAGACCGGCGACGCGATCTCGCCCATCGAAATCTTGGGTGGCCGCTCGGTGACAATCGGAACGTCCGTCTTGTAGCGTTCGTGAATGTGGTGGCGCAGCGCCTTGCGGACGCGGTCTTCGACCGATTTATACACGTGGCTCCTTGCCCGGCACCGAATCAAAAATTATGCACGGAATCCCGCCGCCACGCCACCACAACGACTCCGCATTACTGCCCTGGCACTTCCGCCGCGATGTAGCAGACAGCTGAAGCGGATGGCTGCGCCGTGTGCGATGGCAGGCAGGACATTCCCACCACGCGATATCCCGGCACTTCCACCGGCGTCATCCGCTCCGAATTGACCAAGCGAACGGGCACGATGTAGATGCGATGCTTGACGATCGCTCGGGTACTCGCCGCGCCCAGCCGGATAGCGAAAGTCGCCACCAACGCGATCAAGAAAACAAAGGAGATAAGTGTGGGCTTGCTAAGCTTCATTTGGCACCACGTTCCATCTGATTCAATCCGCCCGTCCCGCGCACCTAGGCCACTCGCTCAAATAGGCCTGTGAAGCTTCACATCTCGTTCTGCGGCGTTTTCGGGCGAGGGTATGACGCTGAATGCCATCCCCGGAATTTAGCGGGCCTAAAACGCCTCTAAACTAAAAATGCGAAGGAAAGGCTTGTGTGGAGTGCGGCAGCTCGCTGCCGCTGTTTAGGCGCGGCCACTCGGATGACGCGCCTGAATTGACACGGAATACCCGCCCGACTAGTATGGTTTTTTCGCCTTTCCGCAGCAGAGTCACCTGTAGCGCACGAATGCGAATCTTTCGCACGAGACTGCGAATCTATAGCGCGCGAACATGAAGACGATACGCTCCGCCTATTTCGATTGTTTTTCGGGCATCAGCGGCGACATGGTGCTCGGTGCTCTCGTCGATGCCGGAGCGGATTTGCGCGCGATCGAAGTGGCGCTTCGAAAGCTGGGCCTCGAAGGCTGGAAGATTTCGGCGTCTAAAGTGCAGCGGCGCGCGATTTTCGCCACGCACGTGAAGGTCGAGACCGAGGAGCAGCACCACCACCGAGGGCTTTCCATTATCTTGAAGCGCATCGACGACGCCAAGCTCGCGCCGCGCGCCGCCGAGCGAGCGCGCAAGATTTTCACCCGGCTTGCGGAAGCCGAAGCGCGCGTCCATCAGGTTCCGATAGAGCAGGTCCACTTTCATGAAGTGGGTGCCGTCGATTCGATTATCGACATCGTGGGCGCGGCGATTGGCTTCGAAATGCTCGGCATCGACGAGTTCGCCTGCTCGCCGCTGGACGTGGGCGCGGGGCAGGTGAAGACGGCGCATGGCCTGCTGCCCGTTCCGGCGCCTGCCACAGCCGAGTTGTTGCGCGGTGCGCCAACGTATTCGAGCGGCTTACAGCGTGAATTAGTCACACCGACGGGCGCGGCCATCGCCACCACGCTCTCCTCGCGCTACGCCGAAATGCCGGCGATGACGCTGCGCGCTATCGGTTACGGCGCCGGAACGGCGGACAATGCGGAAAAGCCGAACGTGCTGCGGCTATTGATCGGCGAAAGCGCGGCGACCTCACCGAGCGAGTACTGGGACGCGCCGGTGACGGCAATCGAAACGAATCTCGACGATATGAGTCCGCAAATTTATGGCTACTTCGCGGAAAAGGCTCTCGAAGCCGGCGCACTGGACGTGTTCTCAACTCCCGCGCAGATGAAAAAGAACCGTCCCGGGCTGCTGGTGACGATCTTGAGCGAACCGTCGAACGTCTCGAAGCTGATCGACCTGCTTTTTCGCGAGACCACCACCATTGGCGTGCGCACCTACGATGTGCGCCGCAAGACCTTGGCGCGGGAATTTATTCCGGTGGCAACACCGTACGGCGAAGTGCGCATGAAGGTTTCGCGGTTGAATGGCGCGGCGCTCAACGCCGCCCCCGAATACGCGGATTGTCAAAAACTCGCGGTCGAGTGCGGCGTGCCGCTCAAGCAGGTAATTGCCGCGGCGTCATTTGAATATCAGAAGAGAGCGGAGCCGATTGCGCGTGGCCAAAGCGCCTCTGGCGGACCTGCCGCGCCGGCAGCCGGGCAAAAATAATCAATGGACCAACCCAAAAAGTTCTACCTCACCACGCCGATTTATTACGCGAACTCGCGGCCGCACGTGGGCTCCGCGTACACCACCATCGTGTGCGACGTGATCGCGCGCTACAAACGCATGTGCGGCTACGAAGTGGCGTACCTTACCGGCACGGACGAGCACGGCGTCAATATCGAACGCGCCGCCGAAAAGCTGGGCATCGCGCCGTCGGAGTTGGTGGACCGCAACCAGAAAATCTTCCGCGATCTTTGGAAGCTGCTGGGAATTCAGCACACGCATTTCATCCGCACCACGTCCACGGAGCACGCGCGCGCCGTCCAAACTCTCGTGCGCCGCACGCTCAAGCGCACGCCGCACGCGATCTACAAAGCGAAATACGAAGGCCGCTACTGCATCTACGACAATCTGTACGTCAGCGATTCGACCGAGCCGGCCGATTGCCAGATCTGCGGCCGTCCCGCGGAGCTGATCTCCGAGGAAAACTATTTTTTCCGCCTCTCCGCCTATCAGGACAAATTGCTGGCGCTCTATCGCGACCGCCCGGAATGGGTGCAGCCGGATTTCCGCCTCAACGAAGTAAAAAGTTTCGTCGAAGCGGGGCTAAAGGACGTCTCCATCAGCCGCAAGTCGATCAAATGGGGCATTCCCTGGCCGGATGATCCGGAGCACGTTTTCTACGTCTGGTACGACGCGCTCACCAGCTACATGAGCGGCATCGGCTTCGGCGAAGGCGCGGACGGCGAAGCGAATCCGCAATTCAAGACGCTGTGGCCCGCCGATCTGCACATGATCGGCAAGGAAATCATCCGCTTCCATGCCGTCTACTGGCCCGCGTTTTTGATGGCCGCCGAGCTGCCGCTGCCGGAAAACATCTTCGCGCACGGCTGGCTGCTCTTCGAAGCGGAAAAGATGAGCAAGTCGAAGGGAAACGTTGCCTATCCCGAGCCCATTGTGAAGGCGTTCGACCAATTGACCGGCGCGAACGTGGGCAACGATGCTCTGCGCTACTACCTGCTGCGCGAAGTCGTCTTCGGCCAGGACGGAAACTTTTCCCGCGATGCTCTCATCACGCGTTACAACGCCGATCTAGCGAACGGCCTCGGCAATCTCGCCAGCCGCGTCTTGGCCATGATCGACCGCTATTGTGATGGTGTAATACCTGCCCCGCATAACCCTTTGGGCGAAAGTGAGCAAGAGATCGAGAACCTTGCCACACGTCTCTTTGAGGACGTCGCTGGCTGCTACCGAAATCTGTGGTTTTCGCAGGCACTTGAACATATATGGCTGCTCGTGTCGGTCCTCAATGAATACATTGTCAAGGTGCAGCCATGGGTGTTAGCGGAGGATGCTTCGCAGAGGGACCGGTTGAATACGGCGTTGTGGATCTGTGCTCAAGGCGTAAGGGTTGCGACTTTGTTGGCAGCCCCAGTCATCCCTGAATCGGCTGCTAGGATATGGCCACAGTTAGGCTGGACGCCGCCCCCAGAGCCGTTTCTGCTGCCTAGATTCGGCGATTTGAAGCCCGGAACGAAGATTGGCAAGCCTGCGGCGGTGTTTCCGCGGATCGATAAAGAAGAAGCGATGGAAAGGATCGAAGCAATGGAAAACGAGATACGCAATCCGGGCGCGCCAGTGGCTGTCCCAGGTGGAACGGGCAGCGCGGAAACCAGCGGAGCGGCCGCCGCAACGGGCACGTCGAAAATCGCAATCGAAGACTTCGCCAAAGTGGAACTCCGAGTCGGCTTGGTGAAATCCGCCGAGCGCATTCCCAAAGCGGACAAGCTGCTGAAGGTGATGGTCGATATCGGCGACGAAGTGCGCCAAGTGCTCGCGGGCATCGCCACGGCATACGCGCCGGAGGATTTGGTCGGCCGCAAAGTGGTTGTGGTCACGAACCTCGCGCCGCGAAAAATGCGCGGCCTGGAATCGAACGGCATGCTGCTCGCTGCGTCCTCGGGCGCAGACGGAAAGCCGGTGCTGTGCACCTTCGCCGAGGACATCGCTCCCGGCTCGAAAGTAAAGTGACGACCCGACGAGCATCGTCATCCCTAAGCGAGCGGAAGAGATGATGCGATCGGGAAAGCCGTTTCGGATGTCATCCCGAACCCGGTCACGGCCTGCACTTGGCCGGAAATGAGGGTGAGGGATCTGTTTTTTGTCGGCGTTTGATTCAAACACCGCGCATGAACATCATCGACTCACACGCGCACTTGGAAATGTCGCAATTTGACGAGGACCGCGAGGCCATGCTCGATCGTGCTCGCGCGGCTGGAGTTGAAACGCTTCTCGCGATCGGAAGCGGCACCAGCCCCGCCGAGCGCCTGGATGCCGCGATCCCATTTGCCGAGCAGCACGATTGGATCTACGCCACCGTCGGCATTCATCCTCACGACGCCGCTGCGGCCACCGACGAGCATTTCGCGCGCCTCGATGAACTAGGCAGGCATCCCCGTGTGATCGCCTGGGGCGAAATGGGCCTCGATTATTACTACGACCATTCGCCTCGCGAGGTGCAGCAGCAGGTGTTTCGACGGCAGTTGCAGCAGGCGCGCGCCGCCAAGCTTCCGATCGTGATTCATTGTCGCGATGCCTGGGATGATTGCCTGAAAATTCTGGACGAAGACTGGCGCTCCGCTGGGCTGGGCGGAATTTTTCATTGTTTCACCGCCACGCTAGCGGAAGCGAAGCGTGGGCTGGACATGGGCTTTCGAATTTCGTTCGCCGGAAACGTGACCTATCCGAAGATGCAGCCCCTGCGCGACGTGGCCCGCGAACTGCCGCTCGAATCGATCCTCACCGAGACCGATTCGCCGTTTTTGCCTCCGCAAGGACGCCGTGGCAAACGCAACGAGCCTGCGTTTGTAGTAGAAGTGGCGCAAGCCTTGGCGAATGTGAGAAACTTAGCCACCGACGAAATTGCGGCCGTGGCGGCCCGCAATTTTCGCGAGTTCTTCCGGCTCGGCGCGGAGCGGTCCACTCCAGCCTGACGCCGGGATCGGAAAGAACGCAGGGATGGCCTTCGCGGTTCAAATCGTAAAGGAAATCTTCGATCTGGTGCGCGACGATCTGGCGCTGGTCGAGCGCGAAATCGCGGCGCAAAATGGCGGGGCCATCCAGCCGGTTTCGGAAATCGCGAGCTACCTGCAGGAGGGTGGCGGCAAGCGCTTGCGCCCCGCGCTGCTGCTTCTGGCTGCGGGAGCTTCCGGCTACCGCGGGCCGAGCGCCATTCGCCTGGGCGCGGTCGTCGAAATGATCCACAGCGCCACGCTGGTGCACGACGATGTGATCGATGGCGCGCAAACGCGCCGCGGGCGTCCGAGCACTAACGCGCGCTGGGGCAATCACATGAGCGTGCTCGCCGGCGATTGGCTCTACATGCAATCCTTCGAAATGGCCCTGCGCGAGCGGAACTTCGCCATCCTTGATATCCTGATCGACCTCACGCAAAACATGGTGGAAGGCGAACTGCTGCAGCTCACGCTGCTCGGGCAGATCGACTTGCGCGAGACCGAGGCCACCGAACTGGCATTTCGCAAGACGGCCTGCTTATTTAGCGGCTGCGCTCGGCTGGGAGCGGTTCTGGGCCGCCAGCCGAAGCACGTGGAAGAAGCGCTGGCGGAATACGGACGCAACGCGGGCCTCGCGTTTCAGCTCGTGGACGATCTGCTCGATTTCACGGCATCGCCAGAAAAGCTTGGCAAGCCGGTGCTCAGTGATTTGAAAGAAGGGAAAGTCACGCTGCCGCTCATTTTCGCGCTGGAGAATGGCTCCTCGGCGGGCGCCGCCGCGGACGGCAACGGAGCGGATGCATCGAAAGCTTCAGCTTTCCAAGGGCGCCGGCTGATTGCCAAGGTGCTTGAGGAACGCGATTTCGTCAGCGTGCGGCCGGAACAGATCGCCCGGCTTGTGGAGGAATCCGGCGCCCGCGCTCGCGCCGCGGCGCTGGCTCGCGACTACGTGTGCCGCGCGAAATCCTGCCTGGAAGCGCTGCCCGATAGCGAGTACCGTCGCGCGCTGCTGGCCGTCCCCGATTTCATTCTCGAACGCGAAAACTAATCTGACCTAAAGTCCCGCCGAATTTAGACCGCTAGATCCGCTCCCACGCACCGAAGCATTCGAAGAGCTTTCCTGCAACGCTTGCGCGGCATCCGCCACCAACTCGGCTGGCTGCCAGTCGTTGCCGTCGTACCACTTGTAGACTTTCCCATCCGGCGCGATCACGGTGGTGCTCATCGAGTGCACGATTTTTCCGTGGCTGTTGCTGAATGTCAGTCCGAAGAAATCAGCCATTTGCGGCAACTCCTTCGGCGGCGCGGCGGCGAACTCCCAGCGGTCGAATGGCGCGCCGCCAGTCACGGAGCGGAACGAATCGCCGTATTTACGCAGCACCGCCGGCGTATCGTGCTGTGGATCGAAACTGACGGTCAGCAGCCGCACGCTTCTCGCCAGCTTCGGATCTTGTTTCGTTTGCGCGTAAATTTCCGCGAAATCGTGGGAAACCAGCGGGCAATAATTCGCAAATGGGCAGCGGGTATAGATGAACGTTACCAGCAGCACATGCCCGTGGAACGAACTCAGATGCACGCGGCGATTGTTCTGATCTACCAGCACGAAATCCGGCACCTGATCGCCCGCCTGGGGAATATGCAGTTGCGATGTGGGCTTGCCGCTGGCCTTCTTCGTCACCACGATATTTTCCAGATAGGCGCTGCTGTCGTCTTCATTCACCACCACGTCGGCTGTGATCTGGTCGCCGGGTGCGAGGCCATTCAGTTGGCTCGCACTGCGCACTGGGTAAGGCATCACCATGGCGGACATGAAGCCCTTAATCGCTTGCCCATCCACCATCACCGTGTTCTGGGCTGCGTCGATCGAGACGATCGTTCCCGCTAGGTGATAGCGCTTAAAGTTGGTCGCTTGCTTGGGCGCCGGCTTGGAGCAGCCCGCGATGGCCGCTCCGGCAACCGCCAGCAAAATCGCGAAGACAAGCGCACTGCGACGCTCGAACATATTCCGCTGATTCATTTGCAAGGTTCCTTCTCCCCTCGAATTTTCCGATTGTACGCCACCAGCCGGTTCGCGCGCACCTGCAATCAGTAGTGGAACCGGTACCGAAATTGGACGTACACCTCCCGCGGATCGTCATAGTGAAATCCGCCAAAGGTCAAGCTATTGTCAATCAGCAGATGGCTATCTCCGATGTTCAGCGCCGTCACGGAGACGGAATATTTCTCTCCGAAATGTTTTCCTAAGGAAACATCTACTCGCGTGTGCCCTGGCAAATAGGGAGCTTGGTATGGCGAGCCCGGAACGCCCGCTTCTCCGTTAGAAAACCCCGAGCCGTAATATAGATTGGAGGACACGTAACTTTTCCACGGAAGATCGGAGTTGAAGCCAACGTTGAGTGTGTTGCGCTGGTCGTGATCGAGCGCGCTCCATCCCGGCGGCGCGATGGGCGTGCCAATAATCAATCCGCCGGTTTGCGTCCCCTGCGCCTGAGCCGTCTGATTGGAATACGCAAGATGCACGCCGGCACGGTTCCAGATGCGCGGCGAGCGAATCGTGACTTCCGTGCCACGAATGCGAGATTCGGAGAACGTGACGGGAATGAAGATGTCGGATTCTCCGATGTTGTTGTGATCGAGGAAATTCACGCCTCGCGTCTCAAAGGTATCGATGTCCAGGGCCCATCCTCGAACCGGAATGGTCACGCCGAACTGATGCTCCTCGTCGCGTTCGCCATGTAAAGGTTCAAATGTCGTCAAGTTTCCGGCATTCGTCTGGTTGACCAGATAACCGAGCAGCGGACCGGAGATGGTGACCAATGGGGGCGGTTGATAGAATCGTCCCCAGAACGCGCGGAAGACCCAATTGATGTGCGGGATGCGAAGCGTGCCCCCGATGCGCGGATACGCCGTGTTTTCGGTAACGCCGCCCGAAAAATGAGTTGCGCGGATTCCACCGATGAACGTTAGCCAGGAGTTGACCGTGAATTTATCGCTCACGAAAGCGGCGATGTTCGAGCCGGGAACGCTGTTCATCTCCTGCAGCGGCGCATTGCTGTTGTCGTTGAAGATCAATCCGAAATTCTCATTCTGGTTTGCCGCAAACGCGTATACGCCGGCTTGCGCGTCGTTTTTCGGCAAGTGAAAACCGAGGACTGCTTGCCCGCCTTCGTAGTTGCTGGAAAAAATCGCCGTTGTCGCCACCGGATAATCGTTGTTGGCACTGTGATAGCCGGAGCTGTTGTAGTGGTAAAACGGCGATACGGTAAGGACCGTATTGGCGTTGAAGGTGTGAATCCACGAAAACAGGCCGTAGCCGTCGGCTTCGGCTTCGCCATCGCGCAAACCGCTGGTGGGCCACTGGGAGTTTTCGAAATCGTTGGGATTTGGATCGTAAGGAATTTGGTAGTAATCCCGGCGTAAGGAACCCACGATCCGGAACTGATCTTGCGCCCCGGCGTTGTAAATGATCGAACCGAAGCCTCCGATGCCGTTATCGGCGTCGTGATAAATGCCTGCCACCGGAGTTTCCAGCCCTAGATTGGTGCGATTGCCGTCGAGGCTCGCGTAGTACGCCAGCTTGTCGGAATGGCCGCCGAAACTGAGCTGGTCATCCGTCTGGTAATCGTTTCCGAAGCTGGTTACTAGCTGGCCTTCGTTATTCATGTCGAAGCCATTCTTGGGAACTACGTCGAAAACGCCGTACGTGCGGCCGCCGTACTCCGCGTTATAGCTGCCGCGCTGGACATCCATATAATCGATGTTCTTCGGGTCGATCTGCGGACCCAGGTTCACGCCGATGTTCAGATTCGGAATGGGCACGCCGTCGATCAACCAACTCACTTGGTGCCCTCCGCGAATGTGCAACATGTCGTGGGTCATATAGGAGCCAGGAACGAAATCCGTGATCATTCGCATGCTGTTGGTTTGGTTTGTGCCCGGGGTCCTGGTAATTTCTTCCCGGTTCACCATGGTTGTCGGCGTTGCCGTCTCGGTCGCGGTAGTTTCCGCTTGCGCGGTTACGGTGGCCTTTTCCGTAACGGTTCCAATGGCAAGCTGAAAATGGAGAATTGGCGACGAGTTCACCATCACCGTGATGTTTTGGACCGACGTCTCGAAACCCCGCGCGGATATCTTCACGTTATAGACGCCCACCGGAACCGCGGGAAACGCGAACTCACCTTCCGCGCTCGATGCCGTTGATTGCGACCAGGATGAATTGACGGCGTTCAACTGTACTTCCGCATGAGGAATCGGCCGATGTTGAGGATCGTGGACGATTCCCCGTACGCTTCCCACAACGGCTGCGAGCGCAACCGCCGCGGACACCAAGGACACTACCGCGAGAAAAAACACTACCGCTGCACGCATGGCACTCCCTTCCAATTAAATTTCGCTGCTGAAAAGGGAGTCAGGCTCGCGGAGGCTGGAGGAGTTCGTAGTGGAAGCCAGTGCTGCAAAATTCGGCGTAGATCGCAGCCGGACGTCGCGCTGAACCGGGAGCCGAAAGCGCCGATCGCGCGGACGGCATGGTTGGTGGCATGGGCGCGTTCAGTCCGAAGTCCGGCGTTTGCTGCGCGGGATGGCCGGCGCATTGTTGGCCTCTTAGGGACGCGCCGCAAATGCACCGCTGGTGCTTGCCTTGCTCGGCGTGCGCGCTGTGGAGAATCAATGCGCAAAGCCGGCTGCATCGTGATTGTGCGCACGGCCCGGTTCGCGCCGGAAGCGCCAGAGGTATCGACAGCATAGCGAGGATCACGATCGCGGACTGGGCACGTCGCATCACTAGCAAGCTAGCACATGGCAGACGCCGGATTCAATCGAGGCGTAACACTACACGCGATTTTCGAGCGCGATTGCGTTCGAAAATCGTTCGCGATAGGCTCGGAAAATCATGCTTCCCTTTAAGCTCATCTATTGCGACGGCTATGACCTGAACCTCGGCGAGCACGTTTTTCCGTCGCGGAAATACCGCATGATCCATGACCGCCTGCTTACAGATGGCGTCGCCGCGCCCGGTGACTTCCTCGCTCCTGAGCCTGCCTCCGATGAGGACGTGCTGCGCGTGCACTCGCAGGACTACGTGCGCAAACTGAAAACGGGAACGCTCAGCGCCGAGGAAATCGTTCGCCTCGAAATTCCTTATTCGAGGGAGTTGGTGCGCGCCGCGTGGCTTGCCGCGGGAGGTTCGATTTTGGCGGGACGCCGCGCGCTTCAGGACGGCTGGGCGGCCAACATCGGCGGCGGATTTCATCACGCGTACGCGGATCACGGGGAAGGTTTCTGCGTGCTTCATGACGTGGCCATCGCCATCCGGCGCCTGCAATTCGATGGTGCCATCGAGCGCGCGATGGTCGTGGATACCGACGTGCATCAGGGCAACGGCACCGCGTCGATATTCTGCGGAGATAGTGACGTGTTTACACTCTCGATTCATCAGGAGCGCAACTACCCGTACGCGAAGCCGCCTTCCACACTCGATATTAATCTGCCTGATGGCGTCGGCGACGAAGACTATCTCGCAATCTTGGAAACGCATCTGCACACCGCGTTTCAGGATTTTGCGCCGCAAATTGTGTTTTATGTGGCGGGCGCCGATCCGTACCGCGAAGATCAGTTGGGAGGGCTCGCGCTCACGATGGATGGTCTTGCGAAGCGCGACGCGCTGGTTTTCGATCACGCGAAACGCAACGGTGTTCCCGCGGTGATCACGCTCGCCGGAGGTTACGCCCGGCGAGTGGACGATACGGTGAAAATCCACGTCGGCACGATCGTGGCGATGCGCGACGCCGCGCAGAAGGCACTCGCCGATTCAAAGCTCCGATGACACTACTTCGAAGCCTTCGCGCGCCAGGACCTGAATCCAGAATCGAGATTTGTTCTACGATTGAATGCGCAGAAGGGAATTGAGCGAGCCTTGGCGGTAGCCTTCCAGGTCCAGCGTCACGAATGCGAAGCCGAGCGGCTTCAATCGCGCCGCGAGTTCGCGCGCCGTCGCGGGATTGAGGCCGCGCGAAAGCTCGTCCTCCGCCAATTCGATGCGCGCGAGTTCGCCATGCGCGCGAACGCGAAACTGCCGGAAGCCCATCTCGCGCAACGCAGCTTCCGCTCGCTCAATCTTTTCGAGCAACTCTGGTGTGACGGCGGTGCCGTATGGAACGCGCGAAGAAAGACAGGCTGAAGCCGGACGATCCCACGTTGGCAGGCCCGCGTGTTGCGATAGCAGGCGAATTTCGGATTTCGTGAGCCGCGCGTCCAGAAGCGGAGTGAGAACGCAATGTTCGTGCGCGGCGCGATGCCCGGGACGGAAATCGTGCGTGTCGTCCGCGTTGATGCCATAGGCGATGGTGCGGAAATTCCGTTCGCGCGCTAGCGTTTCCATGCGGTCGAAAAGCTCGTCCTTGCAGTGGTAGCAGCGGTCCGCATTGTTGGCCACATACAGCGGATTGTCGAATTCTTGCGTGCGAATCAGCTCATGCCGGAATCCGGCAACCCGTGCGCAATTTTCGGCTTGTTCGCGGTCGTGGCGCGAATAACTTGCGGAAAGCGCGGTGACGGCGAGCGCGCGATCTCCCAGAGCCTGGTGCGCGGCCCACGCCAGATAGGCGGAATCGGCGCCGCCGGAAAAGGCGACCAGCAGGGAATCAATCGCACGTAACTTCTCCATCAGCTGCCGCTGTTTTTCAAAAGCAGCCGATTCCTCGACCGGATTGTGCACTGCGATTGGTGACGCCATGATTTACCTCGCGCAGTATAGCGCGGATTCGCTCATTCGAAATCCATCATCACGTCCACCGTACCGTCTTTATTTTTTTCGAGGTAACGGCCGATTTTGTCGTAATGCGCCGGAAACCCTTTGAAAGCCTCGTTAATTCCGTGCGTGAGAAATTCCTGGTACGTGGCGTTGTCGAAGATTTCGCCCGGCGCGATTTTCCATGCGCCGCGAATGCGGCGCTCGCCTTCGACGGAAAGTCCGGACAGCACCAGCTTGCCCATGCGGTACTGCGGTCCTTCCTCAACCGTGACGGTATAGGTCACGCGCTTTTCCGCATCATCGTAATGCGGCGTGGGCGTCAGTTTCGCATCCAGGTAACCGAGATTGACAAACGCAGCTTGCGCAGCTTGCCACCCTGCCTCGATGCTCATGCCGTCCGCGGGATCGCCCGCTGCGAGTTTCAAGAGCCCGGTCAGGTCTGCCGGCGAGATCGCGGTGGCTCCGCTCCAGGTGACTCCTCCCCACGCGTACGCCGGCCCCGCATCGATCGACGCGACGACCGCAACTTTCGAGCGATCGGAGCCCGCGAACTGCGTTGTCGGCGGATTGAATTTCACGTGAACGTAGGCGTGCGAGAGATACACGGGACGGACCTGCTCGAATTCGAAAAGTTCGATGGCCGTGCGCGAGTATGGCCGCCCGATCAGGTCGGAAAGGCGCGTGTGAATGCGCCGGTCGCTTTGCGCCAGCGGGTCGGTAAACTTGATGCTAGCCACGTCCACGCCCGCATCGTCGGCCTTGAATTCCTGCACCATTTGATTGTTGAAAACTCGCTGGGTAAGCACGTGCGAAACGCTGCCGGGCAACCCGTGCGCGACCAGGAAAATTCCCAGCGCGTTGGCCATGGAATCGAGAAGGGTGCCGTGCTCGGGCGCGGAGCCATCAAAGAGCGGCGTAGCTTGTTTCAGAGCGGCATCGAGCTGGTCGTCGGTAAACCACGGAAAGTTATCGAAAAAGACCGGCACGGCGGGCGCGTCCGCCACCTGGAATTGCAGGACCACTCCGGCAGGTTGGCTGGCGAAACGATACCGAACCTTCGTGAATGGGCCCAGCTCCGAGAGGACGTTTGCCGCTTGCTGCAAATCCGCGCGAGTGACTTGCGAGCCGGCATGCAGGCCAGTGGCTGCGGCGATTTCCGCGGACGTGAAGCGCTTTGAGCCGGTGACCTGGATGGATGCTAGGGTGGCGCTCCCTTGTTCGCTGCGGGCAGCGGACGTGTTCTGAAAAGGACTACGCGCAACGGGAGCCGCAGAAGCTGAAATCGCGAGCGCAAGAAGCGCGCTGAAAACACCTGCGCATCGCCACAGCGCACCAGCGGCCAGCGTGCGCGGAAGAAAATTCGATTTCAACATCATACGAGCTTACTCGACGGTGACCGATTTGGCGAGATTGCGCGGTTGATCGACGTCGCAGCCTCGTCGCACGGCGATGTGATAGGCGAGCAGCTGGAGCGGCACCACTTCGATAATTGGCGCGAGCATATCGGGCGCGGCCGGAACCTCGATCGCGTGATTGGCGGTTTCGCGAGCCAAGCGATCGCCTTCCGTGACGACGGCGATGACGACTCCGTCTCGGGCCTTCACTTCCTGCAAATTCGAAATGGTTTTTTCGTAGCGGGTCATCGAGGCGGGATCGGATTCGTCGCGCGTGGCGATCACGACCACGGGGAGATTTTCGTCGATCAGCGCGTTCGGGCCGTGCTTCATTTCGCCGGCGGGGTAGCCCTCGGCGTGAATGTAGGAAACTTCCTTGAGCTTCAGCGCCCCTTCGAGCGCGATGGGGAAGTGAATCCCGCGGCCGAGGTAGAGGAAATCGGTGTGGCGGAAAAGCTGGCGAGCGAGTTCCTCGATTTGCGCGTCGCGCTCGAGTATTTCCGAAATTTTATGCGGGAGGAGCGTGAGCTCGCGCATCAGGAGCTGCGACGCTGCGTCGGCAAGTTTTCCCCGCACTTGCGCCAAATGCAGCGCCGTCAGCAGCAGCGCGGTCAGTTGTCCGGTGAACGCTTTCGTGGACGCCACGCCAATTTCCGGACCGGCGTGCGTGTAAATAGTGCCTTGCGCCTCGCGCGTGAGCATCGAGCCGACCACGTTGCATATCGCGAGAATCTTTGCGTTTTTTTGGCGCGCTTCACGTTCGGCGGCTATGGTGTCCGCGGTTTCGCCAGACTGGCTGATGGCGATCACCAGCGTGTTTTTATCGAGGATCGGGTCGCGGTAGCGGAATTCGCTGCCGTAATCGACTTCCACCGGCAGATGCGCCAGGCGCTCGATCATGAATTTTCCCACGAGTCCCGCGTGCCAGCTTGTGCCGCAGGCGACGATCCTCACCGAATGGAAATCGCGGAATTCCTCCTCGGTGATATCCATCTTATCGAGGAAGACTTTTCCGGTCTGCTGCGAGATGCGGCCGAGCAGAGTATCGCGGACGGCGCGCGGCTGCTCGAAAATTTCCTTCTGCATGAAATGCTTGAAGCCGCCCTTTTCCGCCTGGATGGGATCCCAGGTGATGCGCTGTGTGGGACGGCTGATCGGCTGGCTTTCGAAATCGAAAAGCTTCACGCCCTGCGGTGTGACCACCGCAATTTCTCCATCGTCCAGGAAGAAGACGTTGCGCGTGTGCGCCAGGATCGCGGGAATGTCGCTGGCCACGAAAAATTCATCCTCGCCCAGGCCAACCACGATCGGCGGTCCCATGCGCGCTGCCACGATTTTATGCGGATCGCGCGCGGAGATCGCCACCAGCGCGTACGCGCCGCCCATCAGCTTCACGGCTTTGAGGACGGCTTCCTCGAGCGTGGAATCTTTGGAAAGTTTTTCCAGCAGGTGAGCGATGATTTCGGTGTCCGTCTCGGTGACGAACTTGTGCCCTTCGGCGACGAGCTGTGATTTTAGCTCCACGTAATTTTCAATGATGCCGTTGTGCACGACGACGATTTCGCCGGTGCAGTCGCGGTGAGGATGCGCGTTTTCCTCGGTCGGGCGGCCGTGCGTGGCCCAGCGGGTGTGGCCGATGCCGTAGAGGCCATCGAGCGGCGTACCTTTGATCGACTCTTCCAGGTTACGGAGCTTGCCGGAGGCGCGGCGGATTTCGAGCTTGCCGTTCTCTCCAACTACGGCGATTCCGGCGGAGTCGTAGCCGCGATATTCCAAGCGGCGCAGACCATCAAGGATCAGGGGAACGACTCGCTTGGGGCCGATGTAGCCAACGATGCCACACATGTCAGTAGGACCTCTTTCGTGGGCGAATTGGACGTGCCTGCCGCCGCAGGTCTTGGGAGAACAAGCGTAGCACAGGCAGCGCTGGAAAGGTGTCTGGACGCGGACGATGTTGCGCACCTCCGACGGCGAATTGGCCGCTCGAAATACGCTCGCGAAAGGGAATGGAAGGCGAAGGTTCACTTGCACCGGGACGTTCCGGGTAGAGTGTTGCGCGGGTGAGTGTTTTCAATAACTTACGATACGTTCTACTCGATTGCGTGTTCCGGGTAAACCTGCGCGACAGAGGGCCGCCGAGGTTTAGTATTGGCTGGCTTTTGGACCCTTCCCGGTCCGTTGCCATACGCTCGATTCCCCTTTTCTGACGATGACTCGGTTACGGATTCCGTTTTGCGCTACCTCACGCAACCTTCGCGAAACACGCGAAGAGTGCGGCACTCGCGAAACCGGCCGCCGCTCTCTATGACTGCGCAAGGCCCACAGGCGAAATTCAACCAGATAGTAGAGTGGCACATGTGCGCGGAGAATTCAACGATTACCGCGCAGGGAGCTCTCACACGGAGGGGATCAGGGGATCGAGCTGGGGCGACGGCTCTGGCTCAAGCTATTTTTTCTATTTTTGCGGGCGCCGGCTAAGTGGCGCTGCGCGATGAATCAAGATTTGATTGGCGGTGCAATCGGCGAACTGGCACGAATGTGGGCGGACGCACATGCCAACCCGGACTGTTAGTCGACGATTTCGAAGCGGAATTGCTCGATCACGGGATTGGTGAGAACTTCTTTTGCGATGCGTTCGACCTGGTGAGTGGCCTCGTCGCGGGTGAGGCCATCGAGATCGAGCACGAAGAATTTGCCCTGACGGACTTCCTGAATTTTTGCGAAGCCGAGGGACGACAGCGCGCGCTGGATGGTTTGTCCCTGGGGATCGAGGACGTTTGGCTTGGGCATGACCCAGACGTGGGCTTTCATGTAAGCTCCTCAGTTTGCTGATGCGGCGCACCGGACCGGCGATCACGGCTGGCGAGATCGGTACCACACGGAATGATGCTCCGCAAAACCTAAAGCAAAAGCAGATCCCTCACCCCGTTCGCGAAAAACGCGCCACCGGGTTCGGGATGACAACGCGCTATTGAGGCGCGAGAACGATTAGTATTTACGCCTCTTCTGAAACCGGCGCCGTTTGCAACGAGCGCGTGCAGCATCCGCAAAACCTAAAGCAAAAGCAGATCCCTCGTCGGCCGAAAAGCGGCCTCGCTCGGGATGACAACGATAGAGATGCGCGCCCCGACGTGCGAGCGATTGCGAATGTGAAAGCCGATCCCAGCCTGGTGAAGGGAAGGCCTCGTCATCCTCGTAAACGCTCTGCGCACAACTGGACTCCCTCAGGATGATAGCGTCTATGCTTGCAAGCAGAGGATTATAGCAGGGGGTGCGATTTGGCGGCGGAGCGAAAATTGTCGAGAAGCTGGCGCTTGTCGGCGGGTGGGAGGAAGGTGGCCGTGAAACTTTGTTCGGCGAGATGTAGAAGTTGCCCCGGCGAAAGGCCGAGCGATGCGGCGCGCGAGTATTCGGTGAGGAGATCGGTGGCAAACAGGCCGGGGTCGTCGGTGGAAAGAGTGACGAGCGACCCGGCTTCGAGAAGTTTCTTCAGCGGGTGATCGGCGAGCGACGCGGCGGGATTGCCGGTTTGTTTGGCGAGCGCGCCGGTGGCGAGATTGCTGGTGAGGCAATTTTCGAGAACGATGTGGCGCGACGAAAGCGATTCGGCGAGCGCGGGATCGTGCATGACGGCAATGCCGTGGCCGATGCGTTCGGCGCCCAAAAGTTCGATGGCTTCGCGGACGGATTCGGGGCCGCCGATTTCTCCGGCGTGGCACACGAGGCGAAGTCCCTGGCTGCGCGCGAAATCGAAGGCGGGACGGAAATTGGCGGCGGGGACGGCGAGTTCGTCGCCGCCCATGCCGAAGGCCATAACGCCGGCGTTTTGCAGCTGCACGGCGGCGCGAGCGACTTGCATCGCGGGATCAGCGCCGAATTGCCGGACGCAATCGAGAATCCATGCGGTGCGCACGCGGCTGTAGCGCACGCTCGACGCCGCTTCGCGTATAGCGGCGAAATTGTCTTCGATGCTCTGGTTGCGGAGTAGCATCACTCCGGCGGAAACGGTGATTTCCGCGTAGACGACATTCTGGCGAATCAAATCTTCCAGCAGGTTGCGGGTGATGACGGCGTAGTCCTCGGGATCGCGCAGCAGGGAAGTGACCCACTTGAAGGTTTCGATAAAGCCGTCGAAACTGGTGAATTTGTAGCGCGCGGCGATTTTTTCAAGACTGATTTCAGCACCGTGGCGCGCGGCCAGCTTGACGCAAGTTTCGGGGCGAATCGCCCCTTCGAGATGGAGATGCAGCTCGGCCTTCGGAAGGCGATCGAGGATGGTCGGCTGCGATGCTGATGTGATTGTCATCGTCGCGGCCGACGCCTTTCAGCGAGAGATCGTTCGCGCGGCAAAGGCACCGCGGCGGCAAGCCCCCGCACTGCACTTGACGAGCGCCAAAATTTCGCGATTTGAAGCGGCAGGCGCGGAGAAATAGCGGTTTCGCAGCGCTCAGGATCAACGGGCCGCCCTTCGCGGGCGCTCGGAACAAACCACATTCCAACTCGTACACGCTGCGTGCTGGCAAGCTGCATGGGCATATGCTACTTCGCTGGCAGCTGCGGACGGCCAGCGTTGATCCAGGCGGTCATCCAGTAGGAGCCGATGTCGGTGGAGGCGTCCGAAAGCTGGCGGATCAGGATCGCGCCCGCTTGTGCGTAGAAGCGGTCGTAGTAATCGTCCGAATAGCCTGCGAGGCCCTGGTGAGCGAGGCGATCGGCGTTGAGTATATTTTCGAGCCACGCGTGGGCGCTAAGGGCCATTTCGAAGGCGTGATCGGTGGGATCGCGAATGAAGGTAGCCTCGTTGGGCTTGACGAAGAAAAACAACTGATAGCGATCCACAAGGCCGCCGCCGAAGCGTTGATTCACGCCCGGCTGATCGGAAAGGGAGCCGTCTTTATCGATCGTGGTGTTGAAGGGATCGTGCGCCGCGGCGACGTAGTGTGCCAGCGTGGCTGCCGCGATTTTCGCATTGTGCCAATCGTGCGTTTGGAAGGCTTCGGTGAGTTTTTGGCTCCAGAGGCCGATTTGCCACGGTAGTAGGCCGTACTTATCGACGGTGCGCTTACCGTATTTGCGGACGGCGGCGGTGTAGCTACGGGGCAGCGCCGAAAACGGAAACGATCCGTAGTGATCGAGGTCGATGTGGCCATTATGTTGATCCGCGGAATCGGCCGTCGCGGACACATCGGAATCGGTGACGTGCTGGACAAAGAAGCGGCGATTGGCGTCGAAGAAAGTTCCAATTTCGGGCGGCAGCGTATCGACGGCTTTGTTGGTAACCAAGCGCTCGGCGTTCGGTCCCCATGCAAAAGCGCAGGGAACGGCAACCAAGGCCAGGACCAGCGGCAACAGGCCCGCACAAAGGCGGCGGAGCATCAGGGGACATCTCCTTGCGTGGCCGCGATCATTTTTCCCGAGTTGAGCGTGCTGTGGCGGCGGCCGTAGAAGTGATACACGAAAAGTCCGATGATGAGCCAGATGAAAAAGCGCAGCCAGTTCTCCACCGTCAAGCTGGCCATAAGTACGAAGCAGCATACGACCGCCGCGATGGGAATCCAAGGGCTGCCCGGAACGCGAAAGGCACGCGGACGATCGGGCTGCTTTTTGCGGAGAACCAGCACAGCGATGGAAACGAGGATGAAGGCGAAAAGAGTGCCGATATTGGAAAGATCGGCAAGCGTGCCGATGTCGAAAATTCCAGCTGGAATGGCGACGACGACCCCGGCCACCCAAGTGGCCACGTCCGGGGTGCGAAATCGTTTGTGGACGCGCGAAAAGGCGCCGGGCAGAAGCCCGTCGCGGGACATGGCGAACCAGACGCGCGCTTGGCCGAGCTGAAAGACGAGGATCGACGAGATCATGCCCAACAGCGCGCCCGCGGTGACCCAGCGATTCACGCCGTTGAGGCCGATGGCTTCGAGCGCGTGCGCCACGGGAGCGGCGTTATCGAGCGTGGACCAGTGCTGGATGCCGGTAAGCACCAGAGCGACGGCGATGTAGAAAAACGCGCAGACGAAGAGCGAGATGAGAATACCGATCGGCAGGTCGCGCTTGGGATCCTTGCATTCCTCGGCAGCGGTGGAAACGGAATCGAAGCCGATGTAGGTGAAGAAAACGATTGCGCCGCCGGTGAGCACGCCCTGGAAACCATTGGGCGCGAACGGATGCCAATTGGAAGGATGAATGTATTTGCTGGCGGCGACGCAGAAAACCACGATGGCCAGCAGCTTGATGCCCACCATGATGTTGTTGGCGCCCGAAGATTCGCGAATGCCGACCACCAAGAGCACGGTAAGCAGCATGACGATCACGAAGCCCATGATGTTGAAATGAAGCGCCCAACCGGTTTCGGGCGAATAGGCGGGCGTGCTGAGGTAGGCGGGCAGGCGCAATCCGAAGGAATCGAGCAGGCTATTGAGATAGGCCGAGAACCCGACGGCAACGGCCATGTTTGAAACCGCATATTCGAGGATGAGGTCCCATCCGATGATCCAGGCGATGAGCTCGCCGAGAGTGGCGTACGTATAGGTGTACGCGCTGCCAGCGATGGGAATCATCGAGGCGAGTTCGGCGTAGCAGAGGCCAGCCAAGCCGCAGACGACCGCAACGATGAAGAAGGAGAGCGCGATGGCCGGGCCCGCGCCGGGGCGCCCGTTGACGCCGAGCGCGTGGCGGCCGTGCATCAGCACCGCAAGCAGCGGCGCCTTCAGGATGGAAGGGAATTCGACTGATTCGCCCGCCGCGGCCGTGCCGGTGAGCACGAAAATACCGCTGCCGATGATCGCGCCGATGCCAAGAGCAGTGAGGCTGACCCAGCCGAGCGACTTTCTCAGCCGCTTGTCGGGACGGTTGGCGTCTGAAATGAGCTGGTCGATGCTTTTGGTGCGGAAAAGCTGTGGATCCAATCAGCACCTTCCCCGGTGCGACTCGGCAACTCTACCTTGCACGGCGCATCCGCGCAACCGGTCGATTGCCGGAATCGAACGCGGGTGTTGGCACGGCTTTCGCAAAATGTATGGCGTTGCGACTTATTCTGAGGAGCGAAGTGACGAAGAATCTCTCTTGTGCTTTTGTCGCGGGAAGAGAGGTTCTTCGGGGCAAACCCTGCCCCTCAGAATGACACTGATGCGAGCACGCAACCAAGCTGCCGCCGTTTCCGCAATCGTTGCGCGGTAGGAAAGGTTTCAACGGGTGCGTCTATGCGAGCTGGAGATGCGCGTAGCGTTCGACGAGTTTCTTGGGGCCGTAATCCTGGAAGCTCACGGTGAGGCGGCGGTCTTCGCCTTCGCCATCCACTTCGATGATCGTGCCGAGGCCGTATTTCGGATGGCGGACGCGCTTACCTACCAGCGGATCTTTCGATGAAATGGGCTTGGCTGTTCCGCTCGAAGGCGCTCGGCCATAGGACGAGTGCGACGATGAAGACCGGCCCTGGCTGTTCCAGCCATAGGCGGCCCGAGCGCGGCTGTAATCGTAGCCGGAAGAAAATTCCGGATCGGGTTCGTAGCGGCGCGTTTCGCCGGGTTCCGCTTGGGAGCCGGCAGCGGCTTCGATCAAATCGGCGGGAATTTCCGCCAGGAAGCGTGAAGGCAGCGAGGCGCGCAAGCGCTCTTCTCCGTAGGTGCGGCGATAGACGGCGCGCGAGACGAGTAGCGATTTTTTCGCGCGCGTCATACCGACGTAAAAGAGCCGGCGCTCCTCCTCGATTTCGGCGGTTGTGTTGAAGGAGCGGCTGTGCGGCAGCAAGCCTTCTTCGAGGCCGGCGAGAAACACAGCGTCGAATTCGAGTCCTTTAGCGCTGTGCAGGGTCATCAGCGAAACGGTCGCGGATTCGTCGTACTGGTCGGAATCGCTGACGAGAGCGGCGTGGTCGAGCAGGTCTTCAAGCGTTTGTCCCTGCTCGGTGGCTTCGGCCATAGCGTTGGAAAGTTCGCGCAAATTGTCGGCGCGGGAAGTGTGCTCCAGATTGTCCTGCTGTTCGATCCAGCCGAGATAGCCGGTGCGGTCGAGCACGCGCTCGATCATCGCGGCGGGCGGCAGTTCGCGGCATTCCTCGCGGAGCGCTTCGATCATCTCGAAAAATGATTTCAGCGATGCGGGGAACTTCTTGCCGGGCGCGAGTTCGCCCGAAGCAATGGTGTCCCACAGCGATTTGCCCATTTCGCGGGCCCGCGATTCCAGCGCGGCCACGGTGGCGGCGCCGATGCCACGCGGCGGGACGTTGAGCACGCGGAGAAGGGCGATATTGTCCTCGGGGTGAAAGAGCAGGCGCACGTAGGCGAGCGCGTTGCGCACTTCGGCGCGCTCGTAAAAGCTGAATCCGCCGACCACGCGATGGCGTATGCCGAACCGGCGAAGCACTTCCTCGAAGGCACGCGATTGCGCGCCGGTGCGATAGAGCACGGCCGCGTGCGCGCCGGGTTCCTCGCGCGCGAGGGACGCGATCTGGCCGCAGATGAAATCCGCTTCCGCGCTGGAATCGGTGGCCTCGAAAAATTTAAGAGGCGCGCCGGAGCCGGTGGTGGCGCGCAGGTTTTTGCCCAGCCGCTCGGTATTGTTTTGGACCACGGCGGCAGCGGCGTCGAGGATGGTTTGCGTGGAGCGGTAATTTTCTTCGAGGCGAATCAGCTTTGCTTTCGGAAAATCCTCGGTGAAGCGCTTCAGGTTTCCCGCGCGAGCGCCGCGCCAACCGTAAATGGACTGATCTTCGTCGCCCACCACGCAGACGTTTTTCAGCGTACCGGCGAGCAGCCGCACAAGCTCTTCCTGCGCGCTGTTGGTGTCTTGAAACTCGTCGACCATGATGTACTGAAATCGGCTGTTCCAGGCGGCGCGCACATCAGGATGCTCGCGAAGCACTTTGACGGCGAGCAGAAGCAGATCGTCGAAATCGACGGCGGCGCCACGGCGCAGAATCTCTTCGTAAGCAGCGTAAAGTTTTGCCACGTCCTGCCGGTCGCGGTCGCCGGATTGCGAGGCTTGCGACGCCATTTCGTCCGGCGCGATGCCATGGTTTTTCGCGTGACTGATCTGGGCCCGGACGCTGCGCGGCGGATAATCCTCGGTGGAAAAATCAAGCTGTACCAGAGCGCGTTTCACGGCGGCGGTCTGATCGTCGTCATCGTAGATGGCGAAATCGCGCGGCAGGCCGAGATGGCGGGATTCGCGCCGCAGCAGACGGGCGCAGAAGCTGTGGAATGTGGAGACCCACATGTCCGAAGCATCGCTGCCGACCGAACGCAGCAGGTCGGCGATGCGTTGCTTCATCACGTCGGCAGCCTTATTGGTGAACGTAACCGCCAAAATCGCTCCCGGCGGCACGCCGCGCTCGATCAGATATGCGGCGCGATAGGTGATAGCGCGAGTTTTTCCCGTGCCGGCGCCGGCTAGAATCAGCACGGGTCCGTCGGTGGCGAGTACGGCTTCGCGCTGGTGCTCGTTCAATCCGGAAAGAAGCGAAGTGGTTTGCGGAAAATTGCTCAAGCACGAATTCTAGCCGAGAGTTTGCGATTGAGCAATTTGATCCGCTCGCGAGTGAAAGTTTAATTGTGGCTGTCGCGTCGCTAGTTGGAAATTTCGCGGGGGTGATCGCTTCAGGGCTTTCTCTTTTCGCCGTCCTTCAAAATCCGAACGATCGCAGAGATCGTATTCCAGTTGCGCGTCGTGGGCGGCACGCCGAACAGTTTATCGAGCTGGCCGAGATAGCCGATGGTTTTCATATGGCGACGATAGATGCCGAAAACGAACCGGCCTCTCGACGCGACGATTCGTAAGCACCACTCGCCGGCCGAAGGAAGTGCGATTGGGACGCTGGGCCCGATGCGGCTTGACTTCGATAGGACGCTGACGAATCGAACGGTGTCTGGAAGGGGCGGCTCCGTTCCAAACGGATTGGTGGCCTCTATGCCGATCAGATCGCGACCATCGCAGATCATAACCTCCGCTTCAAATGGCAGCTTCCGCATCAGTTCAGCGCGAAACTTTGTTCGAGATCCAGGTTTGCGAACGATAAAGGTGCCTGCAGCACCCACGTTCATTACATCGTAGGCGGCGAGTTCTTGTACGAAGAGGCTCGGCCGGAAAGTCTTGTGCCCGCCCACGTTCACGCCTCGCAGGAAAACAACCAGAGCCATGCGGGGATTATAAATGAATGTTTTGTTTTTTCAGGGGCTGTGAAGCTCCGTCCGGCGAAAAAGATGCGATAGGAATTGTGCGTGGCGCCACGGGGGCTGGGAACAGCCGCTTCCTCGCTTTTTCGCTCCTCGGCTGCTGTTCGCCTGCAAGAAAAGCGGGTTTCTCGCTCCGGTCGAAATGGCAACGAAAGGCAGCGTTTCGCCTCTGCCAGCGCGTTACGCGATACGCCGCCGCCCGCAGAAGGTTCGGCGGCGTGCGAGAAGAATTCTGTTACAATCGCCGCGTTCCCACGGAGGATTGCCCCGCAATATGCAGAAAGTGAAGTTGCCGCATTGGCTGCAAAGGCTTGTCGCGGTATTGGGAGGGGGCGGCATCTTCGTAGTGGCCTTCCTGGACTCATCGGTACTTTCTTTTCCCTTCGTTGCGGACGCGCTAGTGATCGAAAGCTCCATCCAGCGTCCGGCGCGCATGCCTTATTACTGCGCGATGGCGGCGGTCGGATCGCTCGCGGGCTGCGTGTGGCTCTACCTGCTGGCCAAAAAAGGCGGCGAAGCTTTTTTCAAGCGTCGCGCTGGCGTTGGGGCAGAGCGCATTCGAGGTTGGGTGCAGCGCAACGCCTTCCTCAGCACGTTTGTTCCGGCGATTCTGCCTCCGCCATTTCCATTCAAAGTGTTCGTGCTCGCGGACGGAGTGTTTCAGGTGCCGCTGCGAACGTTCGTGATCGCGCTGCTGCTGGGCCGTAGCTTGCGTTACTTCGCCGAGGGGCTTCTGGCGGTGCGCTACGGGCCGGTGATCCTGCGCTACGCGCTATCGCACGAGGCGCTGCTTGCGGGTTCGGTGTTCATCACGCTAGCCATTCTCTACATTGCCGGGCGCTGCATGTTCAACGGGCCGCGCGTCCACATCTGACCTTTTAATCCGAGCAATTCTATGGATTGGGGGAGAATGCGAACAGAAATTTCTGGCTTCGCACATGCAGATGGCTATCGAAATCCACGCGCACGAAAACATTCGCAAGATCGTAATCGTCCGAGGCAAAACGCATGTCGTGGATTTCGAAACGGTAACCATCTTCCAGCTGCGTGACGCTGGCGACGGGCATGGTTGCGTAGGAGAGAAACTTTTGGGCGTCAGCGGTCTTGCGTCCCGCTTCGACCACGGCCGTATCTTTGGGCTTGAAATGGGTTCGGCCGCGATCGGGATCGAAGTCCGCGTCCGGGCCAAGCGACACGTCCATTTCCTCCACGGTGTTGTCCGTCACGGCAACGCCGCGCCAATCGAATGGCGCGGACGCATCCGGGAAAGCCGCGGCCGAAACAGCAATGTGGTCGTGATATTCGTGCGATAGCAGAAGATCGACGGCCTCGCCGTGCAGATGTGCGCGCCATCCGAAGTAGGCGGCGACGACTATCAACGTAATTACTGCGGCGCGCGAGTTGCGGCGCCCCTTGCTACCCGCGCCTACTTCCTCATTCACCAGCCGGAAAAGTAACGGCAGCAGCAAGCCGGCGACCAGGATTAGCAGCAGCCAGGGATCGAGGTTGCCGTCCAGATTCCAGCGGTACCAGCCGGAGCGAAAAGGCCAAAGTAGCTGCACTCCTTCGCCGCTGGCCACGTCCAGCAGAATGTTCCCGGCAATGCCGATTGCACACACGGCAAGCGCCCGGAAGTAAGAAGGCGGTGGATAGGTCTTGTCCTGCGCCACGGGCGAGCGCGGCCATCTTTTGTCCAGGATGTAGAACGCGAGGGCGAGCACGCACGCCAGCAACGCTCCGCCCAGTAGCGAATGAAATAGCGTGCGATGGAGCGTCAAAAAGACGCCAGGTCCGTCGAAATAGCTGGCGTAATCGAGATCGGGCGCTATACCGGCGACCACCAGCATCGTAATGCCGAAGCGCGGCAGCCACCGTTCTCCCGATTTGCCGAGCGCCAAAGACGTGAAGGCGTGCGTGAACGGTTCCATAAAATGGCTCGCGAAATCCCGCTACTTTGAGGCGTCCATAGCGCGTCCCATGCCCGCGCCATCGGATGCGGCAGGCGTTAAGAGCGAAAGAGCGTCCGGTACGATGCGAAAGGAGAGCGGCAGCAACCCCACGGGCTCGCCGTCCACCTGAGCGTACACCGGATGCGCGCCAGCCGCTTCGCAAATCGAATCCGTGGCTTTCCACGCCTCGATGCCTTCCCGCTTGCGCAGTTGACCCATCCACAGCGCCGGAAGGCATAGCGCGTAGGCCACGCGGCTGCGCTTGGAATAGGTGAGAATTTCGAAGCTGTCTTCGAAAAGATCCGCGCCAGTGGTGATTTTAAACGGGCCGCCGTAGTGTTTCGTCCGTCCGACCACGACGATCGTGGCGCGCCGCTCCTGGCCATCAGACTCGATGCGCATTTCGGCGAAGTTGTAGCTCAAAAGTTGGCGCAGACCCTCCGCCCAATAGGCCAAAATGCCGGCTCGTTTCTTGAATCCGGCGTGAACGCCGTTGACGATCGCGCCATCGGGCCCAGCGCCTCCCACCGAGAGAAAGTATCGCCCTTCGCGCGGCATGGCTTCGGAATGCGTGCCGTTCAGCGGGACAGCAAGCCCCAGCGCGATGCGGCGAATGGTGGCTTCGGGAATCAGGCGCGCGGCGTGGGGAATGTCCCACGGGATGCGCAGCTCTTTGGCCAAGATGTTGGCCGTGCCGGCGGGCAAAATGGCCATGGGAGTTTGCGTGCCTGCCAAACCGTTGACTACTTCGTTAATGGTGCCGTCGCCGCCGCAGGCGATCACCATGCCGCGGCGCTGCTCGGAGGCTTGCCGCGCGATTTTCGTGGCGCTGTTCGGGGCGTACGTAGGCGCGAGCTCAGCGGTGATCCCGGCTTCTTTTAGGATGCATACGGCGCGCTCGATTTCCGCGAATCGGCGATTACGTCGGCGGCCGCTGGCCGGATTGTAGACGAGCAGAGCGTCCTTAATGGCATTCGGCACGGGTTTGGTCCTGAAGGCGCACTCTCGCAGGGCATTGTATACTACTCGGCGCTGGAGCTGACCGCGCCCCGCACAGGCGCATGCCCGAGGCACGCATGGCTTCTACGAAAACTTCCCACTCCCGCGAAACGTCCAAGGAAATCGAACGCCTGCGCGAAGAAATTCGCCGCCACGAATATCTCTATTACGTGGCCGACAACCCGGAACTTTCCGATGCCGCGTTCGACCGGCTGATGAACCGGCTGAAAGAACTTGAGGCCCAGCATCCCGATCTGGTTGCGCCTGATTCGCCCACGCAGCGCGTGGGTGGCGCGCCGCGCGAGGGATTTCAGAAGGTCCGTCACGCCACGCCGATGGTCAGCCTCGACAACGCGTTTTCGATCGAGGCTCTGGGCGATTTCGACCGTCGCGTGCGCGAGACGACGGGGCGCGAGAAGGTTGATTACATCGCGGAGCATAAATTCGACGGTCTGAGCATGTCGTTGACATACGAAGACGGCCGCTTGGTTCGCGGGGTAACGCGCGGAGACGGAATCACAGGCGAGGATGTAACGCCCAACGTGAAAACGATTCGCACTATCCCGCTGACCATCGATCCGGCGCTGCTGAAAAAGGCTGGGCTGCCCGGAAATTTTGAAGTGCGCGGCGAAGCGATCATGACCCGCAAGGCGTTTCAGGAGATGAACCGGCAGCAGGAGGAGCAGGGCGGCAAAATCTTCGCGAATCCTCGCAACGCGGCGGCGGGATCGATTCGCGTGCTGGATTCGAAGATCACCGCGTCGCGCAAACTGGATTTTTTCGCTTACTACCTGCTGGTGGATGGGCGCTCGGCGAAGAAACGCCTTTCGGAATCACTGGATGCGCTGAAGACGCTGCATTTCAAGGCTAGCGACGATTGGAAGCTGTGCCACTCGCTCGAGGAAGTGGAGCGCTACATCAATAGCTGGGAATCGAAGCGCGAAAAGCTGGCGTACGAAATCGACGGCATCGTAATCAAAGTGGATGAAATTTCGCTGCAGAACGAGCTGGGATTTACGTCCAAGGCGCCGCGCTGGGCGCTGGCGTATAAATACCCGGCGCATCAAGAGACCACCCTGATTCGCGAGATTCAGGTGAGCGTAGGGCGCACGGGCGTGCTGACGCCGTTCGCGGTTTTCGAGCCGGTGCAGATCGGCGGCGTCACGGTTTCGAAATCCACGCTGCACAACATGGACGAAATCGAGCGGCTCGGAGTGCACGCCGGAGATACGGTGCTGGTGGAACGCGCCGGAGAAGTGATCCCGCACGTCCTGAAAGTGGTGAAGCACGGCAGCGAAGAGAAAGAATTCCACATGCCGGAGAAATGCCCGGTGTGCGGCACGCGCGTCCACCGGCGCGAAGGCGAAGTGGCCTATCGCTGCGTGAACGTTTCGTGCCCGGCCCGGAGGCGCGAATCGATGCTGCATTTTGCCAGCCGCCACGCAATGAATGTTGACGGCCTGGGCGAGAAGATCGTCGATCAGCTGATCCAGCGCAACATCGTGCACGATTTCGCCGGCCTCTACAAATTGGATTTGGAGACGCTTTCGAACCTGGAGCGCATGGCCGAAAAATCGGCGCAAAATCTGTTGGACGAAATCGAGACCAGCAAAAAAGCGGGACTCGCGCGGCTGATCTACGCCATCGGCATTCCGTTCGTGGGCGAACGCACCGCGCAACTGCTGGCCGCCCATTTCGGGTCGATGGATACATTGCGCGACGCGAGCGACGAAGAATTGCTGCAGGTGGAAGAGATCGGACCGAAAATTGCGCAAGGCGTGCATGAATTTTTCTCCGAAAGCGCCAACCGCAAGCTGATCGACCGCCTGCGCGCCGTGGGCGTGGTGATGAAGGAGGAGCGCGCCGCGCCGAAGAGCGCGAAGTTCGCGGGTATGACGTTCGTTTTCACCGGCACGCTGGTGAAGCGTTCGCGCGAGGAAGCCGAAGCGCTGGTCGCGTCGCATGGCGGCAAGGCGGGATCGTCCGTCAGCAAAAAAACAAATTACGTGGTCGTCGGCGCCGATCCCGGCTCGAAGTTCGACAAAGCGAAATCCCTCGGCGTGCCCATTCTAGACGAAGCGCAATTCGAAAAGCTGCTGCAATCGAAGTAGGCCTGCGCCGCTGGACACAAGATGGCGCGCTACTTGCCGTCATCACCGGTTCTCTTCGATTTTCTTAAGCAGTCCTTTGATTACGCTACCTGCGTCGTCCGTGCCGGCTTTGCCCGAACTGCCGCCGAAGGGACTGAACATGCCTTTGAAGGTGCCGGTCTGATCCCAGCTCATCACGTCGTCGCCGGTTTTCGCGTCCACCAGCGTGAAGCGCACTTTCAGCTTCGATTCTCCCGCGCCAAAGCCTCCCAAATATCTGACGGCGCGGTTACCGCTACTAAACGAAACGACCGTGCCATTCAAGATCAGGCGGCGTCCGTGGCTCGGGGCCTCTGGCGCCGATAGCTTCCCGGCGGCGGAATCTGGAGGTACCGGCTGCACGGCATTGATTCGCAGATCGAGCGGAGCGATCGCGGTCGGTTCTGCGTCCAGCCTTGGCGACACGCTGATGACCGCTTCGAACAGAGCCGCTGCCCGCAATTTCGCCACCGCGCCGTTTTGCAAAGCTGATTCAAGCCCGCTCGGAAAGTTTTTCGTCGAAGGTGATTTTTCCACCGTAAACGGTTTCACGACGATCACTTTGTATTTGGAAAGTTTCTTCGCCTCTTGCTGGCGATGCGGCGCAGCATGAGCTGCGGTCACCACCGCGAAGAGCGGAATGAGCAGCAGAATCATGTTCCACGCCAAACCTCGCCGGATCATGGCGGGCGGCCCGGAGTGGTTTACCTGCCGATGCATAGGTAGCCATCTAAGCACTCGCCAGCCGCAAAAGGAATCGGGCTTTCACGGTATAATTGGCCCCAGCGGGTGAGCCGGGTGATCGCCGGTTTGCCCCGTGCAAACGGGGCGAACGGGAGGAAAGTCCGGACTCCGATCGTGGCGAACTCGCGAGAGCCGGCCACGATGGGGCAACGCGCCTGGTA
>JBOGMX010000056.1:0-72084 GCA_050746725.1 Candidatus Acidiferrales bacterium | reverse complement strand
TTGCGACGTGGATTCCGGCGCGACGCGCGCTGTCGATTGATCCCGCGACACTCCTGCGCGAGGAGTAGAAGCCCGGATGCAGGTCGATCCCGGAACTTTCGCTCACAACTGCTTTTGCGGGTAGCGGAACCTTGTCCGCACGCCCAAAAAGGATTTATCGCTTTACAGCCGAATGCTGCACGCGGTGGCGAACTCGTTCGAGCATCGTTTTGAGGCGCTGGCTGTAGCGCACCGGATACGTAGCGGAGCGATTGATCTGTAAATATCGCTTGGGAAGACGCGAGAGATTCGCGATGCAGCGCTGGCGCAGCGCGCTGAGCGGCTCTTTCGGCGCGACGCGCTGTCCATCGCGCATGACCTGGACAAGCAGGGACTCGCCGCCCCCGGCAGGCTCGTTTTCGAGCGCGATTTTGTCGCTTTGGAATTCGCCGCGCGAATTTGAGTGGCGAAACACTTGCTTGCGTCCCGGATAGGTAACTTTGGCGCGGCTGAATTTCGCGGCTTCACGGATTTTTCCGCCGCGCTCGACCTCAACGAGCTTGTAAATCAGATTCAGGTGCGGCGCGTCGCCGGGGGTGCCCAACGCGGTGCCCACGCCGAATGCGTCGATGGCGGCGCCGCGCCTTATCAGTGAGGCGATCTTGTATTCGTCGAGATCGCCGGAGGCGAAGATCTTTACGTCTTTCCATCCAGCGCGGTCGAGTTCGCGCCGCGCCCAGCGGCTATCGGCGCAAAGATCGCCGCTATCCAGGCGAATGCCAGCCGGTTTGCGCCCCATTGAAAGGATGCTTTTTACAGCGCCGCGGACGTTGTAGGTATCCACCAGAAGAGTGGCCCCTTCAGGAAACGTGTCGAGGAAATGGCGGAAGGCTTCTGTTTCATTCTCGTGGGCCATGATCCAGGAGTGCGCCTGCGTGCCGTACGTGCCGATGTCAAACATCTGTCCTGCCAGAGTATTCGACGTGCCGATGCAGCCTCCTAATACGGATGCGCGCGCGCAAAGAAGACTTGCGGGTCCTCCATGGGCGCGCCGAGCGCTAAAGTCCACCACCTGGCGGCCGTGCGCGGCAGTGAAGATGCGGGCGGCTTTGCTGGCGATCATCGTCGAATAGCTGAGTGTCGCGAGCAGATAAGTCTCCAAGAGTTGCGCTTCCAGGATTGGCGCGGTGACGCGCATAACCGGTTCGCCTGGAAACGCGAGCACGCCTTCGGGCATGGCCCAGACGTCGCCCGTGAAGCGAAATTTTGCCAGGTAGTCGAAAAAATCTGCGTGGATTTGGCCGAAGATCGCGTGCTTCCGCAGGTAGTCTACTTCGTCGGGCGAGAAATTCACGTTTTCAAGGAACTCGACCGCCTCTTCCAGGCCCGCAGCCACCAAATAATTCCGGTGCGGCGGGAGGTGACGGACGAATAGCTCAAACGTGGCGCGTCCATCGAGGCCGGACTGGAAATATCCGGCTGCCATGGTGAGTTCGTACAGATCGGTTAGGAGGGCCGAATATTCACGCATGCGATTGGTTTTCGCGCGAAGACTTGCCGAGGAGTTTGGTCCGGTTCCGGCGACGAGAAGAATGCTCCGGCGATAAAGACAAAACCCCCAGCGCCTCCCGCCTCTTCAGACAGGACGCCCAGGGGTCTCGCCGCAAACCTTGCGCCGAACCAGCCTACTTCAGAACCGCGTCCTTGAACGCCTTTGCCGCGCGCAGACGAACCACGGTCTTGGCCTTGATCTTAATGGCTTCGCCCGTGGCCGGGTTGCGGCCCATGCGCGCCTTGCGGTGCGCCTTCACAGCTCGACCGATGCCGGGGATGACGAACTTGCCGGAGCTCTTGGCCTCTTTCACCGCGAGCTTAAACAACTCATCGAAGAAGCTCGAGACCTGCTTCTTGGATACCGGCTTCTCGGGAGTGCTGACCTTATCGGCCAGATGCGCAATGATCTTGGATTTGCTCAGCGGAGATGCCATCGAATATTCTTTCCTCCTCGGGAGAGTTGCTGAAACGCCCGTTTTTACGGGCTACAGCGCCGCACTATAGCCGCCTCGGAAATGGAACGCAAGCGAAAAACGCGGAAAAGCCCCGGAAAAGAGGGGTTTTTCGCGCCGCGTACCGTTTCGGTCTATTGCGAAGCCAGTTCCTGGTAGAGCAGCGCCACGGATTTGATGCCGCCAAAGTAGTTTTCGAGGAGGATGTGCTCGTCGGGCGCGTGGGCGTTTTCGTCCGGCAAACCGAAGCCCAGCAACACGCAAGGCACCTTGAAGGTGTCGTGCATCTGGGTCACGAACGGTATCGATCCGCCCTCGCGGATGAAAACGGCCTTTTTGCCGAATCCGCGCTCGAGCGAATGAATGGCTTTTTGGAAAATCGGGTGGGAATAGGGCGCTACCCATGGTTTGCCTGTGCTCAACACCTCAAATTTGCACTTCACCGATTTGGGCAGCAGCTTGCGAATGTGCCGCTCGACGAGTTTGGCCATTTTTGTTGGGTCCTGATTGGGAACCAGACGCGTCGAAAGCTTCGCGTATGCTTTCGAAGGAATCACGGTCTTTGCGCCTTCGTCGATGTATCCGCCCCAGATGCCGTTCACTTCCATCGTCGGTCGAGTCCAAAGACGTTCGACGATGGTGTAACCCTTTTCTCCGCATAGTTGCGGCGCGCCAACCGTTTGACGGAAATCTTTTTCTTTCCAGGGCAGTCTCTTGAGGGCCTTGCGCTCGGCGCGAGAAAGCGTTGCAACATCCTTATAGAAGTTCGGCACGGTAACACGGAAATTCTTGTCGTGCAGCTTGGCGATCATTTCGGAGAGGATGGTCAGCGGGTTCGGCACGGCGCCGCCGAAGACTCCCGAGTGCAGGTCCTGTGTCGGGCCGGTGATTTCGACCTGATAGTAATTGAGCCCGCGCAGGCCGTAAGTGATCGAAGGAACGCCTTTGGCCAGCATCGCCGTATCGGAGACGATCAGCGCGTCGGATTTCAATCGGTCGCGGTTCTTAGTCATGAAATCCCAGAGGCTAACGCTGCCGACTTCTTCTTCTCCTTCCACGATGACCTTGATATTGATGGGCAAGCTGCCGGTGGCGTTTTTGAGGGATTCGAGCGCCTTGATATGGATATGCACCTGGCCCTTGTCGTCGGCCGTGCCGCGGCCGAAAAGATTACCGCCGCGAACGGCGGGCTCGAAAGCCGGGCTGGTCCAAAGTTCGAGAGGTTCAGCCGGCTGCACGTCGTAGTGACCGTAAATGAGGACCGTAGGCTTGCCGGGCGCGTGCAGTGATTCGCCGTAAACCACCGGATGCATCTTGGTAGGCGAAAGCTCCACGTTTTCAAGTCCTGCGGCGCGGAGCTTTTCGGCCACCCAATGCGCTGCCCGCTCGATGTCTTTTTTATTCTCGATTTTGGTGCTGACGCTCGGGATGCGCAGAAATTCCTTGAGTTCGTTGAGGTGCTCTTCCCGCTTGGAATCGATGTAGCCAATCAGGTCCATGGCCGAGTTCTCCTGCCGCCCGCAGGCGCGTGTGCGATCGAGATAGGATTGTGCCGCCGATCGAGGTTGATCCGGAATTATGCGTCGAGACGGACCCGCGAGATAAACAGGCTGATTCGGGACGCCGCCAACGGTGATACTACGGAAGTGCGGGTGTTTCCAGCAACTTTTTGCGAACTGCTTCTTTGAGCACGCGGACGCGCGGTGCGATTGACTCGACGAGCTCGCCGTTCGACCATAGCAGCATGATAGCGCCAGACGTTCAAGTGAGCAGTACACGCCGCAGTTCGCGCATATTCACACGCATTCCCGTGCGCGCGCAGGGCAAAAACAACCAGGGCCGCCGCTTCAAGCAGAGCAGTCAAACCATCGTGATCAACGCACACGGGGGCCTGCTCTACCTGCAGGAAGAAGTGGCCATGGGCGCGGACATCGTGCTGGTGAATCCGGCCACCGAAGAAGAGCAGGACTGCCGCGTGGTGTACATTGGCGACACATCGGAAAAAGGCACGCGCGTGGGCGTCGAGTTCCTCTCGCCCAGCCCGCATTTCTGGGGCGTGGAATTTGCGCAACAGGATTGGACGTCGCACGGCCCATCGGCCGCCCTCCACTAGTTTCGCGGACGATTCTGATCCGCCGTTCACTCGCTTTGGTTCTGGCCGTATCTGCCAACCCTCTGGCAATCCTCTGTTGCAATAGCCGTGCAAATCAGGCATAAAGCTCGCGTTTTGTGTCCGGGCGCGGAATCTCACTAAGGCGCACCGGCGCGCCATGCGAGCGGCATTTCCGGATGGAGGCACACCCGTGTTGCGTCCTTTTAGAGCTGCAATTCCAATTGCTGTGGGGTTTCTGTTCGCGGCGCTTGCATCTTCGGCGCGTGCGCAGACACCTGTGCAATCGTGCGCCAGCCTGACCAGCTTGCAGATTGCGGAGACCTCGATTGCCAAGAGTGCGCCGGTAGCGGCTAAGCCAAAACCCACTACGCCGCCAAAAGGTCCGGCGTATGCGATGAATTTGGTAGATGTGGCGCTGCCGTCCTACTGCTTGGCCGATGGGGAGATCGACAAGCATACCGGCCCGGACGGAAAATCCTATGGAATCGGTTTCGCGCTGGCGCTGCCGGACAAGTGGAATGGGCGGTTTCTTTTTCAGGGCGGCGGCGGCCTCGACGGCTCGGTCAGGCCTCCGCTTGGCACGCAGGCGGCAGGGAAGGAGCCGGCGCTCGCGCGCGGATTCGCGGTGGTGAGCATGGATTCCGGGCACGAGGGCGGCATTTTCGATGCGTCATTTAACCGCGACCAGGAGGCGAGCCTCGATTTTGCTTACGTCGCGTTGGGCAAGGTGACCCTAGTGGCGAAAGAAATCATCGCGAAATACTATGGCGAGCCGGCGAAACATTCCTACTTCGTGGGCTGCTCGACGGGCGGGCGGCAGGCGATGCTCGCTTCACAGCGCTATCCGACGCAATTCGACGGTATCGTAGCCGGCGACCCGGCCATGCGCACGGGCTATTCGCGCATCGGGGATGCCTGGAACGCCGCGAAGTTCAATCAGGCCGCTCCGAAAAATGCGCAAGGCCAACCGATTCCAGGAAAAGCGTTTTCCGGAAGCGACAAGAAGCTCCTCACCGGTTCGATCCTGGATGCATGCGACGCGAAGGATGGGCTGAAGGACGGCATGATTTTCAATTTCGAGGCGTGCCATTACAATCCCGAGGTGCTTGAGTGCAAGGGCGCGAAGACCGATGCCTGCCTTTCGTCCGCGCAGGTTACGGAGCTGCGGCAAGTCTTTGCCGGACCGCGGGATTCGCATGGACTCGATCCGTACGTTGGCCGTCCCTACGACGCGGGTGTCGCCATCTATATGCCTGGCACCTTTGGTAGCGTGCTGCCGCGCTCGGGGCCGAGCATGTTCGGACGGCCGAATCTTTCGACGAGCGTGGACGTGGACGCGCTCGAGCGCCAAGCCGCGGACGATCCCGTAGAGGCACTGACGGACACGACCTGGACGAACCTGAGCACGTTCGCGGCCCGTGGGGGAAAGCTCATCTTCTTTCATGGGCTGAGCGATCCCGTCTTTTCGCCTTACGACACGCTGAAGTATTACAACGAAATGGCCAAGGCCAATGGCGGCGAAGAAAAAGTCCGGAGCTGGAGCCGCATCTTTTTTGTACCGGGCATGAACCATTGCGGCGGCGGGCCGGCGCTCGATCGCTTCGATGCGCTCGGCGCCGTGATGAAATGGGTCGAGGAAGGTAAGGCTCCGCACTCGATCGTTGCGACAGGGAGCCATTTCCCGGGAGTGAGCCGTCCGCTATGCGCGTATCCGAAACACGCGCAATACAAGGGCTCGGGCGATCCGAAGGACGCGTCGAGTTTCGTTTGCGCGGATTAGCCATATGGGCCTGTTATGAGAGCTTCGTTTAGGGCCGGTTAAGCCTGAGGAGCGGAAAATGCCGGCCTGACCAGGATTAGCAACGGTCCAGAATAGTCGTGTGAAGCTTCACACAGCTCTTAGAGAGACTGAAATTCTGCCGACGTGGTAAGCGGCTACCGGAGGAGAACGAAGATGTGGCAGCGCGTAAAACCCGTTCTTGGATTCGCCGCTGGACTGATTTTAGGGACGATTATGACGGTTCCCGCTTCTTTTGGACGGCCAGCGGCTAGCGCGCAGAATCGCAGGTCGCCGGCAGAGTCATGCGCCAGTCTTACGAATTTGCGAATTCCGGGCGCGGCGATGACCATCACGAAAGCCACGGTGGTGCCCGCGGCGGCGGCCGGAACAGTGAAGCCTTCTCCGTTTGCCGGGCCGCTTGCGGTTCCAATGCCAGCCTACTGCCGCGCGGACGGCGAAATCGATCAGCGCACGGGAGTTGATGGCAAATCCTACGCGATCCGATTTGCCGTAGCACTGCCCGAAAATTGGAATGGCCGGTTTCTGTTTCAGGGCGGTGGCGGGCTCGATGGATCGGTCGGAATGCCCCTGGGAGCAACGGCCGCGGGCAACGATCCAGGCCTGGCGCGAGGTTTTGCGGTGGTATCCACCGACTCCGGCCACGAAGGGGCGGTCTTCGACGCGTCCTTTATGAAAGACCAGCAAGCGGCGCTCGACTTCGCGTACGGGGCCATCGGAAAAGTCACTACGGTGGCCAAGCAGATCGTCGCGAAATATTACGGAGAACCGGCCCAGCATTCGTATTTCGTGGGTTGCTCCACGGGCGGCAGGGAAGCGATGCTCGCCGCTGAACGCTATCCGACTTATTTCAATGGCGTGGTTGCGGGCGATCCCGCGATGCGCACGGACAATTCCAATGCTGGTGACAAATGGGCCGCAGTCGCTTTCAACGCAGCCGCTCCGAAAGATGCGTCCGGAAAGCCGGAGACAGGCAAATTATTTTCGGCCAGCGACCGGAAGCTGCTGGTTGATTCAATTCTCGGCGAGTGCGACGCGAAAGACGGATTGAAGGACGGCATGATTTTCAACTTCCAGGCGTGCCACTACAATCCCGCGGTTTTGAAATGCAGCGGGGCGAAGACGGACACGTGCCTTACCGCCGTGCAGGTGGGCTCGCTGCAAAAGGCCTTCAGTCCGCTTAAGGACTCTCTCGGAAATGTGATCTATCCAGCGTTCCCATTCGACACTGGGATCACGGCCGGTCGGCCGCAGACCATGATTCCGGGGATTGTGCCGAGCGGCATTCCCTCCAGCCCGTTTGGACCTGACCTGGCGACCACGTACGATCCAGACAAGGTGGAGGCGACAATCGCCGCGGACGGCCAGCGAAAGCTCGTCGACACGTACGGTTGGACCAATCTTTCCACATTTTCCGGTCGTGGAGCCAAGCTGCTGTTTTTCCATGGGCTGAGCGATCCGTGGTTTTCACCACTAGATACACTCGGCTACTACAAAAAAATGGCGCGCGCTAATGGCGGACTCGATCGAGTGGAGAAGTGGAGCCGTATCTACCTGGTTCCGGGAATGAGCCACTGCGGCGGGGGTCCGGCCACGCTCGACAATTTCGACATGCTCAGCGCGGTGGTCAACTGGGTTGAGAAGGGAACGCCTCCGAATTCGGTGATCGCCACGGGCAAGGACTTTCCGGGGCGCAGTCGTCCGCTGTGCGCTTATCCCAAGCACGCGCAGTATAAGGGTTCGGGCAACCCGCAGGATGCCGCCAATTTCGTTTGCAGCAATTAAGGCCGATGGGCTAGACGCTCCGGCGCGGGTGGGACTAGTTGTGCGCTAGCGCGAACGCAGGAGGTTCCGTGAATCAACTTGGGGAAATTCAGCCCATCAAGCTTGAGTATATTTTTCAAATTCGCATCGATTTTCAGGAGCGCGTCTCATTCGACACGCCTACGGGACGGCGGGCCTACGTGCCGGCGATTTCCGGCGTGATCGAAGGTCCGCGTCTGCAAGGCCGCGTGGTTCCGCACAGCGGCGCCGACTACGCCGGCCACGGTCGATTGAACGCCCACTACATGCTTCAGGCGTCCGACGGGGCCATGATCTACATCAACAACAGCGGCTACCTCTATCCGGCCGACGGCAAGCCGATCGACCGCAGCGATCCATCCTGGGGCGGCGATCGCGAATTCTATTTTCGCTGCACACCCATCTTTGACACGCCGGTTGGCCCCCACGATTGGCTCACGCGCACGGTGATCGTCGGCACCGCCAAACGCTACTCCAAGCCCGACCACACCATCTTTACCTACTACGCTGTGCTCTAGCTGCCCACATGCAAACCGGGCCCACTCCAATGAATGGCACCACTACAAGCGCGACGGATGGCCCGTCGCGCGGGGCTGAGCCGTCGCGCGATGCCAACTACGCGCTCGGCGTCCTGAGCGTAATCTACGTGCTGAACTACGCCGACCGCGGCATCTTCAGCCTGCTGCTCGATTCGATCGAGAAGGACTTCCACGTCAGCGACACCGTGATGGGATTGATCGCCGGGTTCGGCTTCGTGGTCTTTTATTCATTTCTCGGGCTGCCGATCGCGCGTTGGGCGGACCGCTTCAATCGCCGGTTCATTCTGACCGCGGGTCTAGTGGTCTGGAGCGTGATGACGTGCTTAAGCGGAGTAGCAGTAGGACCCTGGCAACTGGCGCTTACGAGACTGGGAGTCGGTGCGGGAGAAGCGTGCGGAATCGCGCCATCCCATTCGATGCTGTCAGATATGTTTCCAAAAGAGGCGCTTCCCCGCGCTCTCTCGATCCTCACGGCCGGAAGCTCGATCGGGATATTCTTTGGTTCGCTACTGGCAGGATTTGTCAGCCAGCACTACGGATGGCGGTGGGCGTTTATCGCGGCGGGGCTGCCGGGGATCTTCGTAGCGATTCTGTTTCGATTCACGGTCAGGGAACCAGTGCGCGGCGCCATGGAAGGGCCACTCGCCAATACCAATCTGTTTTCGGTGGCGCAGACGCTACGTTTTCTTTTTAGCCAACTCTCGTTCGTTTACATCACCATCGGCGGCACGCTGATGGGAGTCACGCTGTACGGCTTCCAAGTTTGGTCTCCCGCGTTTCTTGCGCGAGTGCACCACCTGGATAATGCCACCATCGGCGTGCTGACGGGCGTCATGTTCGCGATCTTCGGAGTTTCGGGAGTGCTGATCGGCGGCTTCTTCGCGGAACGGCTGGGTAAACGCGACATTCGCTGGCGCCTCAATGTGCCTGCGATCGCTTCTATCGCTTCTTGCCCGGTCTCGCTCTTATTTTTGTTCCTGCCTTCGCTGCGGGGTTCGCTGATTTGCTGGGCGCTTTCGACGATGTGTATTTTCGCGTACGCGGGTCCGATCTACGCCGTCTATCAAACCGTTTCGATGGTGCGCATGCGAGCGCTCGCGTCGGCCACGTTCTTGTTTCTTGGCAATTTGCTCGGCTTGGGCGCGGGATCGGCGGTGATCGGGTTCGTCAGCACCGAGCTGAGCCACCGCTACGGCGCGCTTTCGATCCGCTACTCAATGATTTTCCCCAGCGTGCTGGGCCTTTTCGCGGGAGTTCTATTCTGGATTGGCTCGCGATATCTGGCGGCGGATACGGCGCGAGCATCCGCTCCGGATCCTGCCGTCGGCAATTGACCCTCCTGCAGCACTGGCGAAAAGTTCGGGAGCGGGCGCAAGAGAACGGGATCGCAGGCGGAGGCGCTTCCCGCGGAATCACTGCTTCAGCGTGAAGCGGAACGTCGCGTGCCTTCTGCCCGCCACTGTCACACGGACTTCGTATTTTCCGGGCGAGACGTTTACATTGTTGCCGTAATGCGTGGTCTCACGACCTTTGCCCGCCACGTGCATGCGCGCCACAGGAAGCCGTTCCCAATGTTGCCGTGCGCTTTGTCTGTAGGTAATGGCCACTTGCGCATCCTCGACGGGCTTTCCGTTTTTCTTAATGAAAACGACGAGATGGTAGTTCGGATGCGCCGGTCCATTTACCGCAACGGCTTTGGCCCCGCTATCGCGCGTCATTTCAGCATGTGACCCGTGAAACGATTCCGGCGGCAGCACCTTCAACGTGAACGTGTACGGACCAGAACGGGCGACCTGGCTGGTGTTCTGCGCTTGGCTGGCGGTTGGGGCTACCAATACCCCGAGAACCAGTGCGATCGGAGCAAAAAATACGAGTGAGCGTGATACGACGAGAGTATGACCTTTCATAGTAACTGGAGAATAGCAGGCCGGTTCCGGCGATTACAAGAAGGCTCCGTTCCTACGAATGCCGCGATGTGGTGAAGGGAGTTGTTCGTTCGATTGTTAGTCGGCAGCGGGATGTTTCGTGCTCGGCACAGCGCTTGCTGGCGACTGCGAGAGCGATGCCGAGCGCTCGCGCGTTCCATTCTTAGCCATCGCGGCGCCGACTTGTTTTTCGAGCGCCGCCGGCGAGAGCCATCCGTCGTGGCTCCATAGAATTTTACCCGCTGGCGAGCTGAGCGAATACCACGGCAGGTCTTCCACCTGATACCCGTCTCCCAAGCGGCCCTTCGTATCTTCGACCACCGGAATGCGAATGCCGCTTGCCAGGCTGGTGAGCGCCGTTCGCGCACTTGCTGCCGAGGACTCGGTCGGCAGCTCATCGACTGCTACCGGCGAAGGATAGCCCTTCTTTCGGGCCGCAACGGCATATCGATCGAGTTCGCCGAGTTTGGTCTTTACATTCGCGCCTTGGTCGAGCCAGCTTGCGAAAAAGAGTAAAAGATGAGCATGCGCGCCGCCAATCTCCACGACTTGCTTGCTCGCAATCACGGGCTTGAGCTTCACGGTTGCTTCCGGCTGCAATGGCTGCACGTATTTCAGCGAGACTTCCTGCGCCGCAGTGGGAGGGCCGGGCAGCAGTTTGGCGATGTCGTCCGCCAGCACCTGCGCCTGCGGCGCCACGCCCTCGTAGCTCATCTGCGTCATATAAACTTTGTGCTCGCGGCCGACCGTGTCGATCAGCACCATCGCGGGTTGGTGGTCGATGTCGTTGTTGATCGCCGCAACATAGACGTGGTAATCGCGCCAGACCTTTTTCATCTGCGGTAGCGGGCCGGTGAGGAATCGCCAGCGGCCTTGCATCTGGTGCGCGCTTGTGTAAGACGCCACGTCGCTCACTTTGAGCGCGAGCGGGTTGGCATTGATTCCGATCAACTGTACGTCCGCTGCGGCGGGCCCAAGCAACCGCAAAGCCTCAACCATGCTTTCGGTGGTCAGCGGGCATATTGTGGTGCAATGTGAATCGACGAACGCGATTAGAACCACTTTGCCGCGGAACTGTGCCAGGGAAGTTTCACGTCCCAATTGATCGCGCAGCACGAAGTTCGGCGCCGGCGTATCCCCGGCGGGACTTCCTGGATCGACGTCCTGATTTGTATAGTTTACGGGCATCGCTTCGCCCGGCGGCGTGGTTTGCTGGAACGCGTAACGATGCGAGCTTCTCAAAGCCACGGACGCAATCGCTGCGATGGCCGCGCAGCCAGCCAGAATTATTAGGAGCGGCAGCAGCCACGGATTCTTAAAGTTTCTCATTGCTTCACAACGGTTCCTTTATGGCAGGTGTAAGTCTTTCCTATCAACGTACTAAGTTAGGCGTCCCGCGAAGTACGGTCAAGGCACGCGTAAAAATTCTAAGCGCGCGTCCACACGTTTATTCCTGGCGCTTGATGTGCCGGTATGCTTTGCAGTCGAAATATAAGACAGCGACGATTTTTACGGTTCTCGATCAAGCGGCCGCGCGAAGAACTTTTAGTCCTCGCAATTGCGCTTCCGCTTGCAGCCAGTCGTCCAGCGCGTGGCCGGGGGTTTTCCCGTGCTGCTCGTACAGTTCATAAGCCCGAACCCTGATTCGGTCCTCCATCTCGTCAAAAGTGCCATCCAGCCTCCGAAAGAGCGTTTTCCACTCGTCCAAGCTCAGCAGCGGGGGGAATTGTCCGCCGCGCTGAGCGAAATCGGGACCGTACGCCCAGTAGGTTGGCAGGATTTGCTCCGCCCCGTTTTCGATCTCGCGCAGCACCAATAGAAACGGATCGAAGCTCTCGCCGCCCGCCATTTTGGGACCCAGGCGAACGGCGCCAGTCACCACGAACCGGTTCTCTTTCCGATTGGAGTCATTGGCATATACGTGGTCGATTTGGTATTCCAGTGTCTTTCCGCATTTTTTGCAGGCTCCAATCCGCCGCCCTTGGGAAACAGCTACCGCAGCCTGCCAGGTCGAGACAGCTTTTGTCGTGTGGTTATTCGCACAGCAAATTTTAGACGCCATCGTTTGCACCTCCTCATGCTCGTGGCGGCATTCGCGCGCCACTGGCTGCCAGCAGTTTATCAAACCTCCCGAGGCGTCCGATTTGAGTTACGGCCGCCTTGCATCACTTTTTTATCGCGCACGGGGCCAGCCCTGCGCCATCCTCGCACGCGTGCTGTCGGGGGCATCGACTTAATGAATTCCACCCGCGGAGATCAAAGCGCAGACCAAAGGCGGACGGCATCTAAAGGTCCTTGTGCAACTTGTGGGATGCAGAAGGGGCCGAGCTGCGCGTTAGGCTTCGATTCTGCCCCGCGAACGCCCGCATTTGCAACCACTCCAGCCCTGCTGGAAGCAATCGGTCGGGGCATCGAAATTGCGCTTGCGCTGCCCGCGCCGCTCGTAGGAGATTACGTTTTGATGGAGATCCCTCTCGCCAACACGCGGTATCGGGTGGCTGTGCTCGCCTGCACAATTCTAATCGCAGCCATAGTGGCATTCCAGGCCGGCGAGCTATGGCTTGCAAACCATTGGGTGACATCGGACGATCTCACTCTCGTGGAGCGTGGTGCGAATCTCGTCCCGAGCGACGGCTCCGCCTGGGATGCCGTAGGGCACTTGCGGCAATGGAGCTTCAGCGATTTCGATCTGCCTGCAGCCATTGTGGATTACCGGAGAGCCCTGCGCGACGATCCTCGCGCCGCGCACTACTGGATGGATCTTGCCAGCGCTTACGAAGCTTCCGGCAACGACGCTAGCGCAGCCAATGCCTACGTTCACGCGCAGGATGTTTATCCCGAATCCGCTGAGGTCGCGTTTTACTACGGCAATTTCTTACTGCGGCACGACCAATATCCAGCTGGGTTTACGGAGCTTCGGCGCGCCGTGAGCGGCGATCCATCTTTCTTGCCACTGGCCATTTCACGGGCTTGGAGGGCCACGGGCGACACCCAGCAGATCCTCGCTCACCTGCTCCCCGCCAAGGCCAACGCTTATGAGCAGGCGATCGATTATTTCGCGTCAATTCATCAGTCCGATGCGGCCCTCGCCGTCTGGACCCGCTTGGTCGATTCGCGGAGAGTGATACCGCTGAAAAGCACCTTTCCGCTGTTCGACGAGCTGATTAGGGACAATCGGAGCGAAGATGCGCGGCGCATCTGGCCTGAGGCACTCGCCGCTGCCGATGTTCGCCAAGACCGGCGCGCCGGTGATTCGGTCATCTGGAATGGCGACTTCGCGGAGGATTTCGCGGGCGGAGGGCTCGGTTGGCGATGGGATACTCCACCTGGAGTGTACCTTTCGTTCGAATCCGCTCCGCCGCAGGGCGGCGGGCGCGCGTTGCGGCTTGAATTCAACGACGGCTCGAACATAAACCTAACCGAACCATCTGAATATGTCCCCGTCGATCCAGGAGATTCGTATCATTTCCATGCGCTGATGCGCACCGCCTCAATCACCACCGAAAGTGGTCTGCGCTTCTCAATCTCCGATCCCAACCATCCGGGCGTGATCAATCTTGTGACTGGCAATTTTACCGGCACCCACGACTGGACGCCGGTCGACGCGGATTTGACCACCGGGCCGGACACGCACTTCCTGGTGGTCCGTTTAACGCGGCACCCGAGCCGACTTTTCGACAATCAGCTCGGCGGAACTGTTTGGATAGCCGATCTTTCGCTCGTACCCGCTGCGTCAGCGCCGGAGCCGCAGAAATGAGGATCTTACGGGTGGGGCTCGTGCTGCTTGTCGCGTTCGGGGTGCTCAGCCTGGGCGCCGTCGAAGTCTGGTCGCAGTCGGCTATCGAGATAGGAGCGGCCCTCCTTTTGGTGGTGTGGGCGGTAGTCGCATACTTCGGTTCGGAAAAGACCATTCGATGGAATCCGTTGAATTGGCCTTTGCTCGGTTTCATCGCGATCGCCGCACTGCAGCTCCTGTTCCAAGGAACGGCCTCTTCATTTCTCACGCGCGCCGAACTCTTCCGTCTAGTTGGCTATTTTATAATTTTCTTCTTGTTCGCCCAGGCGTTCCGCACGCGAAAGGACTGGGTCCGCTTGGCCTGGTTCGTGATTCTATTTTGTTTTGCCGTGTCCCTTTTCGCCATCGCTCAACATTTCACTTCAGGCAACGAGATCTACTGGCTGCACAGCCTTAAGACCGACGTCCAGCCATTCGGTCCGTACGTGAATCGCAACGATTTTGCGGGATTCGTGGAGCTGACGCTGCCGATCGGTCTGGCGTTTATGATTTTTCGGGGAGTGCATAAGGATCTGTTTCCGCTGTTAATACTGTTGACCATCATCCCGGTTAGTGCCGCGATCCTTTCGAGCTCAAGGGGCGGAATCGTGAGCCTCGCGTTTGGGATCGGTGTTCTGTTCGTGTTGGCTGCGAGACGCCGCAGTTCGGATCGGAAGAGGAATGCCTCGCGTAATCTGGCGCTTGGTCTGGCCGCTCTCGCGGCAGTTGCGTTCGTGACGTGGGTCGGCACGGGCCGGACGGTTGAGCGCTTTTCGCGCCTAAGCCATCCGGAACTCACCTTGTCGCGTCGCATTTCCATGGCCCGAGGAGCCGTGGATATCTTCCTGGCTCATCCGCTGAAGGGTTGCGGACTGGGCGCGCTGGTGGACGTGTTTCCGCGCTACGAAACGGATTACGACGGCAAAGTTGTGGATCACGTGCACGACGATTATCTGGAGATGCTGGCGGAAGCCGGAATTTTGGGCGGGATGTGCGGGATGGGATTTCTATGGCTCCTGTATCGCGAAGCGCGAAAGAATCTGATGGCCGAACAGGGGCATTTTTCGCGTGCGCTGCACGCCGGCGCGATTGCCGCCGTTTGCGCGCTGTTGCTGCATAGCTTCGTGGATTTCAATCTGCACATTCCGGGCAACGCGATCCTGTTCCTCCTGGAGGTTTCGATCGCCACGTGTCCTCCGCTGCCGCCTGGTTCGCGGTTGCGTACGCCTCGCGCAGCGCCGGGCGCGGAGAGTTTGGGCCAAGGCGTGCCCGTGCCGCAATAGAGGCTGGCCTCCTTCATTTCCATTTGTCGCCGGTCCTCTCTGCGGACCTGCCATCATTCTGGCGTAAGCGTATGAACGCTGCGGCAACTTAACACCTCGCATAACGCGATAGCCGAAACGCCCTGGCGATGCGCTAAATCACGCAAAATCATTGGCGAAAGGCGTGCTTCATTCTGGAAACGCCCGATTGACATCAATACATTCGGTATGCATAGTGTTTCGCGGGGTCATCTCTAGTTATGGATGCAACGATCCGCAGGGCTATGGCCCGCGCGGAGGCGAAGTTTTTTGGGCTGATGGTTGTTGTCACCTTTCTGGGCGCTCAGGTATCGTTCGGCCAAACGAACTATCAAACTCCCCAACAGGCAAACAAAAAGATCCAGCAGCTCGCCGCCTTGGCGCGAGCGAATCCCAAGGACACTACTGTCGGCAGCGGCGACCTGCTACACATCGATGTTTTTGACGTTCCTGAGCTTTCGCGCGACGTGCGCGTCACGGACACTGGCGAAATCAGCTTCCCGCTCATCCCAAGACGTATTTCGGTGGCCGGTCTGACTCCATTCGAACTGGAAAAGAAACTCGATCAGTTGCTGATTGAAAACGGCCTGGTATCACATCCGCAGGTTTCGGTTTTCGTGAAGGAGCAATACAGCGAGCCCGTGAACGTGGTCGGTGCCGTCGGGCATCCCATCGTGTTCCAGGTGGTGCGGCCGACCACGCTACTGGAAGTATTGGCGGCTGCTGGTGGCATTTCGCCTGATGCTGGAAGCACGGTCATTATCACGCGCCCGATTCTCAATGACGAGCCGCGCGAAAAGCCGGCCAGCATAACCAGCAATGCCGATCCGGACGTTAAAAGGATCACCATCCGCCTGCAAGACTTGTTGGAAACGGGCGACCCTGTCTACAACATTCCCGTGTACGGCGGCGACACGATTACGGTGCCGCATGCCGGAATTGTGTACATTCTGGGACCCGGAATCGCGCAACCTGGCGGCTACGTCTTGCAAGGCCACGGAGAACAAGTGACGGCGCTGCGAGCCGTCGCGCTCGCGCACGGCTTCACGAGTTTTGCGAAGGCCAATTCGTCGGTGATCATGCGGAACAACGACACCGGCGGAAGAGACGAAATCCACATCCGGTTGAAAGATATCGAAAAGCATAAGTCCGAAGACTTCGCTCTGAAATCCAACGACATTTTGTACATTCCCGATAGCACCGCCAAGAAGGCCATCGCTCGCGGTTTGCAGGCGGCGCTTGGCATCGGGACGCAAGTGGCCGTTTATCGCGTGCCGTAGCAAGCTCTGGCCCAAGCAAGTCTGCACGCAGTGGTAAGGGGTTCTCGTTCTGATGGAAGACGCACCCAGGTTCGCGCTTCGCGATCGTAAGGCTCCGGAATCGCTGGCGGTGATCCCTGCTCCGTCCGCCTTACCCTGGGAGCAGATGCCGCGGGAACCGCACCTGCTCGATTACCTGATAATTCTGCGCAAGCATCAGTGGCTCATCCTGACTTTTTTCCTGACCGTCGTGACCGTTGTCACCGTCGCCTCTTTCAAAATGAAGCCGGTGTATCGGGCAACCGCGCTCGTGGAGGTTGATAGGGAAGCGCAGAATGTGCTTCCGTTCCAGACCGAGGATGCATACAGCGAGTACATGGATACCGAGGACTATATCGAGACGCAGATGAAAATCCTGCAGAGCGAGACACTCGCGCTCGATACCATTCGATCCCTCGATCTATCGCGCTATCCGGAATTCGGCGGCTCGACCGGCTCGCGGCTTCCACAGTCGATCAGTGCCGGAGAGAGGCGGCCTGCGATTCTCGGAGCGTTCCTCGGACGGCTCGGGGTTCAGAGGGTTCCCAATAGTCGCTTAATTGAAGTGAGTTTCTCCAGTCAGAGCCCGCAATTGGCCGCTCGCGTCGTGAACGCTCATTTACAGAACTTCATCGAGCAAAATTTCAAAAGCAAGTACGACGCTACCACTCAGGCATCTGGCTGGCTTTCCTCCGAACTCGAGGAGTTGCGGCTGCAGGTGGAAAAATCCGAGGACGCGCGTATCGCTTACCAGCGCGAGAACCAGATCTGGCAAGTTGACGAAAAGCAGGACGTCACCACGCAGAAATTGGCGAGTTTGAGTCAGGCCGTCACCAGCGCGCAGACGGACTTGGCCGGAAAGGAAGCCAATTATCGGATGGCGCTCGGTGGTGACGTGGACGCGCTGGCCGCCATGCGCGGTAACGGCTTGGTTCAGAGTTTGCTCCAGCGTAAATCGACCTTGGATGAAAGCTACGCTGAGGCCGTCAATCAATACGGTCCCAATTTCCCGAAAGTCCAGCGGATCGTCGACCAGCAAAAAGAAGTCAATGCCGACCTTGCCAACGCGCGCAAAGCGGTGGTCGATGGCATCAAGCAAGAGTACGAAACGGCCAAGCAGCGAGTGACCCTGCTGCAGGGCGAGGTCAACGCGCAGAAGGTCGAAGCGAACGACATGGCCGAGAAACTCGTCCAGTACAACATCCTCGAGCACGACGCACAGGCCAATAAGCAGCTCTACGACGGGATACAGGAAAAGCTCAAGGAAGCCACGATATCGGCTGGATTGCGGTCGAGTAACATTCACACCGTTGATCCCGCCCTCGTCCCCAGCACTCCATCGGCGCCACAAAAAACTCGAAACATTTTGTTGTCGATTTTGGTCGGGCTGGTGGGCGGCGTAGGATTGGCTGTTTTCCGCGAGTATCTGGATAACACGGTCAAATCTCCGGACGATATAGAGTCGCTTACTGGACTCCCCTCGCTGGCGGTCGTGCCGGCGCTGCCGGATGGTAATGGCCGGCACGGGCGGCTCTCCCGGTTGGTCGGCGACGGAGCTTCTCAAGAGGTCACATCGCCGCGCGTGGAATTGCTCTCCTACGTGCAGCCGAAATCCCAGATTTCCGAGGCGTTTCGAGCTTTGCGGACTTCGTTGCTGCTTTCGCAGGCCGAGCATCCTCCGCAAGTGATTTTGGTGACGAGCTCCTTGCCCCGCGAAGGCAAAACGACCGCCGCCGTGAATCTGGCCGTTACGCTTGCACAGCTTGGTGATCGTACGCTGGTCATCGATTCCGACTTGCGCAAACCGGGAATCCGCCGCGCGCTCAATTTGACTACAGGCAAGGATGGAGGCCTCAGTTCCTATCTCGCGGGGGTCAGCAGCCTGGACGAAGTCATGATTCCTCATCCGGCGATTGGTAATTTGACGGCCCTGACCACCGGCCCGGTGCCGCCGAGTCCGGCGGATTTGCTCTCGTCCCATCGTATGCGTGAAGGATTGCTGGAGCTTCGACGCCGGTTCAAGTTCATTGTTATCGATTCACCGCCGATCATGGCCGCCACGGACGCCGTAATTCTTTCCGCGCTCACCGACGGCGTGCTGCTGGTGGTCCGCAGTGGTCATACGCCGAAAGAGGCCTTCACTCGCTCCCGCGACTTGCTGGCCGCGGTGAAATGCCGTCTGCTGGGTGTGGTGCTCAACGCCGTGGATTCCAACGCGCCCGATTACTACTACTCGTATCGATACTACCCGTATGCGTATGGCTACGGGTACGGCGAGGACGTAGAGAAAGATTCGCGGTTTTCAGTTAAATTCGATGACACGACGAAAACTTCAAGCTAGGAGAATATCTTGCGCCACCTGATAACCGGAGGAGCCGGCTTCATCGGTTCGCATTTGGCGGAGGCGCTGCTGGCACGCGGAGACGAAGTCTTCATCTTGGACGATCTGTCCACCGGTAGCGTGGAAAACGTTCGCCACCTGAAGAACCATCCCCGATTCCACTATTTTTTTGACTCCATCATGAACAAACAACTTCTGGCGGAGCTGGTGGATGAATCGGAAGTAGTATTCCACCTGGCCGCGGCAGTTGGCGTGCGGCTGATCGTTGAAAGCCCCGTACGCACTTTGGAAACGAATGTGTATGGTACGCAGCTCGTCCTGGACGCTGCATCGAAGAAGAAGAAACTGGTTTTCACCGCCTCCACGTCGGAGGTATACGGCAAGAGCGAAAAGGTTCCGTTCCGCGAAGACGCGGATCTGGTGCTCGGACCCACGACCAAGGGCCGTTGGAGTTATGCGGCTTCCAAGGCGCTGGACGAATTCCTCACGCTTTCGTATTGGAAGGAAAGAAAGCAGCCGGTGATCGTAGCTCGATTTTTTAATACCGTCGGCCCGCGCCAGACCGGACGTTACGGCATGGTACTGCCAAACTTTGTGCGCCAAGCGATCGAGGGTTCGCCCATCACCGTGTATGGGTCGGGCGACCAGTCTCGCTGCTTCTGCGACGTGCGCGACACCATTCACGCCGTCTTGCGCCTGATCTCAACGGATAGGTCGGTGGGAGAAGTGGTCAACATCGGAACCGACGAAGAGGTGTCCATCGACGGGCTGGCGGCCATTGTGAAGCAGCGCACGTTGAGCGGATCGCCGATCACTCACACTCCCTACGATCAGGCCTACGAGCCCGGATTCGAGGATATGCACCGTCGCGTTCCGTCGCTCGAAAAGCTGCAGAAGCTCGCGGGCTTTCGGCCGTCGACACCGCTCACGGAAATCGTTGACCGGGTCGTCGCCCACTGCCGCAACCGATTGGCGCCGGAACCGATTCCCGTCGCCGACGCCATTTCCGCTGCCGCAGCCGCGGAGTAAATCTTTTAGATCGGGCTGGGATGTTTAGCGGATCAGCACGGATTCATGTTAAGGGCAGCTAAGTCGTCGCGATAATATCCGATAATGGGCGTATCTCGCGAAGCGCCAGCTATCGATAAAGAATGAGCTCACCTCCAGTGAAAAGTCGCGCGGAAGAAAAGCGGACGCCGAGGGGCGGAGCCGAATCTTCGTCGGCGTTCGGCGAGTTCTCGGACGGTCGCCGTCCATCGACTACTCTTTCGGTAATCGTTCCAGCTTATAACGAACAATATTTGGTTGGCTCAAGCTTGGCGAGGCTTGGCGTGCTCGCCGAATCGCCGCTTCTCGAGTCGGTGAAAGTCATCGTGGTCGATGACGGCTCCTCCGACGGCACGTCCGAAGCCATTCGTGTTTTCCGCCAGTCGGTCGAATCCAGGGAAGCGGACCCCAAGATCTCTTGGGTGTGGTTGCGCCATACTAAAAACCTAGGCAAGGGCGCAGCCATCCGCACCGGCCTCGAGCAAGTGGATACCGAACTCGTCGTAATGCACGACGCCGACCTCGAATATCTGCCTCGCGATTTGCTGTCGATGGTCGAGGTTTTTCTCTGCGAAGATGCCGACGCCGTTTTCGGCTCGCGCTTCATGTCGGGAGGGCACAAGCGGGCGCTTTTCTTCCGTCATGCGCTCGGCAACAAGCTGCTCACTTTTCTTTGCGATCTGGTCTGCGACTTGAATCTGACGGACATGGAAACGTGCTACAAGATGGTCCGCGCCGATCTGCTCAAGAGCATTCCCCTGGAAAGCTCCACGTTTGACGTGGAGCCGGAACTGGCCATCAAACTAGCCAAGAGAGGCAGCCGGATTTTCGAAGTTCCCATTAGTTATTCCGGCCGCACGTATGGCGAAGGGAAGAAAATCGGCTGGCGCGACGGTTTCCGCGCTCTCTGGGCGGTCCTTCACTACGCCGCTTCCGGGAAAATCTACATGGAGGACGCGCACGGCGGCGAGATTCTCGATCGATTGAACCGCGCGCCTCGCTTCAATCAGTGGATGGCCGATGTAATTCGCCCATACGTTGGCGACCGCGTCCTTGAAATCGGCGCCGGTACCGGAAACTTATCGATGCACCTGATGCCCCGTTCCGTGTACTGGGCTACGGACGTCAATCGCAATTATCTGGACTACCTTCTGAAGCTGCGCGCTACTCGGCCGTACATGCGGGTGGCTTTCAGCGATGCTGCCGATCCATCGACGTTTCCCACGGGGCAGTCCTTCGACACGGTAGTCTGCCTCAACGTGGTCGAGCACATTCAGGACGATATCGCCGCGCTGCGCAACATTCGCAACGCGCTGGCGGATCGCGGACGCGCCATCATCTTGGTCCCTTACGGTCCATGGTTTTTCGGCACTCTCGACGAGGTGCTCGGCCATTTCCGTCGCTACACGCCGGACGAATTGGCTTCCGTGTGCGGCGAAGCTGGCTTCCAGGTAGAGACGATTTTAAAATTCAATAAGCCCGGTGTTCCCGCCTGGTGGTTGAACGGCCGCGTTCTGCGGCGCAAGACGTTTGGCTTGGCGCAGATCCGGTTGCTGAATATTCTTACTCCCCTCTTTCGGTTGATCGATCCGTGGCTTCCTCTTCCGCCGCTTTCGATTATCGCGATCTTGCGCAAAGACGAAGCTGCGGCGGACGCGAACGCTTCCGGCTCGCCGCGGTTTCCGCCCGCGCAGGCCCAGCCGTGAGATACGCAGCAATCCAGATGGATTTCCCGTAGGCCGTGAAAATGCGCTTTGATCCGGGATGGTCGGCCTACGCTCGGAGCCTGACCAAATATGAAGCCGCGCTAATTCTGGTTTTTGTGATGACCCTTCCGCTGATGAACCCCTGGGTTCGCGGCGATGGGGTGGGTTACTACGCGTTCGCCCGATCGATCCTCATCGAACACAAACTGGACTTCCGGCCGGATTGGCTCGCTGCCAACCAAAGCTTCCGTATGGGCCGCATCGGCGCTGATGGAAGTATCGATCCGGACCAGTACACGGTTACGGGCCATCTGAACAATCATTTCTCGGTGGGCCCCGCGATTTTGTGGGCGCCGTTTTTGATCGTCACGCATGCAGGTGTTCTCCTTGCCGATCGCTTCGGTGCGCACGTCGCTGCGGATGGCTTTTCGCGTCCGTACATGCTGGCGATGTCTTTTGGCACCGCCCTGTATGGCTTCCTTGCCGTCTTCATGTCGTTTCTTCTGGCGCGGCGTTACGTCCCCGAGCGCTGGGCCTTTATCGCGGCGCTCGGAATATGGTTCGGCAGTTCTCTCGCTGTGTACATGTACTTCGATCCGTCGTGGTCGCATGCCCAGTCCGCTTTCGTTGTGGCTCTGTTCATCTGGTATTGGCTTCGGACGCGCGGCGACCGCAGCGCGAGCCAGTGGGCGATACTCGGCGCGATCGGCGGGTTGATGATGGACGTTTATTACGTGAGCGCGGTGGTGCTCCTCTTTGCTGCCCTCGAATCGCTGGCAGGTTACTGGCTGGCGCTAAAAACGAAAAACCGCACGCAAGCCAGCCATCTGTTTGCTGGCAACGTCGCTTTCAGCGTGGCGCTTGTCGCCGCATTTGTGCCGACGCTGATCGCGAAAAAGATAATCTACGGCGGCTTTTTTTCTTTCGGCTACGCCGAGCACTGGTATTGGAATTCGCCGGCGTTTTTTAAGGTCTGCTTGTCAGCCGATCATGGGCTGTTTTCCTGGACACCAATTCTGATCCTCGCGGTTGCAGGCCTGATCTGTTTGCGAACGTGGGACCGGAATTTGGCTGCATATTCCCTCGCCGTGTTCATCGTGTATCTTTACGTGATGGGCTGTTACGAAGATTGGGACGGTATCTCATCTTTCGGCAGCCGGTTTTTCGTCGCTCTCACTCCGCTTTTCGTTATTGGACTGGCGGCTTTCTTCGGCCGGTTCGCGCGGGCCTGGCATCAGCGTCGAGCGGGAGTTCTGGCCTCCGGGTTGACCGCCGTGCTGGTGCTTTGGAACCTCGGGCTGATGTTCCAGTGGGGCATGCATCTAATTGCGCCGCGGGGACCGATTTCCTGGCACGAGGCAGCTTATAATCAAGTGGCTGTGGTGCCGAAGGAGGCTGCTTCCGCCCTCGACATGTATCTCACGCGCCGCTCCAACCTGATGCAGCACATCGAACGCACCGACGTGAAGCAGTTGCAAGCCGCGCGGGAGCGGACCGCCCAATGAACGCCAGCACCGTTACTGCCCCCGCCACTCCTCCCGTTGCGGCGCAGCCTCCCGTTCTGCGCATCGAGCCGCCCTCGCGCTGGTGGGTTCTTCCCTTCGCTGAGTTGTGGGCTTATCGCGAGCTGCTCTATTTTTTCGTCTGGCGCGATATCAAAGTCCGCTACAAGCAGACGGCCATCGGCGCGGCATGGGCGATTCTACAGCCGCTCCTGACCATGGCGGTTTTCTGGCTCTTCCTCGGCAAGCTCGCCAGGCTACCCTCGGGCGGTCTGCCCTATCCCGTCTTTTATTTCTCTGGACTGGTCCCTTGGACCTACTTTGCCTACTCGCTCAACTTCGCCACCAACACCGTGGTCGGCAATCAAAGCCTGCTGACCAAAGTCTATTTCCCTCGTCTGGTACTGCCGATCTCGGCGGTGCTTTCGGGGCTCGTCGATTTCGCCATCGGCTTCGTGCTCTTGATTTTCATTCTTCTGGGATACCATATTGTGCCGGGGGTTTCGATCCTATGGCTGCCGGTGCTATTGCTTCTGGCCGTCTGCACGGCGCTGGGAGTGGGGCTTTGGCTATCGGCGCTCAACGCCTTGTATCGCGACGTTCGCTACGTAATGGCGTTTATCGTGCAGTTTTGGATGTTCGCGTCCCCGGTGATGTATCCTTCGACGCTCGTGTCCGAGCACTACCCGAAATGGGTGTGGCTCTACGGGTTAAATCCCATGGCCGGCGTGCTGGGCGGCTTTCGCTGGGCGCTCACCGGACGCGGCCAGGCGCCAGGCCCGATGCTGCTGGTCAGCGCCGTGATGGTCGCCGTCGTACTTGCCGGCGGCCTGATGTTCTTCCGCCGCATGGAAGGCGTCATGGCGGACATGGTGTGATGGATACGCAAGCGGTTCTCAGGGGCTAGCCGTGAACGTCATCAAAGTCGAAAACATCGGCAAGCGCTACCGCGTTGGCGAGTTCGACGTCGGCGGGTTGCTGCGCGACCAGCTTGCCTCCGCGCTGCGCAATCCCGCCAGCTTCCTGCGCCGCAAGCCGCGCGACACTTTCTGGGCCCTGCGCGACATTTCCTTTGACGTACAGGAAGGCGAAGTCCTCGGCCTCATTGGACGCAACGGCGCCGGCAAGTCCACGCTGCTCAAGGTTCTCTCGCGCATCACCGCGCCCACCGTGGGCCACGCCGAAATTCACGGACGCGTCGGCAGCCTTCTCGAGGTCGGCACCGGCTTTCATCCCGAGCTAAGCGGACGCGAAAACGTCTTCCTAAATGGCGCCATCCTGGGCATGAGCAAGCGCGAAATCGCCCGCAAGTTCGACGAAATCGTCGCCTTCGCCGAAGTCGAGCGCTTCATAGACACGCCCGTCAAGCGCTACTCCTCCGGCATGTACGTCCGCCTCGCCTTCGCCGTCGCCGCCCACCTCGAAACCGAAGTCCTCTTCGTCGACGAAGTCCTCTCCGTCGGCGACATCCAATTCCAAAAAAAATGCCTCGGCAAAATGGGCGACGTTTCCCGCCAAGGCCGCACCGTCATCTTCGTCTCCCACAACACGGCAGCCGTGACGCGCCTTTGCCAGCGCTGTCTGCTTTTGCGCCGAGGAGAAATCGCGAAGGACGGTCCAACGCACGCGGTCATGGACGCATACCTTCGTTCCGAGTTTGACACAACCGCCTACCGCGAATGGGATCGCGACAACGCACCTGGCGACGAGGCCGTTCGGCTTCATGCCGTTTGCGCCCGGTCCCCAAGCGGAGAGCGATCGGAAGCGTTTGATATCCGCAGCCCAATTGCGATAGACGTGACCTTCGACGTGCTGGAGCCTGGCTATGTGCTTGCGCCAAACATTCACATATTCAACCAAGAAGGGGTCACTGTATTCGTCACGATTGACCAAGACGAGCTTTGGCATCGCAAAGCCCGCCTTGCAGGCCGCTATACAAGTACCGTCCGGATTCCGGGAAACTTTCTCGCCGAAGGATCGTTTTTGGTTGACGCCGCGGTAACAACCTTTATGCCGTTCAACGTTCACTTTCACGAGCGCAGCGCCATCGGATTTCAAGTGCTCGATACAGTGGACGGGGACTCAGTGCGAGGAGATTACGCTGGCACGCTGCCGGGAGTCGTCCGGCCGTTATTAAACTGGGAGACCGCGTTTGAACCCGCCTCGGCCAGGAATAAGCACTCGCTCGACACGATTCGGGCCCAAGCTACCCGATCTTGACAGATGAGCTCTTCAACGAAGATTTCGAGTGACTCGCTGGACGCCCTAGGAAATCATGGCGAGCGCATGGTCCCTGAGTATTCGGACGGTCGCACCTTCTGGGAACACGTCTATCGGTATGCCTTCGCGTGTCGTCTGGTCCGCGGGAAAAAGGTCTTGGATGTGGCCTGTGGCGAAGGCTATGGCTCAGCTGCTCTGCAACGCGCGGGCGCATCTTCCGTGATTGGAGTTGATATAAACGAAGGAGTTTGCCTGCACGCCCGGGTCAAGTATCAACTGGACGTCCGCGTCGGCAGCGCGGAGAGCCTCCCTGTTTCTGATCGCTCTGTAGACGTCGTGGTGTCGTTCGAAACCATCGAGCACGTACCCAATCCGTCCCGATTCCTCGAAGAATGCGCCCGCGTCTTGATCCCCGGCGGTAAACTGGTCGTATCGACGCCGAACAAGAATATCTACTCGGGTCCGGGAAGAGCTTCCAACCCGCATCATTGCTCGGAAATGACCGAAGGCGAATTCGTTGCCGCGCTGCGCAGTCAGTTTCGCTCCGTCCGTATTTACACGCAGCGGCCGATGACCGCAGCGGTGTGGAGTCCTCGAATATTTGCCGCGGAGGCGATTCCGCCAGTGCGGGGAATTGGGCGGCTGCGCCGCTCGGCGCGCTTCCGGCTGTTCCCCCGCGCTGTCTGCGATCCGACAGCTAGCGACAGAACCTCGGCGGTCGATCTGATTTTGAGCGCCAGCCGCAGCGGCGACAACATGCTGAACCCGCATGCCGTACGCCCGAAAAAGTCGTGGCACCGGGAAACGCCGATGTACTTGATCGCTGTGGCCACTGGGTGAGCATCCTGCTCGATAATCGTATGAATCAGACAACCATACCGAAGGTCAGCGTGATCGTTCCCAACTACAATCACGCCCGCTTCCTTCGCCAGCGCCTGGACACTATCCTTGCCCAAAGCTACCAGGATTTCGAACTGATTCTGCTCGACGACTGCTCCACGGACGATAGCCAAACCATCCTGCGCGAATACGCCTCCCATCCCCGCGTGACCCAGCTTGTATTCAACGAAACGAACTCCGGCAGTACCTTCAAGCAGTGGAACAAAGGCGTCCGCCTCGCGCGCGGGGAATACGTCTGGATCGCCGAATCCGATGACTACGCCGCCCCGCAATTCCTCGGCATTCTCGTCAACGTGCTCGATAACGATCCGAATGCAGTCTTTGCATATTGCCGCTCGTGGCGGGTCGACGAGGAAAACAGACCTGATGGCTTTGCAGACGATTACCTATCCAGTTTTAGCGCGGATCAGTGGACGAAAACATTCCGCATGGACGGAGACGCGATGTGCCGGACTTACTTCGTGCGAGCCAACCCCGTGCCGAATGCTAGCGCAGTCGTTTTCCGAAGAGACCTTTATGAACAAGCTGGTGGCGCCGACGAACTGCTCCGTTTGTGCGGAGATTGGAAGCTTTGGGCATCGATGGCGCTACACGGACGAGTAGCGTATAGATCTGAGCCGTTGAGTTACTTCCGACGTCACAAAGCGACGGTCCGCGAAACTATGGAACTCTCGACCGAAAGGGATTTTGAGTTTCTTCGATTGCATTGTTGGATCGCCGAGCGAGCGGATGTCTCGGATGCGATTAGGGAAGAAATCTGCTCGCAGGAAGCCGGCCACTGGATTCGCATGCTGATCAGTTTCCGTACGTCGGTCGCGGTGAAGAAAAACGTACTTCGAGACATGTGGGCGTTAGATCCGCGTCCAATGCGCCGCGCAGCGCGTCCGGTATTCGAAGCTGTGCGTCTCAAGCTTCGACTTCACTGGCGAGCTTTGTGGTCTATAACGGCGCCAGCAGATCCACCCGCGCACGTATGTGATCGGGGCAAAGACATCAAAAAAGTTGCCCATCGCAGATGAGATGGGTAGAACGTGACAAATTATCTTTTTATCATGGCTCAAGGGGCCCGGCTCGGGCGCACGGCGAGTTCTCGTGGGGCTCGCGCGCAGAGCTTCTGGGCCGCCAGGGAAACCCACCGCTGACATGACAAAGATCGCGTTCATCACTACGAGTGAAAGCGTGCCGTGGGGCGGGAGCGAGAATTGCTGGAGTGCAGCCGCTGAAAGCCTCGTCCGGCGTGGAGTGCAAGTTCATGTCAGCGTTAAAGATTGGGGAAGGCCAGTCAAGCAGATCGAAAGGCTTCAGTCCGCAGGGTCTCGCATATTCTACCGCCGTTTTCCTCCAGCCATTCCAGACCGCATCAAACGGAGGGTGCTTCATGCAGATTATCAGAGACTTCATCTCAGGATGGTGGGGGCAGATTCGGCTCTGATCGTCATCTCCCAGGGCAGCAACCGTGACGGCCTCGATTGGATGGAAGCGGCACGGGCCGAAGGGCTGCGATACGCCGTCATCTCCCAAGCGGCTAACGAGCAGTGGTGGCCCGATGACGTATTGGCTCGGCGATTGATGAACGGCTACAGCAGCGCCTGTCGCGCTTATTTCGTTTCGCAGGCGAATCTTGAATTGACCCGGTATCAGTGTGCCATGCCACTCCCGCACGGTCGGGTCATCCGAAATCCTTTCAACGTGCGATACGATGCGAATCCGCCTTGGCCCGTCGGCGATGGGGACGCACTCTCTCTGGGATGCGTCGCTCGACTCGACACCAGACAAAAGGGACAAGATTTGCTGATTCAGGTTCTTGCCAGACCGCACTGGCGCGTTCGAAACATTCGGGTCACGTTGGCTGGCAGTGGTTTTCACGAGCACGCGCTTCGGGCGATGGTCGAGCGGTTGGGCGTGAAAAATATCGAGTTTGCTGGATTCGTAGAGGACGTCGAGGCATTTTGGAGCCAGCATCACGCGCTTGTGCTACCTTCCCGCTACGAAGGTATGCCGCTCGCGCTAGTCGAGGCGATGCTGTGCCACCGCGCTTGCGTGGTGACCGATGTGGCAAGCCACCGCGAACTCGTCCACGACAACACCAACGGTTTTCTGGCAAAGGCTCCAACTATGGATCTGTTGGACGAAGCCATGAATCGCGCGTGGGAAAATCGCCATCGCCTACAAGAGATGGGCGAGGTCGCCGCACGTGATGTCCGCCAATGGGTCTCCTCCGACCCGACGGGAGACTTCGTGCGGGAACTCGAATCCCTGATCGACGGGTCAAACTCCTAACGCGCCGATCTCTACCACTGTACGCCCGGATACATGCTCGGCAAGCGATATCCCCGGTATGCGTTTGTTGTTGGGATTTGCATTTGCCACACTACCTCTGGAACAGCCGTTTTTGTCACTTCGAAGATCGTCGAATTCGATCCTAAATCGCATTCGTCGAATTCGATGTCGCCGTTTGCCAGAAGGCGCCCGTTCCCGCCCCAGGATGAAAAGGTCGGAGAAAGATCGTCTACCCATTCGATCGTCGCCGTTTTCGCCGTCTCGTCGAGCTGAAAAATGGGCACGCGGCTATAGCATGCTGGCTGGCCCGAGGTGCCGCAAATATCGCCGCTGTCATCCATCACCCGGTTGTTACCGTTATCGAACATCATCACCTGAAAAACCCCGCTGCTGTTGCTGCTTGCGACGTTCGCATCGTGCTGTGCGTATTGCCAGTCGACGGGATCGGTTCCGTTCATGAGCGTGAAGTTGCCCTGATAACCTAGTTTCCACAGAATATTGCCGGTGCCTTGGCCATCGTCATAATCGATTTTGACTATCCAAGACTGATTCCGGATGGAAACAATCAGATCCTTGTCATCCGGCGAATAGACCACCGCATTCGTGTGCGTCCAGTCGGGCAATCCAAGCGGATGGCGATTCAGGTCGAGATGATCGAATTCGGACCAAACCCAATCAGGCTTGTGGTTTTGGTCCAGATCGATCAGCACGTCTCCGTCCACCGTCACCGGGCTGGGCTCGCCCGTCAATCCGGACTCGCTATTCTCCTCGGATGCGATTAGGACAAGATGTCCGTTCGGCAAAGCCGCCACGTCATGATGATTCCCGATCACCGTGATGTTGCACCCCGCGCAGGTGGCTGCCGCCAGCGCCGCGTTCAGTTGCGCGGCCGTCATCGACCACACTACGTTTCCTCCAAGATCCACCTCGTTGATAACAGAACCGGTCCCGTCGACCGCAGAGGAGGCTGTCGATATTGTCAGAAAGTCACCGTTTGGAAGCTGCTTGACTCCATTGGAGTACAGATTGGGTCCGGGAGAATACCCCCAGAGGGCGTTTCCCGCTAATTCCGTCACGAGAACCGAGTACTGACTCTGGCCCGCCGTCAGGTCCAGCAATTCCACCCCGTTTTGCGGCGTCATCCCAGCCGTCGTCGTCGCAGTAAGCGGCGTGATCATCGCTGGCGTCAAGCTTCCCGTCGTAAATGTCTGGTCCGAGTCGTCAACCGTGTTGCTCCCGGTAAACTGAATCACCGCCCGCATGTGGTAGAGCGTATTCGCGAGCATTCCTGCCACGTAGATGCTCACCGGGCCACCGCCCGTCGGTGTAGGTTGCGTCCACGTCGTTTTCCCGTAACTCGTATCCGTACCAAACTCGATAGACACGTTCGCGCTTGCCGGCGGGTCGATTGTGTACTGTGCCACCTGTGGCTCGTTCGTGGTTGTCACCACGCCCGGCGCCACAATGGACACCGCCGCCGAAGCGGACTTTCCGGCGCTCGTTGCCGTTACCGTGGCCGTGGCATTTTGCGTTACGCTCGGCGCGGAGTAGTCGCCGCTTGCGTCGATGGTTCCCGTGGTCGCAGTGCCGCCCGCAACTCCATTCACGGCCCACGTCACAGCGGAATTGCTCTCGGTCCCGGTCGCAGTGAACTGGGTGTTCTGACCGGACCCGACGAACGCGGTCTGCGGTGAGACAGCGAGGCTGACGGCGCGATTCGATGAGCAACCTGTGGCGAAAAGCAGCAGTGCGAGTACGGCGGCAAAGCGCGGAAAAGAGTGGGGCATTGTGGCCTTCTCCCAAGAAAAGGTATGAGAAGATTGTCGAGAGCTGGGTGCGGCGCGAAGGCATCATACCAGAGCGCCGCAAGCGCATCGGCGAAATTGTGATCGATTCGCCGCCGGTCTGAGGATGTCCAGCTCTGAGCTTGCAGGTTCGGAGAAGGCCTAATGTCGAACCCGACCGTATCCGTCATCATCGACACCTATAACCACGAGCGCTTCATCGAAGACGCCATCAGAAGCGCTCTCGATCAGGATTTTCCGCGTTCGCAAATGGAAATTCTCGTAGTGGACGATGGCTCGACCGATCGCACTCCCGAGATCGTCCGCAAATTCGAGCCGCAAGTCCGTTTGCTTCGAAAGCTAAATGGTGGCCAAGCCTCGGCGTTCAACTTTGGTATTGAGCACGCACGGGGCGAACTCGTGGCGTTTCTTGATGGGGACGACGTCTGGCTTCCGGACAAGCTCTCACGCGTCGTGGCGGAGTTCGAACGCGATCCAGCAGAAGTCATGGTCTATCACCAGTTTTCGTTCTGGGACTCAAGAAGCGGCAAACAGTGGGAGGGGGACCATCGCAATATCTCGGGCGATATTCTTGCCGATCGTCGCAAGCTGCTCCGGTACCAGGCTGCGCCCACTTCGTCGCTAGTTTTTCGGCGGGCGGCGCTTGAGCGTCTGTTGCCGGTACCCAGCGACTTAACGTTCATGGCCGATGCATATCTGGTTCACACTGCGATCTTCCTCGGGTCCGTGGGTTTCCTTTCCGAATGCCTAGCCAGGAACAGAGTCCACGGAGGAAATCTTTGGTTCACTGAAAGCGCCAAACCGAACGAGGCTGTGCTCCGGAGGCGGATCGAAGTCCGGGAGCTGGCAATCCAAGGCGTACTGAAATGGGTTCAATCCAACGTGCCGATCGCATCGCACCCTAGCGCCGGTACTCTGTTCCGCCTATGGCGTCTGGTTCAGGACGTCGACAAATTCCGGCTGATGCCACCCAGTAGATTTCGCGAATTCGTCCACCTCTGCCGCCACGCCTTGTTGGAGGCGCCGATCGTTTCTCGCGGTGAGCTTGCCTATCGCTGGATGTACGCCTTTGCGTTTCTAATCGTCGGCAAACACGCACACTATCTCGCAGGCGTCCGCACGCGCGTTCGCAAATTGAAGCGGCGTCTGCAGGGGCGAGTGAATCCCGAGCGGGCCGGCGAATCGGCGGGGCATGTGTCATGAAGCCTCTCATTTCTGTCCTGATCGACACGTACAACCACGAGGGTTACATCGAGCAGGCCGTCACAAGTGCCGTCGAGCAGGACTTCCCGGAGGACGATTACGAAATTCTTGTCGTCGACGACGGCTCGACTGACCGCACTCCGGAAATCGTCCGGAAATTCGCGCCTCGCGTCCGCTTGCTGCGAAAGACGAATGGCGGCCAAGCCTCCGCGTTGAACGCAGCATTCCCCGAGTTACGAGGAGAATTTATCGCGCTGCTGGACGGCGACGATTGGTTCGCCCCCGAAAAGCTTACGGCCGTGATGGAAGTCTTCGCCAAGTACCCTGAGATCGCGGCGGTCGGCCACGGATACTACGAATATCATGACGGTACGAACGAACGGAAGCTGAGGGCGCCGGACGGACCCCAACTACTGAAATTGTCGACGCCCGAGGACGCCCGCGCGGCGCAAGCTGGATGGCCTTTCCTAGTCATGTGCGCCCATACGGTCCGCCGGGAAACCCTCGCGCGGGTAATTCCTATGCCGGAGGAGCTGATTTTCTGCGCCGACACGCCCATCATCATGGCCTCCATGGCCGGCGGCGCCTACCTCCTGCCGGGGCCGCTCTCCTACTACCGACATCACTCCAATAATCTGATTGCTGTAAACGCCAAGGCTGATGCACAGCGGATGCGCCGCAGGCAGGAGATGCTGGAAAGAACGTTCCAGCTAATGGAGCCGCTTCTCCTGCGGTTCGGAGTGAGCCACGCATCGATCGCCGCCTTGCTGTATCCCGACTGGGTGCAAACGAGCCGATCGCGGCTCCATGATTTCGGCGGTACCCGGAAGGACACGCTGCGGACGGAACTACGTTCATTTCACGCGCAGTATAGCAACCCGAGCCTCGGTTACCGGCTTTTCAAATACGTGTTAGTCGGTGTCCTCGGCTCAGTCCTCACCCCGCGCCAGTTCTATACGCTCTGGAATTGGTACGGACGTCAGAAGATAGCAAGGTTTCCCGAACCGCTCCGCAAAAGAGGTTAAAGTCCGTGATCCGCGCGGGGAAAATCTACCCGTCCCAAACTGTACTTCCGGCCAGTAGTCCTCTCGGTCAACAATGTGTTAGCGTGAGTTCGGCACGATGAGCGGCGACAGACTCGCGGTCGCAAGCAGGCCCCAAAAGGAGCCGTCGCGGAAGTTCGCTCGTTGCCCGCTGGCCGAGTCGTCAACGGCGGGAAGTTCGATGCTTGTGATTGCGCCGCTACCCGGAACGGCCATTCGAGTAGAATCGCATGTAAGTCATAGAAAACAAACGTCGGCGGCCTCGTCTACCCGGAACGTTTTGATCTCCGTGTTCCGCGCTTTTATTTCGCCGCGCGGCACAGGCGTCGTCCATGCCGACCGTTAGCATCATCGTCCCGAATTACAATCACGCGCGCTTCCTGCGCCAGCGCATCGACTCGATCCTCGCGCAAACGTATCAGGATTTCGAGCTGATCCTGCTCGACGATTGCTCCACGGACGACAGCGCAGCCATTTTGCGCGAATACGCCTCGCATCCCCGCGTGACCCAGCTTGTATTCAACGAAACAAACTCCGGCAGCACCTTCAAACAATGGAATAAAGGCGTGCGTTTGGCGCGCGGAAAATACGTCTGGATTGCCGAATCCGACGACTACGCCGACCCGCCGTTGCTCGCGCGCCTGGTAGCGCTTCTCAATTCCGATTCTGCGATAGCTTTTGCGTACTGCCGTTCCTGGCGCGTCACCCCGGACGGCATAATCGGTTTTGCCGACTACAATTTGCCCGATCCCGGCCGCTGGACGAGCGATTTTTGCGTCGATGGGATCGAGCTTTTCCGGCGTTACTTTGCCCTAATTACTCCCGTTCCCAATGCCAGCGCCGCCCTCTTTCGAAAGGACTTATTCGAGAGAATCGGATGCGCGGACGAATCGCTCCGCCTTTGTGGGGATTGGAAGCTCTGGGCGGCAATGTCGCTTTCCGGCAAGGTCGCGTATGCGAGCGAGGCTGTGAACTATTTTCGCTATCATGCAAACAATGCGCGCAGCCGCACCGCGCAGGCGGGAACCGATATATTGGAATACATGCACGTCACGCGATGGGTTCTCGATCGCGTCTCGCTGTCGGCAGCCGAGCTGCAACCGGTGCTGGAGGCCCGGGCCAAGGGATGGGTGCCCGCTCTCCTAAGTTTCCGCACTACACCCAATTTACGGCGTGAAATTTTCGCGGCGGTCAAAGCCCTGGACCCGCATCCGTTGCGGAGGGTGTTTCGCCCGGCTCTTTCAACCGTGCGCAGAAAAATCCTCAGGCACAGCCGCGAAGTTCGCGCGCTGTTTTCGCGGCGTCAAGGTGCCGTTTCAAACAACCCGCCAGCGAAAGTGGATCGATAAGACGCGACAGGCGGGCTCGCAATTGTCTTTCCGCCCGCTCGATTTTCAGGAAAAGTCTTTGACGCGACCGTCAGCTCGCCAGCTTTGCCGCTCTGGATCGCGTTTCGCGCGCGTCTGAAAATATCTCTCGCGCCGTTTCCAGCATCGCCAGCACGGTGGGCGATTTCTCCGTTTTGCGCCACGCCATGAACACTTCGATTTTTGCTTCGGGCTCGTCAATGGGGACGGCGGCGGCCACATTCCCGTTGTCCAGGCGCGTGGATTGTTCGTCGCCGACGATGAAGATGCCCTTGTTGGCCGCCAGCAAGACCTTGTGCACCTCGCCGTGCGACATGGGATCGGCCGCCAGCGTACTCACGCGCGGTTTTACCCCGGCTTTGGCGAAAAGTTCCAGAGTTTTGTCGAGAAGCCCCTTGCCAACGCTGCAATCCGGGACAAACAAAGTCTCTCCCGCGAGATCTTTAATTCGCACCGATTTGCGCTTTGCAAGAGGGTTCGTCTTGCCCATCAGCGCGACGAGCGGTTCTTCGTAAAGAACCTCCGAGGCTAACAACGGGTCCACAGGCGGCCGCAAGAAGCCGATGTCGGTTGTGCCTTCGCGCAGCGCCGCGTTTTGCATCGTTGAGAAAATTCCTTGGCACTCAATCTCGACAGTCGGATGCCGTTGGGAATGTTGTCGCACGAGTGTGCCGACAGAATCCCCGAGGTGCAATCCCACGGCCACTCGCACCAAGCCGAGTTCGCCGGCTTTTGCCAGCCGCAATTGCTCCGAAAGGTTTTCCGTCTGCCGGATGAGCGATTGTGCTTCTTTCAGAAAAAGCTGTCCCGCATCGGTCAACTCCACTCGGCGCCGGTCGCGAATCAATAGCCGGATGCCGAATTCGTCTTCCAGCTGCCGAATTTGCCGGCTAAGCGGAGAAATCGAGACGTGCAGCTGTTTAGCCGCCTTCGCGTAGCTCAACCTGTCGGCAACAGCAATAAAATATCGAATTTGGCGCAGTTCCATGTAGCCACCCCGGTCCCACCCTGAGTCCTTGGCCCGCACCATCCGGGATTTCATCCCCTTCAGGTTACATATTTCGTAACAGAATCGCCCAAAATAAGCAATGGACACGTTTGGCGAAGTCTTGTTTAGTTGTTGCGGGTGATTGGGTGTGGTGCGCAAGTGATGTGGCATGATTTGCGGACTCGCCAAGGCTGCGTCCCATCCAGTTGGGCACGGGAAGATCTTGACGGGTGCGCGCGTTTGATCGATGCGCGCCCGATTCTAATGAGCTTGTGATTTAAGCGGTTTCCACGGTCCGGAGAGCGGACCAAGATTCAAGGGGGGAACGAGATGAAGCCGATGCGGATGATGTTGCTGTTGTTCGTTGCAGCGGTTCTGGTCGTGGTCGGAGCGCCGCAGTTGATGGCGCAAACGCCAAGCACGGGTGCTTTGACCGGAACCGTCACCGATCCATCTGGCGCCGTGATTGCCGGCACGGCCGTGACATTGACCGATAACAGTACGGGCCAATTAAGGACAACGACCACGGACGCGAACGGCTCCTATAAGTTCGGGCTCTTGGCACCCGGCACTTATTCAGTAAAGTTCTCGCAGACCGGATTTGAGAGCTTGAGCGTTCCCTCCGTTACGGTAAACGTCACGGAAACTTCGGTGCTGAACGGCAAACTTAAGGTAGGTTCGGCGACGACATCAGTTACGGTGGAGGCGACAGCAGAGGCCATTCAGACGCAGAATGCTGCGAACGGAGGCGTTGTTTCGGGCCAGGAAATTACATCGCTGCCGCTCGTCTCGCGCAACTACACGCAGGTAATTAGTCTTTCGCCGGGTGTGGTGGCGAACGTATCGAATTCCGCGGCCGTGGGCAACGGTACGGAGGACGTGAGCGCCAACGGCTCGCTGGCCAACGAGAACAACTACTCGATCGACGGCATCTCGGTTGTGAATTCCGTGAGCGGCAATGGCGAACAGGAAGGTAGCTTTCCGGGCATACCCGTTCCCAATCCGGACACGATTTCAGAATTCAAAGTTCAGACTTCGCAGTACGACGCCAGCGCCGGGCGCAACCCCGGCGCGAACGTAAACGTCGTCACGAAGACGGGGGGCAATCATCTTCACGGTGATGTGTGGGAATTCAACCGCAACAATTTTTTCAACGCCAACGATTTTTATTATAAGCACAGCGAGCTGAGCGCCGGCGGAAGCGGCGTGAACGCGCCGCCCACTCTGAAGCAAAACACGTTCGGGTTTACGCTCGGCGGCCCGATCATCCACGACAAACTTTTCTTCTTCGGCTCCTATCAGGGCTTTCGCCAAGTGAACGGCTTTGGTACCACGGGCTTCGCATCGGGATACGAGCCGAACGTCGAACTTGAGCCGTGGAACGACTACGCGGATGCGGCCAGTGGTGTTTGCAGCGACCTGCGCTGCACGAACAACGTTGCGGCCTATCGGGCTTATCTTGGCAGCGCGTTCGCGGGGCAGGCTGGATTTGCGCCGCTCTTCGGCGGCACAGGGGTAACGATCGCACCCGATGGATCGAACATCACCAACACGGCGATCGGCATGCTCCAAGCCAAGGGCGCAGTTCAGGGAGGCTACAACGGCGGATTTTATTTCCCGAGCGCTCCGGCATCGTGCGGTTTGACTGGTTGTCTGCAGGCGATTTCGATCCCGATCTTCGCCCGCGAAGATCAGTTCATGTACAACACACAGTTCAACCTCGACAGCAAGAACACCCTGTACGAACGCTTCTTCTATCAGAAAGATCCCGAGTTTGAACCGTTCAATTGCTTCATTCTGGCCGGCAACTGCAACCCAGGCGCTCCCATTAATGCATACTACGGGAACTACCTTGGTTCAATGGAGTGGCAATGGCTTCCGACCTCGACCATAGTGAATCAGGCGAGGTTTGGGTTCCGGCGAGACATTGAAAACAACACGGATCCCAATTCGGCGTTAAACGGCTGCAATCTGCCGAACGGCGCTTCCATTGTTCCCATTGCGAACAACGGCGCGCCGTGCGGTTCGATCTCGACGCCAGCTATCGCCCAGCGGTTCACGGAAATGCAGGAGCCTCCAATGCTCGATATCCTCGGCATCGGTGGAGTACCCTGGAGCCAGGGCGGCAACTTCTCGATGATCTCGAGCAACTTCATCGATACACTTGATTTTATGGATACCCTGTCGTGGACGCACGGAAACCACACCATTCAAGCGGGGTTCGACGCGACTCGTGTCGAGTACAACAACACGATCCCCGCATCGGGACGCGGCGAATTGCTGATGTATAGCACCGCGGATTTCCTGACTAGCAGCGCGGGGCCGGCGATCGATGGCACGACGGCAACTCCAACTGGCGGAATATCGTTGGGATTCGGACTAAAGGGTCCGTTGACTCACTACAATCGCTACAATGACTTCTCGGTTTACGGCGAGGATACCTGGAAGGTGAGTTCAAAGCTCACCGCGAACATCGGTTTGCGATGGGAGTATCAAGGATTTCCGGACGACGTCAGCGGCGAATTCACAAACGTATGGCCCAGCCAGCTTGCAAAGGTTAATACGGGATCGGCTTTTGCGGCGCTCGGAGCACCCGGCACCCTCGCGGGCTTCGTGGTTCCCTCTAACTTCGCGGTCAAGACGTTCGGCCTTACGGCTCCAAGCGGAGCGACGGGCGTCCTGGTGAACGGCAATAAGACTCTTTTGCCGGGAAGTCCGTTGAACGAGTTCGCGCCGCGTTTGGGAGTGGCATGGCAGCCGTTTGGTTCCAAGTTTGTGGTGCGTGCAGGTTATGGCTGGTTTTACGACACGCTCTACACAAACCTGATGATCGACAACCAACTGAACTTGCCCCCCTACTCGGGATCGGCTTCCGGCCCATCTCCGGCGAACCAGACAAACGTTTTGCATTCGCCGTGGGCGGCAGGCGTAGGCCCGCTCGCGTGGACGCCGCGATATATGGTTCCCGGAGCCACCGACCCCTATACTGGCGCGGTCTGCCCGGCGGGAATTTGTTCCTCGGGCTTTACCTACACACTGGACGATCCGAGCATGTCTGAGCGCGCGCCGCTGACTCAGGAGTATAGCCTCGATCTACAATACGAGTTTGCTAACGGCTGGGTGGCCGATATTGGCTACGTCGGCAGTCACAGTACCCACCTCTACAACTGGTCGCGAGACATCAACGTCGCTGGGCTGGTTGCCGGAGCGCCGAACAACCCGACGGCTGCCGCCGGTCCTCAAAACGCGGAAATGATCGCCGCTACACTGCCGTATAACGATTCCGCGAATCCGAACCCGATTACGACGAATACAATCGGTACTTTCACAAGCAATGCCAATGAGCGTGTCAGTTATCTCGGCTACGCCCCAGGGGGCGCGGTTGCTACCCAGACCCTGGGAGATGCGCTGTACGACAGCTTGCAGGCGCAGGTGAAGCACAACTTTGCAAACGGCCTCACCCTGCAAGTGGCCTACACGTGGAGTAAGGAACTCAGCAACGTTGACTCGAACGAAGCGGGCACCGGGATTACGCCACTTGGCCAGGTCCTCTTTGTCGGTTCGAACAACAACGACCCTCGGGACCTGACGCAGCAATATGGTCTAGCTTCGTTCAACCGCTCGCAAAGGATGGTCATCAGCTATGTGTACAACCTCCCGTATAAGAATACCCACGGCGTTACAGGCAAGCTGTTGGGAGGATGGAGCCTCTCGGGCGTGACGACGGTTCAGAACGGGCTGCCGTTCTGGATCACGGATGCCAACGGAGGGACAATCTATGGGGCAGGCACCTCGAAGGCAGCCCTTGCGAGCCCCATCGATTGCAATCCAGTCAGGTTCAGTTGCAAATCGGCAATCCCGGAAGCTACGTCCGGGAGCGCCACGCAGCGCGCGTACCCGGGGACCGGTCACTGGGTTAACGCTAGTGCGTACACGTCCCTATGCGTCAGCTGCGCCACTCCGCTTCCGGCAAGCTCTCCGTATTGCATCGGAGGTACGCCCAATCCCGGTGGGTCTTCATCAGCTCCGTGCGGCAGCGCCGGCGCAACGTTTGTGAACGCTGGAACTGGTTACGGCAACGAGAGCATTGGAGCTCTCCTGGGGCCGGGTCAGTTCAATTTCGATATGTCCCTCGACAAAACGACGAAGGTGACGGAAGGTACGGCACTGGAGTTTCGTATTGAGGCATACAACTTGTTCAACCATCCACAATTTAACGAGCCGATCAACACGGCGATCAGCACGACGGCGCTCTTCGGACAGATCACCTCGACCGCAGTCGCGCCGCGCGTGATGCAGTTCGGCTTGAAGTTCATCTTCTAGGCTGCTGACAGCGGGAGTAAACCGGCCCCATTTCCCAATTTTCGGGAAATGGGGCTTTTTTTTAGGCACTTTTGTTACTTGTGTCGTGAAGAGAGAACCTTGCGAAGCATTCGGCCAGCAATGCACTAATGCTTCGCGTTGATGCTATACTTACCCGCACGCCAGGCCTGATGTGTTTATTTGCCGCGGAGAGGTGGCCGAGAGGCTGAAGGCGGCGGTTTGCTAAACCGTTGTACGCGCTAAAACGTGTACCGGGGGTTCGAATCCCCCCCTCTCCGCCAGTCAACTGAAATTTTCGAATTTCATTGGGAAATTCAGGACCACCAAGGGATTACGAGTTTTCGTTTCTTCCGCTGCTGTCTCTCCATTCTCTCTATTTCCCTCTTTTCGCCACATTGTTCGAGCGAAATTCGAGCTAAACCAGACTCGCATTCCGCGCGAACTTTGACAGCCTGATCCCTCTGCACAGGCGCCCCCAGCATACGGAATGGAAGCGGGTTTGGATGCGATCATAACTCCCGTTCTACTGGCCGGCCTCCGCGTCGAATTGGCCTCGGTTCATGACCCGGGGTATATAGAGCTACTAGGCGACGGCGGCGTTCGGTTTGCTCTGCCGTTTTTTCATTTCGCGACATCGCAGTGGGGATCGCGCTCCGTGGCGGTTGTGGACGGGGAGGTGCAGAAGATCGACGCTCGCTCGGAAGAGTCGAGCTAGTCGATGACTTCATAGGCAACTTATCCGTGGGAGAGTTCGACTGCATCCAAGCGCGGCGACGCACTCACGGGCGAGCGGGAGGAGGGGCAGAGCCGCGCTCCACATACAAGCGAATCATACGCTGTTGCTCGGGCGTGAGAATGGCCTTGGCAGAGAGGATCGCGTCGAGATAGCGGTTAATCAACTGCGAGGTAGACTTGGAGATTTCGTTGCCTTCCTTCATCACCGCGTTTTTGTCCGGCTTGTCGGCGCGAAGAAGTTCCCGCAGCTCGATGGAATCGACCAGCATGCTTGCGCCGGTCGTGATGGTGAAGGTCTCCGTGTCGATGATGATTTTGCGGAGGCTATCGGCCTGCTGGTCCGTGAGGCCGAGCGCGGTCCGGACGCGCGGATCGTCCACAGCCGCCAGGAGCCGGGAAACCCTCTGAAGGGGTCCGCCTCTCATTCGGCTGCGGCCTGCTGCGCCCTGCGCGCCTCCCATCATGGATGCCATCATGCGCATCATGTCAGGCGTCATCATGCCGCGACCCATGCGTCGCTGACCGGGAGCCGCAGGACCGGCCGACTGCTGCTGGACTTGCTTGGACTGTGCGGGCGCAGTCTGAGACGGGATATCCTGCGCCGGGTGTTCGGCGGCACGGACGATTGCAAAGGGGAAGAGGCTCGCCACAAGAGCAAGACTGACAGCCACTTTGAGATGCATCAGGTTTCTCCTTCCGCAGCGCAGTGAACGCAATTCGCAGATTCCTATTTCCCCGGCCTTGTATTCAGCCGCCTTCCGTTGCGGCCAGTATACCCCCTGCGCGAAAGGTCTGCGAACACCCGGCGCGTTTGCCCCGGCTGAATGACGGATGGACTCAGACTCCGGAGTGCCGACCGGGCAGATGCCGCGATAGAATTACTCAACTCCGAGGATCGCAGACTTCACAAGGCCGGTGGTTTAGGATCAGAGGAGAGCGTCATGACAGAAAAGATTCTGCAGATGGACCACTACGCGGCGTCAATACCGGACAAAGTTGGCGAGGGCGCAAGAGTGCCGGGCGCATTGCGGGACGCAGGCGTGAATCTGATCGCATTTTGGGGATATCCGAACGGAAAGGGGCGAGCGCAGCTTGAATTCATACCTGAGAGCGGTGCTGCGTTCGCCGCTGCGGCAAAGCAGGCAAGGGTGCGAGTGCGGAAGAGGACTGCGTTCTACGTCCAAGGCGACGACCGCCCCGGCGCGGTCGCGGACATCTTGCAGAGGCTCGCCGAGGGACGCATCAGCGTGGGCGCTTTGCAGGTAGGTCTCCGGCGGTCGGGGGATATACGGCGTAGCGATTTTTATCCCGCGTGCCACTGCTCGAAAGGCCGCGACTGTCCTGGGAGCTGCGTAGGGCTCTTCATCTCTTCAAAATGTGATGAAACCTCCGGCGGTGACTTGCCCCGCGAGAGAGTGATTGCGTCTCGTCTACCATTGACCGTCCGCACTCCTGCGAAGATAGCGCCGAAGATACACCGCTAAGATTCCAGCGCAGACCAAGACCGCGCAGCCCACGACGACCCACACCGGGAGGTTTGGATACATGGTGGCATCGAGAATGTGCACGAGAAACGGTCCGTGCGCGGGTTCGATTCCCCCTCGAGCCTCAAGCCACGACTCCGCCACGGTGAGCGGGCATGGCGGCCACGGAACGGACTCGATGACAATCGCGTAGACGAGCGAAGCGATGTGCAAGGTGCGCAGAACAGGGCGGCGGCGCGTCACCGTCCAGCCAAGCAAGACCCAAGCGCACCAGAGCAGATGCACGAACAGGACGGCTTCCGCGAGAACAAGCGCCGTGGGAATGGAACGCGTCTCCGTTTTGCGAAGTTGTCGTCGTCAATTATCCGCCCACCATTCGAACTCGAGTCATCGCAATTCCGGGGACGTGCTATCATCCCGCCATCGTCCCGGTGTTGTTTCCCTAAGACTCGAAGCAACGGAGGGAGCCACGCGCTGGTATTCATAGGTTGCCTACTTTTTCGGCGGCGCTTTCCTTCCGTTTCTGATGCGTTTCGGCCGAAATGGCCGCTTCGATTTCGCGAGGTCTCTCCGATGACAAAGACAATCCCATGGCACGCGGAGAAGGAAACGATCTATCACGATAACAACAGGTGCCAGCAGTCGAAAGGAATTCCGGCAACGAAGCGCCGTGCGGGCGCGGCCGACCGCCCACACTGCCCCGAGTGCGAGAAGTTGAACGTCGAGGCAAAGTAGACGCACTCAACCACTGGTGGTCCCCGACCACCCGTGTGCGGATTCGATGCCCAAGACTCGAATCCATGGAGAGAACCATGCACTGGTATTTCCTCGTCGCATATTTTTTCGGCGGCGCTTTCCTTGTCAATACCATCCCGCACTTCGTGAACGGCGTCTCGGGTCGCTCGTTTCCGACCCCCTTCGCATCGCCGCCCGGAAAGGGGATGTCATCCCCGATCGTGAACGTGCTCTGGGGTACGGCCAACGCGGTGGCGGGATACTTCCTCTTGTCTCACGTCGGAGAGTTTCATATCCGTAGCATCCCCGACGCACTTGTTTCGGGAGCCGGTGGCCTGCTGATGGCGGTCATGCTGTCTCGGGCATTCGGGCGTCTCTACGGCGGGCAATGACACAAGGCTGGATATCCAAATCGGAGATTCCGGGTAAACTAACTCTATTCAGGAGGGATGCTGATAATGCAACAAGGGACGACCAGAGTAAATCCTTCAGAAGAGACTATCAATATTGGTCCGCTAGGTATCCGGTTCCTCCTCACGAGCGATGATTCCAATGGCAGCGTGTCAGTGTTCGAGGTTTTCGTCCCTGCCGGGCAGAAGCTGGCGGCCCCGGCCCACAAGAACGACGCATACGAGGAGATGCTCTACGGTATCGAGGGCGTCCTTACCTGGACCGTTGACGGCACGCCCATTGAGGTTGGTCCCGGACAGGCGCTGTGCATCCCCCGCAGCGCGGTGCACCGCTTCGATAACCTCGGCAGCGAGGATGCGAAACAACTCGTCGTCATATCCCCTGCGATAATGGGCCCTGCGTACTTCCGCGAAGCTGCCGAAGTAGTCGGTGCCTCCGCGGGTGGACCGGCCGCCCCCGCGAAGATGATAGAGGTCTTCCGGCGTCATGGCATGACGGTGGCCGCGCCCCCGCCTGCTAAATAGCGGGCGGCGGGCGTAGAGGGAAATCCCCACGGCCTGCTGAGGAGGGTGAATGTCCCAGAGCACCCGTTTGCCATGCTGACAGAAAGTTCCGGATGTGAACGTTGCCAATAGGAGAAATGCAAGCAGCAGTGGCGCGGATTCCGTGGTGTTTTACCGTCGTATCATCACTGGGTCGACCCAAAACGCGACCCGATGATTCGTGGGGTCCAGGACGCTTACCTGACACTCGTATCTGCCGGCCGCGACTCCGCGAAGTGTAATCTGGAAACGGAATGGAACCATTCCCAGCTCATTGCCCGCGAGCGGCAGCACAGCCTTTGCAGGCGACTCAAGCGCATTCTTCTCGTTCCGGTAGAGACTCACAAAAGCAACCAAGGGTGAGCGGGAAGCTGGGCGGGTACCCGGACCGGCCTTCTTGGCGCCGCCGTCGTACGCTTGCAGGTAGACGTACAAGTCACCTTTTGTGCTAAAGACGCGCGTAACACTGGGAATCAGCTTCAGATTGTCCTCAACCAGCGGGTTGGCAGCGATATCTTTCGCGACTTGCTTTCCGTGGGCCGCGTTGTAAAGCGCATTTTTGACGTTCACCTGCTGCCCGCTGAGGATCACCGAACTAATCGGGACCGTTTTCGTGATCTTGTTCAGGTCTGGAATCACAAACGATGTCTGGTAGGTTCCGATCCTCCCGGTCTCGTCGTCGCGAGCGAGGAATTTGATTGAGTAGCTACCCGGAAAAAGCGTGAAGCCGGTGTCGTACTCGACTGGGCGGCGCGCTAATTCCGCGGCGGTCTCATCGCTTAGCTTGATGTTGACGTAATCGCGCAGGTTCGAGACCGTAAGGCCGCTCGCCCTGTCCTTTATCTCGCAGACGAAATCGATCAGCGTGTGCTCTGCTCCAAAGTGTTTGGCCAGAACAAGCTCATGGCCGGGAATCTTTACGATTATCGGAACGAAATACTCCGCCCGATCGAGCTGAAAGTAATCGATTTCCATGGCTACGGTTAAATCGGTGATGGGATCGGGCAGCATCAGAGCTTCTTCGAGCTGCTGCTCCTTGTCGGCGGCGTTGAAGTGCCGGAACGATTTATTAGCGTAGTAGCCGCGTCGATAATCTAGCTTGGCATCGAGCGGACGGTCCACTTTGATTGTGATTTTCCGGAAATGCCCGTTCTCGGCCGTGTTGGTCGTGTAATAGGCCACGACGTAGTAGTCGGAAATGGATCGCTGCGCCTGCACGATTCCACGAGTCAGGTCGTTGTTGTCGAACACCGCCTTTCCACCCGTGTCCGCGGCGAGGGCGTACATGGTGTCCTGCGACTGTTGGAACTTGTCATTCACTGCCTGCATCGCAGCACCGGTGTACATTCCTTGATTCCCCGGCGATCCCTTCGTTGCGTCGCCGAGCGGAGCTTCCGCCACCAGCCCGCGTGCATCCACCATCCAAATGGAGACCCCTGCGCGTATCGCGGCGTCGACGGTAGCGTGCAGTTGCGCCTGATTGTCGATACCATTCAAGCGCAGGCCGCTCGCGAAATAGACCAGTGATTTTTTCTCGCTGACCTGCCCCAGCATTTTTGCCGCCGTCTGAAGCGCCGAGAGCTGCCGATCTGTGTTGAAGATATTGAATTCGCTATTGTCTTGGCCAAAGGCCGCTCCGGTGTCAGCGCTGCTCGCGTCATCGGCCTCTTCGGTTGAACCTTGTCCCTCGCCGACGATCATCGTTTGCAGAACGCTCAATAGCCGATTGCGGTCGGCCGTAAAATCCTGCAGTACCTCCACCGAACCACCGTTGTAGCGGAAGATGGCCACCAGGTCCGCACTGGTCATCTTTGTTCGAACGAATGTTTCTGCTGCCGCTAGGGCGCGAACCTGGTCTTCAGGCGGCATGGCAGTCATATCGAAGTAGAGCGCCAGCAGCCGATGCTCGTTATAACGCGGGCTGCCGGGACTTTCTGGGACGATCCCAGTGCTGTACAGTTTCTTGTAAATCGTGATCTCTTCATCGTCGCGCGGCACCACAGGCAGGGGAGAGGACGCCGTCTCCAGCTTCTGGTGCTCGAAAAAGCTGATTTTCTGCTGCATGCCGTCTTCCGTAAGCGAAAAATCCTTGACCGTAAGACCGCTGACAAAACTGCCCTTCTTGTCTTTGACAACAACTGTTTCGACCACCAGTTGAGAACTGACCTTTAACGCCTGATTTTCGTCTGTTGCCGCTGGCGCGTTCGTGCCAACCGTCTGCGCACGGCAAACCCCTGCGCACAAAGCCACGAGCATGAGCAGAAACTTCACTCCGCGCATCGCTAGAACCTCAACCTTCCAACCAGTTGCAGACTACGCATCGGGTTGACCCCAGCAGGCAGCCCAAACGTTGTGCTGTTAATAGTGGTATTCCAAGCGCTGAACGTCGCATGGTTGAGGAGGTTCGTTGCTTGCACGCGAACGTCCAGGTTCAATTCTCCGCGCAGCCGGAACGTCCGAGCGACAGCCGTGTCCAGACTGAACTGGCTGGGACCGGTGATGGAATTTCTCGGCGCGGTGCCCCACTGGCCCGCGGCCGGCGCGGAGTATGCCGCTGGATTGAGGAAATACCCGGGCGGTGCGCTGTAGATGGATGCACCGCTCAAGTCTGGGCGTATGGTGCCGGAAGTGGCCGTCCCCGGAACAGTCGCCAAAAATACCGGCGTTTCCGGCAATCCCGAGCCTGCCGTGATCTGCGTCAGCACCGTCCATTCCTTGAACAATCTTCCACGCCAGCCGCCGAGCAATGTTCCGCCACCCATTCCCATGCCGGTCGTGTACTGGATCTGCACGGTGAGGAGATTCCGTTGATCGAACGGAGATCGTCCGCGTTCCGCGGCCAGATCGAGCCAGTTTTGCGCAATCATAGGCGGCGCCGACGGCTGTTGGCTTGCGGCAAACGTGCTTTGGTCCTCTTGGTTGTCAGCGACAACGTGCCCCTGCGCTCCCACCTGCGAGTCATCATCCATCGCCTTGGCGTACGTGTAATCGACGCTGGCAGTAAACCCGCTGCGCAATCTGCGGCGCAGCTGAATTTCCGCCGCCTGGCGAGTCGAATTGCCATTCGAAGTTAAATACGCAAATCCGGCCGGACAGGAGGGGCACGGGTTCACTGCGCCAATCGGATATGTATTCGGGAGAAATTCCTGCATCCCTCGCGTTCCCTTGATCCCCGAGTAGCGCGCAATCATCACCATGGCGCCGGGCAGATCTCGCTGCGCGCTCAGCTCCCATTCCTGAGCGTAACCCACGCGGAAGTTGGGATCGACGCCGAACGTCTGCGGCGTGATGCCGGAGCAGCTCACAAATCCGTTCGCCAGCGTCAACGGGCACGCGCCGCTGTTGGCCGCGTTGATGCTTGTTGAAAGCGGCGCTTGCTGCGCCATCATCTGATCGATCGATTGATATACGGACGTATCGTCGTAAATCCCGTATCCGCTGCGCACCACCAGCGTCGATGCCGCGAACGGGCGCCATGCGATGCCGAGGCGCGGCTCAAAGCCTAGCCAGTCGGGACGGATTAGCGAGGTGGGATACTTTTGGCCGGTAAGCGAACCCGTTGGGTTGGTTCCGAGCACGGGCGCGACGGCCGAAAAGCCCGGTGCCACATCCAGATTCACGAGCCTTCCAAACAGTTCGGTAGGCGGCGCGCCGTATTCCCAGCGGATGCCTGCGTTGATCGTCAGTTCCGGGCGCGCTCTCCAATTATCTGTTACGAAAGCGTCGTACGCTGGCCCGCGAAAGTACTTATCTGCATTGCCGAACGCGACCGCGCCGGTGTCGGGAATGCCGAGAAGAAAATCCGCGAGATCGGACCCACTCGAACTTCCCGCCGATGCGCCGCCGCTGGTCGCGGCTCCAGTAAAGGTAAACGTCCCGCGCGGGTTCTGCTGCCCCAGCTGATTGAACTCGTCCCGCCGATAATCGCCGCCGAACGTGAGGGTATGGTGCCAGGTAGTTTTCGCAATCTTGACGGACAGAGCATCGGTGCGGTTGCGATTGAACTCGCTGTTTCCGTCGGTCAGCGAGGCGATGCCGGTTGCGAACACCAGGGTCGGAGGTCCCCAGTTCACGGCGTCTTGATTGTTGCCGGTGATGCCGGCTTCTCCGGAAACATTCTCGCGATTTTCAAACTGTGGCTGCACCTGAGTCCGCAGCCGGCTAAAGGAATATCCAACCGTCATCAAGAACTCGTGCCGAAACTGATGCGACCAGTTGATCTCCGTGTTGATTCCCAAAATGTCGGTTGCGTCGCGAAAGTCGAACAGGTTTGCGGTGTCTGCTCGCGAACTCTCGAACGCGAGTTGCCCGAAAAGCTCGTCTCTGCGCCCAATCGTTTTGTCCAGCCTGAGTTGCAGCGCGTCCAGATGCGTGTTGTTAAGCACTTCTGTTTGATAGTTGTACTGTGAATTTCCGGCGAGATTGGGGAGAGGGTAGAGGGCCAGCAGAGCTTGTGCCTGCGAGCTGACGGGAATCGGCCCGCTGAACGGCAATCCTGTCGCGGGATTGTAGATCGTGATCGGCTGGCCCAGAGCGTTCGTCAGCCCCGAAAGGTCGCCGTTTCTCTCCGCCACGTCCGGGACCAGACCGAATAGAGCGGATGCGTCACGGTCGCGCGTGCGCTGATAGGCTACAAAAAAATTGGGGCCGTTGTACCAGAGATGTGGAATGTTCAGCGGACCGCCGAACGTGAACAAGGTCGTGAGTCGATTGTAAATGTCTTTCGGTACTTGCAGGCCGGTAAGTGAGTAAGGCCGCGCATCGAAAAAGGAGTTCTCGCCAACCGCCCCGATGCTGCCGTTGTATAGCCCCCGGACACCGGGCCGGTGGTTGCCAAACGCTGGCGAAAGGCTAAAAGGCGATGTCGCGGCATTGCTGACGCTGCCGTTTATCAGCAACCCGTCCGAAGATTCCCCGCTCGTGCCTCCACTGTGCGTTGCAGCGAGTGGCGGAACCTCGGTGCTCGACTCCTTAGCTTCTGGCAGATTCGGTGCAGCGGGCTGAGAAGACGGGTTAGTCACCTGAATTCCAGCAAGCAGTTGCGGCAGAGTGAGCAGCTTCAGCTCCCATCGGCCCTGCGCCATTTTGGGGCCGACGGTGACCTGACCGTTTAGCGTCGAGAAGCCGCTCATCTCGATTTTGATTCTCCAGACGCCATCTGAGAGATTGGGGAATTGGTAGAGGCCCTGTTGATCGGTTACGGTCGTTAGCCGCTTTCCGTCACGGTTCAACACTACCGTAGCGCCGGGGACTGGCACTCTGCCGAAAAATACCTGGCCAAAATATTCGGTCGCCGCTGCGCATCGCGGCGGGCACAGCAAAAGCAGAGCGCAGAGCAACCCCAGCAGCCGCAGACGTCCGCTATTCCGCCGCGGGCGCATCGCGTCAGTTTGGCGAGGGCGGCTCGACGTGGTCGATCACCAGCACCGGAACCTGCGCTTTGCCCGCTTCGAATTTAAGTCCGATCTGCTGCTGGATCGCTGTGAAAAGCGGCGGTGGCGCATCGGCCGCATTGCTCGGCGGAGGAACCTTGACACCCAAACCCCCAAACTGCGACTCATCCGGCGTCCATTTCAGTAGGAAATCCCATGTCCCTTGCAGGCCAGTGTCATTCACAACGGGACGATCGAACACGGAAGTCTGCATGACCTGGGTGAACTCATCCATCGTGGCGTTCTGCACGGTCATCACGCCGAGTTGCCGGAAAAAGAGTCCCGGCAGCGCGTTCGGGTTGCCCTTCTGCATCTTCGGGCCGCCTTTTGCCACCGTCAGAACGTACGCCGACATCTTTTTCGACTCCCGATGGAACTTGAGCTGAAACCTGTCGGCCAGCAGTTTCTGAATCATCATTTTCATCTGATCCACGCTTGGGGTGCCGGGAGTGTCCGGTTTCCCATCGACGTCGAACTTGTCCGAGGACATCCATTTGGGTCCGCCCAAAAGTTGGCTCGCTTGGACGTTGTACGCCATGGTGATCATATCCACCAGGGAAGTGTTGATGGTGAGTACGTCGGCGCCGCGCAACGTGAATCCTTTGCCTTTCATGCCAGGTTTGCTCGGCTTGATCGTGGCGACTTCGAAGCTGGGGTTTGCGTTCGCGGCCATCGGAGGAACCTTGGGCGGCGGCGCAGGAATGGTCCATTCCGTCTCTGGGGTCGCTCTCTCAAGCACCAGCGAAAGGGAACCCGGTCCCTGCTTCCAAGTCCCGGGAATCGAGTTGCCATCGCCGGACATTTTGCCCTCGTAGCTGCCGTCGATGAACTGAATGGCGAACTTGAAAGAGCCATTTTCGAAACTCGCGCTGGTGGCCGCGATGGGCCGGCCGCCTTGGTCGATGCTGTACATCACTACCTTCACATTCGGCGCAGTTCCCGTGATCTTCACGACCGTGCGCAATTGTGGCCCCTTCGGCACGCGTATCGTGCCTTGCCACGTGCCTTGAATGCCTGTCTCTTTAGCCGCTGTTTGCGATTGCTGTGCGGCGGCGTGCATCACGCCCGCAATAACCGGCGCCGTGACGAAAAATATCGCTGCCGCTGCCAGCAGCAGCTTCCGCCTCAGGTCCGTTTTTCGAAGAGATGTGCTAACCATAATCCGCCTCCACAGGGTTTAGCGGAGATGAAAACATAATCGGATGTGTTACTCCTCTAAAGGAGTAACTGTCAACTGGCTTCTCTGCGTCCGAACAGTTCCGGCCGCAGTGCATCAGTTCGGCGAAGGCGGTTCGACGTGGTCGATCACCAGCACTGGAACGGGAACTTTCTTCGCTTCGAGCTTCAGTCCGATCTGTTCCTGAATGGCGGTGAAAAGCGGCGGCGGAGCGTCGGCCGCGTCACTCGGCGGCGGCACTTTGCTGCCCATTCCGCCAAATCGCGATTCATCCAGACTCCACTTCAAGACGAAATCCCATCGGCCTTGCAGCCCGGTCTGATCCACGACCGGACGATCAAACATTGCCATCTGCATCAGCTGGGCAAAATCTCCCATCGTGGCGTTCCGGACAGTCAACACACCTGGCTGGGTGAAACCGATGCTAGGCAAACCATTGGGATCACCCTGGTGCATTTTCGATCCGTTTTTTGCTACCCTGAGCACATACACGGACATGTCCTCTGGTTTCCAGTGGAATTTGAGTTGAAAACGGTCGGCCATCAACTTCTGGACCATTGTTTTCCATTGTTGACCGTCGGGAACTCCCGGCACGTCTGGCTCAGCGGCGATGTCGAACTTATCGGAGCGTATCCAATTCGGTCCAGCCACCTGCCTGTCCTGCACGCCGTATACGAACTTAATCAGATCTGCGAGCGTCGTGTCCCTGGTGCTGAAGCGCATTTCGCCCATGGAAATGAATAGTCGGCCCGGCTTGCTGGGTTTAATCGTTGCGACTTCGAAAGCGGGATTCGCGTCCGCGGCCATCGGGGGAATCTTGGGTCGCGGCGGGGGAATCGTCCATGCCGTCGCTGGTGTGGCTCGTTCCAAAACGATTGGCGTGGAGATCGCTCCCAGCGTCACGGTTCCACTGATCGACTGGCCGTCTGCGGATATCTTTCCTTCGAAACTGCTATCCATCTGTTGGATCGCGTACTTGAACACTCCATCTTGAAAGCTGGCGCTGGAGGCCGGAGACGGCTGTCCGTCTTGATCGATACTATAGACTTCAACGTGCAGGTTATTCGGATCGGCCCCGCTAACCTTGACGACCGCACGGACCTGTCCCAGTGGCATGTGAAGCGTTCCTTGCCAAGTGCCCTGAATGCCTGTCTCTTTAGCCGCTGTTTGCGATTGCTGTGCGGCGGCGTGCATCACTCCGACCGTTACCGGCACGGTGACGAGAACGAAGGACACCAGGGCCAGGAGCAGCTTGCGACCGAGGTCCAATTTGCACATCGATGAGTTGGCCATGATGCGCGTGATTCTTTTTTTCAGGTCCGATCCGGTCACACCCGATACGCAATGAAGCGGCACTTCTGCATACGATTTGCAGACGCAAAGGATGCCCTCCGCGTACGCCAGTGGTTCGCCGCGAGATTCCAGCACGGCTTCGTCGCACGCCCGCTCCCGTTCTTCCAGTAGTCGAGCGCCAATCCACCACACCGGCGGGTGGAACCAAAAGAGGGCCTCCACGAACATGTGTACCGCCGCCGTCAGATTGTCGTGCCGACGAACATGCGAGAGTTCATGGGCGATGACCGCATCGAGCTGCCCTGGGGTCAGCCGCTCGCAGATCCCTTCAGGCAGCAACAAAACGGGACGAAGGATTCCGAAAATGCCGGGTTCCAGATGCCGCGAAGTGGACAGCACGCGAATCGGGCAATCGATCTGTAGTGGCGTCGCCGCGCGCACCACTTTGCGCAAGGACCACCAGCGCCACGCCCATCGGCCAAGCAATGCGAACGTGCCGACAAACCAAATAGCTAGCAGAATCATCGGCAGCATATCAAGGCGTTTTTCAGCGACGGACGCGTTGGCGAGAAAACCGAGGCCCGGAGCGATACCAGCTCCATGCAGCGTGCCAGTATGGAACGCAAGCGGCTGCGTAACGTCACTCATCACTGTCAAGAAACCGGGCGCGGTTCCGGTCGCGGGAACGTTGGGGTGCAGCCATTCGCCTGCGGCGATCAGAAGCGAGAAGGGCAGCAAGAACTTCGCTGAAGCAATCATCCACAGCCAAAATCGTGTTCGCGCCTGATTGTGTCGCAGGGCGAACGCAAGCAGCCACGCGGCCAGCACGAATACCGTGGATTGCCACAGATGGTTCGCAAGCGCGGTAATCCAAGTCGATTGCGACAGGGCCGGAAAGATCATTTTTTCTTCCCCTTTCTCAGTTCCCGCAGCAATTTCTCCGCTTCCTTCATGTCCTCCATCGACAGTTTCCCCGAGTCGATCAAATGCGCCATGATTGGCTGGCTCTCGCCTCCGAAAAAACCGAGCAAATCCTCGACTAAATCCCGCTGGGCTTCCTCTCGCGAAAGGTTCGCGGCAAAGATGTGGAAGTTGCCAACCTTCTTCACGCGGCGAACGATGTCCCTAGCTTCCATGCGGTATACGGTGGTCTGGATCGTTGTGTACGCGGGGATGCGTTTCGCTGGAAGCGATTCCTGCATCTCGCGGATTGACGACGCGCCACGCGACCACAATACATCCATGATTTGATATTCCAGTTTGGACAGCTTGGTTTTGGCCACGCTCGGTCCTCCTACGGCTGCCATAATACCTACTACATGCGTGTGTATTCACGCAAGCGAAAAAATATAGGGACGCAACTACCGAATGGGACGTTAACCGGCTTGCGTGACGACGAACTGGCCTACCTCTTGTGGCAGCGGATGGATTTCGAGGCGAACGTTATTCGTCTTCAACGATATGGACGGAGAAATCGTGGCGCGCTCCACTCTCGGACTTGCCGTCGGAGCCTCTTCTCCGCCAGCATTACCTGTAACTCCCGCCAGTACCGCCGAATCTTCATCCACGCCGTTTTCAGCGGCAGCCGCAGCACCCTGCGCACCGAATGCGCATCTCGAAGGTTGTCGCCCGCTTCAAAAAGCAAAGCAGAAGTTGGACGGAGAGAGCGGTGAGTGCTGCCGACTAATCGCCAGCAGTATGGGCGTCGAGGAGCGCGAGTTCGCGAGCAAAGCGCTTATTTTCGGGGAATTCGCTGGTGAGCTGCGCTAGCAGCGCGTGGGCGCGGCGCGGCTGGTGTTCGCGTTCGCAGGCGAGGGCCAGCAGAATTTCCGCGAAGGGCCGGAGATAGCGTCCGTGGTCTGCTGCGAGTTGCATTTCCTGCATGCCGCGGACACGGTCGCCGTGGATGCCGCCAAACCAGAGGAACGCGCGTTTGTAGCCGGGCAAGCAGCCGATCACGTAATCGGTGGCGCCCAGCGCCACGTAGGCGTCGTCTTCATCGGGATCGACAGCCAGCAACGCGTTGGCCTCGCGTTCGGCGCGCCGCATTAGCCCGAGGCTGTCCATTTGCTTTTTCACGATCAGCGCGTCGTAATCGGATTCCATTCCGTCCGCCAGCGTCAACGCGAGCAGCGCGCGCACATTGTGCGGTTCCGACTTAAGGATCGCTTCGGCCATTTTGCGCGTTTCGCGATCGGCTCGCAGGAACGGCGCGTTGCGATTTTCGGCTGGGGTGCCGTCGGCGCCATTCAGCAATTTATCGTCGTTCAGGAAAAACCTGGAAGTGAAGATCCCTTTGGCGTTGAACTGCTCGTACAGGTAACTGGCGGCTTCGGCCGCTTTTCCCACCGGATCGTTTGGGTGCGAACGTTGATAGTTCAGAAATGTTGCGCGAGCACCGGCGAAATTCAGTTCGTAGAGCTGACCGAACCCGGATTCGAGAACCGGCGAATATGGATCGGCAGAAATGGCTGGGGAACTCTGAGGTTTGGTCGTATCGCCGGCGGCGCGGGCGGCGCGGGCGGCGGGCGAGCCGCAGAGAGCCGACGCGAAGGCCGCAGCGAGGCACACCGCCAGCCAGAAACTTGGGCAGCGATGCCCGCGCGATCTCGACGAAGGCAGTGCGAACAATTTCTGCAAGAGTTTTTCCAGATCCAGGACGCGCTTAGGGGGGACGCGCCCCACTTCACATCGGACCGCCACTTCAACTTTAACAGAATGCAGGGGCGCGTAAAGAGTTGCTTCGCCCCAATTTATCCTAGAGGTTATCCTCGAAGAAGTTCGTGATTTCGCGGAAGAGCTCGATGCGAGCGCCGCGGTCTGTCATGGAATGGCCACGACCCGGAAGTATCACTAAATCAGCGGGATAGCGGCCCAGCGAGATGAAGCGATTCAGCAATTCGGTGGTATTGGCGAAATGGACGTTGTCGTCGCCGGTGCCATGGGCGATCAGCAGCTTGCCCTTCAGATTCTGAGCCTGGTTAATGGGCGAGCTGTCGAAATAGGCGCTGGGATTATTCTGCGGCGTACCCATGTAACGTTCGGTGTAAGCAGTGTCGTACAGGCGCCAATCGGTAACCGGAGCGACGGCGGCGCCGGCCTTGAACACGTTCGGTGCGTTGAAGAGGGCTTCCAGCGTCATCGTAGCCCCGTAACTCCAGCCCCAGATGCCGATGCGAGATGAATCGACGTACGCGAGCGATTTCAGGTATTTCACTCCGGCGAGTTGGTCTTCAAGTTCTATTTTGCCGAAGTGGTGGTAGATCGGCGTTTCAAACGCGTGGCCGCGGCCCCACGATCCGCGGTTATCCAGGCTGAAAATCACGTAGCCTTTTTCCGCCATCATTTCGTCCCACAGAAAATCCGAGTACCCCCAGCCGTTTTGAACGTGCTGCACTTGCGGGCCGCCATAGACGTCGATCAGTACCGGATATTTTTTTTTATCTTTAAAATCGCGCGGGCGGATTAATTCGGCTTCGAGCTTGGTTCCGTCATCGGCGTGCACGGTGAGAAATTGCACCGGGGAGAGATGATAGGCGCCAAGATCCGCTACTTTGTCTTCGTTCAGAACGGCGGCGCGAGTCCCATCGATGCGGCACAGATCCTGGCGAGGCGGAGTCATCGCGTTTGAATAGGTGTCCACAAAGGCGGACTCATTGGGAGCGATGATCACGTCGTGAACGCCGGGTGTTCGGGTGATGCGAGTAATGCTTTTGTCTGCCAGCGACAGCCGGAAAAGCTGATTGCCCAGCACGTTGTCCTTATTGGACATGAAATAGATGTAGCCGCGCGCTTCGTCTACTATTGGATGGCTGTCCGCGCCGGGGCCGACGCTGCCATTGCCACTGATCTGCCAATCGCCGCTGGTTAGCTGCTCGATGAGTTGGCCGGAAAGATCGTAGAGGTAGTAGTGGCGATAACCGGTGCGCTCGCTGGACCAGAGGAAGCGCTTGCCGTCGGAGAAAAAGTAGAGATCGTCGGCGATATTGATCCAGTAGGGATCGGTTTCGGTAAGTATGTTTTGCGATGCGCCCGTGGCGGCGTCGCAGAAAAGCAGATCGAGGCGATTCTGTGCGCGGTTGAGGCGCTCCACGGCCACACGCCGGCTATCGCGCAACCACACCACGCGCGGGAGGTAGACGTTCGTATCTGCGCCGGTGTTCATCCATTCGGTCGCTCCTCCAGCGATCGAAACCACGCCCACTTTCACAATGGGATTAGCCGTGCCGGCTTCCGGATATCGGGTGTAATGGATCGCGCCGACGGCGGAGCTCATGTCCATGATTGGGTAGCGCTCCACGGGCCGCTCGTCCATTTCGTAGTAGGCGATTTCCGAGGAATCGGGCGACCACCAGTAGGCGGTGGTGCAGTCGAGCTCTTCGGGGTAGAGCCAGTCGAGATCACCCATACGAAGAGCTTCGCTGCCTCCGGTGGTGAGCTGGCGGAGTTCGCCGGTGGAGACGTTGGCGATCCAAAGATTCCAATCGCGCACGAAGCTGACCCATTTGCCATCGGGGGAAAATTTCGGATCGTCAATTTCCGCGGATTGCTGAGTGTTTATCGCGTTGCTGCCGCCGACGAGCGTCTTCGGCGTCATGGTTTCCAGATCGAGCAGCACCAGCTTGTCCGCGCCGATCAATAGCAGCGCATTGCCCAGCGGCGACCAAAGATACCGGGCGGCTTCGATGCGGCCTAGTCCGGTGGACTGAATCGTGGACGGGAGAAGCGGCGGCAGCGCGGCGGCGAGCACGCTGCCGCTGACGAGAACCCCGGTCTTCCCGGTTTGCACGTCGAGAGTGGCGATGTCTTCGCCGGAATCGTCTGAATCGAAGTAGGAAATGCGCTGGCTATCCGGTTCCCATTCGACGCCATCGGTGAGATATCCGCTGAGGCTTGGCGCGCTGTAAATGCGTTCGACGCTCAGGTTGCGCGCCGAACCAAAGAGTGGCCTAGCCGCAAGCGGCGATGGCGCGGCGACGAAGAGAAGAGCGAAAATCGTCAGCGAGACCGCGCGGAAAGCAGCCGCGAGACTACGAGAGCGAGTTGGAAGAGAGCGCGCGCCGGGTTTCGGGACGTTCCGGGTAGACGGATGTCCGATCCTTTGTTTTCTACCACTTGTGTGTGTTTCTACTCGATTCCCTGTTCCGGGTAGGACCGCAGCGCGCCGCCACCTCAAAACGGTTCGCGTTTTGGGGACTCCGAGGATCGGCGTGCCTGGGGGCCCGGGTAGAACGAGCGACTGGCTGGTAGGTAGTGGCTGGTGGGTAGCCAGCCAAACTCGCGACTCCGTGCCGAAGGAGAACGTAGCGCCTTGCGGCGGGTTATCGCCAGCGCAACTTCGGCCGAATTTGTCGTCCGCACACGTCATGGCCCACTCACGCTAACACATTGCTTGCCGGATCGGCACCTGTACGGAAGTCCAGTTGTGGTACCCGAGGGCGAACTTCGGCCGGAAGGCAAGCGTGGCGCCCCGGCGGGTTGGAACGATGCCCGTCCTGGCGTCTTTTTGCCACGAAGTGCTTTTCGAAGAACTACTCAAAACCGCCGACGAACTTGACACGCGAACTCTTTGCACTGTATTTAGACACATGTCTAATTAGATGGATACCGAATTATTCAGATGAGCAGCAATCAGGCATTCAAAGCGCTGGCCGACCCCACTCGCCGGGAGATTCTTCGGCTGTTGCGGCATGGGGAAATGACGGCGGGGGATTTGGCCGAACATTTCGACATGACCAAACCCTCCATGTCGCACCACTTTGCAGTGTTAAAGGAAGCGGACCTAATTACGAGCCGTCGCGAAGGGCAGCAGATTTGGTACGCCTTGAATACCACCGTGGCTCAGGATTTGATGGCGTGGCTGATGGATCTTGTGGGTGACGAGAGGGAAAAAGGAGGCAAACAGAAATGACGCGTGCTCGCTATGTTGTTGCGATTGCGCTGGTGGCCGGGGCGCTGATCGTGACCATCGTCGCGTATCCGCATCTGGGGAACTCGATTCCGGTCCATGTGAATTTCCACGGCCAGATCGACAGGTACGGGCCGAGATGGATGCTATTCCTGCTCGGTCCGGGAGTGATGCTGGGTATGGTCGTGCTGTTTGCCGTGCTTCCGTGGCTCTCGCCGAAACATTTCGAGGTCGACGCGTTTCGGTCCACTTGCGCGCGCATCATGCTGATCGTCGTCGCGATGTTTGGCTACTTCTATGGAGTGATGGTCTGGGCGGCGCTCGGCCACACGGCGAATCTGGCGCGCGCGACGTTCGGTGGCGTTTGTCTTTTAGTGGCTCTGCTTGGCAATTTGATGGGAAAGGTGCGGCGCAATTTTTATATTGGCGTGCGAACGCCTTGGACGCTTGCCAACGAACGGGTGTGGAGCGGAACGCATCGGTTTGCCGGGAAGTCCTTCGTCGCAGGCGGCCTATTGGGTCTGGGCTTGGCGCTGGCGGGATTCGCCGGGTGGCCAGCGATTGTAGCGCTGGGCACGGGTCTGCTCGCGCCGGTGGCTTATTCGTTGGTTTTCTACAAGAAGCTCGAGCGCCGCGGGGAATTATGAAGGCGTTCGGAAGAGGAGGTTTGTCGATGAAGCGCGCAATATTGATGGCGATGGTACTGCTAGTCGGCGGCGGAGCGGCGTCTGCACAGGATATAACAGGCGATTGGGTGGGAGCTTTGCAGACCGGAGCGGTGGAGCTTCATTTGGTGGTGCACGTGAGGAAGTCGCCCGACGGAAATTTGACGGCGACGCTCGACAGCATCGATCAGGGAGCGATGGGCATACCAGTGAGTGCGATCAGTCTGAAAGATTCCGTCTTCAAACTAGAGGTAGCCGCGGTGCGAGGAGTGTATCAGGGAACCGTGAACAAGGCGGCGACGGAGATCGACGGCACGTGGTCGCAGGGCGGTGCTAACTTGCCTCTGGTGCTGAAGCGGGCGAAAAATTCGTCCGAACTGTTGCCGCCGGCTAGACCGCAGACGCCGCACAAGCCGTATCCGTATCGCCAAGAGGAAGTGGCGTACGAAAACAAGGCTCAGAACGTGAAGCTGGCGGGCACGCTTACGATTCCGGAAGGCAAGGGACCCTTTCCGGCTGTCCTGCTGATACCGGGATCGGGGCCTCACGATCGCGACGAAACGATCTTCGGACACAAACCCTTTTTGGTGCTAGCCGACTATTTTACCCGCAAGGGCATTGCCGTGCTGCGCTACGACGATCGAGGAGTGGGCAAATCCACAGGCAGCCTGGTGAACGCGACGACGGCCGATCTTTCAACCGACGCAGAGGCCGGTTTCGCATATCTAAGCGCTCAACCAGAAGTGGAGCCGGGTAAAGTTGGGCTGATCGGGCATAGCGAAGGCGGCTTGATTGCTGCAATGGTAGCGGCGCGCAATCCGAAGGTCGCATTCATCGTGATGATGGCAGGCCCGGGCGTGCGGGGCGATGAAATCCTCGTCCAGCAGGTATTGATGTTGAACCAGGCGGCGGGGATGAGCCGCGAAGCAGCGGAAAAGGCAGCGGCGGAAGAGCGAAGCATTCTCAATTTGGTGGAAAGCGGAAAAGAAAATTCGGCGCTCGATGAAAAATTACAGCAGAAGCTGGAGGGAGTTGTTCCGGCTGGCCAAGTGCAATCGACAATCGCGACATTGACGTCGCCATGGTTTCGCTACTTCATTTCTTATGAACCTGCGGTGGCGCTACGACGGGTGAAGTGCCCCGTCCTGGCGCTGATTGGCGAAAAAGACAAGCAAGTCTCTGTGGCCCAGAATCTTCCGGCCATTCGCGAAGCCCTGGAGCAGGGAGGGAACCAGGATTTTGACGTGGAGGAAATGCCGGGACTGAACCACTTGTTCCAGCCTGCCAAGACAGGCGGGGTGAATGAATACGCGACGATACAGGAGACGATAGCGCCCGTGGCGCTGGAGAAAATCGCCTCGTGGATTTTGAAGCAATCGAGGTGACGAAAACACGCCATCAATTCCGACAGAAGCGCCCTTACGACATCCGCACCCTTCGCGAAATGCGCGCGAAGAATGCGGCGCTCGGAAAAGCTTTTTGCCGCATAGCATCAGAATATTCGTCGCGTTAGATGGCGATGACGATTTTGCCCATAAACGCTTGGGTGGCCTGGTAGCGGAAGGCTTCGATTGTGTCGGTGAACGGGAACACTTTGTCGATCATGGGCTTGATGCGATTGGCTTCGATGGCGCGAATTAAATTTTCGAGACTGGCGCGGCTGCCGACGCCGATGCCGTGCAGGCTGGCGGACTTGAACATCAGGTCGTGCGGATTGGCCTGGCCGTCTGGTCCCGCGAGGACGCCGATGAGCGATATCTTGCCGCCCCAGCCGACGCACAGAAACGATTTCGCCAGAGTGCCGATGCCTCCGGTTTCCACCACGCAATCGACGCCGCGACCATCGGTGAGGCGCTGAACTTCTTTCTCCCAATCAGGATGCGTTTTGTAATTCACGCCATCGGAGGCGCCGAGCGCGCGGGCGCGTTCGATCTTCTCGTCGCTGGATGACGTGACGATGACGCGCGCTCCCGCCGTGGTGGCGAGTTGCAGCGCGAACATGGAAACGCCACCTGTGCCCAGGGTGAGAACGGTATCTCCGGGCTTGACGGGCCGGCCGGCGACCACGAGGGCGTTCCACGCGGTGGCGCCGGCGCAAGAGAGCGTTGCCGCTTCCTCGAACGAGAGGCTCGCGGGCACGGCCACCCAGCCGTCTTCGTGCAGCGACACGTATTCGGCGAGCGTCCCATCCATCGGAGCGCCCAGAGCGCTGCGATTTTTGGGCGGCACGCCGTCGATCCAGGTTTGGAAGAATGTGGAGACGACGCGGTCGCCGGGCTTGAAACGCGTCACATGCGAGCCGACGGAAACGACTTCGCCGGCTCCATCGGAGCAGGGAATCGTATCGTGATCGAGATCGTAGCGGTACTTGCCGGTGACGATGGCGTGGTCGCGATAGTTCAGGGATGCCGCGCGGATGCGCACCAGCACGTCGTAATAGCCGGGAATCGGCTCGGGGCGTTCGGCGCGGTGAAGATCGTCGATGCTGCTGGCGGTTTTGGACATTTCGTAAACGATCATGAGAGGGACCTCGAAACGAGATGAATTGCAATTCTATTGCGAACCTGCGGCAGCGAAATTACGACGGCTCGAATCTTAATGCAAGAGTTGCCGCGAAAGCTCACGAGTGGCACGCCCAAGTTCACTTGGTTTCGGCGGGCGTCATGGTGACGGGGCCTTGGCCGCAAATTTCGATTTCGACCGGAGTGTCCTTCGCGCCATCGTAGTGGACCTTTCCAGCAAGATCGGTCACGAAGCTGCCGACGGGCATGGGAACCATTTTGCCCGGCTGAAATTTTGTGCCGGTGCCAACCCACCAGGTTCCGGAAAGCACGGTCGCATAGCGGTCGTACGTGTGGAAGTGCGGATGGCTCATCATGTGCGGCGGGAATTTCATCAGAACCACGTAGAAGCCGGGCTTCCTTGAATCGCCTGCGAGAGTGGCCATTTGCGGGCCGCCGGGACGTCCGCGCCAGTGGATTTGCGAAGGCCATTTAAATTTGACGGCGCTGGGGTCGATGTGCGCGCCGGGCGGCACCACCGGATTCGCGGCGACCGCTGGCGCGTCTGACGATGCGTCCGATCGTGCGTTGGATCGCGAACGTGCGCGAGCGAACGTGATGGCCGCGCCGCAGGCAAAGATCAGAAATAGCGTCCCCGCGAACGAGCCGAGCGCTTTCGTGCGATTCGAGAAACTGCGCATGGTATCCCTCCCGGAAAATCCGCGTGAACCCAACCGCCGCAGCCGAGTCGAGAAACGCGACGCGGGCAATGATACCGCGTTCGGCGCGACCCGCGGCGAAAAGCCGTACGTCGGTTCAGGTTCCAGTGGTCTTGTCGCTTTGTGTGTGCGCGGCGGAATGGAGCGTGGCGGCCTGAGGGGAAACGGTCTAACCTTTTGATGCGCCGATTGCTTGGGACCACATCGAGCGCGCGGCGATTTGCCGCGCAATTTTGTGAAATGTAAAAATCTGCGAACGGGAAAAACTGGGAGCGAGTTTGATGACGAACAACGTGCGCGACGCGGAAGTGCTTGGGACGCTGGCGCTGGCGCCTCCAAAGCTGGACGAGTTTCAATACGTGAAAGTACGCGTCGAAGGGGAAGTGGCGCGGCTGACGCTGGACCGCCCGGAGCACAACCTGCTGAACGAGCGGATGCTTTTGGAACTGGCGGCGGGGATCAACACGTTTGGCGAGCGCAACGCGGTGAAGCTGATCGTGCTGGATTCCGCATGCAAGGCGTTCTGCGGCGGGATCGAACTGGGTGAATACACGCAGCGGCGCGTGTTTCAGATGCTGGAGGCGTTTCACAACGCTTTCTCGGCCATGTTGGACACCGCCACGCCCGTCCTGGTGGTGGTGAACGGTCCGGCCTATGGCGGCGGCGCGGAGCTGGCGGCGCTGGCCGATCTGGTGATTGCCACGCCGAAGGCGCGCTTTGCGCAGCCGGAAATCAAGCTGGGTGTTTTTCCTCCGCTGGCCGCTGCGGTGCTCCCTTACATTTTGGGGCCGAAACAGGCGCTGGAGCTGGTGCTGACCGGCGAAGCGATTTCAGGTGAGCGCGCCCTGGAAATCGGGTTGGTGAACTGGCTAGTGCCCGAAGCCGGCCTGCAAAAAAAAGTGGACGAAGTGATCGGGAAAGTGGCGGCGCAGTCAGGCCCGGTGCTGACGATGGCGAAGAAGGCGATCCTCAACAGCCTCGGATTGCCGTTGCGAGACGGCGTGCGGAATTCGCTGAAAATATTTTTGAACGAGCTGGTGGAAGTGGAAGATTCGCAGGAAGGTGTGCGCGCCCTGGTCGAAAAACGCGCGCCGAAGTGGAAGAACCGCTGAGCGCGACTTAGGGCCTTCGTTGGTTGAGGCGGGCGGAGCATGCTACACTCGCGAGCGACAATCGATCTGGTTTTGGGGATTCGGAAGGCCGTGAAAATCGGCCACGGTCCCGCCACTGTGATCGGCCCGCGCTTGAAATTGCGCTAAACGGCCGAGAGTCAGGAACGTACCCAAGCCAGTAATCGCCGGAGCGCTTCGCGAGAAAGCGCCGCGGCTAGGAGCCTCGCGTCTCGCGAGGCTTTTTTGTTTTTGGAGGCAAGATGCTGGCGCGCTGGCATGGTCTGGCGGTCGTGCTCGCGGCAACAGGCGCGATCGTTTTTGCGACAAGCGCGCGAGCGAGCAGTTCCGGGCAGCAAACCGACGCGCAAACGGCCGCGGCCGAAAGCCGCGTGGTGATCGACGGCTACGGCCGGAAAGTAACCATACCGGCGCAAGTGAATCGCATCGTCACGTTGGCGCCGAATTTGACGGAGACGGTGTACGCGCTGGGGCTGGGCGGCAAGCTCGTGGGCGATACCAACGAGTGCGACAAGCCGGCGGCGGCGAAATTGAAGCCGCACGTGGGCGATTACGTGGATCCGGACTTGGAATCGATTGTAGCGCTGCGCCCGGATCTGGTGCTGGCGACGTCGGCCAACCGCATCGAGACGGTGGATGCGTTAACGCGGCTGGGTATTCCGGTGTACACCACCGATCCTCGGACGGTGCTGGAAACTCTGGATTCGGTGCGGCAAATCGCGGACGTCACGGGCGCGCGGCAGCAGGGCCAGCAACTGGTGGCTCAACTGCGGCAAAGGCTGGACGAGATTCAGGCGCGGCTGGCGAACCGGCCAGTCGAGCATGTGCTGTTTGTGATTTGGGACGATCCGCTGATGAGCGTTGGGCAGAATACGTTTATTGCCGACGCGCTGCGATGGGCGGGGGCGGAATCCGTGGTGCTATCGCATCAGAAGTGGCCGCAGCTGAGCATGGAAGAAGTGGTGCGTTTGCAGCCGGAGTACATCGTGTTCGCGGCGCATACGGAAGGATCCCAGCAGGCGCTGGATGATTTGCGCGCGCGTCCAGTGTGGCGCGATTTGGACGCGGTGGAAATGGGTCATGTGGTGGACGTGAGCGAAGAGGCGCTTCGGCCTTCGCCGGGTTTGGTTGGTGTGATCGACGAACTGGCGCACGAGTTGCATCCGAATGCCTTTAGACACAAAGCCGGAAACTGATCGGGACGCGTTGAAGGGCAGTTCACTCCTAGCGAGCGGAGGGCTCGGCGGAGTGCGCATTTTGCGTCCGCTGACGCCGCAGCGGCTGTTTTGGATTTGCAGTGCGCTCCTGGCGGTGCTGTTCGTGGCCGTGGTGATCGCGCTGAGGATGGGCGCGTATCCGATTTCGACGCGCGAAATCGTGATGACGCTTTTCAACGGCGCGATCGGACGCAAAGAGCGGATCCCGTCCGACTACTGGCTGGTGGTATTCGGGCTGCGGCTGCCGCGCATCGCGCTGGGAATCTTGGTGGGCGCGGCGCTTTCCACGGCGGGAGCGGGCTATCAAGCGCTGTTGCGGAATCCGCTGGCCGATCCGTACGTGCTGGGCGTTTCGAGCGGGGCGGCGCTTGGAGCGATCGTCAGCTTGATCGTGGCGCCGCGAGTGCCGGGAGCGATACAGCTGGCGGCATTCGTGGGCGCGGTGGCGACGATTTCGATCGTGTACTTCTTGGGGCGGCGTGGCGGCCAACTCGATAGCGCGACGCTGCTGCTCGCCGGGGTCGCGACGGCTATTTTCCTTTCGGCGATGATTATGTTTTTAATGACCACGCTGAGCGGGCGCGACCTGCGCGGCATGGCTTTCTGGCTGATGGGAGATTTGGCGTCGCCGCCGGCAGTGAACATGGGTTGGCTGTATTTTCTGCTGGCCATCGGAGTGGGAACGATCTACGGGACTGCGGCGGACCTGAACTTGATTCTCACGGGAGAGCAGGAAGCGCGGCACCTGGGTGTGAACGTCCGTCGGGTAAAGCTGGTGGTGTACTTGGCGGCTTCCGTACTGACGGGATTGGCGGTTTCGGTGAGCGGCGCGATCGGGTTTGTGGGGCTGCTCATGCCCCACATGGCGCGCATGTTGTTTGGGAACGATTATCGCGTGCTGATTCCTACGTCCGCGATTGGCGGCGCGATTCTGATCGTGCTGGCGGACACGCTGGCGCGGACGGTGGTGGCGCCAACGGAGTTGCCGGTTGGCGCGATGACGGCGATTGCCGGGGCGCCGCTCTTCATTTACTTGATGCGGAGGCGCGTGCGATGAGCGCGCTGGCGAGCGCGGTGGCTCCGGCCGCCGAACCGCTGCTGAAAGTGGAGCAGGCAAGTTTCGCCTACGCCGCAACCGACAAATCAGCGCCGGAATTCACGCTCGGGCCGGTGAGCTTCGAAGCGCGACAGCACGAGCTGATTGCGATACTCGGACCCAACGCAAGCGGAAAATCGACGCTGCTGGGTCTCCTCGCGGGCATGCATACGCCTCTCGCCGGGCGCATCGCGTTGGACGGCGCTGAGATCGCGAAGATGGAGCCGCGCATGCGCGCGCAGCGGATCGCGCTGGTGCAGCAGGAAAGCGAATTGCTGTTTCCGTTGCGCGTTTGGGAATACGTGCTGCAGGGGCGGTATCCTTACGGCCGAGGACTGCGATTTGAATCGCGGCAAGATTGCCTGATGGCCGGGAACGCGCTGGCGCAAGTGGGCGCGGACGCACTGCGCGACCGCTGGATGGACCAGTTATCAGGTGGAGAAAAGCAGCGCGTAATTTTGGCGCGGGCTCTGGCGCAGCAGCCGGTGCTGCTGCTGCTGGATGAGCCGACGCAGCATCTGGATATCGGCGGCAAGGTGGAATTGCTGCGGCGCTTGCGGCGATTGGTGGCGGAGCGGCGTTACACCGTGCTGGTGGTGACGCACGAACTGGATCTGGCGGCGGAATTTTCCGACCGCATCGTGCTGCTGCACAAAGGAAAATGCCTGCGCGCGGGAACGCCGGCGGAAGTGTACGAATCCGCGCTGCTGGCGCAGGTGTTTGGCGCACCGCTCGAAGTGGAAATGCAGCAGAGCGGACGTCCACGCGTGATCCTACGCGGCAACAGCTAGCCGTTAAGAGCTGAGAATTTTTTCGAAAGCATCCACGGCCGGGAGAAGTGCAGGGCCCGGCCAGCGGCGTCCGGAATCATTGGCGGGCGCCGTCCACAATCACCGGAGACTCCGTGCACGGGAAGACGGTGAAAATCCGTCGCCGCCGCGCGACTGTAAGGCGGGAATTTTCCGGCGCGCGCCACTGTCCCACGAAGCGAATCGCCCTGATTCGCGGACGGGATGGGAAGGCCGCGCCGCAGCCCTGAAGTTTTGGGAATCCGCCAAGCCAGGAGACCGACGGAGCCTCAATCCGGCCGCGCGCGATTTTTAGGCGCGTCGCCGGACAACCTTCAACTCCCGCGCGAGAGGGAGAGGAGGAAATGATGAGAGTCCGTGTCGCTTTCCTGCTGATCTCAGCCGCATTCCTGACGGCTTCGCATTCCGCTTACGCACAAAATCCTCGGTACGAGCCCCGAGGGGGTAGTATTCGCGGCACTATTTACGATCCCGCCGGAAAAGCCGTCCCGCACGCGAGGGTGAATTTGCTGGAATCGATGGTAGCCATCGCCCAGACGCAAACGAACGATCGCGGAAACTATCGCTTCAACGGACTGGACGCCGGGACGTACACGGTGGCTGCCAACGCGCCGGGCCTGACGAAGGCGTCGAATCCGGCGACGCTGCGAGTCGGCGAAACGATGAGGCTCGATTTGCACATGGCGCTGACGGCGGTGCAGGAGCAGGTTGTGGTTTCCGCTTCGCTGGGAGGCGCGCTTTCGCCGCAAATTGGCTCGTCGGTATCGGTGGTGAGCCAGCAGCAGATGCAAAACGAGGGCGTGGAGACGCTGGCCGATGCGCTGCGGAACGTCCCCGGAGTGTCGATCAATCGCACCGGGCAGCTGGGAGCGGTAACCAGCGCGTTCGTGCGCGGCGGAAATTCCAACTACAACCTGGTGATGATCGACGGCATTCCCATGAACGATTTCGGCGGCGGATTCGACTTGTCTCCTCTGCCGGTGGACGGAGTGGCGCGCGTGGAAGTTACCCGCGGGCCGGAAAGCGCGCTCTACGGTCCGAACGCGATTGGGAGCGTGATCAACGTGGTGAGCGAGACGGGCGAGGGCGCGCCGCACTTCAGCTTTCTCGGCGAAGGCGGCAGCTACGACACTTGGAGAATCGCAACGGGCGGTGCGGGGCTGAATCACGGGATCGACTGGGCCTACGATCTTTCGCGGCTCAGCACGCAAGGGCCGGTGCCTTACGATTCGTACCGGAATCAGACTTCCTTTGTGACCCTCGGCTATTCGCGCAGCCCGCGGCGCAAGTTCGTCATGCATTTCTTCGGCGATGCGGGACGTGAGGAAAATCCAGGCCCATGGGGATCGGACCCGGACGGCTTGTATCCGGGAATTGCCGCGTCGGCGCTATCTCAAAAGCAGGATCTTTTCGGATACCAGGCAGGCTATACGGAACAGTTTTCCAGCCGGTTCCGGCAGGTGAGCACGGTCAGCGTGGCCACGGACCAGTTTTCATTTCCTGCCGCGCCCGCGTCTCCGGCCAGTTCGTTCTGGAAAAGCGAACGGTTCGCGGCGAACACCAGAAGCGAGATTACGCTTTCCGCGAAGGACGTGCTGCTGGCCGGCTTTGAATACGATCGCACGCAATATAGGGACACGTACGTCACCGATTCGAACGGCGTGCCATTCACGTTGCCGCGGCAGAGTTTCGCTGCCTTCGTGGAAAACAGATGGAATGGAGGCGACCGTTGGTTTGTGAGCGCGGGCGTTCGGCTGGACAGTATTTTCACCGGCGATTTGGCGGCTGACGTAGTGGACGCCGGCCGGCCGTACATCCCAGCCAGTTCGGTGGAGCAAGTGAACCCGCGCATATCGGTGGCTTATCTGGCGAAGGAATCGAGCGACGGGTGGCTGGGAATCACGCGCATTCACAGCAGCTTCGGCACGGGAATTCGGCCGCCGGACGGTTTTGAGCTGGCGTTCACGGACAATCCGGATTTGAAGCCGGAACGCAGCATCAGCGGCGATGCGGGCGTGGAGCAGCGCTTCTTTGGAGACAAGATGGCGATGGACGTCACGTACTTTTACAATCGATTCTCGGACCAGATCGTCACGCTGGGCGGATCGTTTCAAAACCTGAGCACATTCAGCTCGGCGAACCTGGCGAATTCGAGTGCCTACGGAATCGAAAGCAGCGTGCGCGTGCATCCGGTTCGCTCCGTGGAGCTTTCCGCCGAGTATACCTGGCTCAACACGGCGATCCTCGCGCTCAACGGAAGCAATCAAGTCCAGCTCCCGTTCGTGGTGGGGAATCCGCTGATTCGCCGGCCGCGCAATTCCGCGGGCTACGACGCCACGTGGACGCATGGGCGGCTGATGCTCAATTCCAACGCGAGCATTCGCGGCGCCGTGCTCGATCTGGAACCGAATTATGGAAGCTACGCATGCGAAATCGATCTGCCTTGCCTGTTTTGGAGCGGAGGGTATGTGGACGTGAATGCCGGTTTTGCGTACCGGCTGCCGAAGGGCGTGGAAATCTACGGCCACGCGAATAACTTATTGAACCAGCACTATGAGGAGTCGTTCGGTTATCCCGCGCTGCGGCTGAATTTCGTCTCGGGCATCCGAATCAACTTTTCTCCGGAGTAGAGCTGGCCGACTAGGCGTCGCGCGCTTGCGCTGACACATCTGTGGAGTCGCCGCGTTCAGCGGCGCGGGTGTGGGCGCGCGAGCCCGCGGTTTCTTTCATGAACAGCACGGTAAGGAACAAGAGGATCGTTCCTCCCGTCGCCATCAGCATCGTGCTGTCCAGTCCGTGCGATTCCGCGAGCGTGCCGCCCAGCGTGGGCGCGATCGTGGCGCCGATCAGTTCGCCTACCAGGTTCGCCACGCCGATGCCCGTGCCGGTCAATTCCGGCGGGACGCTTTCCGCCGGAATCAGCACGATCACCAGCGCCGCAATCGCCTGGCCGCCTTGCGTCAGGAACAGAATGGCCGCCAGCAGCCAAAGATGTCCGTAGAGCGGACGCACCAGAAGCGCCAGCGGCAGAAAAGAAGACAGCACGGCAAGGATCAGCAGCATGGGCTTGCGTCCTATGCGGTCCGATAACGAAGGCAGCCCAAGGCCGATAAAGAAACTTCCCAGCCCTGCCGCGCCAAGCAGAAAACCGGCGGTGCGCGGGTCCTGGTGCATATTGCGGGTGATCAGAAGCGGCGCGAACGTGTTTTGCAGGAACAGCCACGAAATGAATCCGCCCGCGCCGATGGCGCACAGCCATACGTTGCGGTATCGCAGCACCGAAAGGTAATGCGAAATCGGAACGCCGCGTTTGCGCAGGGCCGCTCCGGCCGCGGACGGCTCCGCCTCTTTCACATATTTCCAGATCAGTAGCGCCATCACGAGGCCGGGAACACCGGTGACGAAAAAGCCCCATCGCCAGCCGAAGCGCGAAGCGATTTGCGTGGTCAGGATGGGAGCGGCGAAAAGTCCCACCAGAGCGGCGCCGCTGACCACGATGCCGACATTACGTCCGCGCCGGGAGGGAGCAGACGATTCTTCAACGAGCGCGCTGATCGCAACCCAGCAGGGACCCTCCACCAGGCCGATCAGTGCCCGGAGTAACAGCAATTCGTGGAAACTATGCACGAATCCGGAAAGCCACGAAAGAGCCGAAAAGCAAAGAACCCCGGGAATCAGGATTTTGCGGCGGCCAATGCGATCGGAAAGTGCGCCGAAGAACAGGGCTCCGATGGCCCATGCGATCGACACAGCGGACGCGAGGAAGCCGATCTGCTGATCGTTCAGGTGGAAAACGGGCGCGAAATAGGGGGCGAGGTAGAGCTCGGACATGCGGTCGAGAAAAACCGTGCCCCAGGTGAAAAAAAGAATGGCGACGAGCGTCTTTTCGTATCGCTTGGAATATTCCACGGTCGTGTCCATCCCTCAATCGGCCCGCTTGGCCGAACGAAGCCTCACTCGAGTCGCCGCACGTGTTCACGGCTGCGCCAATCTATGTCATGCCCGCTGCATGGTCAACAGCGCCGACGGTAAGTGATGGATCCGGCTCGGCTAGCTCACGTCACCATGCTTTCTCGCGGGAGCACCCGACAGCAGATGTCCGCTATGCCCGTTACTCGCCCAACTGCCTGTCCCTCGCGACGAGTAAGTGTTACTGTGTCGCTAACTCCTGCCGGGAAGAACGTCCGGCAAAACGGACTGAGGTAAAATCCGCCTATGCGCCACCATTGGGAGCCCGGGCACTTCGCCCGTCTAATCGGTAGTGGAAAGCGCGCTCTTTGGCTCGCAAGCGCAATTTTCGGCGGCTTTGCCTCGATAGCCTCGGCTCAGTCGGCGAATGTGGGCGCCATTCGCGTCGAATCCAACGAAGTCTTGGTCCCGGTTGTAATCGAAGACAAATCGGCTGTTTCCAAACTTCACAACATGAATCCCCTGGCTCTCGCAACCGAATTCGGCAACTATGATTTCACGCGCTGGGAGGGCATCTTCGTCAGGAATTTATCGGCAGCCGATTTTCAGGTTCTCGACAACGGCAAAGAGCAGAAAATCGACAGAGTTTCCTTTGACAACGCGGGGTTCACGCGCGATGTCCGAGATAATGTGGGCAGCTATTGGCAATTCATCGGCATCGGCGGCGGAACGTGGAGCTTTCCGGCCGACGACCCGTCTGGCTCCGGAGGACCGGGCGTCGCGAATAACAGCGTTTTTTTTAACGTGCCTCAATACCTAATTTCGTACTCGTCGGACACCGCGCCTGACGGGCAGTGCCATCATGTGACGATCAAGGTAGATCGCCGTAAGGCCCGCACTTTTGCCCGAAACGAATACTGCGATGCTACGCGCTCCGCTCCCGACCCTCTCAGCAATACAGCTTTGGGGAAACAGTTCCAAAAGTTTCTGGTTTCGAAAAAGAAAGGCAAGTTCCCTATGAGCATTGCTGCGATCCCGCTGTTCACAAGCGCGGGTGGGGTTCGCGTCCGCGTGGTTCTCGATTTCCACGCCCTACCACTTGTCACTGATTGCAGCCGATCCAGGCGTGTCGCAAACGGCGTTATGGTGGCCATCTATAAGCAGGATGGCCCTCTCGCAGCGCGCCTTAGCGATTTATTGCCTGGAGATAACGTTCTGGCGGCGCTCCCTACACCACCGGGCTGCACGGAGGGATTCAGGCCCCCTAGCCAATATCAGGCCCACATCCAAGTCCCCGCAGGGCGATACGAACTGCGGGCCATTGCTAGGATCGGACGAAAGTTTGGTCGAGCTCAGGCCACGCTGGACGTCCCCAATACCGAACCGAAATCACTGGCGATTGGCGGAATCGCGCTGATTCGAAGGTTCCGAAGTCCTTCCGCGGGTGTAAAGGATTCTCCGAACGCTCTACCCCTGAGCTACCACCCTTTAGTCGTCAAAGGGGTTGAAGTCACGCCCACTGCGGACACGCACTTGAAAAAAGGCGGCCCTTTTAATTTCTATCTTCAGGTGTACGAGCCGCGAATTGCTGGCCATGGCCAGCCAACGGTCAAACTACATCTGCGAATTCGGGACCTGAAAACAAACAAGATTGTCCAGACCTTGAACCCTGCCAACGCTGCTCCTTATGCGACCCCCGGGAATCCGATAATCTCCATCGGCGGCGGCATCAACATCTCCAAACTGGCCAACGGTTTCTACCGGCTCCAAGCCCAAGCCACCGATTCCACAGGCGCGGCCACTCCGTGGCGTTCGGTTAACTTTATGCTGACCGGGGCACGGGCGGGGGCCGCTCAGGATATGATTCAGCAGGAAGTCACAGACGACATGGCCCGAGCAGTCATCGAGAATGAGGACCGAGCAGCCATCGAGCAGACGTTGCAGCGATTTTTCGAGGCGTGGGGTGCACACGATGCACGCGCGCTTGCCATGACTTTCACCACTGATGCAGATTTCACGAATGTCGCGGGGGTGCATGCGCACGGACGAACCAAAGTAGAGACTTTTGATGCGCGGATGTTCGCGACTGTTTTCAAGGGCAGCCATCAAACGGGGCAACTGCATAGCATTCGATTTCTAACGCCAGATTTGGCGGCCGTGGACGTGGATTGGCAAATGACCGGAGCCCGGTACAGCGATAGGAAGCCGCAGCCTGGGCGGAAAGGTCTGATGAACTGGGTGATGGCGAAGCAAGAGAACGGTTCGTGGCTCATTCAAGTGTTTCACAACGCGGAATTGGGCGCCTCGCCCGCCATTACGAAATGAGCGGGTGTAGCGATTCCCGTCACCCTGCGGGCGTGTTTCTGGACTCCGAGCCGGGCTATCAGCAAGTGGACGTGTAGTCGGCTAACCGAAAATTCCAACTCCGCGCCCCCGAGCTTCTTATCCGCCAGAGGTGGCAGCGGACCAAATTGGCTCGAATCTCGGGGGAATACCCGTCGCGAAGCGGCGCTCCGCGAATGTTATAATCGGCAGCCTAGCCATGAGCCGAACCATTCAAGAAACGTCGCGAGTGACACCGGAAGTGATCGCGCGCTACGAACCGGTGATCGGGCTGGAAGTCCACGCGCAGCTGGACACTGTGACCAAGGCGTTCTGTGGGTGTTCGACGAATTTCGGTGACGCGCCCAATTCGAATACCTGTCCGGTGTGCCTGGGGCTGCCGGGAGCGCTGCCGGTCCTCAACAAGCGCGCGCTGGAGTTGGCCATGCGCGCATCGCTCGCGATCAACTGCACGATTCAGGGGCGGTCGCGTTTCGCGCGCAAAAATTATTTCTATCCCGATTTGCCCAAGGGATACCAGATCTCCCAATACGACAAGCCGCTGGCCGAAGGTGGGTGGCTCGAGATCTCCTCCGGCGGCGATGGGAGCGTCGGCGGCGCCGGAAGCGCTGGCGGCGGTGCGGGACCGGCCCGCAAACGCATCGGCATCACCCGGCTGCACCTGGAAGAGGATGCCGGCAAGAGCATGCACGAGGGCTTTCCCGAGTCCTCTACAA
>JBOGMX010000055.1:0-105759 GCA_050746725.1 Candidatus Acidiferrales bacterium | reverse complement strand
GGGCCATGGATCGCGACTTCAATCGGCAGAGGCGATCCGAAATCCATGATTTGGTTCACCGCGTCTCCCGGCTCGAAGGCGACGGAGGTGCCCGGCAGGATTTTGGGAAGTTCGCTGCGGAGCCGGCACCGGTTAGTTCCAGAAATGCTAAGTGTTTTCTCCATTGAGGACATCTCGCAATCAGTTGAAGCTTGGTAGCCCCGGTAGGCTAGTTCGACAGAATCTGGTCTGCGTTATGCAGACCCACAACTAAGGGGCGCGCAGTCCGGCCCGCTAGAGCCGAAAGAACGCGCCCCTCAATTTTGCCGATCCAAACAACAGGAACGGCGGGGTACTACCGAGTTGACTTCGCGATCTTCTCCCGCCCTTCTTGTGCCGATCTCGCAAGGTCGAAGCGGTCGAGGTTCATCACTTTGGTCCACGCGGCCACGAAGTCTTTCACGAACTTCTCCTTGGAGTCCGTGCACGCATATACTTCAGCCAGAGCGCGCAGCTGGCAATGTGCCCGCTCTTGGAGTTTTTCTTTGCGTGCGCGAGACGCCCCTTTACAAAAAACAGATCCCGTCGGTGACGGGGATCGCGGAGCGGGACTTTGTCGGGTCGAACAACGCAACGCCGGAGGTCGCGTGCGCGAACGAAGAGAGCTGGCGGGACACCGGCGCAACGAACGGCATGCAACGCAAAGGCTGCCGCGCTGAAGGCAGCGCTCTATGTTTAAACCTCCACCCGACGAACGGCTGGCCGGCGACGAACTTGCCGGTGACGCGATCGAGCACGTAATAGAAGCCATTGCGGTTGGCGAAGGCGACCAGCTTGCGCGGCTTGCCGTCCACATCGGCATCGAAAAGCACGGGCACTTGGATCGAGTCCCAATCGTGCGTGTCGTGCGGAGTGAACTGGAAATACCATTTCATCTTTCCAGTGCCGGGATCGAGAGCAATCAGCGAATCGGTGTAGAGGTTGGCGCCGGGACGGTCCGATCCGTTGTAGTCCGGCGCGGGATTTCCGGTGCCCCAATAGATTAGATTTAGGTCGGGATCGTAGGAGCCGGTGCCCCAGGTGCTGCCACCTCCCACTCCCTTCATGCTCTTGCCCCAGGTTTCCGAGCCGGGCTCGCCGGGAAGCGGAATCGTGTACGTGCGCCAGAGGAGCTTTCCGGTTTTCGCGTCGTAGGCGGCCAGGAAACCGCGAATGCCGACGTCTCCGCCGGAAACACCCATGATTACTTTGCCATCGAGCACGCGCGGCGCGCCGGTCATGGAATAGCCCTGGTCGTTCGGGTCGACGTGGACGTCCCATTTGACGGCGCCGGTGATGGCGTTGAGCGCGACGAGATGGCAATCGAGAGTGCCGACGTAAACGGTGTTGCCATAGACGGCGACGCCGCGATTGGAGCGATGCACACCGATGGTGTAAAGCTTCGCGGGCATGTGCGGCGTCCAGCTCCATATTTTTGTTCACCCAGAGTTACGAGCATGGGAATCCACCAGGTCGCCGTCGCCCAGAAGAACACTGTGAAACCCTTCAGGAATGGGAGCATACCGGTCAGGAAGCGAGCATCGGAGATATGCTGGATCAGCAGCGCTCCGGCGAGCGTGGAGATGGCCACTGCGCCCATGTTGATTCAGTAACGAGGCAGGAGGCCCGAAGACGAAAAGGTGAGAAAGTGTAGCGATAAAAGATCAGCGAGATTATCCATATGTACAGCATTCCCCCGCAAAGCCATAAGCACAGAGATAGGAACAGAAGGTGTTGCTGATCGACGCCGAACATGGGCGACAGCAGAGCGGCCAATTGCGAAACGGCCTCGGTGGCAACAACCGCGAGCAACCACCCTCCGTTGATACCTTCAGCGAGCGATGGCTTCCGCTCCTTTACCGTGAAGGCGGTGAAAATCGCATAGGTCAGCAATGCCCACAGGACCGCGGCCAGGAACCATAAAACGAACGCCACGCGATATTTCCCAACTTAAGTCTATTTTGACCGGATATCTGGCAACTGAGCTAATATATTTGGTCGTTTCGCCTTCAGGAATCAGCGCAAACTGCCCTGCAACGCTTGCAGCGCTAGAGGAGAATGGATTGAGTACGCCACGTCACGGCTTCTCCATAGCGATTGCCCTCTTAATAAGTGCTTTAGCGCTTTTTTCGTGTGCTGGCTGCGGTCATAAAACGGCGGCGCGGTCTACCCGCCCGCCTGAAGTGCAAGTCACCTCGGTCATTCAAAAAGACGTCCGCATTTATGGGGAATGGGTGGCCACCCTAAATGGATATGTGAACGCACAAATACAACCGCAGGTTACTGGATACCTCATCAAGCAGGATTATCGTGAAGGTTCGGTCGTTCACGAAGGCCAGGTGCTCTTTGAGATCGATCCTCGTCCATTCCAGGCGGTGCTGGATCAAGCGAATGCGCAGTTGGCGGAGGCTGAGGCGCAGCTTGGTAATGCCACTCTCAACGTTAAGCGCGACGTTCCCGAGGCGCAAGCGAACGCGATTCCTCAGAGCCAGCTCGATAACGACACGCAAGCTCAACTGGCCGGTAAAGCCACTGTGGCCGCAGGAAAAGCTGCCGTAGAGCAAGCGGCCCTAAATCTCGGGTTCACGAAGGTGCGTACGCTCATCAGGGGAATCGCCGGCATTGCGCAAGTTCAAGTCGGCAATCTTGTAACGCCCGCGACCGTGCTTACGGGCGTTTCCCAAGTCAACCCCATCAAGGCTTATTTCCCAATCAGTGGAGACGAATACCTCCAAATCACCGACCGGATTGGAGGTGCGGTCAACCTGTTGTCGCGGGCTTCCACGATTCCGCTGCAGCTCACGCTGTCGAATGGAAATCGCTATCCCCGCGTCGGTAAAATTCTGTTTGCCGACCGCGAGGTTGATCAGCAAACCGGTACCATCACGATTGTTGGCGCATTCCGCAATCCGGGCGACGTACTCCGTCCCGGTCAATACGGGAAAATTCGCGCCGTAACCCGCATAGTTAAGGGCGCCTTGCTCGTTCCACAGCGTGCCGTCACTCAGCTTCAGGGATCCAACCAAGTCGCTGTAGTGGGATCCGACAACAGAGTTTCAATCCGCGACGTGGAAGTTGGCCAGCGTGTGGGCACGATGTGGGTTGTCAGTAAAGGTTTACATGAAGGCGAGCGCGTCGTGGCCGAAGGCACGACGAAGGTCAAGGACGGCAGCATCGTTACTCCTGTTTCCTTCAATCCAGGCTCGGGGAACAAGTGAAGCGTGCCTCGATTCTTCATTAATCGTCCAATCGTTGCGATCGTGATTGCAATCCTGACTGTTTTAATCGGCGGCATTTCAATCGCCCGTCTCCCCATTGCACAATTTCCTGACATCGTTCCCCCCGAGATAAGAATACAGGCGACGTTTGTCGGCGCGGACGGCCAAACTGTCGCGCAGTCAGTGGCCACGCCTATTGAAGAGCAGATGAGCGGCGTGGACAACATGAACTACATGTATTCCGTGAATGCCACCGCGAACGGTCAGATGAGCATGGTGGTCGATTTCGGCGTTAAGACGGACCCCAATACGGATCTCATCTTGACCCAGATGCGCGAGACGCAATCCGCCCCACAACTCCCATCGGACGTTACAAAATTCGGCGTCACAATCCAGAAATCACCCACCGCTCCGATGATGCTCGTCCCAATCTATTCGCCGAAGGGCACCTACAACGCGCAATTCCTCGCTAACTATGCTTACATCAATCTAAACGATCCGATTACACGCCTCCCCGGTATTTCCAACGTGCAGATTTTCGGCTCCGGCCAGTACGCTATGCGCATTTGGCTTAAGCCTGATCTTATGGCTAAGCTCGGCATTACGGCCTCCGATGTGGTTAGTGCCGTCGAATCGCAAAACACTGTGAATCCGACCGGCCAAATCGGCGCCGAGCCGGCTCCCCCGGGCCAAGAATTCACGTATTCTGCGCGCGCACAAGGCCGTCTCGTAACTCCCGAGCAATTCGGAAACATTATCGTCCGCGAGAACGGCAGCGGTGGCGTAGTGCGTGTGAAGGATGTAGCGAGCGTTCAGCTTGGCGTGCAAACCTACTCGCTCATGGGGCGTTTCAATGGCAGGCCCAGTGCGATCTTGGCGATATACCAGCTTCCTGGCTCCAACGCCGTTGATGACGCGAAGGGCGTCCGCGCCTTGTTAGCCCAGCAGGCGACGCGTTTCCCGCCCGACATGAAGTATGCGATCTCGCTCGATCAAACTCACGCCGTGACGGAGGGAATCCGCGAAATCCTGCTGACTCTGGTACTCGCGCTCATCCTAGTCATCATAGTTGTGTACATCTTCCTTCAGGGCTGGCGCGCCTCGTTGATTCCTCTGCTCGCCGTTCCCGTCTCGCTTATTGGCACGTTCGCATTCTTCCCGCTTTTCGGATTCTCCATCAATACGCTCTCAATGTTCGGTCTCGTCTTAGCCATTGGCTTGGTGGTCGATGACGCGATCGTCGTGGTCGAGGTAGTTGAACGCCATATCGAGGAGGGCTCGACGCCGAAAGAGGCGGCTCTAAAAGGCATGGAGGAGATTTCGAGTCCCGTTATCGGCATCGCCTTGGTCCTATCTGCTGTATTCGTACCCACAGCATTCATTCCAGGGATTACGGGACGGCTCTATCAGCAGTTTGCGATCACTATCGCGATTTCAGTGATCATTTCCGCGTTCAATGCCCTCAGCCTCAGCCCGGCTCTCGCGTCCCTGCTGCTTCGTCCGAAAAAGCCCGGCAAAGGCCTGCTCCAAAGATTTTTCGGCTGGTTCAATCGTGTTTTCCAGCGCGCTACAGACGTTTACGTGCGAGGCAGCGCGGCCCTGATTCGCAAGATTCCTGTCGCGGCCATTCTTCTAATCCTTTTTTCTGTTGCGGCGGTCTGGTTCGCCGAAAAACTGCCCTCGGGATTCCTGCCCGATGAAGACCAGGGATACATCTACGCCAGCCTTCAACTTCCACTCGCCGCTTCCCTCCAACGCACCGCGGAAGCCGCGCAGCAGGTCCAAGCGACGATTGACAAAACGCCCGGCGTCCAATACACCGTCAGCGTCATTGGCTTCAACCTGCTCGACTTCGTTCAGACCAGCTATAGCGCCTTTTTCTTTATTACTTTGAAACCGTGGTCGGACCGCACACAGGAATCGGAGCAATTCCAGGCCATCAAAGCGCGGCTCAACCAGGAGCTCGGCAAACTTCCTCAGGGATCTGCCTTTTGCTTTTCCCCTCCCGCCATTCCGGGCGTCGGCACATCTGGCGGCTTTACTTTTGTGCTCGAAGATCGTGGAGGGGAGGGCAATTCATATTTGGCAGCCAATGTTGATAAGTTTGTGGCAGCGGCACGCAAGCGTCCGGAGATCACTGGGCTTAATTCATCGATGCTGCCGAGCGTTCCGCAGGAATACGTCGATGTGGATCGCGAGAAGGCGCTGAAGCAGGGTGTGGCTATTTCCGACATTTACACCGCCTTGCAGACCTATATGGGCGGTCTGTTCGTCAATTATTTCAATCGGTTTGGCCGCCAGTGGCAGGTCTACGTCGAAGCTCAAGGCAATTTTCGGAACAACACGAAAGGGGCCGCGCAGTTTTACGTCCGAAATCAGAGCGGAGGCATGGTGCCCGTTTCCACTTTCACCAAATTCGAGCATCGCTTCGGGCCCGAATACATCATGCATTACGACGAGTATCCTTCCGCTCAAATTAATGGCAGCGCCGCTCCAGGCTATAGCTCCAATCAGGCGATGGCCACTCTCCAACAAGTATTTGCGCAGATCATGCCTCGCGACATGGGCTTTGACTACATGGGAATGTCCTATCAGCAGCAGAAAGCGCAGACGGGCATATCTGCTACCACGATCTTTGGGATATCCCTCCTGTTTGTCTTTCTGATCCTCGCAGCTCTATACGAAAGTTGGTCGCTTCCGTTCAGCGTTCTGCTGAGCACCCCCGTGGCTGTGTTTGGCGCGCTGGGATTACTTTTGCTGCGTCGTTTATTTACGCAGACCTTCTATCCGCCGTACATGGTTCAGATCGAAAATGACGTCTATTCGCAAATTGGTTTGGTGATGTTGATCGGACTGGCGGCCAAAAACGCCATTTTGATCGTTGAATTCGCGAAATCCGCCTATGAGAAAGGCGAGTCGCTCATGGATGCGGCGCTCCGTGGTGCCAGGCTCCGCCTCCGGCCCATATTGATGACCTCTTTCGCATTTATCTTCGGAGTCGCACCACTTTGGTTCGCGTCCGGCGCAGGTTCTGTCGCCCGTCGGATCATGGGCACTACGGTTATTGGTGGCATGGTGGCGGCCAGCCTCCTTGCGATCTTCCTCATTCCTGCCATCTTCTACGCCGTGGAAAGGATTTCCGGCGGGAAACCACATCCTCCTGAGATTCGCCTCGCGAACGCTCCTTCGCCCGAGGGCCACTGACGTGCAAAGGCTTGCTCTGCTCTTATTCTGCCTGCTTCTTGCTGGTTGCACCGTCGGTCCGAAATACGAGAGGCCCGCGATCCAGGCTCCTGCCGCGTATCGCGGTGCGTCCCCCAGTCAGGCCTCTGCGGTATCATTAGGCAACGAAAAATGGTGGCAAGTGTTTCAAGATCCGATCTTGCAGGAATTGATTCGCACGGCCTTGCGTCAGAACTACGACGTGCAAATTGCCGCGGCCCGCATCCTTCAGGCGCAAGCCGAACTTGGGATCACTCGCGCGAACCAGTTTCCGATGGCTGGAGCCGGCCTCGAAGGTTACTCCGAGCGAAGTCCCAAAATAAGCAGCGCCTTCCCGGCCTATCAGACGAACGTTGGTGAAGTGGATCTGTCCGTCATCTGGAACCTTGATTTTTGGGGAAAGTACCGCCGAGAAACCGAAGCCTCGCGCGCCAATCTGGTCGCTTCGGAATGGGGACGCCGTGCCGTTGTTACGTCCGTAGTTTCCAGTGTGGCTGCGGGGTATTTTCAGCTTCGCGAACTCGATCTGTCGTTGCAAATTTCGCAACGCACGCTCGCCTCCCGGCAGGACTCGTTGCGGCTGACAAAGATACTGGCCCAACACGGTTCGGCATCCCATCTCGAAGTGCGCGAGGCGGAGCAACTCGTTTATGCAGCGGGGGAGACCGTTCCGGACCTCCAAAGGCAGATCGCGCAGCAAGAAAACGCGCTCAGTATTCTGCTGGGCGAAAACCCCAGCACGATCCCTCGCGGCCGCCCCCTCACCGAGCAGCCGCTTCTCCCTCAGGTTCCGGCGGGTTTGCCTTCCGACCTTCTCGAACGGCGTCCAGACATTCGCGAAGCCGAAGAAAGCTTGATCGCGGCAAACGCCGAGATCGGTGTTGCCCGCGCCGCATATTTTCCAAATATTTCTTTGACGGGCACGGCAGGTTTCGAAAGCTACGCTTTGACCAAATTGTTCACCGGATCGGCCGGCCTCTGGAATGTGGCAGGATCGCTCACTCAGCCCGTATTTGAGGCTGGTGGGCTACACGCCGGTATGCGACTCGCCCAGGCCCAGGAACAGCAGATGCTGTTGACGTACAAGCAAACGATCATTGATGCGTTTCAGGAAGTTTCCGATGCGCTAGTAGCTTATCAGAAAGACCGTGAATTCCGCGTCCAACAGGCACTCCTCACTTCCGCCGCTCAGGACTCGGAGCACCTTTCTAGAACACTCTTCCAGCACGGGGGAGCAAGTTATTTGCAAGTGCTCACAAGCGAAACAAACTATTTCGCGGCGGAACTCAATCTCGCGCAAGCTGAACTGAACGAGCGCCTCGCCCTCGTTCAGCTTTACGACGCCCTCGGCGGCGGCTGGCAGCAATAAGTCAGCAGCGGTAAGACGGCAGCCGGGCGCACGGAGGGTCATTCATCCTTTTTGGGGACTCCCCTGTAAGGCTCCCCGCTACGCTAATTTAGATAGTCAGGGACTCCGAGTTTAGTAGAGCTATGAAAGCCAAGAAGGCCTCGTGCGGCGTGCGATTTTGGACTCCGCGATGACGCCGGTCTTGATTGTACGCCTCGATCCAACGAGCGATGCTGGTCCGTGCTCCTTCCAAGCTTCGATACTCGGCGATACACCTCATCTGCTCACCCACTCAACGAAGTGGCCGCCAGAACGGGACCCCCAGCAGAGCTGCCATCGTAACCCTCAAGAGGCCGCGCGGTGCTCATCGAGTGACCGCGTTGGGCTGATTCGAGCGGGAGGCCGACTCCCCCACCGCCCATCGGCAGCCAAGCGTCTCACACTAATGGGCAATTGCTACGCTGACGACAGTTTTGTGAATAGAGTTGCGCGCGGCGGTAGGCGGCTGCGTCGCTCCGTCGGAATCCGTCGCCCGACAGGAAACCGTGACTTTCCCGGCTGACGCTGGGATCCACTCGTATGAGAATCGCTGCCACGACCATTGCTCGCGGTCATCAAGCTCTGCGCTCTCGTATGTTGCGCCAGCGTCAGTACTAACTTCCACGTGGGCGATGCCTCGCGCAGCCCACGCCCAGCCCCATATCTCGACAGCCTTCCCAGCGCGCAATTCGGCATTGGGCGCGGGTGCGACGATTACCGACTCGGGCGCAATCTCCCAAACAGGCCGGGACGAACTGTCGCGACCACCGACGCGCGAAGGACCCGCCTCGTCGTTGTAGAGCACGGTCGTCATCGGACCGTCCGCACGGCGATCGGCTATAGTCATCCGCCGGAGCCATTTGACGCTGTTTGTGCCGTAATAACCCGGGACAAAAAGGCGGACCGGCGCGCCATGCTCGACCGTCAACCGCTCTCGGTTCATCTCATAAGCCAGAATCACGTCGCCTTTCGCCAGTCGATCGAGCGGCAAATCTTTCAGATAAGACTCGCACTCTATGTCGCCAAATTCGCCGTGGTCGACGCCGTACGACCATACGAAGCGCGCCGCCGAATCGATGCCGGCGTCTTCGAAAATCTCCCTCAGGTCGGCGCCGCCCCAGACCACATTGGCGACCCCACGGGTCGCCTCGGTCGGGTTAAGAGGATTCCCGGCGCATTCGTGAACCGCGAGAACCGTACGCTTTGGCCAGCGCATCACATCATCAAGCGTCAGCACTATTGAGTGGCGCACCATCCCGTCGATCCTAATCGTCCACTGTTGAGTCTCAATCTCAGGGATACCGAAGTGGGCGAGCGTGAAGATGCTATCAAGCGGGGTGGCTGCTTCGATCAGCTGATCGGGCCGGCACGGAAATCTCATCACGAGTCCTCTTTGGCGCATGCGCGATTGGATGCGGTCCATGGAGTCCTCCAAGAAAGAAAATGTTCCTTTGCGGTTTTTCTCAAACCGCGCTTTGAAGCTGAGTCAGGATGGCTTCGAGCTTGTCAATCGGAACCTCGCAGCTTTCCGAGATCCGGCGAAGCTCAGCGGCTGGGAGATGAAGGGCGGCAACTTTGCGCTCCTCGCCCAGCGCGCGCTCGGGATGCCATCCCTCCTCTCGGACCAGGAGTTGAACGACGTCCCAGCGCGTGTAATGGCCAAGAGAATCGAACAGCACCTTGGCCGCCTTGATCGTGTTGGCCTCGCAATCGGCGTAAAGGATTTTCTCCTCGTCGTAAACAGGTGCGACCAAATAGCTGCCCATCGGGTCAACAATCGCGCTGCCGCCGATAGCCCAGCGGTGGTTCATGACCGGGTCGGACTTGAGCCACTCCCACGGAGCTCCGATGTCCTCGTCGCGCATCAGCCCGTGCGCGCTTAGGACGAAGGCCCCTGCCTCGAAGGCGTGTTCCTTGATGGCGGCGTGCATGTCATCGCTGCCGCTGCGTTCGCCGACCGTCAGCGGCTGGCCGGAACCACCTGCACCGGTGCTGCCTGGCCAGTTGGCCACGTGCATTTCCTCGCCTCGGTGAATCATCGCGGCACGTACCAGGATCATATGGTTCTCCCAGCAAATCAGGCCGCCCAGCCTTCCGATCCGGGTATCGAAAACCCTTAAGTCCGAGCCATCGCCGCGTCCCCAGTAGCTCCGCTCGGTAAAGGTAGGCATCAGCTTGCGGTGACGGCCAAGGACCTCGCCGTCCGGGGTAAGGTAGACCAGAGTGTTGTACACCGTGCGGCTGCCAACCCGGTCGTCGAGTTCATTTACTCCCACGACGACGTATGTGCCAGCATCGCGTGCGGCTTCACCCAGGACCTGAGTATCCTCGCTCGGAATCACCACCGCATTGTCCTGCAGACCCAGATTGTAGGCGACGAACTTTTCGGTGCTGGTGGCCGGGCCACACGTGTAGTAGGCGGGATAGCCGGGAATAAATGCCTCCGGGAAAGCTACCAACTCGGCACCGTTTTTTCCCGCCTCCCTAATCAGGCCGCAAGCCTTGGCTACCGTTCGCTCCTTGTCGAAAAACACCGGCGCGGCCTGCACCACTGCCACTCGTACTTTGTTATTGCCTCCGAGAACAGCTTTGGCCACGGCAGCCTCCTAGCGAGACTTGCATTATGACTCTCCGTGCCAACGTGCCGATAGAACAAATTATTCTGTAGGGCAGAAGTCGGCACGCAGGCGCAATTCAAGAAGAAGCTGCCGCCGAAGAAGTACCGCTACGATGACTCGCTGTAAGCGACACCAGACGCGCGAGGTATCACCCAGTCGTTAGGGACTGATTGATTCCTAAGACTTCCTAAGACATCGGGCGAAATCCCAGATATCAGATTTCTCATCGTTGATGGGAAAACCTCAAATTGGCGGTAGGCCCCCTCCTTCTTTCTTGACAGCGAAGACGGTTACGGTTTACCAATATCGATGGAAATTTCTTAGGTTAGTAGGATTTGAATCCCACCCTCTCCGCCATTCCTCTAGGAAACGTGGGTTAGAGCCTTTTACAAGCGTGCCTAGGCCGACCGGTCGACGATGCCGGCAAAGACGCCTTGAACGCTGAGCACTGCCGGCAAGAACGACTGTCGTTGGCGGAATACCAACGGCTTAGCGGGAGCACCTCAAACCCGAACGCACGCTTGCCGACCAAGTCGAGAAAGTGCGGATCTCCTCTACCAGGTCGGCTTCACGAAATTCCTCAAAAAAACGGAGAGCCTCGGGCGTATAAGGGGGTCCGTCTGGTAGCTCAAAAACGGAAATCCCGCGTCAATTGACTCTCAATCCGGCCGGTTGATATAAGGATGCAAAACAGGTTGTCAACCATTCCCAGTCCTGGACGTGGATGTCGTCGCTTCAGCACGGCGAACTGGCGTCGCAGAAGGAGATGCTCGATGAAGAGGTCACGACCGCTGCGAAACACGCGCGCGAGTGCACTAAACCCAAACGGAAGCATGCGGAAAATGGTGGGAGTTACACCCAGTCCTTAGGGCACCGAAACTGGTTCTTTGGTTCCCGAGCATTCTGTCGAACGAAGCCCTTTGCACTTTGATTTACTTGCATTCCTACTAGAAATCTTTAGAACTTGAGACGCCGGACAGAATTCGGATGGGCAGATTAGGATAAACACGAAAATGAGAATCAATCTTGCACTTACGCTCGCGCTGGCGCTCACGCCGATCGCCTCTATGTTGGCGCTGGCGCAACAGGCTGGAGCGGGATCCAATGCACCTCCGCCCAGGGCCGAAGGCCCATGCGACATTTATGCTGCCGCCGGCGACCCCTGCGTGGCCGCCCTCAGCACCACGCGTGCGCTGTACGCTTCCTACAACGGCCCGCTCTACCAAGTCCTGCGCCAGTCGGATGGCAAGAGGCTGGACATCGGCGTCGTCCAGTCCATCGCGTCGCCAGTCCCAGATGCTGGCGGATACGCCGACGCGGCCGCGCAGGATAAGTTTTGCGCCAATACCTATTGCTGGATCACCACCATCTACGACCAGTCCCCCAAACACAACAACCTGACCCAGGCGCCCCGCGGCGGATTCAGCGGTCCGGCCATGGGTGGATTTAACAACGTCCCGCTCGCCGACATGGCGCCGATTACGATCATGGGTCACAAGGCTTACGGCATTTTCATCGAGCCAGGCATGGGCTTGCGCAATGACGACCCGAGGGCCACCGCAGTTGACGATCAAGCGGAGGGGCAATACTGGGTCATTAACGGCAAGCATTTCAATAATGGTTGCTGCTTCGACTTCGGCAATGCCGAAACCGATAGCCACGATGATGACAGCGGCACCATGGAAACCGCCTATTTCGGCGATGCCACGGCTTGGTATCACGGAAACCCGCCGGGACCGTGGGTCATGACCGATCAGGAAAACAACCTGGTCGGTTGTGTCAATTCGGATGGATCGAAACTCTGTGCAGACCTGCCGAGCATCACCTGGCGATTCGTCACGGCGATGGCCAAAGGCGAACCGCATCATTGGACATCCATGGGAGGCAACGCACAGAAGGGCATGCTGTCGGTCATGTTCAATGGTCCGCGTGTGAATGCCACCTACGATCCGATGCGCAAGCAGGGAGCCATCGTCCTTGGCAACGGCGGTGACAACAGCAACGGCTCGCAGGGAACTTTTTATGAAGGCGCGATGACGGCCGCAGGCACCTTCCCGACGGACGCCACCGACCAACTGGTGCAAGCGAACGTTGTGGCTGCCAGATACGAAGTGCCGCAGCTCAGCTTGGCTCCGGCGTCAGCCTCCGCCACTCCGCCGGGACTCCAAACGTTCTCACCGGGATCCTCGCGAAACACCACTGTGACCTTCACGAATACTGCCGCTGCGCCCGCGGTGGGCGTCAAGTTGAGCATCTCGATGCCCAGCAAGCGGTGGAAATCATTTGTTACTGGCACCAACGAAACTTCGAAGACGTTCGCTGATCCAGTGGCTCCAGGTGCGAGCGTCAGCGCGAGCTTCACGGTCACCTCGGGACCGGCGGCGTTCAACGGCGACCTGGTCGGCCACGTCTCGTGGAAGAATCCAACCAGCGGCAGGAAGCAATTCCAGACAATGACCGAGAAAGTGCGGGACGTCAGTCCGATCAAGATCAACGAATTCCGCATTAGCGCTGGTTCTCGCAACAACTCCACGGACTCTTTCATTGAACTCTACAACGCCGGAACCCGGAGTGTGGACATCTCCAATTGGACGCTGACCGAGCATCCGACGCAGCAGGCCATCTTTTCGACGGTGAAGATCCCCGCCGGAACGAAGCTCGCAGCGCGCGGCTTCTACCTGCTTGGCCTCTCGAATTCCGGGCTTGCAGCGTCCGCGCACGCGGGCGATCGCACGATCCACGTTCGGAGTACTGCTGGTATGTCGGCAGGCGATACGATCAGCATCGACACCGGCTCCAAGGCGGAGACGCGCAAGATCGCAAGCATCGGCACAGCGGCTAGCAACCGTACGACGCTGTGGCAACCGCTCCCCGATGGTCCAGTGATTACGATCCCCGCCGGCTCGACCAATGTTCCCGTCACCAGCGTTTCTGGTTTCGTGGTCGGCGAGAAAATCGCCCTCGGCTACGGGGCCACCTATCCTGCGGTTGCAAGGTCAGTGGAGCGGTATGAGTTTGCAACGGTCACGGCAGTCGGCAAACCGGGCACGCAAGCTTATCTGGCGGCGGACGCGGCTGCAGGTGCGACCAACATAAAGGTGACTTCCGTAGCCGACATCTCCGTCGGCGACCATATCAGGTTGGACATCGACAGCGTCGGCCATGGGATCGAAAACATCAGGGTTGCGCGAGTTGGCACGCAGGCGATCCGCACGAATCTATCGGCTAATGCAAAGGCCGGCGCAACCGAAATCAAAGTCCGCCGTGCGAACGATCTCGCTGTGGGTGATAAGGTCAATATCGGCACGCCCGCGAACTGGCAGGCGGTTACGATCACCGCCGTTGGCGCCGCGAGTTTTGCCGGCACCAACATCGACGTAACGCCGGCTCTCGATCGGGCGCATATCGACGGCGAGACGATTGTGGCTCCGGGCGCGGGCCTCGACTTGGCCGCCCCGCTAAGGTTCAATCATGCCGCCAACCTACCTTTCAGCGATCGGGGTACGGGGATCAGCTTCCAGCCGGCGACGGCTTTTGCCCACTCAAGCAATGAGCCTGTCCAGGCGCTCGGCAGTGGAATCACACTCGACAGCCGACTGGCGAAAGGCCACAAGATCAACGCGGTCGTGCGTGATTCTGCAGTCAAAGCCGCAGGCTATCTAGGGCCACCAGCACCTAACCAGTGGTTCGGGGGACCCGAACTCACCACCACCGCCGACCTGTTCGGCAGGGCCATCGTCATTAAACAAGGCAGTATGGTGCTACGTAGCTCCTCCGGTCTGGTGGTGGATAGTCTCAACTACGGCGGCCTCGTAGACCCATGGGCAGCCGAGGGTTACCAAACCGCTTCCGGACCAGAGCGGAGTGGATGTTACGTGCCTGCGCCCGGGCCGACCGGTGGTTTCGGGCCAACTGCTGGGGTCGCCAGCACCACCAATACGAGCGCGGGCCGGTTCCCAGATGGCGCGGACACGGACAGCAACTGCAATGATTTCCTGACGCAGGCTGCTGCCACACTGTCGGCCGCAGCGATCACGGGCGCGGCCAATATCAAAGTCACCAGCGTGGCAGGATTTGACGCTGGCGAGAAGATCATGGTTGATACCGGCGCGAACCTCGAAACCGCTGTCGTCGCGACGGTTGGCACGGCAGGCGCTACCACTGTGAGCACCGCGACCAGCGTGGGCGCGACCGTTATCCCCGTCGCCAGCGCGATTGGCTTTAGCAACGGCCAGACTATCACCATTGATCGTGGCGCGAACTCGGAGACGGCGGTTGTCGCCTCCATCAGAAGATACGGAGCCAGCGCAATCACGGTCGCCGCGCCGCTCGCTCATGCGCACGCGGTGGGTACACAGATCTCGGGAACCGGCATCACACTCACTGCTGCATTGGCACAAGCGCATGCTAGAGGGGCGCAAGTCACCAACGATGTTCCCACGCCCGGCGCGCCAAACCACTATTACAGGAGATCTCGTTGAGGGCGCCTCGGGAACTGAATTGGAAAGCAGTGGCTCCAACCGTCCGACAACACAACAATCTAACTTAGATTATACTTATTCTAATGGTTAACAATCGCGCCCCTCGTGGACCAAGCTCAGGTTGAGGTGGGCGCGACCAGACAAGGCGAGCGGGTCACGGCGACCAGTTCGTTGGCCACGCGGAGGAACGGGCCGAGCAACGGCGCTGCATTGGGGAAGATTCGTGGCACGGGGCGTCAGGATGGCACATGGGAAGTTCTCTTGAGAAGCGATTTCTGATCCCTTTCTGGCCCTCCAGCCGCACAGAGCCAGAAGCCAAGCTACAGCTTCCATGTGTGGTAGCGCGCAGTGGAATTTGCGCGGCGAAGCTATTGATTGGGTGTTTGCGGAGTGCTGCCTTGCGGCCCTCCTTGTGAATTCGGAGGAGCGGGCGCGTTCTCCGGCGGCCGCGCTTGTCGCCCAGCCGACATGTCCGGACGCGGCCTGCGCCGGTTACGGCGTCCGAATCGCGCGCCTCCTGCCGCAGGGCCATTTCCGGGACCGAAGTTGCGCCGTCGGTGGCGCAAAAGTTGGCGAATCTTCTGGCGCTGCGCGGGCGTGATTTCCTGCTTCAAAGTGAGCGCGAAATCGACGGTGGCCTTCTCCAGCGCCAATTGCGCTGTGCCCACTTGCTGCAACTTGCTATTGACGGCAGCGCGGTCCGGGTTCTGCGCAGCGATCAGGTTTTGCAGGTCGATTTTCTGCACACCGAGATTGGCGCGGTCTTGAATCAGCGTTTTGCGAAAATCGGTCACTTCATTTTCGAGTTTGTTCGCCTCTTGGTCGTTGATGCCTAGTTGCTGGCGGAGCTGCGGTTCGCGCAAGAGCCGCTGCGCGCGGGCCAACTGCGCGTCAATATTCATGCCATTCATGCCGCGCAATCCGAAGGCGCTGCCGTCCCCCATCATCCCGCCCATATCTAGGTCGCGCCCCCAAACGGCAAATCCGCGGCCTTGCCCGCGGTCGATCCAGACGTGCGTATGGTGGGCGCCGACCGGCGGATCGGCCGTCCGGCCGGGGCCAAGACCGCCCCAATTAGCTTGAGAAGCATCTGGCGGAGGGCCAGGCCGCTCTTGTTGCGCCAGAGCCGGCATGCAGCTCAGCGCCAGGACTAGGATGGCGAAAACAGATTTTGAGTAAATTCCCATTTCGATTTCTCCGTATATGTTGTGCCGAGCACGTTTCCGGCTGCCTTATATATTGGATTCGGCGCAGCATGCGAAAAGTTCCGGAGTTTTGAAGATGTCCGAGTTGCCGCAGATCTGGACGGGGCACAGAAGGGCCAAAGCGCGCTTGAGATCGTGCTTGACAGTTGCGGGCCGGCGCGCCTAAATCTTGTTCAGAACGGCTGACGCCCTGACGGGCGTAGCCGCTCTCACTCGCGGCAGGAGGTTCCCATGACGCGATTCGCATTGGCGCTCGCCGCCATCCTGGCGGCCAGCAGCCCGCTTTGCGCACAACAGTTTCGGCATCTCCCCAACCGACAGAAGCCACCAAAAGCGCTTGCGGAGCCAATTCCCGCGTGGAACGTTCACGGACGCGTGGAGGAGATTCCAAATTTGATGGCACGTCCGCTCCTGGTAACCCACGGCCAGCCTTTTTATGTGCCGGCGCCAAAATGCCCGATCGTCGCGAAGCAAGGCAGAAGCTATAACTACGTCGACGCGGACAGCCGCTCCGGCGAGCGATCCCAAAGCCGAATTAGCGGTAAGGACCTGAAGAATTTTAGGGCTGCGGATGGCACGGTGAGAATGCTGCTTCCACACGACAGCAAAAGCGGACTGCAAGCCGCGCAAGCTGCCTGCCTTCCATAATCCTTGGCACATACGCCTTCCGGTTGGCGCGTTTGACTGGGCCGCATTTCCCCGTTTGACAGCGTCGATATGCTACCGTATAGTTACGGATTATGCGTAGCCTTTCGGTTACCCGTTTATCCGAGCCGGTGTTTCGCGCGCTGGCCGATCCGACTCGCCGCGCGGTGCTCGATCTGCTGCGACGAGGCGACCTCCCAGCCGGGCGCATCGCGGAACAATTCGCCGTTTCTCGTCCGGCAATCTCCAAGCATTTACGAATGCTGCGGCGCGCGCGGCTGGTAAACGAGAGCCGCGACGGGCGACTGCGCGTATACCGGCTGAATCCGGGGCCGCTAAAGACCATCGATAGCTGGCTCGAGCACTATCGCGGCTTTTGGAAAGCGCGCCTTTCTGGACTGAAAGACTTTGTCGAATCCGAGTATGCCAAGGAGAGACCGGTAAACGGCAAGCACCGGAAAGGGAAAGAGTAAACTGGAGGATATTCATGTCAACACCGAACGTTTCTCCCGTGCGAGATGAAATCGTCGCCAAAATTGAGATGTCCGCTCCGCCCGAACGCGTATTTCAAGCGCTGGTCGATCCGGCGCAGGTGGTGAAATGGTGGGGACAAAAGGGCATCTACCGCTGCACGCAATTCGAAATCGATCTGCGCGTTGGAGGAAAATGGCGCTGCTCCGGAATCGACGGGCAGGGCCACAATTTCGATATTTTCGGAACGTACCTGGATGTTGATCCTCCCCGATTGCTCGCCACGACCTGGGTGGCCACGTGGACCGGCGACGCGGAGACGACCGTTCGTTGGGAGTTGCAGCCGGTGGCGCAAGGCACGCTCGTGCGCGTCCGCCACAGCGGGTTTGCTGCGCATCCACAACTGGCACAGAGCTATCGCGGCTGGCCGCGCATGCTTGGGTGGCTGCAGGAGTTAGTAGAGCAAGGGCAAACGGTGGACGATCGAGCTCCCGCATCTTGGAGCTGACCAGGCAGTCACGGCCGGATGAAGCAGCTTAAACGAGGCCACGCTCCAACTGTTCCGATACGAACCATTTTAGCCCTCCAACCCCTGCTGGAAGTTACCCTTACGAACAAATCGGATGGTCCTATCGACAGCCCTGGGAAGCGCAATGTTACTCTGGCATCACGCTGACCGGAGGGGTGTGTGGTCGATCCTTTGCTATCGGACGAAGGCATCCCGCAGAAGCGCCGCAGCACGCGCATCGTGCAAGCGGTGCCGATCACCGTCACGGGTGTGGACGCGCTCGGGCAACCATTCAAGGAACGCACCACGACGGTGATGATCAATTGCCACGGCTGCAAATACCAGTCGAAACATTACGTCCCCAAAAATTCCACGATCACAGCGGATATTCCCCGGGCTGCCCCCGGACAGCCTCCGCGAACGGTTCAGGGCCGGGTGGTATGGGTGCAGCGGCCGCGAACGGTTCGCGAGCTTTTCCAAATAGGACTTGAATTCGAGATCGCCGGAAATATTTGGGGCATCGCGTTCCCGCCGGAGGACTGGTTTCCGTACGCGGACGAACAGGAGTCCGTACAAGAAGAACTCGAAATACCGGCGGGTGAGACGCCCCCGAAAGATTCCGCAGCATCGGGGCCGACTCCAGCCGCTCCGGCCTCTAACGAGGTCCGTGAAGCTTCACCGGCGGCTTTATCGCGATCAGCATCGCCTTCGCAAGAACCGCCGGCTGTGCCGGAAGCGAAAATTCACATTGTGGCGAGTCCGGCGCAAGCACACGAAGCGCAACTGGCGGCCTCGAAGCAAGTGTCGCAAATGGTCGCCGACGCAAAGGACACTCTAGACAAGTCGGTCCGCAAGAGCGCCCACTCGGCAATCAACGAGGAAATGGCGATCGTGCGGCAACAGCTCGACGCCCAATTGCACGAAGCTGTCGAACACGCAATCAAGGTTTCCATGGAGCGTGTTTCGGAATCGACGGTGAAGCGCGTGGTGCAGCAGGCGGCCGAGCGCACGTCGGCGCTAGTCGATGAGGCACGCAAGTCGAGCGAACACTCCGCCTCGAATCTCGATGCGAAAATTCGCGAGGCTGTGCAGCAAGCGGTGACGCACGCGACCGAGCAGGCTTCGCAGCAAGCGGCACAGCAAACGGCCGCGCTTGATTTGAAGCAGACCGTGGAAGCGGCGGTCGACCGGATCATTTCCGAGCGCGAGGCTAATTCGCCGTCGCTGCAGATCTTGTCGTCGCCGGAAGCCGCCCAACAGCAACTCGATGGGTGGAAGAAAAACCTGGAAGACACGGCACAATCCGTGCGCAACCAGGCCGCCGAGCAGTTACAGGCTGATTCCGCGGCGGCCAGCCTGCGCTGGAGCGGGACCTTCGAAGCGGCGGTATCGAGCGCTTCGGAAAAACTTGGCCAAAAGCTAGAAGAAGCGGCGCAATCAGCAACGGCAAAAGCGGAGCAAGCGATTGGTGAGCGTACCGCCGGCCTGCACAAATCGATCGATGAGGCCGTGGCCGGAGCGCAATCCACTATTCAGTCTCTCGGTTCAGGCCTAGAGCAGGAACGCGCTCGCGCCGAGGAAACGAAATCACAGCTTCAACAAGCGGCGGAATCCGCCGTGGCGCAGACGCGCCAGAAGCTCGACGAAATCGTGGCATCGCAGCAAGAGGAAATCGCGCGGCGGACCGACCACATTGTGGGCGAACGCGTGCAGCAAATCGAACCGCTCCTGCGCGATTCCGCGCAGGGCGTGATGTCCGAGTTTTCCGCGGAGCTGGTGCGAACGCTTTCGACTAAACGCGGCGAAGTACAGCAGGCGGCATCGGAACTGGCAGCGGCCCGCGAACACGCCGAGCAGATACAGAACGCGCTCCGCGAGCAACTCAAGCAGGCGGCAGAGCAAGCCGAAAAGGTCCAGAACGCAGTTCGCGAAGATGCGCAAAAAGCCGCGGAACAGGCCGCGCAGATTCAAAACAGCCTTCGGGAAAAGATTCGGGAGGTTTCCGAACAGGCGACACAGGAATCGCTGGAACGCCTGCGCCAGGAGGCCCAAAAGTACCCAGCCGAGGTCGAACAGGCCGCGCGCGCCGTGGTCTCGAAATTCGAGGAAGAGCTCGAACAGAAAGGAACGGAAGCGCAGCACGCCACCTACGAAGAGCTCCGCAAGGCCACCGACTGGTATCAGAAGAAGGCGCATACCACGATGCAGTCGTCGCTCGAAAAGGTGGTGGAGCAATCGAGCACTGAATTGCGCCATCGCGCGGCAGAAGTGTCGAGCCTCGTTGCGTCCGAACTCGACCACTACGGCCGCACGTACGTGGAACACAGCCGCGCACAGATCGAAGATGCCGCCAAGGAAGTCTCCGAGCGCGAGCGCACCAAACTGGCCGAAAATGCCGAAATGGCCGGTGCCGGGTTCAGCGACCGCATTCAGCGCGTGACGGCTGATTCTCTGAAGAAGTTCGGGGAGGCGTCGCGGCAAGCCCTCGAAAAGGCGCGCTCGGACATCGAATTCAACCGCGAAGGCTCCCTCGTCCAGTTTCAAAAGAGCCTGGACGACATGATGATCAAGGGCGTGGAGCAGGCGCAGACCTACCTCCAGGGTCAACTCGTGCCCATATTGGAAGAATGGGAGAAAAGACGGCAGGAACAACAAGCCGCGTGGATGAAGCACATCGACAAATCCTCGACCGAATCGATCGAGCAATACAAAACGCGTCTGGAAAACGCGTCGAATTCCTGGCTGCTCGCTTCCGCCACAACGCTGGGCCAGCATTCGCAGGCAGTGCTGGATACGCTGGCCAAATCGGCTGAAAAGCGCATTCGCGATACGTGCGCCGACGTGCTCGCCGGAATGGGCGACACGATTAAAGAGCGCCTGATGGGAATCTCCGGACAGTTCCAGGAAAACGACGAGGACGACACCCCTCGCCCCAAGAAATAGCAGCTACTAATTGGGCGGGGCGCCTCCAATCCTTTTCGCGCGCGCTAGCTTGGTTTCCGTTCCTTCTTTGCCCGCCGCTATAATGGAGTCATGCCGAACCAAGCGTATCTCAGCGTGTGGTGCCGAGATTTTCCGGAAGACCAAGTTGTGAACCGGCTCGATATGTTTCTGGCCACGGTTCCCTACTCCGCCAAGCGGCCAGGGATTGACCAGGTGACGGTGCGCGCAATCGACGCGTCGGAGGCTCCGGTGCTGGAACAGGACTACCGATCTCTGCCTCTCGATCCAGCCGGCGCCATCGAAATTATTCGCGGGCACGTTCACAGTGACTGCTCGTACGAAATGCAGTGCCACTGGGATTTGGCTGTCTTCGACTCAGCCACCGCAAAAGCAACGATCGAACCACAGCCGTTGGAGATTCTCTGCCACGGCGAGGATTACGACGAAGGGTTTTGGCGCGAAAACGGACATTTCGAGCTTTCCCTTGGGTTCGAACATCTCTTCACCGGCCACGCGGGACTTCTCGGCGCAAGGTCTCGATTCAACGCGCCCGCGGCGAGCCAGGAAGAAGCTCGGTTCCTGGAAGCGATGGCCTGGCCCGAAAATATCGAGAGGTATCAGGAAAAGACGCAGGAAAATATTCGCAAGCTGCTCGAATGGTCGCACCGGGTCGCGACAGCTGTGCCCGTAACGCAGATGCGTCTGTGGTCCGAGGGCGAAGAGAATTTCGAGGCGCGCTTGGACGAAATCCTTGCGCTACGCTGAAGCGGCTGGAGTTACGGAGCACGCAGCGGGCACCAAAAAACTGATCTCTCCGCTTGTGAGCCTTTTCTGAAACCTAACCGGGCGTTAGAATCGAATCAGTACGGGCGGGCTGAACCCGCGGGGAATGCCACAGAATCCCGAATGCAAGGTGACCGCACGCCCATGAACGAAATCAAACACCTATCCTCCGCGTCTAATACTCGCCAATGAGCGCCACCGCACAAGCCGTTCCGGGAGCATCCGCCAAGCCTGCCCGCATGCCTTCGGGCTGGCACGAGTTGAAGGCGCTGATCCCTTACGTCGTGCGCTACAAACGCGTTGCAGGCATCGGCCTTTGCACGCTGGCCGTCATGGGTATCGTGGGCGCGCTACCGCAATTGATTATTGGCGCGATCATGGACTGCCTGCGGGGCTCGGCCGTGCCGCTTTCGACGCTGACCGGAACGGCGCGGACGCTGCTTCATCCCCTGTTTTCCTTCTACGCGCCGCGAAGCGGGCATGCCCTCGCTTTGTACTGCTCGATTCTGGTAGGAGCGATGGTTGTGAAGGGATTCTTCTCCTACTGGACGCGCTGGATTCTGATCGGCATGTCGCGCGATATCGAATACGATTTGCGCAACGATGTGCTCGCGCGCCTAGTGGCGCTCGATCCGGAGTTTTACGCGCGCAATCGCACGGGCGATTTGATGTCGCGTGCCACGAATGATTTGAATGCCGTTCGCATGGTGCTCGGGCCGGGGATCATGTATACGGCCGTAACGTTCACCACGATGGTGCTCGCCATCTTCTTCATGTTCCGCCTTTCCCCGGAGCTGACGCTCTGGGTTTTGATTCCCGTGCCCTTCGTGGCGCTGGCTGTGCGCTACTTCGGGCAAATCATTCACCGGCTTTCGGAGCAGATCCAAGCGGCTCTAGGAATATTGTCAACGCGGGCCCAGGAAAATTTGACCGGCATCCGCGTGGTCCGTGCGTACGCGCAAGAACAATCCGAGATCAAGGTATTCGATGAAGCGAACCGCGAGTACGTTGGGCAAAATATCAAGCTGATCAGCAGCTGGAGCATATTTTTCCCCGCACTCTCTGTGCTGATCGGATCAACAGTGGTCATCCTGCTGGCCCTGGGCGGCCGGAGGGCCATCGACGGGCGGCTCACTCTCGGCACGTTCTCCGCGTTCTACACGTTCCTGGTCCAACTCACGTTTCCGATGATCGCGATCGGGTACGTGACGAACATCTTCCAGCGCGGCGCCGCATCCATGGGACGGCTGAACTATATTTTGAATGCGCGGCCGAATATCACGGACGACTCCGCGGAACCGGAAGCGGCGCTCTCGCCGGCGTCGGCCGGCGGCCAGGCGATTGAGCACGACGAAAGCAAAGCAGAGGATCGGCCCGCCACTCTGATTCGGGGAGACATTGAATTCCGGCATCTTTCGTTCGCGTATCCTACCGGAGCGAACGGCGCGGGAAGCATCACCGTATTGCACGACGTCAGTCTTCATGTGCCTGCGGGCGGCACACTTGCAATCGTGGGACCGACCGGCAGCGGAAAATCCACGCTGGCATCCTTGATCGGGCGGCTTTGGGAAGCACCGCACGGAACATTGCTGATCGACGGTAAGCCGATCGACCAATACCCGCTGGCCGAATTACGGCGCTCGATCGGCTATGTGCCGCAAGACACTTTCCTGTTCAGCGACACGATCCGGGGAAATATCGCCTTCGGAGTCTCCGAAGCGGCCGAGGAGCACGTCTACGAAGCCGCGGAAATCGCCGGAATCTCTGGGGAGATTCAGAGATTCCCGCACGGATTTGACACCATCGTGGGCGAGCGTGGCATCACTCTTTCGGGCGGGCAAAAGCAGCGGACGTCAATTGCCCGCGCGATATTGAGGCAGCCGCAGATTTTGATTCTGGACGACGCGCTTTCGAGCGTCGATACGGAAACGGAAGAGAAAATTCTGCGGCAATTGCGCGGAGTGATGAGCCAGCGTACCACGATTGTGATTTCCCATCGCATCTCGACAGTTCGAAGCGCGGAACAGATCATCGTGATGCGCGAAGGGCGAATCGTCGAGCGCGGCACGCACGACGAACTACTGGCGCTGGACGGGTATTACGCCGATCTCCATCAAAAGCAATTACTCGAAGAGGAACTAGAGCGCGAATGAGCGATTTTCGAGAGGAAGAGAAGCTCGGAAAGCTTTACGACACGCGCCTAACCAGCAGGCTGCTGCTCTATTTGCGTCCGTATCGATGGTTAGTGTCGGTGGCGTTTACGATCACGGTTGGTGTGGCGGCGATGGAGCTGATCGGCCCGTATTTGTTCAAAGTAGCCATCGACAGATACATGGACCCGGGGTTTTCCCACAAGATCAGCCGCAGCGTGGCTCTGGAGGGCTTGCTTTGGGTGGCATGGGCGTACCTTGGCACGCTGCTGGCAAGCTTCGTTTTGCAATACGCGCAGGTGCGCATCATGCAGGTGGTTGGACAGCGAACCATGTACGACCTGCGCAAGGAAATTTTCGAACGCATGCAGCGGCTGCCGATGAGCTTCTTCGACCGCAGCCCGATCGGACGGCTGGTGACCCGCGCTACGACCGATGTGGACGCGCTGAATGACCTTTTCGCGTCCGGCGTGGTGGCCATGCTGAACGATTTCGTCATGCTCTTCGGTATGGCGGTTTTACTGCTGATACTGAACTGGCGGCTTGCACTCGCTACCCTGTCGCCGCTTCCGTTCATGATCATCTTGACGTACATTTTTCGCAATCAGGTGCGGGACGCAAATCGGCGAATTCGCCTTGCCGTAGCGCGTATCAATGCGTTCCTGCAGGAACATATCAGCGGAATGGCGGTGGTGCAGCTGTTCAATCGCGAGCACAAATCGCGCGAACAGTTTCGCGAATTCAACCACAATTACATGCATTCCTATAAAGACGCGATCCAAGCGTACGCGTACTTCATGCCGGGAGTTGAGTTTCTGAGCATGGGGGGCGTTGCCCTGCTCTACTGGGTGGGCGGCGTGCGAGTGATCGGCGGAACGATCGATATCGGCGTGCTGTTCGCTTTCATGATCTACGCGCAGCGGTTTTACCGGCCGATTCAGGACCTGAGCGACAAATTCAATATTCTGCAAACGGCCATGGCCGCCTCGGAGCGCATCTTTAGTCTGCTGGACGAGCCAGTGACGATTGTATCGCCTGCGCGCGTTCGCGAATTTCCCACGCCGCGCGGCGAGGTCGAGTTTCGCAACGTCTGGTTCGCGTACCACGGCGGCGCGAACCCCAAAGACGACGAATGGGTGCTGCGCGACGTTTCCTTCCGCGTCGAGCCGGGGCAAACACTTGCGATCGTCGGCCACACGGGCGCCGGCAAAACGACCATCATTCAGCTGCTGCTGCGTTTCTACGATATCCAGCGCGGCCAAATCTTACTGGACGGCGTGGACATTCGCGAAATGGACTTGCAGAACCTGCGCTGCCTATTCGGGATCGTGCTGCAGGACCCGTTCCTATTCACGGGCACGCTCGAATCAAACGTCAAGCTTGGCACGCAATCGATCGACCGGGCCAGGGTCGTACGCGCGTTGCGCGAGGTCGGGCTTGGCCAATTTATAGATTCGGCCGCCAAGGGCGTCGAATCGCCGGTGAACGAACGCGGCGGAGGGCTTTCCGTCGGCCAGCGGCAACTGGTGAGTTTTGCGCGGGCGCTGGCACATAATCCGAAATTCCTGATACTGGACGAGGCAACGTCGAGCGTTGATACAAAGACCGAACTGCTAATCCGCGAGGCGCTCGACCGTTTGCTCAGCGGGCGCACGGCCATTGTGATCGCGCACCGGCTCAGCACGATTCAGCACGCGCACAGGATTCTGGTGTTCCATAAAGGGCGTCTGCGTGAACAAGGATCGCACCAGGAACTGCTCGCGCTCCATGGGATTTACCATCGTCTATATCAGTTGCAATACAAGGAACAAGAGATGGAGCTTTCTCTTCCCGGGCCCGCGGCAAGTGGATTCACGCACTCCATGCCCGCCGATGACTAAACCGCTTTTGTGGCGCCGGGAATCTTATTCATCTTCGTCTAGTCCCACAAAAGATTTCACGCTGCTGAATAACGCTACCGCATGAGCGCGCCCACGATCCTCATTTCCGCTGGTGAAGCTTCAAGCGACATGTACGCGGCGCGCATCGTGAAGGCGATTCGAGAGCGGACCGGCGCGCACTTTTTCGGCATGGGCGGGCCGCGCATGGCGGAAGCGGGAGTGGAGTTGATCGCGGACTATCACGAAGTTGCCGTGGTTGGTATTGCCGAGGTACTCTACAAAATTCCGACCGTCGTGTGGGTGCAAAACCGATTGGCGCGCGAGGCCACACGGCGCAATGCATCGCTGGCGATCCTGGTCGATTCCCCAGGCACTCATCTTGGAGTCGCGCGGCGGCTGAAGAAACGCGGCATTCCCGTCGGCTATTTCATTGGGCCGCAAATTTGGGCATGGAGGCCGGGTCGCGTGCGGGTGGTCAAGCGTCGCGTGAAGCGAATGGTGGTGATATTTCCGTTCGAGGAACAAATTTATCGTGATGCGGGCGTGCCGGTGAATTTCGTCGGGCATCCGCTGGCGGAGGTGGTGCACGCGACGATGACGCGCGAGGAATTTGCCGCGCGGAACGGACTGGATGCAGGGCGTCCGATAGTCGCTCTTCTGCCAGGCAGCCGCCGCAAGGAAATCGCGCAGCACTATCGAACGATTCTGGAAGGATGCGCGCGGATCGCGCGCCAACATACGCAGCGCGGCGCCGTCCAGTTCGTGGACGCGACTGCGCCAGGAATCAACCTGCAACCATTCGCCGAATACGAACGATCGCTCGGCATCGATATCAGGCACGTCAAAGGCGCGGTGTACGACGTGCTCGCGGCGGCCGATTGCGCGATCGTCGCAAGCGGGACGGCGACCGTGGAAGCGGCGCTTCTCGGCACGCCCATGATAGTGATCTACCGGGTGACGCCAATCACGGCCGCGATCCTGCGCCACATGGTTCGCACGCGCGATTTCGGCATGGTGAACTTGATCGCAGGCCGGCGCTTGGCGCCGGAACTGATTCAGGACGATTTCACACCCGGCAATCTGGCGTCGGAAATCGGGCGGCTACTGAATTCCGAATCGGCGCGCGATGAAATGAAGCGCGGGCTCGCCGAAGTTCGCGTGAAGCTCGGCTCCAGCGGCGCAATCGAACGGGCCGCGGGGATCTTCAGCGGAATGCTGTGAGTCCGTAACCGCGGGCAACTGCAAGAGATTATCTGGTATCTTAGGAGCTTGAGGATTTTGCGTTGTTTCGAAAGACGCGATTGGTAAACGGAGTCTGGCGGCCAGCCGCCGCCCTCCTGCTTTTTCTTCTCGCCGCGCACATCGCGCCGGCGCAAACGTCCCGCGCGTTCCCATTCCGCGCAACGAATTACAATGTTGAAGTAATCGTATTCCCCAATCAAAAGACAATTTCCGCCGAAGCGACGGTGGATTTTGTGGCGAACAAGGTTTCGCGGACGGTACTGGTGGAATTGCATCCCGATCTGCGCGTCGCATCGGTAAAAACGGCCTCTGGTCAATCACTCTCATTCGACCGCGATGGCGAGTCTCCTTTGCTTCTGAGCGTGGAGCTGCCGAGTTCGGCCACGCCAGGCGACAAAGTCTCGCTGACGTTTGAGTACAGCGGCTCGGTTTCTAGCCAGGACGACAGCCCCACAAAGGGCGTGCGGTTTGCATCCGTTGATAAAACTTCGGCCTACCTTCTGCTGCCGGCGCGCTGGTTTCCGCTGACGAATTATCCTTCGAATCGCTACACCGGCACTTTCGACATTATCGTGCCCAGCAGTTTCGCCGTGGTGGGCACGGGCAAGGCGGAAGTGCCAACGATGCGGCCTGGAATCGGCCCGAACGCGCCGGAGCAGGCGTCCTACGTATTTCACTGCGATCAACCGTCGCCTGCGGGATCCTTCGTGGCAGGCAGTTTGCAACTCTCGCCGGTAGCGGCGCAAGGCTATCATTTTTCGATCTACACACCAGCGCCGCAGGCATCGACGGCGATGGATTACGGAAGCACGCTCGCACTAGTGATGAGCGATCTCTCGGACGAGTTCGGCGGGCTCGCCGGCAACGGGCCCGGCGCGCCGAGCCTGACCGTGGCGCAAATGCCGGATGGATCGCTCGATGGATTCTCGGCGCCGGGGCTGCTTCTTGTAAGCGCGCGGCAATGGACTACGAAACCCAATGGCAGCCTGCTGGCGCAGCTTGCCGCGGGCCAGTGGTGGGGTGACAGCGTGCTGCCCGCGTCGGCGGCCGACGTGTGGCTAACCAACGGTTTGTCGCGTTACGCGTCGGCCATTTACGCCGAGCAGGCGGACGGCATCTCCGGATTGCATCGCGAGCTCAGTGAGTTCGCCATCGGTGCGCTCATGTACGACGATGCCGGCCCGATTTCCCAAGCGCAGCGCATGGATGCGTATTCGGATCAGTTCGATTCCGTGGTCGAAAACAAAGGAGCGATGGTGTTTCATATGCTCCGCACGGAAATGGGTGACGACGCATTCACTTCCCTGTTGCACGATTTCTACAGCCACCACGCGGGTAAAACCGCGTCGATCGACGAATTCGAGCAATTGGCCGCGCAGAAACTCCCGCCGCCGAAGCCCAACGAGCCGACGGTAAATCTGGTCGCGTTCTTTTCGCAATGGCTAAATTCCACGGGCATCCCGGAATTCAAGCTGAATTACATTGTGTATCGCACGGCCAAGGGATTCAAAGTGGTGGGCAAGATCCTACAGCCACTGGACACGTTCCGGATGCCGGTGGACGTCCGCGTAGAAACCGAAGGCAATCCCGTGGACAAGAAGATTTTGGTCGACGGCACGTCCACCGAGTTTGAGGTGGATACGTTCGGACGACCTACTCCTGACGGAATCAGCATCGATCCGAACAATAATTTGCTCAAATCGACTCCCCAGCTTCGCGTACGCGCGATCGTGGCGCGCGGCGAATCGTATGCCTCCGCTGGCAAATATTACGAAGCGGTTCAAGAATACCAGCAAGCGCTGGAGATCAAGCCGGATTACTCGCTGGCGCATTTCCGCGAAGGCGAGGCGATGTTCTACCAGAAGAATTATCAGGCCGCGGCCAATGCCTTTCGCTCGGCGTTGGGCGGCGACCTAGACCCGAAGTGGACCGCGGTGTGGAGCCACATCTACATCGGAAAGATTTACGACCTACTGGGTCAGCGCGAACGCGCCGTCAATGAATATAGCCTGGCGGAACACACGCACGACGATACGGCCGGTGCGCAAGCGGAAGCGGCGATATACATTAAGGCGCCGTATAAGGGCGACAATGTCGCTCCACCCACATCAACCGGCAAGGCGTCAGTCCCCGCGACTTCCGCGGCCAAGAGCAATACCCCGCAAGGAAACGAGCCGGTCCTGAAGCGCCGCACCGACGATAATTAGTCGCGCTGTCGTGGCCCGACTCGCTCCCGGTCGATTTTGACAATCAATCGGCTGTCTTGCTGTTTGGCGGAAGAGCCCTTGCTTTCAGCTCGGCGAACGCTTGCTGAAATGCAGCGAGCGCTGCTTTGTCGTACAGCACGAAGTAGATTTTTTCGACCGAGGTTTCCCCTTGGAGGTGCCGCAAGGCTTCGCGCATCATGATTTCCGCGCATTCGCGCATGGGAAACTCGGCGATCCCGGTGCCGACCGCTGGAAATGCGATAGTCTTAACGCCGTTTTGCGCCGCGATGCGCAAGGCGTGGGCTGTGGAACTTCGCAGCGTGAGGGCTGATGTGCGTCCGCCAAGCTCCATGCTGGCCGCGTGAATCACGTGACGTGCCTTCAATTTTCCGGCAGATGTGATCGCGGCTCCGCCCAGCGCGATTGTCCCGATCTCGTCGCATTCCGCCTGAATGCGCGGCCCTCCCTTGCGGCGAATCGCGCCTGCCACGCCTCCGCCGAGTTTCAGGTCGTTGTTGGCGGCGTTTACGATCGCATCCGTTTCCATTTCCGTTAAATCACCTTGCAAGATTTCAATCCGATCGTTCGCGCTCATCGCCGATGTGGTTCTCCCTCGATCACCGGATCCTCCGCTTGTTTGACCACGTTTGCTTCAAATCCCAGCTGCCGAGCGAAATCACGGCACACTTGCACGGAGCACTCGTCTGTTTTCGGTGCACGCAGGATCGTCAGCGATTTGCTTCGGCTCGTCGACGCCGGAAACCGCAGGCCGACGCAACGCTCCGGGCAGTTGGTCATCTCCGCCAACTCGGCAATCGACATCGAATTGGAAGTACTCGCCAAAATCGCTCCGGGCTTGGCGAACTTGTCGAAGATGGTAAAAATTTCCAGCTGCAATTCGGCATCTTCAGGCGCGGCATCAATCAGCAAATCGGCACCTAGGGAAACTGCATCCATCGAGCGCGCGGCCGAGAGATTTGCCACGATCTCGCTTCGGCGACGAATATCGATTTCCCCGCGCCCGACGGCCGCGTCCAATGCACAAGAAATTTCGATCTCGCTCTCGGCCAGCCGGGATGCCGAGATGTCCTCGAGAATCACGCGAAAGCCGCCAAGCAGGGCCAGGGAAGCAACCTCCCGGCCTTTTGCCCCCGCGCCGACGATCCCGATCGTTTGAAGGCGGTCCATTGTGCGCGCAAACCGCTTACAGTTTTTTGATTTCCGGCTCGTCGAATCCCAGCACGACGTGCTTGCCCACGACGATCACCGGACGCCGGATCAGATTGGGCTCATCTGTCATCATGCGGATTGCGTCCTTGCGAGACGGCGGGTTGACTTTCATCTTTTTGCGACGGAAGAGTTCGTTGCGAGTGTTCAAGAAATCCGTGTGATCGCGCGAGCCGATTAGCTTTTCCAATTCCGCGTAGGTGATCCGCTCTTTGGCCAAATCGCGAAAGTGAAGCTGAAATCCACGCCGCTCCATATATTTCCGCGCTTTGCGGCAGGTGGTACACGTGGGCTTATGCAGGAACAGTACCTTTTTGCCAGCGCTCTTACCGTCGTTCGTGGAGTTCGGCCTCGTCGTTCTAGCCATTTTCTGTCCTCGCATGACTTCCTTCTAATAGCGCGGCACGTTTGGATCCACTTCCACGGACCAGCGCTCGATGCCGCCGGCCATCGATCGAGCGGTGCCGATTCCCTGCGAACGCAGCCAGGCGGCCGCATCCAGACTGCGGATGCCGTGGTGGCAGTAGAGCACAATCGGCTCCGTGCCCGCCAAATGCGAAATATTTCCCGGAATCTCGCGCAGGGGGATCAGGAGGCTATCTTCGATCCGCGCCGCATCATGCTCCCACGGCTCCCGCACGTCCACCAACAAAAATCGCTCCCCACGCGAACGCATCGCCCGAACCTCGCGCGGCGAAATCTCGATATCGTCAGGCGCTTCGCTCATTCCAGGTCGATTGTGACGAAAGGCACTCGGGAATTGCAAGGCAGGAAAAGCATTCAAATCAAACGAATGGACATCGACCGCCGGGGGGGCGCACGACGGTTCTAATGGCCGCGAAAATTCGGCGCGCGCTTTTCAAAAAATGCCGCCAGTCCCTCCGCGCAGTCGTCGGAAAGGAAACAGTGCACCTGCAGGCGGTTCTCCACGTCGAGCGCCTCTTCGAGTTCCCGATGCGCCTGTCCGATCATTGTGCGCTTTACGTCTCGAAACGCCAGCGGCGGCCCAGCCGCAACGGCTTGGGCGAGTTCTTGCGCCTCTCCTTCAAACTGATCGTGCGAGCAAACCCGGCACACAATCCCGATCCGGCAAGCATCCGCGGCCGAAAGTTGCTCGGATGTGTAAAACAATTCCGTCGCGCGTGCCAGCCCGACCAACCGGGGCAGGAAAAAAGTCGTTCCAAAATCCGGATACAAGCCGATCTGTCCGAATGCCTGCTTGAAACTTGCTTGTTCCGAGGCGATACGCAAATCGCAAGCCAGCGCCAGGCTCATGCCGCCGCCGGCTGCGGGCCCGTTCACTGCGGCGATCACAATCTTAGGCATCGACACAATCGCCAGGCACAGCTCTTTCCCGAGCTTCAGCAGCTCTTCAAGTTCGTGCACCGATTTGCGGGAACGCGCGTCGCGGATGTAGTCGAGATCGCCGCCCGCGCAAAAGCCGCGCCCCGAACCGATGATGACTACCGCCCTCACGCTGCGGTCCTCGCCGGCACGCAGTAAAGCGTGGACCAGAGCGCCGCACAGTTCCGGATTAAACGGATTCAGCTTTTCCGGGCGATTCAGGCGCAGCGTCAAGACCGGCCCCGAACGTTCCTCCAAGACGAGCAAACTGGCGCTCTGCTGTGTCGCTCCCATGGGAACACGCGCTCCTTACGTTTCCGCGCCAAATTCAGCGGATCTTCAGTCTTTTAGGCTTTTTAGCAGATCTGCGAGCATATTGAAATATCGCTTCTTGACGGCCAGCGAGGTACCCGCATTTTGGCCGCTGGTGGAGGGAAGGACAAACACCGAAGCTCCATAGAGCCGGTCCTTCTGCAGGCCCAGCTTGCAGGTCCGCCCGGCGAACTTCTCATAGGCGGTTTTGCCGTTGAAAGCGATCACCCGCGGGTGCAGATCCTCGAGCTTTTGAGCCAGCAGCACGCGCCCCTCGGCAAACTCCTGCCGCTCGATTTCCTCGATCCCTCGCGTGGGACGCTTGACCAGGTCGGTCATGCCGATGCCGAACTCGATGATCCGTCGATCCTCGTCATAACTGAGCGGCTCGGGAATCACACCGGATTCGTACAGGATGGGCCAAAACGCATTCGTTCGCCCAGCGTAATAATGGCCCACGCGCGCCGACCGGTCGCTGGGGTTAATTCCCACCAGCACCATTTTCATGCCTTTGCGCAAGTAATCTGGAAGCGTCCGCATGTGCTCTAAGATTATCCCGATTGAGGCGGAAGTTTTCGCCCGTTCTCGGAGCCGTTGCTCTGTCGTATACGTCGGCCGGGCCGCGGAATGAGGGTGGGCTTCCAGGTTGGGCGAGCGTCGGCGGTAGGCTCTGAATTCGAAACCCGGCGAATAACCTGTGCTACCATCTAACTGGCAGGATTTGACGATGAGTTCTCCCAAACTAAATTCGGCACAGCCGACGTACCTTCCCTCTCAGGTGGTCAAGGATGATGAATCCGCCCTGGTAGTAGCCGCGAAAGCCGGCGATATCCAGGCATTCGAGACGCTCGTGGGCCGCTACGAGCGCAAGATATTCCGCCTGACTCAAAATATCACCCAAAACCGAGAAGACGCCGAAGACGCCATGCAGGAGGCATTCCTCAAGGCGTACGAGCATCTCCCGGATTTTCAGGGAAACTCGCGTTTTTATACCTGGCTGGTGCGAATCGCCGTCAACCAGGCGCTAATGAAGCTGCGCAGGCGGCGAAACAATATTATCTCGCTGGATGAGGAAGTCGATACCGGCGAAGATACGATGCCTCGGGAGGTCGAAGACTGGGGCCCATCGCCCGAGGAGCGCTACCAGCAGTCCGAACTCGGTGATATTCTCTCGAAAGTGATTGGAGACCTCGATCCAGCTTTTCGAATCGTCTTTCAGCTTCGCGACATCGAACAATTATCAACCGAGGAAACAGCGGAAGCGTTGGGACTCTCTATTCCCGCGGTGAAATCGAGGCTATTGCGCGCGCGACTCAAGCTGCGCCACAATCTGAATCACTATTTTCGGCGAGGGGCGACTACGTGAAGTGTAAGGATATCGTAAAAGAGCTGGCCGACTACCTGGACGAGGATCTCGATTCTTCTCTTCGGCAATCGATCGAGCAGCACCTGGATAAATGCAAGGACTGTCGCTTAGTAGTGGATACGACGAAGCAAACGATTCAGATCTACTGCAATTCCGAACCAGCGCCCTTGCCGGCCGAGACGCGATCTAAATTGCACGACGCGCTTGCGAAGCGGCTGCACCCGCAGCCGTAGAGTTTATACGCCGCGCCCTTCCGTCGAACGCGCTTCGCTGGCCCATACAGGCATTTCGTTCCCGATTCCCCGCTGTCGAGCCATTTCATAGATACGTCCCGCCGTCACGACGTCTTCGATAGCAATTCCATTCGACTTGAACAGAGTGATCTGATCGCGGTTCGTGCGTCCCGGAATTTTCCCCGAAACGATCTCCGACAATTCGCGCACGTTGGCCCATTTCGAAGCGTCTTCTCCGTACGCGTTGATCAAATCTCCGGACTCCCGGCGCGACTGCTGCGGTGAATCCGCCGCGACTATCTCCGCGCGCCGAACGGTCTCCGGGTCGATCTCGCTCTTGTGCGCCACGTTGATGCCGATGGCATTGATGTGGGTGCCGGGCGCGATCCAGCGGCCCTCCACCACTGGGTGCGCGGCAGTCGTTGCCGTGGCGATAATATCCGCTCCGCTCACGGCTTCTTCAGCGGTAGCAACCGCAGTTACTGGAAGTCCGATCCGCCCGGACATCTCCTTCGCGAATCGATCGCGCTTCTGCGGGTCCCGGCTAAACGCACGGACGCGCCCCAGCTTGCGTACACACGCGATCGCCTCGAGTTGCGTTCGCGCTTGCGAGCCGGTCCCGATGATCGCCGCCGTCCGCGCATCTTCCCGCGCCAGGAACTTCGTCGCCACTCCGCTTGCCGCTCCGGTGCGTACCTGCCCCAGGTAATCCGCTTCGATCAACGCCGCCAGATCGCCCGATTCCGCGCTAAACAGCGGGACGATGAATCGTGCCGTGCCTTTCGCGATCGAGTAGATTTTCAGCCCCAAGTAACCGCCTTCGGCATCCGCCGCGGCCATATAGTTGAGGATCGTCTTACCCGGCACATGCAGTCGTTGGCGAGAATGGTTCTCTGCCGAGCCAGCCGCCAAACGGCGAAACGAAACCTCCACCAATTCAATAGCCAAGGGCATCGTCAGTATGCTTCTGACGTCGGATTCCGTCAGATACAGAGCCATCAGCGTGCACCTCCTAAGGCACCTTCCTGCATTTTCAAGATGCCAAACGTATCAAAAGTTTACGCGGTATCGAAGGACGCGTCCTTCCGGTGTATCGAGGACCAGAAGTTCGTTGCGTGGACCCGCTGCGATCGGCGGAGCAGGCCGACTGCCCTGCCCCAACTCCGGCGCAAGATCGACGTCCGCCTTGGGCGTTCCATCCACAGACCAGACGTGCAACATTCGCCCGTTATCATCCATCGCGAACACGTATTGACGCGAGACGGCGATCTCGTCACTCAGCTTGCGGCCGCCACCACTTGCGCTGGCATTGATTTCCGAAAGGAAGTGGCCAGCGGAGGAAAAATGCAGAATGCGATTTCCAGCCGGATCGACAAAATACAAAGATCCGTCGGGAGCTCCGGTCATGGCCGCGGCGCGGACACGCTCGTTCGGCACGTTTGCCGATGGTTGCCATTCGCGGACTAGCCTGAAGAGAGGCGTGTACGTGAAAACTCTGCGAATTTCGGAATCGAAGAGATAGATCAGTCCCTCATCATCGACAGTTACGTCGAGCGTGTTCTCGGTGTTCACACGCAGCCGGCGGCGCAGCGTCCGCAACCGTATTCCGCTCGGAAGGTAGATCGTCACGGTGCCTCGGCTCGCGTCCGCGACGTAAATGGCGCCGCCGCTATCCACTGCGATCGATTGTGGAGCTCGCATTCCCGGATCTTGGAACGAGAGGTGAGGCACGCCGCCCGGCCCGAACTTGTCTATGAAATGGCTGCCGTCGTCCGCGAGGTAAATATTGCCGAGCGCGTCCGTCGTGATGCAGGTCGGGTCCTCCAGTTGTCCGGGACCGCTGCCCTTCGAACCCCACTGGCCAATATATTCAACGGGAGGAAGCTTAGCCGGCTGCGCCTCCGCTCGGGTAGTTCGCTGAGTGCAACCCGTCACGGCGATTGCGAACATGATCACGCCGATCGCTCCGCCAGCCCAGCGCGCGATCCTGCGCGTTGTCCCGAAGGTATTCGCCTGCCCCGTACAGCCGAGCCTTTGTAACAGGGAACGAGAAGATGCGATTGGATGGCTAACCATGAAGCCGCTTTCGGTTTCCGTTGTCGGCGTCCGCTGTCCTTTCTCGCCGAACGATGGTTTGCTCTAGGCGATATTCCGCCTGCGCGGCCGATCCCTTGCTCCGGTCTTCGAACGAAAAAGCCGCGGCATCGGGTGATAGATGCTTCACATGAACCGGCAGATCGCCGCATACTCCGCTTTCCACGTATGCTGTTTCGTACTGCTGTTTCGTTTTGCTCCACGTGTACACGCGCAGCATCGTGAAATCGCAAGGCTGTCCTTCCGGACCGCGGGTTCCTACCAGAAGATACTGCGGCTTCGTGTTTCCATTGCCATCGGCAACTCGATCGAGCTCGAACCAGGCAACCGGATGCATATCCGCCGACCCGGCGTAATCGTAGAGGGCCTCTGGCAGATCCAATTGAACGAAACGCCCGAGCACCCAGCCGGAGACCGTCGTCTTATCCGCAAGATGCGCGCGAACCAGCCACCAGTCTTCTTTCTTTACTCGTGCAACCTGCTCATCTGATCCGGCTCGATCGAACTGCGGTGGCGCGGCACCCGGGACGTCCAGTGCCTGCCGTTCGAACATCTCCACCGGCACCATCTTTCCGAGTTGCCGGATGCGCGGAGCGCTGCGGCCCGGCGCGATGTGTAAATTCGTAAGCACCGCCGTGTGCCCCACTGCCTCAACCGGCATGGCTGCCGTTCGCGCTTCCAATTGCTTAGTTTTGTCCCAGAATTCCGACGTGAGTAAATTCGATTCGTTGATCCAGCCGACCGCGCCGTTGGTCGTGCGCACTTGCACGTGATCTTCAAAACGTCGCACCACCTCCAGCCGCGCTCCATAAACGACCGTAGTCACCGGCTGCCGAACCGCCGCGATGGTGTTCCAGACGGTTAGATTGCGATTTGCCGCGTAGCCGATTTCAACGGGCTCCTTCTTGCGGCGATGCAGATAGACGCCCGTGCCGATCACCGAAACCAACAGCAAGCCCAGCAATATTTTTCGCATTGGAACGACCTACCGCCCACGCCGCTTCCGCGAAGCGCCCACTAATTCTTGAACGATCCTTTGCTTGATAACCTAGGATTCTACACGAAACAGCGTTCGCCATTCTGTTACAATCCCGCTCGCCCGGCCGAATTTTTCGCGTTTCGCGGAATGAGGAGACCATTCGAATGCGCAGCTTGGAACGACTGAAGCCGCTCGGCTTGCTGATTTTGCGTGTGGCGGTGGGAGTGATTTTCATACACTACGGCTATCCAAAACTCTTCGTCCATCCGCGAAGCACCGTCGAGTGGTTCGCGCATCACGGCTTCCCAGGCTACTTCGGATATCTATCGGGGGTGCTGGAGCTTTTCGGCGGGCTGATGCTGATCGCAGGGCTTTTCACGCGCATTGCCGGGCTGCTGCTCGCGGTGGAAATGGCCGTGGCGTTATGGAGGGTCCACGGGCTGCTGTCGAATCCCCTTGCCGTGCAGAATTATCAGTTTCCGCTGATGATGGGCGTTGCCGCGTTTGCGCTCGCCACTGTGGGTGCGGGAGTGATTTCCCTCGATCAAATCTTCTTTCGCGAAGCGCGCAAACCCGCTCGTCAGGCGAAGGCTCGCGCTTAACCCCTCACTGCGGGAGCCTAAGCCGCCGAATGCAAGTTCGGCTCCTGGGGCGGCATGGTGGTTACGGGCAAGGGTGCCTGCGGCATCACGATCCACGCAACGAAGTAGCCGAGCACGGCGGGTACCACCGGCACGGGCATTAGCACCAGCAGCACCCAAACCAGGCGAACGAGCGTCGAGTCGATCTCCAGATATTCCGCGATGCCGCCGCAAACGCCCGCGATCTTGCAATCCACCACCGAGCGCATCAATCTGCGCGACGCGCGCGGCGGCCCGGCTGGCGCGGCATGTTGCCTGGCGCCACAGAAATAGCAGAAATTTGAATAATCAGCGATGTCCCGCTGGCAATGGGCGCATGTCATCTTCGAACCCTCCCTCGGGCAGCCACTCGCGCTCCCTTCCGAAGATACGAATCAATCGTCAAAAAAGTTTCCGGACGGCAACTAATACTCGCAGAGTTCCCGCGCCACGCGCACGATATCGCTCTTTTGCGGCAGGACTGCGTTTTCAAGATCGGGATGGTAGGCGCAGAACGTATCCATCGCCGCCACGCGCCGCACCGGGGCATCCAGGCGGTCGAAAAGTTCCTCGCCGATCCTCGCCGCGATTTCCGCGCCGTAACCCCACGTCCGCCAATCCTCGTAAGCGACGATCGCCCGGCTGGTTTTCGTCACACTCGCCGCAATCGTCTCCCAGTCGTACGGGCTAAGTGACCGCAAATCAATCACTTCAACCGAAATCCCTTCGTGTGAAAGCTCCATCGCGGCCAGTTCCGCTCGATGCACCAGCGCTCCATACGTGATAATGCTCACGTCCTTGCCTTCGTGCGCCACGCGCGCCTTGCCGAACGGAATCGTGAAATCCGGCCCCGGATAAATCGCCCGATTGTATGGCTGCCGGTAAAGATGCTTGTGTTCGAGGAACATCACCGGGTCGTCGGCGCGAATCGCAGTGCGCAGCAGCCCGCAAACGTCTTCCGCCGTCGACGGCATCACGACGCGGAGCCCCGGGACATGCGTGAACGTCACCTCGCCCGACTGGCTGTGGTACATCGCGCCGCCGCCCAAATAACCTCCGATCGCCACGCGCACGATCACCGGCGCCTTGAAATGTCCCGCCGAACGCCACCTGATCGTCGCCAGTTCGTTGCGAAGCTGCATCATCGCCGGCCAGATGTAGTCAAAAAATTGAATTTCGACCACCGGCTTCATGCCACGCGCCGCCATTCCGATGGCCCTCCCAATGATGCCCGCTTCGGCGATAGGTGAATTGAACACTCGTTGCGAGCCGTATCGCCTCTGCAGACCGGCCGTGGCTTTGAAGACGCCGCCCTTGCCTTTCACCAGCGCCAGATGATCTTCTTCCGTGCAATCGGCTACATCTTCGCCAAAAACAACCACGCGTTCATCGCGTTCCATTTCATCCGCTAGCGTAGCCGCCACGCTTTCGACCACGGTCTTAGGTTGTCCGGAAGGCTTCGGCGCCGACTCAAACCGTTTTCCAGTAGGGTCTACATCCGGCGAATAGACGTTGACGTAAAGCGAATCGGCCGTCGGCGCCTCGGCCGCGAGAGCGCGATCCGTTGCGTCCAGAATCTCGCGCTCGACCTCTGCCTCGATCTCCTCCATCTCCGAGCCCTCAAGGATTCCTTCGCGTACCAGAAACAATCCGAACTTGGGCAGCGGATCGCGGTGCGCTTCTTTCTCGCGATCTTCGGGAGACTTGTAGAGTTTCTCGTCATCCGAAAGCGAATGGGAGTATGGCCGCGTCACGTGCGCATGGACCAATGCCGGTCCGCGCCGCTCGCGGCAATGGTGCACGGCGCGGCTCAGAGTTTCGTAACTCGCCAGCGGATCCGTGCCATCGCATTCGTCAACCATCAGGCCGGGGAAATTCGCCACGAGCTTCGAAATGCTGCCGCCGGCCGTCTGAGCAGCTACCGGAACTGAAATCGCGTAGCCATTGTCCTCGATCAAGAAGAGCACCGGAGCTTTCCGCAGCGACGCCGCGTTAAGCGCCTCGAAAAACTCGCCTTCGCTTGTCGAACCGTCCCCGCCGGAAACATAGGCAATCTCGTCGCGCTGCCATGAAACCGCTTCGCCCAGCGGCGCTCTGCGCGCCTGGTCCAGCGCCTTGGAGTTATGCGCGTAGTAGAGCGCCGCCTCTGCCGAGCCAACCGCGTGCAGAAACTGCATTCCGGTCGCCGAAGCGCTGGCGACGATGTTCAAGCGCTTGCTTCCCCAATGCGACGGCATCTGCCGCCCGGCCGATGATGGATCGTCAGCCGCGCCCACCGCCTGAAGGAGCATGTCGTAGGGCGAAACGCCGAGCATCAGCATCAGCGCGCGGTCGCGATAATAGGGGAAAAACCAGTCGTGGCCCGGCTTCAGCAGCAGTCCTGCGGCAGCTTGCACCGCTTCGTGACCCGCGCCGCTGATCTGGAAAAACGTCCGGTTTTGGCGTTTGAGCTGGATTTCGCGGTCATCCAGCCGCCGCGAAAGGAACATCGTGCGGTATAGACGCACGAGCGTATCGCGGCCGAGGCCGTGGTACTTCGATGAATCCACTTGGGATGTTTTTACCCTCACCTGAGAGGGCATGCGGTATGCCTCCGGCGGAGAGGTTCGCCGATCAGGTTGCTTGCGCCCCATTATAGTCATACTCGGGCCGCGCGATGCAAATCGGAGAAAACCTGATTTCTATGGCACGGTTAGCGGGATATTACACAACCACCAGAAAAACGGTCGCGGATCCTACTTCGCCGCGCGTGTTGGTAGATTTCGCGGGCATGAATAACATTGAATACATTGACATTGAGCCACCCACGGTTTATCTAAAGAGTTCGCGTTTCTCGCCACGTGAAAAGAGGACGGTGCGGCTCGCCGCCCTCGGGTTCAGCTTAAGCACGTTCTCGATTCGTGGTCGGCAATATGCAATATAGGGAGGATCGTATGATCATCGACGTTCATGGGCATCTCACGGCGCCGGATGCGCTCTACGTCTATAAAGCCAACGTCCTCTCGCATCGCGGCTCGCACGGCCGCGGCAAAGTGGAAGTCAGCGACGACGAAATGATCGCCTTCCTGAACAAGCCGACCTTCGGTACCGGCAAATCCCATTTCGAGCTTCTGAAGGAAGTCGGCACGGACATGCAGATGCTCTCTCCTCGGCCCTATCAGATGATGCAAGCCGAAAAACCTGCCAAGGTCTCGCAGTGGTTCATCGAGGAGTGCAACAATATGGTCGCGCAGCAGTGCCGGCTGTTTCCCAAAGTATTTCGCGGCGTGTGCGGATTGCCGCAAGCGCCCGGCGTCAGCCCGAAAAATTGCGTGGCGGAACTCGATCGCTGCGTCAAACAGCACGGATTCGTCGGCTGCCTGATCAATCCCGATCCCAGCGAAGCCACCAATTACGATACACCCGGCCTCGGAGATGAATTCTGGTATCCGCTGTACGAAAAGCTCGTCGAACTCGATGTCCCTGGCTACATCCATGGCGCCGGATGCCGCTCGCCGCGCCACAGTTATTCGCTCCATTTCATCAATGAAGAGACGATTTCCGTGATCTCGCTCGTGAATTCGCGTGTGTTTCAGGACTTCCCGAAACTGAAAATCGTCTGCTCGCATGGAGGCGGAGCGGTTCCCTACCACGTGGGACGCTTCGTCGCTCCCTCGCTTCGCCGCGGCGCGCAAAATAATTTCATGGAGAACCTCCGCAAGCTTTATTTCGATACAGTTCTCTATACTCCGGTGGCTTGCGAGTTGCTCATCAAGACCGTTGGCGCGGATCGCTGCGTCTTCGGCACGGAGCGGCCCGGAGTTGGCACGGCGAAAGACCCAAAAACCGGCAAGTGGATGGACGACGTACACTCCTACATCGAGGCCTTCGACTGGCTCAGCGCCGCGGATAAGAAAACCATTTTTGAGGACAACGCAAAGAAAGTATTTCGATTGGAACCAGGCGCGAAAGCCGCGTAGCAGCAGATCTAAATTTTAGCGTAAAGGGCCAACAACAGAATGTCCGTCCCGTACAGGGCCGACAACGTCGGCAGTTTTCTGAGACCTAAGGAACTTATCGAAGCGCGTGGCGCCGATCCTCCAAATCCCGAGCGCCTGCGCGAGATCGAAGATCAGGCAATACTCCGCGTGCTCGCCAAGCAGAAAGATCTCGGATTCGACGTCTTTACCGACGGCGAATTTCGCCGCAGCAATTTCATGGGCGATTTCACCGACGCCGTCGAAGGCTTTAACTTCAGCGAGGGTTTGGCACGCACATGGTCTGGCCAGCAGCCAGGACAGCGTATGCAGGGACCGGTTCGCGGCATCGTCACGGAAAAACTGCGAACGGTCCGCCAGCTGACCGGCCACGAACTTCCGTTTATGAAGCAGCACAGCCCTGGCGACATCAAAATGACGCTGCCGAGCGCCACGCAGTTCCCTTCCATCGCATTCAAGTTCGGCGTCACCGATAAAGTCTATAAAGACCACTCCGCGCTGCTTTGGGACATCGTCGAAATCATGAAGGCCGAAATGGCCCGCCTCGCCTCCGAGGGTGTGAAGTACATCCAGATCGATGCGCCGCGCTACAGCTACTATATGGATCCCAAATGGCGCGACTGGATTCGCGAAAACATGCGCACCGACCCCGAAGGCGCGCTCGCCGAAGCCGTGAAGGCCGATAACGCGTGCCTGCAAGCCGCTCGTAAGCCCGGCGTCACGCTAGCGATTCACCTCTGCCGGGGGAATAGCCGCAGCCACTGGTACGCCGAAGGCGGCTACGACGCGGTCGCCGAGAAACTCTTCGGCACTCTCGACGTGGATCGCTTCCTGCTCGAATACGACGATCCCCGCTCGGGCACCTTCGAGCCGCTGCGCTTTATTCCGCGCGAGAAAACCGTCGTGCTCGGCCTGATTAGCTCGAAAGTCGCGCAGGTCGAAAACGGCGACGACATCGTCAAGCGCATCCACGAAGCGGCCAAACATTTCCCGCTGGAAAACCTCGCGCTCAGCCCGCAGTGCGGTTTCGCCTCCACTCTCGAAGGCAACCTGCTGACGGAAGACGAACAGTGGGCCAAACTGCGCCTGGTGGTCGATACGGCCCGCCGCGTCTGGGGCTAACAACTTTTCTGCCCGCAGGGGCAGACGGAGGAATGGTATGGCAAAGGTCGTTCTCGGAATCGGATCTTCGCACGGGCCGATGCTTTCCACGCCGCCCGATCAATGGCATCTTCGTGGCGATGCGGACCGTAAAAATCCGCGCCACTTCTACCGCGGCGAGATGTACGATTTTCAAAAATTGCTCGCCGCCCGCCAGCCCGGCTTCGCCGATGCGGTCGCACCCGCCGAACGGCAGAAACGTTTCGACGCATGCCAGCGTGCGCTCGACAAGCTCGCCGCGAAGTTCGCCGAAATGAAGCCTGATGCCGTCGTGATCGTTGGCAACGACCAGCGCGAGCTTTTCAGTGAGGAAAATACTCCGGCCATGCTCGTCTACGCTGGCGAAAAAGTCGAAAACATCCCGGAGAGCGAAGAAGTCAAAGCAAAGTGGCCTCCGGGAATCGCCATCGCCGAAGCCGGCCACTGCCCTCCCGGCGGCGCCGAATATCGCGGCGCGCCCGAACTGGCCAAGCACCTGGTTACGGCGCTGATCGACCAGGAATTCGATGTCTCCGAATCCGCTCGCTTACCGAAAGTGAACGGCCACGCGCACGGCATTCCTCACGCCTTCGGTTTTCTCTATCGCCGCATCATGCGAGATGACCCGCCGCCCAGCATCCCGTTGTTTCTGAACGCCGGGATTCCGGACAATCGCCCGAAAATCAGCCGCTGCCTAAAATTCGGACCGGCGCTGGTGAAAGCCATTGAAAGCTGGAAAGAAGACGCAAAAGTCGCGGTATTCTGTTCCGGCGGGCTCACTCACTTCGTGATTGACGAAGATCTGGACCGCCGCGTGATCAAAGGCATGCAGGAGCGGGACGAAAAAGCGCTCGCAGCCATTCCCGAAAGCCATCTGCTCGGCAACACCTGCGAGATCCGCAACTGGCTGCCGGTTTCAACAGGAATGAATTCACTCGGCAAGAAAATGACGCTGGTCGATTACGTCCCTTGCTACCGTACGGAAGCCGGTACCGGTAATGCCATGGGCTTCGTTTACTGGCAATGAGCGGCCGGAGCACGCGATGACCCACTCCGCGGAATCCGATCTCGTCGCTCGCCTGAATCGCCTCGATTCCTGCGCGGTTTCCGATGCGCTCGATAAGCTAGGCCTTAAAGGCGCCGTCACCGACATTTCGCCGCTCACTTGTGCGCGCCGCATCGCGGGAAAAGTGCTTACCATCCGGCTCGGCGTCGGAGAACCGCCGGCCGGTGTGCCGCGCCATATCGGCACCACGGCCATCGAGTCCGCGCAGCCCGGCGACATCATCGTAGTCGAGCAACGCAGCGGCTTAAATGCCGCAGCGTGGGGCGGGATTCTTTCACGGGGCGCAAAGCTGCGCGGAATCGCGGGCACCATCGCCGAGGGCCCCGTGCGCGACGTGGACGAAGCGCGCGAAGCCGACTACCCGGTCTTCGGACGCGGAGCGACCACGTCAACGGCGCGAGGCCGCATCGTCGAACTCGCAAATAATCAGCCAATCGAAGTCGGCGACGTGAAAGTGACACCCGGAGATTACGCCATTGCCGATTCCAGCGGCGTGGTTTTCATCGCCGCTGAAGAAATCGGGCGCGTATTGCCGGCCGCAGAGGAAATTGCCGCGCGCGAAGCCGCCATGGCCAAGGCCTTGCTCGAAGGCGAGCCGATCACTAAAGTGATGGGCGCGAATTACGAAAACATGCTGCGCCGCTAACTTCACATAGAAGGAAATTTCCCGTGCCCGAACGCGATGCCGCCGTGGAACGCGCCAGCAAGCTTGACACATCCAATATCAGCGATGCGCTCGACCGCCTAGGCATTGCCGGACAGTGCCTCGGCATAAAGCCGCGCGCCCCGCGCTTTCGCCTCACCGGCCGCGCCTTCACTTTGCTCTACGGTCCGGTCGGCAAGCCGGCCGGTACCGTAGGCGACTTCATCGATGATGTGCCTCCCGGCGCCGCAATCGCGATCGATAATGGCGGCCGCGAGAACGCCACCGTGTGGGGCGACATTCTCACGGAGATTGCTCATCGTCGCGGCATCGCTGGCACGGTGATCGACGGCGCTTGCCGCGACACCGCGCTCTGCCTGGAACTCGGTTACCCGGTTTTCAGCCGCAGCTATTCCATGCGCACCGGGAAAGACCGCGTACAGCTCGAAGGCACGGACGTGGTCGTGAATATCGGAAATGCGCGCGTGGCGCCCGGGGACATTCTGCGCGGCGATGCCGATGGCGTAATCGTCATCCCACGCCGGCACGAGCTCGAAGTGCTTGCCGCGGCCGAAGATATCTTCGCCAAAGAGGAAGCCATTCGCAAAAGCACCCGTGCAGGCAAGCGCCTCGATGAAGCGCGCAAGGAACTCGGGTATCATCATCTGCAGACGAAACGCTCGTAGATCCGCACCGGCGTTTCGCGCGCTCTGAACGATTGCCGGATATGCCCGAACAAGCCCACGCGCACGCCGACGAAAAGCACCGTATTCTCGTCGGCCCGGCCGGCTGGTCGTACCCGGATTGGAACGGCATTCTTTATCCTACGCATCGCCCGCGCGACTTTCACGAAGCCACGTACCTCGCCCAATTTTTTGACACCATCGAGATCAACACGTCGTTCTATAACCCGCTGCGTCCCGATTTCGCCGCCCAATGGGTCGAACGCGTCGCGGCCAATCCGCGCTTTCTTTTTACCGCCAAGATGTGGCAGCGCTTCACGCACGAAACCGGCGCAACCGCGCAGGACGAAAAAGCCGTTCGCGCAGGTTTCGACGTGTTGCGCGGAGCGAACCGCCTCGGAGCCGTACTGCTCCAGTTCCCCTTTTCATTTCACCGTACACCCGAGAATCTCGACCGCCTCAAGCGCACGCTGAGCATTTTCAGCGATTACCCGCTGGTGGTCGAAGTACGGCATTCGTCCTGGGTTCTGCCGGATTTTTTTAACTTCCTGCACGAACGCCGCGTCGGCTTCTGCAATATCGATCAGCCGCTAATCGGGCGCTCGGTCAAGCCCGGCGAACGCGCCACTTCGGCTCTCGGATACGTCCGTTTGCATGGCCGCCGCTACGACACGTGGTTTAGCGACGCCCCCGGCCTGCCGAGCCATGAACGCTATAACTATCTTTATTCCGAGCAGGAGCTGGTGCCGTGGGCGGAACGCATCCGTCACGTGTCCGCGGGCACGGAGAAAACGTTCGTGGTGGCGAATAATCACTTTGAAGCCAAAGGTGTGGTCAACGCTCTGCAGCTAATCGGCATGTTGAGCGGTGAGAAAGTGAAAGTGCCGGAGACGCTACGCCATCGCTATCCGCAGCTCGAAACGATCGCCAGCGAGCCTTCCGCCGAGCCGACGCTTTTCCCGCTTCCTCCGCCATGATGGCAAGGCCAAAAGCGCCGCTTTTTGCCATCGAGAGAGCCGCTGGCTGCGCTTTTTCGCCGAAACGGGGGGGCGGGCGGGCTACGGCGCTTCCTACAATAGTCCTGTGAAGCTTCACAAGGTACCTAGGAACGCCGCAATGCTCGCGGACGACGATGCCTCTACCGCACGGTATCGGCGCGCCTCAGGACGCCCCAAACAACGTTTCATCGCGCCTTCCGCTGAGCGAAATCTGCAAATCGGCAGCGGGCACACATCCGCGCTGCATCGGCGCCGTCCTCGATTTCGTTGTCTCAGTTAGCTACTTCTTGAAGAGATTTTCGAAAGCTTGGCGAGCATCGGTGGGCCTGGATACAGAAATGGTCGCGGAAACCGGGGTCTTCGCCGCGGCATAGGTCACCGGGGACGTGTCCTTTTCAACTGTCATGCGGAACTCGAAAAAGGTGCAGCTATTCTTTGCGTCTTTTTTCGCAATCCGCTCCGTGACCGGCTGGGTGCACTCGAACTGCTTGCCGGTGTCGAAATGCACGCACTGCTTGCAGCAATGCATCTCGGATTGGCACCGAGGGCATTGGCCGCTGGCATCGAACCCGGGTGCCAGCACCGCGCCGCAATTCGAACAACGCGCCCGCATCACGGTTCCCACCATGCGCGGCGTCCGCGGTCCGAGTAAGTCCTGCTTTGGCCGCGGCTGCTCGTTGTGGCGTTCCGCCCGGTTTCGCTTCTTCTCTTCGGAATCCTGGTCGCGGTAACCCTTCAGCTTATACTTCCGCTCCACGGACACCTCCTAAGGGATGATCGATCATACCCCTAAAACCTTACATTCCACCCGCATCTTCGCAGCCATGGGCTGGCAGCCGCACATCTGCAACTCGTTTCCCGCTTTGATCTACATTGGCTTACGGCCTTGCGCCCGCGAGTTGACGAGCCCAGTGCTTCGAAAGACCTTCGAACGGTAAGTCCGGTTGCAAAAACTTTCGCGGAAGCCCGAAAGCGGCCATCGCGGCCTCAGCGGCCAGATACCCGCTTCGTGCGGCTCCTTCCATCGTGGCCGGCCATCCAGTGCGCGTCCAATCGCCCGCTAAGTAGAAATTCTTCACGCCGATGTCTTGTGCGGGCCGCCAGCGGTCCACACCCGGCTCGGGAGAAAACGTCGCATGAACTTCCTTGATCACCGTGGCTTTCACGAGTTGGGCGTCGCGCGCAGCGGGCAGCACTTCAGACAACTCGCGGCGGCATAGGTCGATAATCTCTTGTCTCGATCGGGGTACCAAATCATACGAGGCGCTGATGACCAATTGCAAGTATTGAGTTGAGCGGCCGTCTACTAGGTGGGATGCGCCACCGCCGCCGTTTGATTCACTTGAGTACAACATAGACTTATTGAAAACCCACTGAGTCGTGTGATCGAGCAGCGTTAGGAACGGCTCAACCATTACGTCACGATCGAACCAAAAATGCACTCCGGTAATTGGCGCAGTTTTGATCCGGCATAGCCCCGCTAGCGGCCCATCCGCCTCGCTAAGTTTTTTAGGCGCCAAACCCGGTAGCGCGTCGTGTGGCACGGCAGATATGCAAGCATCCGCCGCCACTTCCGAACCATCCTCCATCACCGCGCATTCGAAGCGTCCCTTGCATAGGCGAATCTCGCGAACCCCAGCGCGAAGCCTTACTTCACCGCCTCGTCGTACGATCGCTTCCCTGCAGCCCTCGTACAGTTCGGCGAGCGGCACCGACGGGATGCCCACGCGATAGCCGCTACGGCTGCCGAGAAACGCCTTCCAGAACACCTCGATGCCGTAACGCGCGTCCGTGCGTTCCAACTCCTCATCGAGAGCGCTTACCAGCACCACGCGCCAAAACCGCTCGATCGCGCCCTGAGTCTGCTTCATCCGCTGTAGCCAGTCGAGCATCGAGATGCCGTCGATGCCAGCCGGCGAGCCGCCCGACCGCGCGATCGCCAGCAGCGCGCTCGCGATGGCCCGCTTGTCTGCAAACGATAAGGCGCCGAAAAATAGAAACGACGGCGCCATGTGCAGCGGCGGCGGCAATAGAGCGGACGCTTCCATCGTCGAGCGCCGCCCGTGTTTATCGACGAAATACAGCCGGTCGTAAAAGCGGATATTCGATTCCGCTCCCGCGCGCCGGTAAAAATCGGCGAGATTCGTGCAACATCCTAGTGTGACGTGCTGGCAATTGTCCACTTCGCTGCCGTCGGGCAGCGTGTAGGATGTGGCGCGCCCGCCCAGGTGGGGACGCTTCTCGAACAAGCGGACCTGGAGGCCCGCGTCAGCCAGCGCGACGGCGGAGGACAGGCCCGCCAGTCCGCCGCCGATCACCAGAACGCTTTGCGAGGGCATCCTTTTTCCACCGGTTGCTAATTCCCGCGGTCAGCAGGTATTGCAGTTTTTCAGCGCTCGATAGCGACACGCGGCCGGAAAATACATCGAACCCGCGCTCTTCGATGCGCGCCAGCAGAGTGCTGTACGTGCGAACCAAAGCCCACAACGTCGCGCAGCTATCGGAATCCACTTGCTGTATGAGCGGCGCGCCTTCCTGATACAAGCGCCATGCACGGTCGGCCTCAAATTCCAGTAGGTCGCGCAGCTGCGGCGTCATCGGTCCTCGCAAATTCTCGTCGCGCAGGCCGAACTTCGCCAAATCCTCTTGTGGCACATAAACGCGGCCCATTTCGAAATCGCCCTGCACGTCGCGGATGATATTCGTCATCTGGAATGCGAGACCAAGCCGCTCCGCCAAATCCGGCGCGTGCGGATCGCGAAAGCCGAAAACGTGCAAGCAGGTGAGCCCCACGGTGCCCGCCACGCGATAGCAATATTCGGCGAGGCGGTCGAATGTGGCGTAGCGCGAGACCGTCAAATCCATCTCCGCGCCCAAAATCAAATCGTGAAAGTAGCGCGTGGGCATTTCAAACCGCGCCATGGTGTCGGCCAGCGCCGGAAGAATGGCGTGCGCCTCGGTGCGTCCCGCGGCCGCTTCGTCGAGCAGCACGCGCCATCGAGCCAGCCCGCTCCGCTTCGATTCTAGGCCGCCGGCCTCGTCAGACACATCATCAACGAGACGCATAAACCCATAGAGCGCGCACAGCGCGTTGCGCTTCTCGCGCTTTAAGCCGTAAAACGCCAGATAAAAGCTGCTATGCGCCGCCCGCGCGATCCGATTGCATTCGGCGTACGATTCGGCGACGGCCTGTGGCTCGGAACCTGGAAAATTCGTTTGCGCTGCCCCGGGAGAGTCCGCCGGACGAGCCGCTTTCCGCTGCTTTTCGCCGCCGCGAGAGATCATCTTCGAGCCAAGTGCGCCAACCAGCAGCCGGACCTTCGTTCCTTTCGCAAGCGCCGGGCGGTGCTGGAGCGTGTTGTAGCCGGATTTCTCGATGGCGTCGAGAATCGCCATGCCGCCACTGCTGAAAAGCTCGATATCCACGCGTAAATTCGCGTCGACCGTCCGCGCCAGCGGCAGTCCAGCGACGAAAAGTCCTCTCGCGCGCGCGATCAGCCCCTTCATCAGCGCCACATAGCGCTGATCGAATTGGCGCTCTACGATCTCGCGCTCCGTCAGATTATGTGCCGTGAGCGCTTCGATCGGAATGTAGATGCGACCCTTTTCCAGGTCGCGGGAAACGTCCTGCCAGAAATTTGCCAGCTGCAGCGCCGTGCAGGTGTAATCCGAAAGCCGCTGCCGCTCTTCGTCTCGGTAGCCGCAAAGATAAAGCACCAAGCGTCCCACTGGATTCGCGGAATAGACGCAATAATCGAGCACATCATCCCAAGTGGCGTAACGCGAGATCGTCTGATCCTGTCGAAATGCTCGCAATAGGTCGGCAAATGGCTGCACCGGAACGTCTTTGGCGCGAACCGTCTCACGAAGCGCGATCAGCACTGGATGCGACGGTGCGCGACCCGGCCCGTAAATCAGCCGCAAATCCTCTTCCCACGCATCGAGCAATTCGAGAGCCTGCTCGCGATCGGGAACTTCATCGCCCAAGTCGTCCGACCAACGGCAGTACGCGTACAGGTTGTAAAAATGCTGATGCAGCTCGCGCGGCAGCAACCACGAAACCACGTTAAAATTCTCGTAGTGATGCGTGGCCAACCAGCGCGTATAACGCTGCGCCTCCATCGCGCTGCAACCTTCAGGCGGAAGATTTTTGGCGATCTCGAGTTCGGGAGTCGGTAGCATCATCGACACGGAGCGAGCTTCAACCGTTTTTGATACAAATGATCACTTTTTACCACTGAAAGCCTGTGCCCATCACGGAATCACGGCGGTCTTCAACTCGCCATTGCGGTTCTTCATCTGCTGGAAGACGCCGGGAAGGCCGGCAAGCGGAACCTCTCCGGTAATAAAGTCGGCGGCGCGAATTTCGCCGCGCACGATGGCGTCCAGTGCCTCGCGAATGAACCGCGGCGTGTGGTGGAACGTCGACTTGATAGTCACCTCGGAATAATGCAACGTCGTGGGATCGATCTTCACTTCTGTCCCGCGGGGGCATCCGCCAAACAAATTCACCGCGCCGCCTTTGCGGACCATCGACAGCGCCCACTGCCAGGTTTCCGCTCGCCCCACCGCTTCGATCACGGCGTCCGCGCCGCGTCCGCCCTCGGTCAACTGCTTCACCAGAGCCAACGGATTCTCGATCTCGGCCGCGTCGAATACGGCGATGGCGCCCAGGCGCTCGGCCGCGCGCATCTGGCTCGGCCGTTTACCAATGGCAATCACGCGCGTTCCGCGAACCGAAAGCATGCGCACAAATCCCAGGCCAATCGGTCCGCAACCAATCACCACAACGGTATCGCCGGGCTGAATGGCCGTTTCGTGTATGCCGCGCAGGACGCAGGCCAGCGGCTCGACCAACGCCGCATCGAGAAACGAAACACTATCAGGAATTTCCAACATGTTGCGCCGCACGATGCGCCCGGGAATGCGAATGTATTCCGCGTACGCGCCGTTATTGAAGAGAAGATCTTCACAAAGGTTCGGCTGGCCCTTGCGGCAATAAAAACAGGTTTCGCACGGCGCGGAATTCGACGGCACCACGCGCATGCCTTTCCGTACCCCGCCGTTCACGGCGCTGCCAAGCTCCTCGATCACTCCGGCGAGCTCGTGGCCGAAAAGCGCCGGCGGCTTGATCATCCGCTCGTGAAAGCCTTGTTTCCAGACTTTCAGGTCGGTGCCGCAAGTGAGCGCCACGTGCACGCGCACCAGCACGTCGTCTTCGCGTAATCTCGGAATATCGACTTGTTCGACTTTTACGTCTTCACGGCCGTATAAAACTGCTGCCGTCATATGTCCGTTACTGCTGGATTGGCTCATCGTGAATGATCACAACCTTCAGAGTATCGCCCTTCGGGTGCGCCGCCAACTCCAGCGCCTCGGAGATGCATTCAAGTGGAAACCGGTGCGAAATCGTGTCACGAAACGGCAAGCGCCGCCCGAAAACGAGCGCTGCGGATTCGGCCTGATCGTCCACGGATGCGCTGTAGCTGCCCAGAATTTCCCGCTCTTCCACGCCAATCGCGGCGGCGGGAAATCCAAGCTGCAGCACGGGATCGTTGTGCGCGAACAGCAGCACGCGCCCGCCGGGCCGCGAAATCGCCAGCGCCTCGGTTACCAGCGGCGGATTCGGCGCGGCCAGGATCACGGCATCAGCCCCTCGCCCTTCCGTGTGCCTGTGCATTTCGCTGGTCAAGTCTGTGATGCGCGGGTCGAATGCTTCGATTGCGCCAAATCGCACGCTGGCGGCGCGCCGAGCGTCCATCGGGTCGCTGGTGTAAACCTTCGCGCCTTCGAGCGTCGCCAGCATTCCGACGAGCATGCCAATCGGGCCCTGCCCTATCACAAGCACGGTTTCTCCCGCCGCGACCCGCGCCTTGCGCACTGCTTTCAGGGCGGTGTTGACCGGCTCGACGAACGTGGCTTCCTCAAACGTGACGTCTGGCGGCAGCGCAATCATGCCGCGCTCGACGATCCACGGCATGGCGCGCACGTATTGCGCGAAGCCGCCGCCGCTGGGATCGAATCCCGCCGTAAGACCAGTTTTTTTGTATCCGGCGCATTGCGAGAAAAGTTTGTGTTCACAGTAAAAGCAGGTGCCGCACGGAATGTGATGAAAGCTCACCACGCGGTCGCCCGGCTTGAACTTCGTTATTCCGCTGCCGACCTCCACGACGGTCCCCGCGAGTTCATGTCCCAAAATCTGCGGCGGCTTCACGAAGCCGTGATGAATCTTTTTGATGTCCGTGCCGCAGATACCGCAAGCCGCCACGCGGAAAAGCACTTCGCCAGGGCCGATTTGCGGAATCGGCACTTCTTCGACAACCACGCGGCCTTCGCCGCGATAGACTCCAGCCTTCATCCTCCTGGACTGCTGAGCAGCTTCGTGCGATTCCACTTGTGCGATCGTGCGCGACATTCCTATGCCTTCGTCTCCTCGTCTTAAGAATGACCTGAAGCGGCTTTGCCTTCCAGCCCGGCGCCAGCCGCCACGAGTCTTTCGATATAACGATCGAGAAACGCGGCCAACTCCGTGGCAGCGGTTTTGGCCGACTGGCCAAGCTTCATCACCGCCGAAATCGATTGCGGGTGCTTGGCCACTTGCGCCAGCACCAGCGGCATACTGATGCGGCCCTCTTCGGTGAAGACGCCGGTCATATCGAACGGCAATTCTTCGTCCGCCAGATCGCTGATGGCGCGAATGGCGATTGCCGGAACGCCCCGTCGGCTCGCTTCCGCCAAAATCACGAAACTTTCCATTTCCACGGCATCGGCGGTCTCGCCCAGATGCTTTTTCTCGATGGCCCTTCCAATCACGCGTCCCGCCGTGTGAAACCGCTCGACGGACGTCGCTCCGCACTCGCCGGCAAACGACAACAGAGCTTCGCTGCATGGAAGCGTGTCGCCTGTTTCCGCTGCCTGAATGTCGCCGGAGCGTACCTCTCGCGCCGCCAAAACCTGGCCGATTCGATAGTTCGGCTTCAAGGCGCCAGCCAGTCCCGACGAAATGCAAAAGTCAATCGCGTCCGGCCCCGGACGGATCGCCAAGTCAATCGCGGCGGCGGCCGGTTTGGGCCCTGCGCCGGTGAGCACGACCTGAACGCGCGAACCGGCGATTTCCGCCGAGTAGGTCTCGGGCGCGGCGATTTCCGTAGCAGCCGGAGGCACGAGGTTGAATCCGCGGCTATCGCGCCACGGCGCGAACTCATTCTCAATCGCGAATGCAACGAGGATCTTCATGGCGACGCTACGCTGCCTCCGCGTCAATCTTGGATTTCACGGTCGCGCCGCCGTGCGTGTAGCCGTGTTGCTGGTACCAGGCGACCGCGCGGGCCAACGCAGCTTCCACGGGACCCGGCGCAAATCCTAGTTCCCTCTCAGCTTTGCCGGTGGCCACGAACATCTTGTGGCGGGACATCTTCACACCATCCACGGGGATTCTCGGATCGCGGCCCACGAGGCGCGAGAACCACTCGTCCGCATATCCGGCGGCCAGAGCGACTGCATGCGGCAGCCGCACGCGCGGCGCGGAGCGCCCAGTAATCTTGGCGAGCGCTTCAAGAATCTGCTTCAGCGTCATATTGCGCGCACCAAGAAGGTAGCGCTCGCCGGCGCGGCCGCGCTCGGCGGCCAGCAAATGTCCCGCAGCCACGTCCTCGACGGCGACGAGGTTCAATCCCGTATCCACATACGCGGGCATTTTGCCGTTGAGAAAATCGACGATGATTCGTCCCGTCGGCGTGGGCTTCCAGTCGCCCGGTCCAACCGGAGTCGTGGGATTGACGATCACCACCGGCTGCCCTGCTGCCGCTGCTTTCACCGCTTCCTCTTCCGCTAAAAATTTAGAACGCTTGTAGTGACCGATCATCTGATCGACCCTTGCTGGCGTTGATTCGTCCGGCAAAGCATCGTGCGGGCCAGATCGCTCGGTCACCGCGATGGTCGCCACGGTGCTGGTATATACGATGCGCGAAACGCCTTCGCGGGCCGCGGCTTCGAGAACGCGGCGCGTGCCTCCGACGTTGCTATCGTAAATTTCCTTGGGATCGCGCGACCACAATCGGTAATCCGCAGCGACGTGAAATACCCTGCTCACACCCTTCATCGCGCGGGCAATGGAATCCGCGTCGCGCAGATCGCCTTCCGCCCGTTCGACCGGCAGATTGTCGAGAGATTCCAGGCGGCTGGTGCGGCGCACCAACACGCGCACGGATTCACCCGAGGCAACCAACAACCGGGCCACGTGGCTGCCTACGAACCCGCTAGCGCCGGTAACAAGCGTGGTCATGCGATGCGGCGGGCCCCGTTCTTCCGGAGCAATCGTGCCAGCGGCGTTCTCCGGAGGTAGCGCAGTGCGCGCCGCGTATTTGCGTCCATATTTTCGCGTTCATCAGTTACAGGCGGGATCCGTTGCCCTGCCGCTCCAGCGCGCGGAGCGCGCCGGAGACCCCAGGCGGATCTCGTCCGCCCCCACACGCACGCCGGTAAAACGCGTGCGGCCCTTCTTCAAATTATCGTAGCGCGCCAACGCATAGAGCGGGAAGGAATTCCGGTACAGGTGATACTTCAAATAGAAGACGCACGGGAAACCGGTGCCGGTGAATTTATCCTCATCCCAGGTGCCGTCTTCATTTTGATGCGACACAAGCCATGCGACGGCGCGTTCCACAGCAGAGTCGTTCGTGCCTACCGCCGCCAGCAGGCCGATCAGTGCCCAGGCGGTTTGCGAGGCAGTGCTCTCGCCCCGGCCCTTCAACGACTCATCGTAGTAGGAAAGGATCGATTCGCCGAAGCCGCCATCTTCGTTTTGCACCGAACGCAACCAGTCGGCAGCGCGGCGGCATTCAGGCTGCGAACTCAAGCCCACCGACTCCATTGCGCGAAGCACCCCGCTAGTCCCATAGAGGTAGTTCACACCCCAGCGCCCGTACCACGCGCCCTCGCGCGTCTGTTCCTTCCGCAGAAAAGCACGCGCCCGTTCGATCGCTGGATCGGACGCCGGCCAGCCCATCTGGCCCAGGCATTCGAGCGCGCGGGCGGTCACGTCCGACGTGGAAGGATCGAGCATCGCGTTGTGATCGGCGAACGGAATGTGGTTCAGGAACTGGCGGTTGTTTTCGTGGTCGAACGCGCCCCAGCCGCCGTCGGAATTCTGCATGCTCGCGAGCCACGCCAGCCCCCGGCGAATCGCACTGCGCAGGCGTTCGGGCTCAGGATCGGCCACGCGCCAAAGCGCCATCAGGACGAACGCGGTGTCGTCCACGTCCGGATACCAATCGTTCAGAAACTCGAACGCCCACCCGCCCGGTTCCGCTTTGCGGTTCTTCACCTGCCAATCGCCGGGACCGAGGATTTGCTTTTCCACCAGCCAGCGCGAGGCCTTCACCAACGCGGGATGCGCCGGAACGATTCCGGCTTCCTCGAGCGAAACCATGGCGATCGCGGTATCCCACAGAGGCGAAATGCAGGGTTGCATCCGCAAACCATCCTTGCCCTCGACTTCGTAGCTTTGCAGGAATCGCAGCTCGCGCGCGACCAGCGGGTCGGTGGTTTCGTAGCCTTCAGCGAGCAGCGCAAAAATCGAATTGGTCATCGCCGGGAAAATCGTCGCCAAACCTTCGCTGCGCTCCAGCCGATCCATCATCCATGCGTGCGCGCGGTCAAGCGCTATGCGGCGGAATGGCTTCCACGGCGAGCGCTCGTACAGCTTGACCGCCCGATCGAGCGCCAAAAAAATATTCTTCCAGGAAACCACGTGCGCGTCCCAGGAAAGCGATCGTGGTTTTGCTCCGGGATGGGTGAAAAGCTCGTCCACCGTCACGCCCGCCGGCAACCGCCAATTCGGGCGCAGCGCGTAGACAATCGCCAGCGGAATCACGATGCCGCGCGTCCACGACGACATTTCGAAAATGTTCAGCGGAAACCACGCCGGCAGCAGCATCAGCTCCGGCGGAATGGCCGGCGCCATCGTCCGATCGATCGCTCCCGCCATGGCTAGGTACATTCGCACGTACGAATTCGTGGACTCCAGACCGCCCAGATCGTGGATTTTCTTCCTGGCGAGTTGCATATGGGGCGCCGTGGCCGCGTCTCCCGCTAAACGCAGCGCCACCCACGCTTTCACCGTCGCATTCAATTCCGAAGGGCCACCCTGAAAAATGTTCCAGCCGCCATCGGGAAGTTGCCGCGCGCGTACGTAGCTTACGAGCTTCGCCACCTTCGGCGATTGCAGCTGCCCCACGATATGAAGGAAAAAGATGTAGTCGGATTCGAGGGTCGTATCCGCTTCGAGTTCGCCCCACCAATAGCCATCGGAATGCTGAGCGGAAAGCAGCCAGCGGACACCCCGCGCGATGGTTCGCTCGACTGGCGATTCATGGTGGCGCTGCGGCACTGCCGCTGTACCCGGCCCGGCAGCACTTCCGCCCACGCGCACACTCGCTTCTGGCGTCATCATTCCCTCAGATATCTACTTGTAATACAACTGCGGTAAGCCTCATCGATTGCTCCCGTCCCGCTGCTAACAGCCGAACAATTACACCCCGACGAGGGTTGTGGCCTGGGATACGGACCTTGGATCGATAGATCCACGGGCAATTCCAGAGCGTCCCGCAAACCGGGCCTCACCCAATCTCCCGGAATTACAGATACTTACAGCGCTCCTCGCCACTATTATCTGGCGGAATTCACCCAGGGTCAACCGAAAACAGGCACTGCGGCTCCTCTGAAACTGGAAATTTCGATGCGCGAGATCCTCCTCGCGATGCCTCGCGCGTCTCCGGTGGTGTACCAATTGCCAAAGGGCTGCTCCGAAGGGTATTCCCCGAGGCCAAGAAGAAGCTACCGCGAAGTTGCCTACTGCGGACGCGCTGTAGCAGTTACGCCTGCCGCTGTCGCGTGCGAGCTCAGCTCAAAAATCAGCAGCGGTCGACTTGTCTCCGGACGGATTAACCGGTCGGTTTAGCGACGACCGGCCGATGCGTCACCGCGCTCCAGCGCGCGCAAGCGAGCAGCTAATTCCGGCAAGCGCGCGAGCCACGCGTACTGCTCCTTGAATCTTCCCAGCGGACGCGCGGGCGTGCCCCAAACCGTCTGCCCCTCTCGGATCGTCTTGCCATTCAGGACTCCGCCCTGCCCGCCGACTCGAACGTCATCCTCTATCGTGCAGTGATCGCCGATGCCCGCCTGCCCGCCCATCATCACGCGATCGCCGACGGCGCTGCTGCCGGAAATCCCCACTTGCGCCGCGAGGACCGAATGCTCGCCGATGCGGACGTTGTGCGCGATCTGCACCAGATTATCGATCTTGGCGTCGCGTCCTATTTCCGTGTTGTCGAGCGAGCCGCGATCGATGGTCGTGTTTGCGCCAATTTCCACGTCATCGCCGATGCGCGCCTGCCCGACCTGCGGAAATTTCCAGTGCCGCCCCTCGCCAAACACGTAGCCAAAGCCGTCCGCGCCGATCACTGCGCCCGAATGAATTTCCACGTGGGCGCCCAACTGCGCGCCGGCATAGAGCGTGACGCGCGGATGCAAAACACAGTTCTCGCCCACGCGGGCGCCGTGGCCTAGAAAGCAAAACGCCTCGACGCGCGAACCAGCGCCAATTTCCACATCGTCTTCAATTACCACGTACGGCCCCACGAAAGCATTCGACGCGATGCTGGCGCTCGGAGCGACGACCGCCGTGCGGTCGATGCCCTCGACGTGCGCGGGCTTTGGCAACAGCCAATCGGCCGCTTTGGCGAACGCGAACTTGGGATCGTCGGCTTCGAGAATGGTTTTGCCGGGAATGCGCGCGCCCGGACTTGCGATCACGCAACGCGCGGCAGATGCGGCGGCTTGCGCGTGGTGTTTTTCCGAACTGGCGTAGATCACGTCTTCGGCGCGGGCTCGTTCGGCGCCGGCGACTCCTGAAATTGTCGCCTGTGGGTCGCCTTCGATTCTGGCGCTCAGGTATTTTGCGAGTTCACCGGCGGTGCGAGTCATAGTGGCGTCTCCTTGCATGGCCAGCGCCCGCCCCGCGCGGCGCGCTGCGAATTCAGAATTGCAAAGCTAAAAAGGATAGATTGGTTTTTCTCCCGGCGGGCGCGTCTTCCAGCGTTTGTGTACCCAAAGCCACTGATCCGGATGCGAGCGAACCAAACATTCGATTACTTTGGTGAAGCGCGCGGTGTTTTCGTGCACATCGCGTTCTTCGTCACCCGTGCGCGAAAGCTCGACCGCCGGGGCGAAGCCGAGGCGGTATTTTCGCGCTTGCTCGTCCCAACGAAGGAATCCAGGCACGACCGCGGCATCCGTTCGCAACGCGAGCCGCGCCAGTCCTGAGGTAGTCGAAGCCGGTATGCCGAAAAAATCAACGAATACGCCTTCTTCAATCGCGGTGTTGTGGTCGGCAAGGATGCCGATAGTGCCGCCATCGGCCAGCACCTTCAGGATGGCGCGCGCGGCCCGATTTTTCTCGATCGGAGCGTTGCCGGAAAGGCAGCGGTAACCGTTGATCAGCGCGTCCACCCGGCGATTGGCTACCGGCCGAACTAAAAAGTGCAGAGGGTGACCGTAAAGCGCGTGCACAAAGGGAGCGAGTTCCCACGCGCTCATGTGGCCCGTTAGGAACAGCACCCCCTTGCCGCGATTGCGAGCGGCTTCGAAATTTTCCGCGCCTTCCATCGTGACTATGCTCTCGATATTCTCACGCGTGTACTTCGGGAACTGGGAAAATTCTCCGGCCATCCAGCCAACCTGGCGAATCATGCCGCGAATTACCCGGCCTCGCTGCTCGTCCGTCCACTCCGGAAACGCGAGCCGCAAATTAAATTCCGCAGCGCGGCGCAGCGGGGTGCGAAGCCAAAAAGCGGCTTCGATGAAGCACAGGCCGACAAATCGGGCGGCCGGTCGCGGCAACGCACCGAGCGCCTTGATCCCGATCCAGGCTCCGGCGTATTCCAGCCATTCGCGCATAGCGGGCCATTATGCGCGACCCTCCACGCCGGAATCCAGCTCGGCATGGCGTGGAGTGTGGCGGTCCGAGCGCTGATTGACTCAGCCACACCAACGATTTACTATTTCGCTCTAATGCCTGATGCCGATCCGCTGATCAGCCACACCGTATCGCATTATCGGATTGTCGCGCGGCTGGGCGGCGGCGGAATGGGCGTGGTCTATCGCGCCGAAGACCTGAAACTGCATCGGCACGTTGCACTGAAGTTCCTCCCGGAAGACCTGGCAAGAGATCGCGCGGCTCGCGAACGTTTCCAGCGTGAAGCCCTGGCCGCTTCCGCTCTCAACCATCCCAACATCTGCACGATTTATGAAGTCGATGAAGCCGACGGAAAACCATTCATCGCCATGGAACTGCTCGAAGGGCAAACCCTCAGACAAGTGATTCGAGGCAAGCCGCTCGATATCGAAGAAATTTTGGACCTGGGCGTACAGGTCACGGATGCGCTCGACGCGGCCCATTCCGAAGGCATAGTCCATCGCGATATTAAGCCAGCAAACATCTTCGTCACCAAGCGAGGACACGCCAAGATTCTGGATTTCGGCCTAGCGAAACTGCTGGCGCATCCTGGGGCGCCGGTCGGAGCTACGGTGGAAGGAGCGACAGCGGAAGGCTCCACGGTATCCACCGAGGTTCCCGAAGCGCAGCTCACCAGCCCCGGTTCGGCGCTCGGGACGGTCGCATACATGTCGCCCGAGCAGGCGCGCGGTAAGGAACTTGACGCGAGGACGGATGTTTTCAGTTTCGGCGTGGTGCTGTATGAAATGGCCACCGGATCGCTCCCGTTCCGCGGTAATACTTCTGCCATCATCTTCGAGGCTATCCTCAACCGCGCTCCCGTGGCTCCGGTGCGCCTGAATCCAGATCTGCCGCCGCAACTCGAAGCAATTATTAACAAGGCGCTGGAGAAGGATCGCAATCTCCGTTACCAACACGCTTCGGATATTCGTACCGACCTGAAACGGCTGCAACGTGATAGCGGCTCCGGACGCAGCGCGGTAATTTCGTCGGCGGTGGCAAGCCCTGAAGAAATCGCGACTGCCGCGGATATCCCACTAAGCAGCGTTGCGGCGGTGGCGGAATCGAAGAAATCTTCCTCAGCCCGCGTGAGCGCGCAACTGAACGATGCTGTGGCGCCGAAGAGGCGTTGGTTCCTTTGGGCCGGCGTCGCGGTTGTCGCGGCTGCTCTCGCGGTCGGCGGATATTTTTATTTTCATCGCGCGCCACTGCTGACTAGCAAGGACTCGATCGTCGTCGCCGATTTCACCAACACCACCGGCGATCCCGTATTCGACGGCACGCTGCGCGAGGGGCTCTCGGCCGATCTGGAGCAGTCTACGTTCCTCAACTTGGTGTCGGACGACCAGATCACCTCGACTCTGCGGCTGATGGAAAAACCAGCAAATACCCGGCTGACCGACGAAATAGCGCGAGAGATTTGCCAGCGCGACGGAAGCTCGGCGGTGATCGAAGGCTCGATCGCTCAGATCGGCTCGCAATACGATCTGATTCTCAACGCCGTCGATTGCTCGACCGGCGCGACGCTGACCAGCGCCCAGTCCGTGGCCGGCGACAAAAACCATGTGCTCGCCGCGCTGGGCGGAGTAGCTTCGGATCTGCGCGGAAAGCTCGGCGAATCCCACGCCTCGCTGCAAGCGAACGACGTGCCGTTGGATCAAGCCACCACTTCCTCGCTCGAAGCGCTGCAAGCCTATACCCGCGGCAATGACTCATTTTGGAAATACGATTGGTCCGCGGCGGAATCGTTCTACGAGCAAGCGGTGAGTCTCGACCCGAATTTCGCGATGGCGTATTCACTCTTGGGAGTAGCGCAGAGTCAACTCGGCGAAAATGACCAGAGCATCGCCAGTGAAACAAAGGCGTATGCCCTTCGCGACCGCACCAGCGAGTTTGAGAATCTTAGCATCGCCAAAAATTACCAACTCACTGTAATGGGCGATTTTGAAAAGGCGCTTCAGCTAGATCAGCAATGCGCTCAAGCTTATCCGCACAGCGCGGCAGCTGTCGGCGGATTGGGCAATAACTATTTGGCGCTCGGTCGCTATCAGGATGCATTGGAAACAGAGCAGGAAAGCGCCGAGCTTACTCCGACCGCCGAGACATACTTGGAAATTGCTTACGATTACTTATCTTTGAATCGCCCGGACGAAGCGCGGGCGACGATCCAGCACGCTCGCGCCCTCCACCTGAATTCTCCAGTTTTTGGAGTACTCTCGTGGTATGTCGCCTACGTCCAGAACGACCAGGCCGGAATGGCGGCGAAGGAGAGCGCGGCGCGCCAGGTTGACCCTACCATCGAGCCGATCGTGCCTGCGGCCCAGGGCCGCGCGTCGCGTGTGAAGGATTTGTATCAGGGCCTTATCTCATCGGATCTGCAAGCGAAGCAGAAGGAAAGCGCGGCGCAAGCAGAATCGGACCTTGCGCAGTTCGATGCCACCATCGGCGATTCAGTGCAGGCAGAAGCAGCTGCAAGGAAAGCGATCCAAATGTCTAGCAACTTCGAAACGCTCGGTCGCGCGGCGCTTGCCCGAGCGCTGGCGGGCGATTCCGCGGAAGTGCAGAAGATGGCGGTGGATTTGAATCAGCGATTCCCGCAGGCCACTTACATCCAAGATTATTACGTACCGGCGATTCAAGCCGTGCTGGAGTTGCACGAAGGAAAGCCACAGGATGCGATTCAGAGCTTGAGCGCCGCGTCGCCCTACGATCTGCTGCCGGATGCTGGAATGATGACGGTGTACGTGCGCGGGCAAGCGTATCTCGACGCGCACCAAGGCGCCCGGGCGTCCGCCGAATTCCGGAAAATCCTCGATCATCCTCTCATCGCGGATCCCCAGATTAGTACGCTGGCGCATCTCGGCCTTGCCCGCGCCTACGGGCTCGAAAACGACAAAGACAAGGCCCGCGCCGCGTACCAGGATTTCCTCGGGTTGTGGAGTCACGCCGACCTGGACGTTCCCATCCTCAAGGAAGCCAAAACCGAATACGCCAAACTGAAGTAAGCCGCGTGTCGATTCCAGCAGTCAGCAGACGACCGACTCGCGCAACGCAACACGGAAAAATTGCGCGCCGAGATCCGCGCTTCAATCTTTCCGCGCGAGTGCTAGACTGAAAGGTCTTGAACGACGCACAAAATAGGCGCCGCGAACAAGGTTTCACGGCGTGGTTGGTCGCTGCCGGAATCTTCCTCTGCCTGTTTGGGCAGTTGGGTGCGATTGGCCTTACCGGACCGGACGAACCCCGCTACGCGTGGATCGCGCGCGCAATGGCGAAAAGCGGCGATTGGGTAACGCCGCGCCTCTACGGTCAGCCGTGGTTCGAGAAACCCATTCTCTACTATTGGGCCGCCGCAATCGGATTCAAATTGCATCTTTCCGCCGAATGGGCCGCGCGACTGCCGTCGGCTTTTGGCGCCCTGGCTGCGGCGATTGCCATCGGCTGGCTCGCCGCAAAGCACTACGGCGGAAACACAAGTTCCCTGCGCAGCCCTGTGCTTTTGGCGCCTCTCATCTTCGCATCGAGCGTGGCGGCAATCGGATTCGCGCGCGCTGCTACTCCCGATATGCTCTTCAGCGCTTCCATCGTGCTGGCAATGGCCGCCATCGCCACCGTGTTTCGGCGTTCCAGCGCGCTGCGCGGCGCAACCAGCGAAGGTTCCGCCAGCGCGAAGAGCGATCGCGTCCCGCTGCTGCTCTTCGGCGCATTTTTAGGACTGGGCGTGCTGGCCAAGGGCCCGGCGGCCATCATCATGGCTGGCGGGGCGATTTTGCTATGGGCGCTTGCTACCAGGCAATGGCGTACGGCATTCCGTGGCGCGCATCCGATCGCCGTCGCGGCTTTCTGCGTGGTCGCTCTGCCCTGGTACGTGCTATGCGCCGTCCGCAATCCCAATTTCCTGAAGGTTTTCATCTGGCAGCATAATTTCGAACGTTACCTCACGCCGATGTTCCACCATCCGCAGCCATTCTGGTTTTTCGGTCCAATTGTGCTGCTGGCCATGGTGCCGTGGACGATTCTTTTGTGGCCGGTTGCGCGCGAGGGTCTGCGCGTGTGGCGCGAAAAATCCTGGAAGCATTCTCCCGGAGTGTTTTTCGCCTGCTGGGCGATTTTCCCAGTCTTGTTCTTCAGCTTTTCGGATTCAAAGCTTCCTAGCTACATTCTTCCCGCGATTCCGCCGCTGGCGCTGATTTGCGCCGTTGCCGCCCTGCGCGCGTTTCGAGCAAGCCGCGCGATGTCTCTCGGGATTGCGGCTGGGATCGGCGTTACCTGGATAGCGCTCGCCATCGCCGGATGGGCCTTCGCGCGAAAGATTTCTTGGAGTGCAGTACTCTCCAACTACTCGCCGCATGAAGTGACGGTTTGGGGCTCCGTTGGCCTCGTCGCCGCTGTTCTTTTTACGCTTGTCCTGCTCTTTTTTGGACTCGGCAAGAGGATTGGAATGGTGGCGGGCCTTTCCGCACTGGCCGTTGTGCTCGCTCTCGAAATCGCCAACATCCAGATACTCCCGTCCGTGGATCCTCTATATTCCGCGCGCTACCACGCGCAGTTCATGAGCCACGATCTATATCCCAACCGGATTTTCACGTACGATCTGGCGCGTTCCTGGAATTATGGCCTTGCCTTTTACTTTCGCCGTCAATTACCGGAGTGGCAACCAAGCGATCCTCGCGCCGGGCTGATTCTCACAACGCCCGCCGGATTAAAAAAGATCACCAAACGCGGCCGCTTCCACGGTCAACTGGACGAGCCGTACAAGGGGATTCTCTACGTGCCAGTGGAGATGGCGCCGCGATAGCGGCAATCTGCTTTACGGAGTTACCGGCGGAAGATTTTGCAGGAAAAAGCTGACCATCTCGTTCTCGTAATTCTTCCGATCTTCATCGGCCATATCGCGGTAGCGTACTCGGTCTCGCAAGATCTGCTTCGGTTCCGGCGCATCGGTATATAGCAGCAGGGTGTCTCCGGCAAGTTGCGGCTGGTCGTCCGAAGTAATGAACAACTTCGGTATCCCGTGCGTGCGCCCAATATTCGCCGAGGCGGGCGGCGTGAACCGGTATGAATAGTTCAGCGCGCGGAAGATTAAATCCGACGAACCTAGTATGTAAGGCAGCGCCGTCAGCCCGGACTGCTCCACCTGAAGGCGTAGCATGTCTTGCGGGTCGGGATACACGTCGCTTACCGCAAACGCGGCGATGCGTGGATCGCTTTCAGCCACTTCGAGCGCCGCGTACGCGCCCATATCCGTGCCCCATAGCCCGAAATGCTTCGTATCCACGTCGCCCCGGCCAGCCAGTGTCTTCACCGCTGACTCCAGTTCGCCCTTTTCCTTGTATCCGAGCGAGGTGGTTCCAGGACTGCTGCCGTGACCCGAAAAATCGAAGAGAAATACGTTGTATTGATGGTCCTGCAACGTGGTCACCAGCGTCAGCACGTCTCCTCGCTGGGATTGGTAACCGTGGCAAACTATAATCGTGGGCGCGCCGCGCAGGCCCGGGAAAAACCATCCGTCCCGCATCACTCCATGCTCCACGGGAAACGAAAACGTGGTGGGATGTCCCATCATCACGCCAAGATCGACCGCGCCGGGCGTTCGCGGTGGATGAACGATCTGGTAGACCAAAAATCCCGAGATCGCGGAGATCGATACCACTACGAATAAGACGACGGCAAAAATAAAGGACGCGAGTTTTCCAATACGCGCCGTTGGAAAGCGCATGTTTGAGAGGGAGCCCCTCCTACCCATGCCGGGTTTCCGCTCTGCTACCCAGCGCTAGGAATGTTAGCATATCCGCGAACGCGTTCCGGCTCGCGCGCAGCGGTGTTTCCCAATCGTACAATTGGGTTCGCGCAGCGCCCCCAGTTATAATGCAGCGGAGGAATTCAACCGTCCCATGCAGATCGTGGATCTAAGGCAGTTGCATTCGCGATCCCTGGAGGGGCTTTTCCAGGAGGAGGCCCAGCACTGGCTCGACGAGTTGCGCTGGGACTACCGCCCCTCGCTCGATTTGGTGCGCAAATTCATCGATTCGCGCGCGCTCGGCGGGTACGCCGCTTCCGACGACGGGCGCCTGACCGGCTATGGATTCTACGTCCTCGAAGATCACAAGGGGCTGATCGGCGGGCTTTACGTGTCGCCCCAAGCTCAGCAGGCTCCGATTACGGAGCGGCTCCTCACGGAAATGCTAGATACCCTGCGCGCCACTCCACGGCTGCAGCGTATCGAAGCGCAACTCATGCCCTTCGGCACTCAACTCGATCCGAATTTTCTCTCGCAATACTTCCGCCTGCACACGCGGCAATTCATGCTGCTGCCGCTTGATCGGGCGAAGCTCAGCGGCAAGCCGCCTTCGGCGGGCTTGCGCATCGACTTATGGAAGGACCGCGCGCTCGAATCGGCCGCGCGCCTGATCCAGCTCGCCTACGCAGATCACGTGGATAGCCAGATCAACGACCAGTACCGCAGCGAAGGAGGTAGCCTGAAATTCCTCCGCAACATCGTGCTACTTCCCGGCTGCGGGCAATTCCTTCCTGAAGCTTCCTTCCTGGCGCGACCGGCGACCGGGGACAAACCGGTTGGGATGGTTCTAACGTCCACGGTGGCCAATGGTGTGGGCCACACCACGCAAGTTTGCGTGATGCCGGGCCATCAGCATTGCGGCATCGGACGGCTTCTGATGGAACGTTCGATCGAAGCTCTGCGGGAACGCGGTTACGAATCGCTGTCGTTGACCGTCACTGCCAGCAATTGCGCCGCGGTGAGATTGTACGAGCGGCTCGGATTTTACACCGTCAAGACATTCGCCGCCGGAGTCTGGCAGGCCTGACTATTTCTTGGCGCGATCTTTCAGCAGGCCTTTTAGCTCGTCCATGAATTCTTTCACGTCCTTGAAATCCAGGTAGACGCTGGCGAATCGGACGTAAGCAACCTTGTCGAGCTTCTTTAGGTGACTCATCAGCAGCTCGCCGATTTGCGAGGTGGTGCGCTCGCGGTCGGGCGCTTCGCTGACGAACGCTTCCGCGTCGTCCACCAGCGCTTCGAGCTTGTTGACTGCAACCGGGCGTTTCTCGCACGCTTTCAGCAGTCCTTGCAGGATTTTCTGGCGGTCGAATTTCTCGCGCCGGCCATCTTTCTTGATCACCATGTACGGGATTTCGTCTATGCGCTCGTAAGTGGTGAAGCGGCGATTGCATTTCAAGCATTCGCGGCGGCGGCGAATCAGATCGCCCACGCGCGCCTCGCGCGAATCAACGACTTTGTCGTCCAAATGGCCGCAGAAGGGACACTTCACGGCAGCCGTTCCTTTTGGCGGGCGGCTGGCGGCGCGATGGAAGAGCCGCAATCCGGAGCAGCGCCGTGCTCCGCTTCGGCAAGCAGCGCGGATTGCCCGGCCTGTTCGCTTTCGCGCGCGAAGCGTCGCAGTTCGCCCATCGACCAGCCCTCCCGAAATAGCAACGGCAATCCCACGATGCAGCAGCCCGCGAATCCCAGCAGCCACAGAACGATTGAGGCGACCGCCGCAGGCTCCTTTTCTACTCCAAAAATGAGCGTGAACACAACAAACGTGGCGGCTTGCGCGCCGCCGCCAATCGCTGGGAGCTGCACGGCGGAGCCGAAAAGTCCGAATGCCAAAACCAGTACGATCCCGCCCAGACTGATCGCCGCGAGCGAACCGGGAAACGCGCGAATGGCCAGAACGTAGGCGATCCATACAAGCGTCCAATGCACAGCGGTGTAGAGGGCCAAAACCCCCAGATCGCCAGCCGTCCGGATGCCGCGCAAGCCGTCGCTGAAGCCTTCGAGAAGCACAGCGACCTTTTCGCGCCAGCCATGGCGCCAGGATTCGCGCTGCAATTTGCGCGCGAGCCAAGCCGCGCCGTGATAGCGGAAATAGATCAGGAAACCGACGCCCACGATGAGCGCCGCAATCAACAGAACTCCCGCCGAACGCGCGAGCGTCACCAGATCGCCGCCGCGCGCAGTCAAGTGCCGCGATTCAAAAAACAGCAACGCGAGCCCGGCGATCAGCGCCGATGCGGACAAATCGAAAACGCGCTCGAGGACGTACACACCGAACATGCCCGGCATGGAAAGCAAACTTTTCCGCGCGATCAGCACGGGACGGATCGGCTCACCCGCGCGTCCCAGCAGAAACACGCAGGAAAAGCCCATCAGCGTGGCGCTGAATACGTCAGAGAAACGCGATGCGCCAAGCGATCGCGAAAAGCGCATCCACCGCAGCGAACGAATTGCGTAACAGGCGTAAAAGGCGGCGAGCGAAAGCGACAGCAACGCGTAGCTCGCGTGGCTCAGCGACGCACCAACCGTGGACCAGCGAAATCCGTGCAGCGCGATGGAGTTGCGAAACTTGTAAAGAAAGAAGACAACGGCCAGTAGCGCGAGCAGGAGCACCAAATACTTGCGCCATTTGCGAAGCATCCGCCTCGAACCGTAGCAGCCGCCCGCCAGAAGTGTCAAGCCGAGCGAAGCGGTCCTGTGTGACGCACGAGGGGCGCGAAATCTGGGAAACAGCCGTGCGATGCTATGTGACGGGACGTTCCGCCCTTGCATCTGTCCGATTGTTTGCTTTCTACGATTTAGATGTGGTCTTACCCTGCACAGCGTTCCACCCTTTGCAGGGCGATTCGTGAGTAGCGATGCGTGATTCGGAAGGTGCGTGGCCGGTAGCGCCCCTTGACGCGCCTCTGAAAGCCGTTCCCAGATTGCCGGGCAAGTGGCTTGTCTCCGGTCTTGTTTATGACGTGGCCACGGGACTGGTCGGAGTCGTCGTACCACCTGCGCGTATTAGTGCCGCCTAAATATCAGCATGGCCTCCGCGCCCGCCACTATTCCGACGCAAGAATTGTCAATTCGGATGGTTGCGGGGTTCGCAGAATTTGATGAAAGGAAAGAAACTTTTGGTTGCGGACGCCCGCAACCGTTGGTTACGATCAACTCCAACATTGGCTACTGGCCAACCGTGCGACGCGTTTGATGAAATTTGCCAATGGGCTGACCGGGACACCATAGACGATCCTCGCTGGCAGCCGCGCCGCACCAACGTCAACAACTGGAGTGGCAGTCTCAGCGCTTGCGATCAGGTACATCGGAGGGATGATGGCCCAATACACGGATGGCACAGTCTTCTTCACGCAGACCGATCATCTCGGTTCCACGCGTTTACTGACCGGCTATCCGACTTCCAGCATCTCGGCGTGCTACGACTACTATCCGTTCGGCGAGATCATCTCGTGCGGAGCCACCGGCGACCAAAGCCAGAAATTCACCGGCTATCTGCGCGATTCGGAAACCAATCTCGACGATGCCAACGCTCGTTACTTCGCCTCTTCCCTCGGCCGCTTCATGTCCCCGGACCCTTCCGGTCTCTACTTCGCCGACCCCACCGACCCTCAAACCCTGAACCTATACTCCTACGTGGGCAACTCCCCACTCACGATGGTGGATCCCACAGGAATGGATGGTATTAACGATACCGACGAACTCTGCGAAATCTATAATGAGTGTGGCAACCTCCCGGTTATTTACAGCACTGCTATCTGCGGTCTGGCCTGCGCGCCAGCCGCGCCGACCCTTTATTTTCCAACGCAGCCTGGAGGATGTTCGACTATTACGATCGACGGTGCGACGGAGCCATGCACCGGTGCGCCGCCCATTAATATTGGACCTAGTGGGGGCGGAGGGGGCGCTGCGGGCGGCAGCGTGCCTTCTGCCCCCACCGTCAGCGGAAACCAGCCGCAATCACCGTCCCAACAAAAAACACCGGATGAGTGGGATGTATATACGAAATGCAATCAACAGGCCATGGCCGCCTCTGGGCCCACCACAGACGAGCGGACCGTCTGGGCGACAATATATGGCGCAGTTTTCGGACTATTCACCGGAGAAAGCACAACGGCGGTGCTAAAGGGTGCGGGCGGCGGCTTCGTCTTCGATCAGTTGGCGAGGTCCACTGTTTACGACAGCCATTTGAGTACCTGCATGGCCGAGAACGGGTACCCGAATTTTAGCACCTCGATGATGGGGACTTTCTAGCTGGAGATAAAGTGGACGCCGTCACGAAGGGCAAAGTTCCGGAGCTGTTCTATGTGAAAATATCTGTCGCCTTTCTGCCGCTATTCCTCCTGGCACCCTTCGGGCTGTGGCAGAGCCGTGCAGCGTTCGGGGCGGCTCTGATCATTGGTGCACTGCTGCAGGGCCTGGTTCCACCAAGGAAACATTTCTTCCCAGTCGTCGTAATCGCTAGTCTAATAGCGGTAGCCTATTGGCTGGAGGCGATTCCTCGGCTCATACGCTTGCTACGCTAACTCCGAACCGAAGCCGCAAGCACAGGCACAGTAGAACTCTCAGCCCCCCCTCTTCGGCTGATCACTCGAAGTCCTACGTCGATTTCCTCCTCTGCGAGACAAATCAAACCTTTCAGAACGTTGACAAATGGGGCGGAAAGGAGGGCTTTGTGACTGCCAACAGCCTGCCTTTCATAGCGGCGAGAACGGGCAATGTTCCCGGTACCGTTCTAGCGCTCGGGGTTGCCGGCGTATACGACCTCGGTTATGTGCTGCACAATCGAGAAGTTTGCGTTCAGGCAGTATATGGCCCAGGCTACTTCTGAAGGCCTTATGACGAAACAGTTAATTATAGACACAAAAGCGGCGGCCGCGCTAGCTGTCGCCGTATACGTTTTCTTTGCGGTTGAGGCGATCCGCGCCGCAGAGCATCCACAGCCGATGCGCTTTCTGATACCGCGGATCGGCGGCATCGCCTATACGTTTTTTATCCTCTTCTTCCTAGAGATAACCCGCAGAACTGTTAGCGTTGTCGAGAAGTTAGCGGCCCTCGCCACGGCCGCCGCCTTTGTGCCCCCACTGGCGCGGCTCGCGACCGCGGGACTGCACATCCCAGTTGCGTGGGCCATCAGGTCATACGTTACGGAAGCTGCAATTACCTCCCTGGCGGCACTTGCCGTGATAATTCGAGCAGCCGAGCTTTTCGGTGGGAGTCGCAACCGCCCTCTCGCTGACAACGATGGCTAACATTGGGCGCGGCCGCGCGTTGTTGCCGCAAACACCGGCACGGCCGTGGTACAAGAGTTGCGGAACTAAAGCTAGCGGCAGCGCGCTCAAACACGGAGCGATAGACGCGATCGGAGTTGCCGTGGCCGAGGCTGGCGTAATTCTGGGCGCGTTAACCGCCAACCTCAATAATGGTGCAGGAACGGGGGTCACAGCTGGTAGTACGATCACCACAGTGGCTACGATGGCTTACCCAGAGGCCAAAGCGCTTCCCATAGTTGGTAACTTTGTCAGTGCTGGCGGTTTCGTTTATGACGGGTACAGTGCATATGAGCAGTACAAGACATGCAAAGCCGGAGGAGGATAGTGACGGATAGAAACCAAAAACTTTTGGCGTTCGCCGGCGGGGGAATAATAGCAATTATCTTGTTACCCTTGCTTGATCATCTGGGACGGATCGAGCTGTTCTTTCCTATTCTCGGCACCGTGGCGGTGATTGTTGGAGTCGTCAGCCTGAGTTGGGAATTGCGTCGCCGACCGTGGTATTGGGTCACGATGATCTTAGTTGTAGCTCTGCACGTGCCAGTCATCCTTTATGTCCCTTGGCGCGCAGGTTGGATTCCCGCGCCTGTGACGATTGCGGTCTGCATGGTTGATTTGTTGATCATCGTCCGCGTACTTAAGCTCATCGGAAGGTTCGTAGACAGAACCAAAAGCCCCGCATGAAACCAAGGGGCGGGTGTCGTTCGGCTCGCAATGGCCGCAAACACAGTTACGTGCTCCAACACAACAGGAATCCTCTGTCCGGCAAAAGTGAGCGTAGCGTCATGGAAAATACACGCAAACAGGATGCAAAGAAAAAGGTGCACGTTCTCTGGTTTGTGCGCGAGCGAAAAGAAGCTGAAGACATAGAGCTTTTGATTGGCGTTTACGAAACCGAAACAGAAGCCAAAGCCGCTATCGACCGCTTGGCAGGAAAACCAGGATTCGTGGATTTTCCGAACGGCTTCCAAGTCCATACGTACGAACTCGGTCGGGACGGTTGGGTAGATGGCTTCGTCGAAGAGCCGAGTGGGGTGACAAGACGCTGAAGGAGGAGGGCTTCTCGTCAACGGCACCTACGCGTGCGACGTTGAGATGAACATCGTCTACCACTACGATGCTATCTCCTTGCGTGCCTTTCTCGACATAACTGGTCCGGCTCCGACCCTGCACAAATTCACCGGCAAAGAGCGCGACTCCGAATCCAACCTCGACAACTTCGGCGCTATGGCAAGGCCGCCACGAAATTACGGATAAAAGTTCTAAGATCGTCCCCTTGGGCGCGCCATTCCTCATGTTTTGCTCTGGCAAAGATCGGAATCGAAGGGCTTCTTGCACGAAGGATCGATACTTACCGAGCCCACAGCGTCTGAGAAAAACGGCCGGCGACATCGGGCGCAAAGCCAACTTCAGACGGCGGCGAGGGATTGCTCGAAGTCGGCGAGGAGATCGCGCCAGTCTTCGATGCCGACGGAGACGCGGACGAGGCCGTCGGTGACGCCGGCTTGTCGAAACTCTTCTTCGGTGAACCCGGAGTGGGTGGTGGTTTTCGGGTGGCAGGCCAGAGTCTCGACGCCACCGAGCGACACGGCATTGCGCGCGATGCGCAGATGGCGCAGGAAATCGAAGGCCGCGCGCTTCCCTCCCGCAAAACCCAGCGACAGCATGGCGCCGGGAAAGTCGCACTGCCCTTCGAAGATGCGGCGCTGATCGGCGTCGGTGAAAAGCGTGGGGTAGATAACGCGCTTTAACTTGGGATTGCGCGCCAGCGCTTCGGCGATGCGCTGTCCATTCTTGCTGGCGCGGCTCATGCGCAAGCGGACGGTAGGCAGGCGTCCGCCGAGCATCCAGCATTCGTCAGGCTGCAGGATGGTGCCGTAAAGGCCGCGCGCAGGGCGGACGCGGCGGATCAGTTCGGGATCCTTGGCGAGGAGAACGCCGGCGAGCATGTCGCTAAAGCCGGAAAGATACTTGGTGCCGGAATACACCACGAGATCGGCTCCGAGCGAGAGCGGGTGCTGAAAGGCGGGGCCGAGCAAAGTGTTATCGACGATCACGAGCGGGCGCGATTCGCCGGACTGGAGTTTTCGCGAAGCGGCGGCGGAGCAGGCGCGGCGAATGTCCGTCATGACCAGAGTCGGATTGGCGGGAGTTTCGAGCAGCACCAGTGCCAGGTTTTCTGTGGAGGCGATGGCGCGATCGAGCTGCTCGGTCTGGCCCGACGGAACGCCAAAAGCGTTGACGCCCCACTTGGAAAGATGGTCTTGAATGAAATGCTGCGTGCCGCCATAAATCGGAACGGTGTAGACGATTGATTGCCCTGGGCGCAGGAGGGTGAGGAGAGCGGTGATGATGGCAGCCATACCGCAATTGAAAGCGAGCGCGGCCGTCGCGTCATCTTCGACGGCCAGGATCTGATCCTCAAGAATTTCGGCGTTGGGATGATTGAAGCGCGAGTAGATCAGGTCGACGGCTTCGCCTTCTTCGGCGCGAACTCGTCCAGCCGTGAGATCGAAGGCGCGTTCGGCGGCTTCAGGGCTGGAGAAAACGTAGGTGGAACTGCGAAACACAGCGGGGCGGGCCGAGCCGACCGAAAGGCGCGGATCGAATCCTTCCGTGAGAACCTTGGTGCTGGGACGCAAGCCTTGCGAGTCGTGGGGATCAGTGGGCGCCATTTGATTCTCCTCAGTACGTTTATAGCGCGGTTTCGGGTGGCAGTCGGCGAAATTGAGGGCGCGCGTGCCCAGGCGTGGGAGTCCATTTGAGACGGGATGCGCCGATCGCCGCGGATGCTAAGCTCGGGACGTGAGCAAGCCGGAAGAAAGTCAACGCGAAGAGGAACGGACGCGGGCGGGATTGTGCGCGGATTGCGCACATGCGCGGCGCATCGAGTCCGACCGCGGGTCGGTTTTTTACTTGTGCGGCCTTTCCGCCAATAACTCCGAGTACCCCAAATATCCGCAACTTCCGGTTGTTCGTTGCAGCGGATATACAAATAACCGCTAGCATTCCGCGAATTCCCGGGTGCACCTCACCTTTCCGATCGGGACTATCAATTTTAGGTTGGCTGCTGGCGAGGGATTGCCGTTCGCCTGAATCGGGGTGGAAGCGAGCTTGTGTTGGAGTGCGCAAGACGCATAAGATTCCGGTCAACGTACAGCTGCACGACCGGGGCCATCCATCTGGAACACGGAACTTTACGAACGTGTTTTGCGTTACTTGGATTGAGGCCGAGCGGTAATGCAAGCTATGAGGCTGAGGACGTTTGGACCCCGACGCCCAATTGGTCCGATTATGTGTCCGAGGGCACGGGCCGTCGTGGGAGGAACTGGTGCGACGACACACACGGCGCGTGTATAACCTGTGCTACCGATTCACGGGAAACGCGGCTGCGGCCGAGGATCTGAGCCAGGACGTGTTTCTCCGCGTATACCGCACGCTCGGGAGTTACCAGCCGGCGTACGGCGCGTTCGCAACGTGGCTGACCAGCGTCACGCGCAATTTGCTGGTGGACCACTACCGCCGCACGCGGCGCGACCGGCTGACGGATTCGATCGACGAAGCGCCGCAGGCGGAAGAGACGCACTCACCTGAGCGAACGCCGCACCAGCAAGCCGAGGCTGCGGAATTGAGCGCGCAGGTGCAGACGGGACTGGCGAAGCTTTCGCCCGATTTGCGCGAGGCGGTGATCTTGCGCGACCTGCAAGGGATGGAGTATAGCGAAATTCGCAAAGTGCTGCAGGTGCCGGAAGGAACGGTAAAGTCGAGGATCAATCGAGGGCGCATCGAACTGGCACGGATCCTGCAGGACATGGGGCTGCGGGCAACTTAGGAATAGGACGGCAATGGACTGGACCTGCACATTCACGGAAGAACGGCTGAGCGACTTTCTGGATGGCACGCTCGCTCCGGAGGAACGCGAGGCCTGCGCGGCGCATACCGCGACATGCACAAGCTGTTCGGAGATGCTGGCGCGAGTGGGCGGGCTCGTCAGCGAGATGCATGCGCTGGAAGCGCTGCCAGAGCCTGCGTTCCTGGCGCGGCGGATCGTCAACAAAACGCTGGGTGCGCGGAGGCGCGAGCGCGAGTTTGCGAGTTGGTCCGGTTGGCTGAGCATGATCTGGCAGCCGCGGTTCGCGATGGGAATCGCCACGGTGGCGGCGACGTTGGTGATTTTGGCGCATGCGGCCGGTCCGCGGATGAGCAATCTGACTCCCGCGGATCTGAATCCGGTGAGTCTGGTGCGGGCGGGTAACCGGCAGGCGCATTTGACGTATGCGCGCGGAGAGAAATTCGTGAACGATTTGCGCGTGGTGTACGAAATCCGAGCGATGCTGGCATCGCCCGCACAGACTGAGCCGGAAAATCAAGGGCCCCCGCCGAGCGGGACGCGGCCCAATACCGGCCAGCGCGATCCGGAAGAAACGCAGCAACGAAGCGAGGCGCGGGTGGAGCGAAGCGGCACGGTCTGGGCGACGCTGCTTTGGACCACGGATGAAAGCGCGTCGCATTCGGCGAACAGGAGAAGACCCCAATGAACTGCGCGTTGCATACCGACGTTCCGGCGACGGGATTCTGCCGCAATTGCGGCCGGGCGCTTTGCGCCGCATGCACGCGGGAAGTGCGCGGCGCGCTTTATTGCGAGGCGTGTCTCGCTGGATTAGTGAGCGCGCCAGCGGACGTGCCGCCCGCCGCTGGTCCGGGGCCGCATCCTGGCGCTGCGCTGGCGCTGGGATTTATTCCGGGACTCGGGGCGGTCTACAACGGCGACTATTTGAAGGCGCTGATTCACGTGATCATCTTTGGCGGGCTGATCGCCGCCCAGAGCAGCGACGTATCCGGCGGCTATCACGCGTTTTTAGGAATCGCGCTGGGCTGCTTCTACTTTTATATGCCGATCGAGGCGTACCGCACGGCCAAGGAGCGCGAGCATCAGAAGACCGTCGCGCAGGCGCCGACGGATGGGGCGGCGAACCCAGCGGCGCAGCGGCCGACCGGCGCGATCATTTTGATTTTTCTGGGCGTATTCCTGCTGCTGGCGAATTTCGGAATGCTGCAATGGGACTGGTTCGGCAAAGCGTGGCCGTTTGCGCTGATCGTGCTGGGAGTTTGGCTGCTGGCCGACCGGCTAAGGGCGCGGTCGTAGGAGCGGCACAATGGCAGAGACGCCTAAAGCCACAACAAGATGCCGATGCGCGCGATGCCGGATACGCAATCTGACCGGCCCGGTGATGCTAATCGCGATCGGCGCAATTTTTCTGGCCGGAGAATACACGCCGTACGGGTTCGTGACGCTGTGGCCGATTTTGCTGGTGGTTCCGGGACTCCTGCTGTTGGCGCAGTCGGCTGCTTCGAACGAAGGCCACGTCGACTCGCGAGGGCACAGTGAGCAGCGGTAGAAGGGGACGTAGCTCGATATTCGCGGGACTGCTGCTGGTAGTGCTCGGAATCATTTTCCTGATCGGCATCTTCTATCCCGGCGTGCGGCTGGGCCATTGGATCGCGCTGTACTGGCCGGTTCTGCTGATCGTCTGGGGCGTCGCGAAAATCCTCGACTACGTGGCGGCGCAGCATTTTGGAGAGCCGCGTCCGGCACTCGTGTCCGGAGGCGAAGCGGCGCTGATCGCGCTGCTGGTGATCGTGCTCGGCGGGTTCGTGGTCCGAGGCTGGGTGCGCAACCGCTATCCGAATATCAATTTCAATATGCCCGAGTTTGGTCCCTCGTTTACGCGGAGCGAGTTGCTGCCTTCGCAAACCTTGCCGAAGAATGCGCGGTTGGCCATCGACCTCCGGCGAGGAGACATTGCAGTCCACGGCAAAGCGGGAGAAGCCTTAGTCGTGCGAGCGCAGAAGAAAATCTGGGGGCTGAGCCAAACGTCTGCCGATCGAGCCATGCAGCAGGCGCAGGTACAAGTGGAAAATTTCGGCGAGCTCTACCGGATTCGGCCCGTGTTTGGGCGGAGCGGCCGGGGGCGGGCAAGCATCGATCTGGATTTAGAAGCGCCGTCGAGCGCCAGCGTCTCGGCCAGTACGAATCACGGCGACATTCGAATTTCGAATATCAACGGAAGCACGCAGGCGCACACGAATGATGGTGACGTGGACGTGAGCGGCGCGGGAGCTGACGTGGCCGTCAACTTGAACCACGGCGATGCACGGATCGCCGGAGCCAATGGAAACGTGCGCGTCACGGGGCGCGGCGGCGACGTGAACATTTCAGACGTGAACGGCAGCGCGTCCGTGGAAGGCTCCTTCGACGGATCGATTCGCGCCCGAAATGTGACGCAGGAGGTGCACTGCGCACAGCCTTGGTCGGCGATTACGGTCGGGCACCTGCACGGAACGCTGGAGAGCGATTTGGGCGACGTGGGCCTTTCGGGCGCGAGCGGACCGGTGAAAATCGTGACGCACAATGCGGACATCGACGTGAAGAACGCGACCGGGCGGCTGAACATTTCCGATGCGCATGGCGATATCAAAGTAGCGCTATCGGCGCCGCCGCAACAGGACATCAGCATCACCGATGATGCGGGCGATGTGGACGTGACGCTGCCTCCGGAATCGGCGTTCCAAGTGGAAGCGGTTTCGCGAACGGGCGACGTACAGAGCGATTTCGCGGGCGACCAGCTAAACGTTTCCAACATGGGCGACAGTGGACAGATCACCGGGAGGACTGGCGCGTCCGGTGGACCGAAGATCACGATTGCCACGACTTACGGGACGATTCATCTGCGCAAGACTTCCTCTGGACGATAGCGCTCGCAACTCGAAGCAGGATCCACCAAGTTGGAAATACGCACAGAAAATGGTGTAGCAACTGATGCTATGAGCTTGCACAACGAGCGCGCGTTCTAGAGCGCGCCAGTGGTGGTATTGCGGCCAAGTTCGGATGGAATTTGACACAAAAGCGGCTTGGAGGCGGCCATGCGCGACCTACGGCGACAACCACCCAAGAAGAAGCAGCGGCTGGCGTGGGCAGCGTACCTGGAGCTGACCGACGCGGCGCATTGGATCGAGGCGAAGCTACGCGTACCGCTCGATGTGTTCGGTCTTTCGCGCGAGGAGTTCCGCTTGATGGTGGTGCTGCACCGCGACGGGCGGCTGAAGCTCAGCGAGGCGGAGACAAAGCTGGCGCGGAGCCGGGAGAGCATGTACGAAACGGTTCAACGAGCGGAAGAATTTGGCTGGGTGCGCCGGGGGATGATGCACCTGCCCGCCGCGGAGGTGCGAGCAAGCCGGGTGGCGAAGAAGCGGAGGGGCAAGCCAAGGCTCGGCCGGCGAGTGGGGACGATCGAGTTGAATCCGGAGGGTGAAAGGCTGATCGGAACGGTGCTGCCGAAGCAGGAAGAGATGCTGCGGTCGTTGATGGCGGAGCTGGACAGCCGGGAGATGAAGTCGCTGATACGGATATGCGGGAAGCTGCGGCAGGAGGATGAATTTACGGACGTGAGGTTTGGAGCGGCGCTGATCCGGGCGGGCGAGGAGTTTGATGGAGAGGAGCGGGACGACGAATCGGAAGGTTAGGGTTGAGCGAGTACGAGGCGGCGAGAATTTGGGCTCGTCTATAACCGCTGCGCGGGAGCCGCAGCCCTATTCGTCGTCGCCCTCTTCGTCGGTGACAGCCTCAGTCGAGGACAAGACCGGAACCGCCCTGCCGGCAAAGATGTCCGACAGCCACTTGCGAATTTCGGCATCGGTCATCGGGTTCGGAGGCAGGCCCCTTGCAAGGCTCCTTGCTGGATGTAGGGTGTCCCACTTGGACCGCACCTGCTTTCGTCTTCCTTTACCGGGTGTGTGAATGCCGAACCCCTCAATCAGGACGTTCCAGACCGGTTTGAAGCGCTCGATTGGCAAAGCCTCGCCGAGGGGTATCCAAATGCCGCCGACAGGGTGTCTGCGATGAGACCCGTCAAAAGTGAGGTTCATTACCTCGTCGGATGGATGGCGCGTGTCTCTGAATTTGTTGAGAAGAGCGACTTTAAGCTGGCCTTCTTGGCGACGTTACCCTAGCCGAGCGGTCGACAGCTTCGCGCCCCGGGACGGTTCTTCGTTTTGTCTGCGCGGAGGGTACCCAGACCCAAGCTTGCACGTACGCCCCCTCGGCGCCTCCGAGGGACACGCGTGCGTTCTGGTCGATCTCGACTTCGCCCTCCACATGATATAGGTCCCGCGCGCGTGCCCGGAACCACTGGGCGTTTCGCATGCCTTTTTCCTTCTGCGGGGTTCTAGCCCGCCGGGGGCAGTTGGAATTTTTCGCCGAGTACAACTTCGGAGAGTCTGAACCCGTCAATCAGACCTATCGGCAATTTACCGTTCTCCGTAGCCTCGTTGATGGCCGCCTTAGAGAAATGACTCGTTGTGATCACCGCGCCCCGAGCGAACGGCTGAAGGCTTCCCCGCAATTCAGCGATTTCTTTGCGTCCCACCGAGTGAAGCCAACGCTTTGCCTGAACTTGGACCAGCGTGTGTTCGAAGATCCAGATCGTCTTTCCGACTCTCGCGTTGAGGTCTACGCCACCATCAGAGCTGAACTTGGTAACGCACACGTCATAGAAGCCGCAGTGTATAAGCAAGTCTTTGAGAAAAAACTCGAAGCGTTTGGGCTCCATGGCCAGCAGCTTACCTCGGACGTGCTCGACTCGCCGCATCTCCGCGTTCGGCAGAACCGCTGTTCGCTCCACGATTTCGTTGTCCGGATCGGGGGCTTCCCGCAGTTCGGAGTTTCCGATGGTCTGGGCCGAAATTGCGAAGTCGTTTGCGAGGGGCACGACTCTGTGTCCATCGAGCACGCGAAGCTCGAATATCCAAACTTTACGGATCTTCCCTTCGGCGTCTAACTGCGTGTCCTGGTAGTGGCGGAGGTACTCTAATAGCCCGAGGTATCTCCACCGCGCTGATCCGACGGATTTGTCTCTTCTGCTGGCCGTCAGAGCAAACCCGTGTATCGGGAACGGGAACTTCGCCTGCTCGATAATACGGCTGTTGGTGCCCGCGAGCGTCTGCTGGCCGAGTTTCCCGGCGGCGGTGTACGTGAGAACGCCGCCCTCGAGTCTGTCACGATACGGATTTTCGCCGGCGGTGTGGAAAGACTCCACGGAGGTCATGATAACAGCCCTGCCGACCGCGCCATCCTGCAGCGACAGCCGTATGCCCCCCGCGTTCGACACTCTAAGAGATTTGAAGATTTCTTCGTTCGAATAGAGCTGCCCGATTTCCAACTCCTCAATCATTGGCGCCCTGTCCGGACAGTTCGGTTCGTGGTTGGCCGGTCCAGTGTAATTTTGGGTTTCCAAAATTCCAGTTTGGATTTGGGAAGACGAGCGAGGGCGCACTTGCTATCGCGGTGTCGATGCCAGAAACAGCCGTGGATGAAAATCACCTTGCGACGCTGGGTGAAGACAAGATCGGGTTTTCCGGGAAGCGCGGAAACGTGGAGTCGAAATTTGTAGCCGCAGGAGCGAGCGATGTTTCTCACCAGAAGTTCCGGCTTTGTATCCTTGCTGCGGATGAGCGCCATTCGCCTACTGCGCTCGCTCCTCGTAAGAGTGTCCGTCAATCCCCGATCTGCCTATTCATCCGCGCCCCTGCCGCGAGAAGATGGCCGCTGGGGTGCTGGCGACAACGTACACTACCTTTTCTCCGAAGGCAAGTGAGCATATTCGCTTTTTCGTCGCCCTTTGTTTTCTTAGAGCTCGTCGATTGCTCTGAGTGCGCGTGGCGCAACCGCACACGGCGCATCTACGAGCGGAGGTGTCCGCCGTTTCCGGCGCCGAGATTCCTCATCGTCGCAAAGACGCGCAATTTCCGCGCGGGCTGAGATGGATGGGCGCGGAAATCACGCTGCTCCTCTTCGGAATGACACGTTTGTTAGGGAGTGGCTGAATATGGTAGGCGGAGTGGGCGCCGCAGAGGCGAAATCCGCGCGCTTCGCGAACTGCGCGACGGATGCGGCACCCGCGTGATTTTCACTCGCGGGCCTTGCGACGTGTTGTCTGGTGGTTCATCGCAAGACGCGAGACGCAAAGAACGCCGACGAGAGGCCGGCGCTACCGGGGCCGATCGCGGCGGCTGCGGAGGGCACAGCATGCTGTGCCCCTACGAGGAGAGGAAAATTCGGGAAGCGCGACGCATGCTACGACTGGCCGCGGAGGCGGTCCATTGTGGCGAAGAATTCGGGGAAGGAGACGGAGACGCATTCGGCATCGCGGATGATGGTTTTGCCTTCGGCGCCGAGCGCGGCAGTGGCAAGAGCCATGGCGATGCGATGATCGCCGTGGGGGTCGATGGTGGCGCCGCGCAACTTTTTTCCGGCGCCTCCCGGTGCGCCAGCGGAGCGGCCCTCGACGCGCATGCCGTCTGGAAATTCCTCGACCGTCGCGCCCATGGCGCGCAGCCCGGCGGCGAGCGTAGCGATGCGGTCGCTTTCTTTCACGCGCAATTCGTGCGCGTCGTGAATTTCGATTCCCTTCTCCGTGAACGGGCCGAGAGCGGCGAGCATGGGAAGCTCGTCGATCATTTCGGCAACCTGCGCACCGGAGACTTCACCGCCCTCGAGAGGCGCGTTCGTCACCGAGATGTCGCCCACGAGCTCGCCATCGCGCGAGGTGAGATTGGGAACGTGGATTTTTGCTCCGATGGAGATCAGGAAATCGAGCACGCGGCTGCGCGTGGGATTCAGGCCCACATTGTGCAGCATCAGCGATGATTCCGGCAGGATCAGCGCGGCAGCCATCAGAAAAACGCCACCGGAAAGATCGCCGGGCACGATCAAACGGCGCGCGGTGAGTTTGGGGCGCGGGTGAATGCGGACCGTGCCGCGGGGACCTTCGACGGTGGCGCCGAATTGGCGCAGCGCAAGTTCGGTGTGGTCGCGGGTGCAGACGGATTCGTGGACGGTAGTGACGCCGTCGGCGTAGAGCCCGGCGAAAAGAATCGCGGACTTCACCTGCGCGCTGGGCGTGGGCGGAGTGTAGTCGATGGCGTGAAGGTTGCCGCCGCGAATTTCGAGCGGGGCGCAATCGCGCTGATCTCCGTGGATTTCAGCGCCCATTTGGCGCAGCGGCTCGATCACGCGCCGCATGGGGCGACGGCAAAGGGAACCGTCACCGGTGATGACCGAGCGAAACGGCTGGCCCGCGAGCACGCCGCAGAGCATGCGCATGGTCGTGCCGGAGTTTTCGGCGTCTAGCGGCTTGCGCGACTCCTGCAGGCCATTCAGTCCCTTGCCTGCAATGTGGACGACCCCCTGCTTCGACTCAATTGCGACTCCCAACTGGCGGAGACATTCGAGGGTGCTGCGGCAATCGGCGGCCGAGGCGTAATTCGAGATTTCGCTGCGGCCCTCGGCGAGCGCGGAGATGATTGCGTAGCGATGGGAGATGGATTTGTCGCCGGGCAGCTCGACCACGCCATTCACAGTGCCCCCAGGGGAAATTTTCCGATTGGCCATCGTGGGATTCTAGCATGGCATCGAAGAGCGGCTTCGCACCGCCCTGCAACGGAGCAAACACAAATGGTTTGACCCCACACGAAACGATCGCGTATATTCCGCCCGCCGATTTCAAATGGCCGCGGCTGGGAACGCTGCAACCGGGTTGCAAAGCATGAGCGCGATTGGACTAAACGTGACACGACCGAGGACGGAAGCGATATCGCCGTTTTTTATCGTCAGTGACGTCAGTCAAGCCATCGCGTTCTATCGCGACAAACTCGGGTTCGAGCTGGCATATAGCGAGCCTGAGGAAAGCCCATTTTTTGCCATCGTGCGCCGGGACGGCGCGCAAGTGTTCGTTAAATCGGGCGGAAACGTCGCTCCGCTGCCGAATCCGAAGCGCGATCCCTCGATGCGATGGGATGCATTCGTCCACGCATCGGACCCAGACGCACTCGCGGCCGATTTCGCTCAGCACGGCGCGGCTTTCAACGAACCGCTCGCAGATACACACGACGGGCTGCGGGGCTTCGAGGTGACCGATCCCGACGGATACGTACTCTTTTTCGGGCGGCCGCTTTAGTCGTTTTCCGGCGCAAAGATGGCCGGCGGCGGCAAGGGACTGCACCGGACCCGCGCACCGCAAGCGTGGCGGGCCGATTGACGAAATTGGCGTTTCCTGCTAGAAACGTATCTTCGTGAAGTGACTTCTCGCACCCAGGCTCCCACTCAGGGAGTCTTCCACCGGAGGGACGGAAGCATTTGCGGGCTGGGACGGCAAAGTTGCAGGTGCGGACGCACAAGGTCCCAGAGGTAGTGGTAATCGACGAAAGGTCTTTCCCAGAAGAACGCCCAAGTATCCCCAGATGAACTTGTCGACGGAGGATTATTGATGGACACCGTACGCGCAGCCATAGGACTGTTTCGCGGTCAAGGTAAGAGGATGTTGGCCGCCTGCGCCGCAATTCTAAGTTTCGCGCTGTTGAATGCAGGCGTGGTTCGCGCGCAAAGCGCCGGCAGCGAGGCGGATTTGAAGCTGCCCAACTTATCGCAAGTGAAATTCTTGGGCGTCGACGGCCACACCCTCTTGGTATGGGGGATTCTCTTCTGCTTTTTCGGCCTCGCGTTCGGACTTACGATTTACGTGCGTCTGAAGAACCTGCCGGTGCATCGCGCCATGCGAGAGATTTCCGAACTGATCTACGAAACTTGCAAGACGTACCTGATTACCCAGGGCAAATTCCTGATACTGCTGTGGCTGTTCATCGCGGCCGTGATTTTGTTGTACTTCGGCGTGCTTTTGCACGATCCGGCTACTTCGGTAGCAATTATTTTGGCGTTTAGCGTTCTGGGCATTTGCGGCAGTTACGGCGTGGCGTGGTTTGGAATTCGCGTGAACACGTTCGCGAATTCGCGGACGGCGTTCGCGAGCCTGCCGGGCAAACCGTTCCCGCTGTATGAGATTCCACTGCGCGCCGGAATGAGCATCGGCATGATGCTAATCAGCGTCGAGTTGCTGATGATGATGATTATTTTACTGTTCGTACCCGGGAGCTACGCGGGACCGTGCTTCATCGGGTTCGCCATCGGCGAGTCGCTGGGCGCTGCGGCGCTGCGCATCGCCGGCGGCATCTTCACGAAGATCGCCGATATCGGCGCGGACCTGATGAAGATCGTCTTCAAGATCAAGGAAGACGACGCGCGAAACCCCGGCGTGATCGCCGACTGCACGGGCGACAACGCGGGCGATTCGGTAGGACCGAGCGCGGACGGATTCGAAACTTACGGCGTCACGGGCGTGGCGCTGATCGCGTTCATTTTGCTGGGCGTCAAGAGCCCCGTCGTTCAAGTGGAGTTGCTGGTATGGATCTTCGTGATGCGCATCGCCATGCTGGTGGCCGCCGCGGCCGCTTACTTCATCAACAGCGCAATCGCCAAAGCGCGCTACGGCAACTCCGAGGAGATGAATTTTGAGTCGCCGCTGACGTCTCTCGTATGGATCACCTCGCTGGTATCCATCGCGTTTACCTACGTGATCTCCTACTTCATCATTCCCGATCTGGGCGGCGATCCGACTCAGTGGTGGAAGCTATCGACCATCATCTCCTGTGGAACGCTGGCCGGCGCGGTTATTCCCGAGTTGGTGAAGGTGTTCACGTCGGTGGAATCGCGGCACGTGCGCGAAGTGGTGACCTCGGCGCGTGAAGGCGGCGCATCGCTGGGAATTTTGTCCGGATTCGTGGCCGGTAATTTTTCCGCTTACTATCTGGGGCTGGTGATGGTGATCCTGATGGCCGTCGGCTATTTGTTCAGCCTTGGCGGACTCGAACACTTGATGATCGCGGCGCCGGTATTCGCTTTTGGTCTCGTCGCGTTCGGATTCCTGGGAATGGGGCCGGTAACAATCGCAGTGGATTCGTATGGGCCGGTGACGGACAACGCGCAATCGGTGTACGAGCTGTCGCTGATCGAGCAGGTTCCGAACGTCAGGGCCGAACTCAAGAAGGATTTCAACATGGACGTGAACTTCGAGCGGGCCAAGGACTTGCTCGAAGCCAACGACGGAGCGGGCAACACGTTCAAAGCGACGGCCAAGCCGGTGCTGATCGGCACGGCCGTAGTAGGCGCAACCACGATGATCTTTTCGATCATCATGGCGCTGACGAACGGGCTCACAGTAAACGTGAGCAAGCTTTCGCTGCTGCATGCGCCCTTCGTGCTGGGATTGATCACCGGCGGCGCGATGATTTATTGGTTTACGGGCGCTTCGACGCAAGCGGTGACCACGGGTGCGTATCGCGCCGTGGAGTTCATCAAGGCGAATATCAAGCTTGAAGGATCTGAGAGGGCGTCGATCGCCGACAGCAAGAAAGTGGTGGAAATCTGCACTCTCTACGCGCAGAAAGGCATGTGGAATATTTTCTTCGCGGTATTTTTCGCCGCGCTGTCGTTTGCGTTCGTGGAGCCGTTCTTCTTTATCGGCTACCTGATCTCGATCGCGGCGTTCGGACTCTATCAGGCGATTTTCATGGCTAACGCCGGCGGCGCGTGGGACAACGCCAAGAAGATCGTGGAAGTGGAGCTGAAGCAGAAAGGAACGCCACTGCACGATGCCACGGTGATTGGCGATACGGTGGGAGACCCGTTCAAGGATACTTCCTCGGTGGCGCTGAACCCGGTGATCAAATTTACCACGCTGTTTGGATTGCTGGCAGTTGAGCTGGCGGTGGAGTTGGCTTCGAAGAACGCCGTGCTGACGCATATTCTGGCCGGTGTGTTCTTCCTGATTTCCTTCTTCTTCGTTTACCGGTCGTTCTTCGGAATGCGGATTCAGGTGGGAGAAGAGCACAAGACCGCGGAACCAACCCGCGAAAAAATGGTGGACGTGTAGGCGAGACGCCTTCGCGCCGCTGATTGGCGGCTTACAAATACAAAAGGGGAGGGCGACTGCCCTCCCCTTTTTTTGTCGCATCGCCCCGGAACGGCTGCTCTCCAGTTTGCCCGCCATACGCCATAGAGCGGCATGACGAAGCACGCAGCAATCGAGAGTATCCTCTCGCGCCAAGGCCGGTGTCGTGGCGGCTGACGAATTCTGTCTCCGCGGTATCTCGTAACCGCGAACAAGGCATACAAGTAATCCCTGACCCGTATTTACTGTCTTTATTCTATTGGTCCCAGCAGCAGCTACATACACCCTTATGATTCGTGAAAGTGACCCCTGAAATAACGCGCAAAAGCTTTTTCGTCGATTTCCGGAATGTAGTCACTTGTCATTTCTCGCGGTCCTGGCTTCGGGCGCGCTGGGGCTTTCCAGATGGCGAGCAGCAGTCGCTGAAGGTAGCTTCAGTTTGCGCTGCCACTTCACCACTTCTGTTGATTTTCGCCGTCTGCTTTTTAGCCATCGCATCTCCGGTTTCAGCCCAGGTGACTGCAACGCCCGCCAATGCGATCTTCAAAGCATCGGGCAGCACGCAGACCTTTACGATCGATGTTCCCTCGGGCACGACTTTGGGAAAGGTCGCTGTGTTGACGCTGGGGGCGCCAAATCTTGACTTCACCGAACTACCGGGCGGTACGACTTGCCCCAATGTGACCGAGGGTAGCTGCACGGTCGAAGTGGAATTTCAGGCCACCGCTCCCGGCAGGCGGCAAGGATCGGTGCTGCTTAGCGACACTGAAGGCAACATGCTGTTGAGCATTTCGCTGGACGGCACGGGCACTCTGCCGATGACAGCGTTCGCCCCAAGCATCATCACCACGTTTGCAGGCGGCGGAACGGCAGGCGATGGCGGACCGGCCACAAGCGCACAACTGGCTGCGCCCACGGGCATCGCCGTGGATGGATTCGGCAACTACTACATCGTGGACCAAAAAGCGAACAGAGTTTACAAAGTGAGTCCGACCGGAGTTATCTCTGCATTCGCAGGTACTGGAACTGCGGGCTATTCGGGCGACGGCGGACCTGCCATCAACGCAGAACTGAACGGCCCATCAGACGCGATCGTAGATGGAGCCGGATACGTCTACATTTCAGACACGAATAACAACGTGGTCCGCATGGTGAACACTGCGGGGATCATCTCCACGTACGCAGGGGAATATTATCCGGCGGGCGGAACGCCTCCTCCCGTCTGCGCCGCGGCCACCAATTCGGTTGGCGACGGGTGCCCAGGCAATCAAATGGTGCTGAATACTCCGGTTGGCCTGGTGTTTTGCCACGCGCAAAATCTTCACATAGCCGACGAACTGCACAATCGGGTGCGTACGGTGAATCGCGTTCCTTATAACACCATCACGCAGGTGGGCGACGGCACGCAGGGCTATAACGGCGACGGTGAAGGCAACACCAGCGCTGAACTGAACGGCCCGACAGGCTTGATTATGGACGCCGCGAACAACATCTATGTGGCAGATACCGGCAACCACATCGTCCGGGAGACTCTGCTGACTGGAACAATCCCGAATCCTATCTCCACGGTTGCCGGCACACCCGGAGCCGCCGGCTCCTTGGGCGACGGCGGCCTCGCGATCAGCGCTGAACTGAATTCCCCTACAGGCGTTGTCGTGGATGCCGCGAACGATATTTATATCTCCGACTCCGCCACTCACGTGGTTCGGGAGGTGAATTCCTCGAGTGGCACGATCACGACGGTCGCCGGAACCGGAACCGCCGGTTTGAGCGGCAATTCCGGTCCCGCTACGAACGCGCAATTAAACGGTCCCTCTGGCATGCTGCTGGACAAAGACGGCAATCTCTACATCGCGGACACCCTGAACGCCGTAGTTCGTAAGATCGACCTCTTCGATGCACCTTCGCTCTCCTTCCCTGCCACACAAGAGGCCGCAGCGAGCGCTCCGCAGAATGTTATCGTGATGAATGCCGGCAGCGCGCCGCTGGACATCAGCCAGATCGCGGTTCCGACGAACTTCTCGGTCGGCGGACCGGCTACGTCATGCACTACGTCGGGTGATACGCTGAACCAGGCGGAAAACTGCATTCTTGGCATCGAGTTCGCGCCGCAGAGTACCGGAAATATTACTGGCAGCATGGTGTTGACCGACAATTCGACGCCTACAACCCAGGCGATCGCGCTGAGCGGAACCGCGAATACCGCAACGGCAGCTTACACCGTCTCGGCTAAAACGCCCACGGTCACCATGGCCCCAGGATCCGCTGGAAAGGCTACGCTCATCGTTACTTCAACCGGCTACGCTGGAACAATCTCCTTCACCACCAGCGTCACTTCGACGGATGGATCGCCCACTGACGTCACAGCCAGCGCTACCCCAGTCACCGTAACCTCGGGAGGGACCGGAACGTCCGTCGTGACGATTACAGCCAGCGCCGATGCAGCGAATCCCTCTCCTTTCACGCCGTGGAAAAGCGGCGGCATGGCTTTATTTTGCGCGTTTCTCATTGGGCTGCCACTGGCGTTCAGGCGCAGAGCCACAGTTGCTCCGTTGCTTTTGGCGCTTTCCATCACCCTGGCAGGATCATTGATGGCTTGTAGCGGGGCTGGCTCGATGAATTCGTCAACTTCAACTACATCGAATGCACGGACGTACGTTGTAACGGCAACTCCCGCGGCGGCTCCGGACGGATCAGCGACGGTGGTCAATCCCTCGTCAGTGACGATCGCAGTGACGATTCAATAGAAAAAAGCAAGATTGTGCGACTCAATGCTCGCGCGTCGAGTAGTCTAGGCTGCGATCGAATCGAAGAAGCGTCCTGCTAGCAAGGGCAAGTCACCTCGAATCGCCCGATTCGATCGGGGTCGGAACCTTCAGTTTGCCCCTCCCCTTGGCACCCGAATAGTAACCTTGGCGAGTGCGCGCTGTTAGGCCGGGTTTAGCGATCCGCACTTGCAGGCGATGATATTCATCGGGCCGATTGTCAGTGGACGGAGAGAAAGAGATCTCGTAGTAGGCGCTCACATCAACAAGCGCGTGTTGCAGTTCGGCGGCAACGTCGTTGCTGTTCAAAGCGAGACCGCCGCTCTGCGTCGCGAGCACCTGCAACGCCAAGTCCCCCGCGTTGACTTGGCTAGGTTTGCTAATCCCCTTCCCGAAGCTCTCCCAACGCAATTTCCTGCCGAGTGGCTCCCCCGGGCCCCAGGGATTGATGCTGTAAAGTGTGATGTTGTTGCGGCCAAAATCGGCTGAGAAATCCACAATATCAGCGAATAGCTGCTGCCGTTCGCTACTGCTGAGTTCAACCTCGGGACCGGAAAGCACCGGCCAGCCAGGAGAAATGCAGAGGACGATCCTGCGTCCAGGACGTGAGGACTCACGCTGCACAAGTTTGTGTAAACCCTCAAGCGAGAGTTGGAAGCGTTCGGCCGCGCCGTAGAAGCCACTGGAGCGGACGATGCTACGGAGGGCAACACTGTATTGATCCAATGCGGCGCTCAGCGCGTTACCGTCCGTTGAAAAATCCTTTGCCGTCTGAAGTCCCGTATCGGTCAAGACCGCAAGCTCTGTGGGGTAAGCGAGGTCACCTCCGTCGGCACGGAGGACTTTGTCGATCTGGCCGCGTTCATACGACACGATCCGATAAGGGGCGTTCAACGCGTCAATAAGGATGATCACCTGAATCGGGCTCTTTCTGCCGTTAATGGCTCGGAACGAGGTGATAGTCTGCGGCACGTTGTTATCGAGGAGGGTGAAGTCCCGTTGCTGAAGGCCGGTCACCGGCGGGCCAGACTTGTGAGTCACCACAACGTTCAGGTTGATCGTGTCGTCGCCCGGTTGCGCCGAATGGCTGGGTTGTTGAGCTGAAATTGCAGGAGCAAAAAGCAGAGCCAACAAAAAAAGAAGCCAGCGGGGTACGTAGGTGTACATATTTCTCCCCCAGTCTCCGGTGAAGGCGGCCAGCCCTCTACCGGGCGCTTCTCTTAATTGAAAGGCCGTTAACCATCTACTTTTGTTGACGCAAAGAAATACTACCATGGGTACAACTAGGACCTAAATACCCTGCGCCACGAGTGGATGCCGAGTCCGGCAGAATCCGGCCAAGCGAGAAAAGTCGCGCTATGCGGACTTAGGCTTGCGACGCGAGTCTTCGCTTACTTGTAGGTTGCTACAGTTGCGAATGTTAGCGCGAGGCGCGGAAGCCGTCGAGGGTCCAGCGGTCCTGGCCCTCGTCGTGGCGCAGAACGTAGTAATTCCCGTCATCGGCTCGCACGCGGAAATAAGTGGCGTCCGGAGAATACCACTGGCCATCCAGCTCGCTGACTGCATATTCATGTCCTCGAAGTACAAAGCGAAGAGGGCGTTCGTCCGCACGGTGACCGGCGTAGCATTCAACGCGCATGTCGCTCATGGCGCCTCCCGTGGGGCGGAATGGACCCGCCGCGGAATCTACATCGGCTGCAGCCAGGGTCAGTCTACCAGAGTTACGCCAACCCAGAGACTGCACACGGCTCCGAGCTATTGCCCGTTAGAATTTGCACATGCGTATCCTTGCCTGCCGCGTTTTGGGGTAATCTCACCGGGGAGGAATTGTGAAGAGCGCATCGCGTCACGCAGTCGCTTGTATCGGAGCCGCTTTTTTCTTCTTTTCGCTTGGCCTACATGCGGCCGAATTGCCGCACATACAAATCAACAGCGGGACCGCGCAGCTCATCGTAAAAGGGCAGCCGCTTTTGATTTTGGGAGGCGAGCTGGGCAATTCTTCCTCGGGCACCGCAGAGCAGGCGGACACGATCGTACCGAACGTTGCAAAGCTGCACGTAAACACGATTCTGATGCCCGTGGCTTGGGAACAGATTGAGCCGGCGGAAGGCACTTTCGATTTCAGCATCCTGGATCATTGGATTGAAAGTGCACGAAGATATAACTTGCATCTGGTCCTACTATGGTTCGGGAGCTGGAAGAACGGCTTTTCGAATTACGCGCCTTCGTGGGTAAAATCGGACCCCACGCGCTTTCCGCGCGCCGAATCCGTTGACGGAGAGCCGCTGGAGATTCTCTCTACTTTATCAGCGGAAACGCGCCAAGCCGACAGCCGCGCATTCGCCGCATTAATGCGCCACGTTCGCGACAAAGACTCGCAGCAACAGACGGTTCTTATGGTCCAAGTGGAAAACGAGGTCGGCTACTTCGGACCTGGCCGGGACCGTTCCCCGGAAGCCGATGGCCTTTTTCGTGAAGCGGTTCCGGCGGAGTTGATGCACGCCCTCGCGGCAAAACGCCTGGATCTCTCCCCGGAAATGGCGGCCCACTTCAACGAACGTGGCACGACCTGGAGCGAAGTATTTGGGGACGTCGCCGACGAAGTGTTCATGGCCTGGCACTATGCGCGGTACATCGGCGCCGTCGTTCGGGCCGGCAAGGCCCAATATTCGCTTCCGATGTACGTCAACGCGCAGCTTCCCGCCCCGCACGAACGTGCCGGCGAATATCCAAGCGGAGGTCCGCACCCGTATTACCTACAGGTCTGGCGGGCTGCTGCTCCGGATATCGACTTCTATTCACCCGATATTTACTGGCCCAATTTTGGATATTGGGTGCAGAGATACGAATTTCCGGGCAACGCGATTTTTATCCCGGAAGCGCGAATGGACGCGGCCCCTTACAACGCGCTCTATGCCTTTGGACAGGCGGGCGCGCTCGGATTTAGCCCGTTTTCAATTGATAGCGTGAGGCCTCCGAAGGAGGGCGAGAACCCTCCCGCGATCATGCAGGTTTACGGTTTACTTGATAGCGTTGGCGATTTGCTGCCGGAGGCGCAGGCCGCGGGAAAGACTCGCGGTCTGGTGCTGCGCGCGACCGACTGGCGCCCGACGCAGACAGTTGCTCTGGGAGGATATCTTTTTGACGCGGCGCTATCGCGCTCTTGGCCAGGGCAAAAGCCCGCCGTTACTGATGGCGCGATGCTAATTATGCAGGCTTCGCCCGGAGAATTCTATGTTATCGGGAGCGGCCTGACGGTCAGTATTGCCCGCGACCCCGACGTCGATTCGCGTATAGCCGGGATCGCAAGCGTCGATTTGGTCTCTCGCAAGTCAGGACAATGGATTACCGGAAGGCACCTGAATGGCGACCAAACCAAGGACGCCAACTGCTGCTCGATCCGCACCAGCCACATATCTATCGCGTGCGGTTGTATTCCATTCCTCAGAGGCAGCACTGAGGTAGCGTGACGCAAGCCGAAAGGAAACCACACGTGCCAGGATCGCCAAAAAGGACCGCCAGTCGGAGCGAAGAGGTGGTGCGGAAACACCGAGAGTACGTTTGGCCGGCAGTGGCGAATTTTTACCGCGAGCCGCTGGTAGCTGAACGCGCTTCGATGCAATACGTCTGGGATGTCGAGGGCAAAAAGTACCTCGATTTTTTCGGCGGCATCCTGACCATCGGCGTGGGCCATTGCAATCCGAAGGTCACGTCGAAGATCAAAGCGCAGGTCGATAAGCTACAGCACACATCGACGCTCTACCCCAACGAAGTGATCGTGGATTTGGCGGAAAAACTGGCCCAAATCACGCCCGGTAAACTGCAGAAGAGTTTTTTCACAAGTTCCGGCACCGAAGCCAATGAAGCGGCCATCCTGCTGGCGCGCATGGCGGGACCGAGCTACGACGTGGTCGCGCTGCGGCATGCGTACGCCGGATCGTCAGCGCTCGCCAAGGGCGTCACAGGCCAGGCCCCTTGGCGCAAGGCGGGCGTTGTGAGTGTGGGCGTTGCTCATGCGCTGAACCCGTATTGCTACCGCTGTCCGCTGCACCTGAAATATCCCGATTGCGGCGTGGCGTGCGCGAACGACGTCGAAAATGTGATTCAGACGTCGACCAGCGGATCGATTGCCGCATTCATCGCCGAGCCGATTCAGGGTGTCGGCGGCTTCATCACGCCACCGCCGGAATATTTCAAGATTGTCTTTCGTATCGTGAAAAATTACGGAGGGCTGTTTATCTCCGATGAAGTGCAGACCGGCTTCGGCCGCACGGGCCGCAAATGGTTCGGTATCGAGCAATGGGAAGTGACGCCGGACGTGATTACCTGCGCGAAGAGCATGGCTAACGGAGTTCCCGTGGGCGCGACGATCACAACGGCAGATCTCGCCGGCAAATTTCAAGGGCTGACGATTTCGACGTTTGGCGGAAACCCAGTCACGTCCGTGGCCGCGCGAGCCGTGATCGATGTCATCGAGGAGGAAAATCTCCTCGAAAACTGCCACGTCGTGGGCGGCTATTTGCGGACGAAACTCGAAGAATTGCAGGAAAGACATCCGCTGATTGGAGATGTCCGCGGCATGGGATTGATGCAAGGCATCGAGCTCGTCCGCGACCGCCAAACGAAAGAGCCAGCGCCCACCGAAACAAACGAGTTGATGGAGCGAGCTCGCGCCAACGGACTGCTGATCGGCAAAGGCGGCCTTTACGGTAACGTGATCCGTGTCGCGCCGCCGATGAACATCTCCAAATCCGATGTGGACGAAGCCGTTCGGCTGCTGGACAAATCTTTCGCCGAAGTGCGGGGCCGATAGCCAATCTCGCCTGCTTCGGCTTCCCCGCTCCACACCGCCGATGTTCGGTTCGCATTCAAAAATTCCAGATTCGCTCGAACAGCAAACAGTGTACAATCCCGCGCGCAAGCTCAGGGGACGCCTACGCCCGGCCTTTTCGACCGCGAAATCTATCTGGATATTGAAACGCTCCGGCTCTCCCACGAAGTGGAGGGCGGCTGGAGCAACATCCGCGCCTTTGGGCTCGCTGTCGCGGTCACATGGGACCGCGAGTACGGTTTTCGCCGTTGGTACGAGCCGGACGCTTGCGGGCTTGTAAGCGAACTGGAAAACTTCACGCGAGTGATCACGTTCAACGGCAACCGGTTCGATCTCGAGGTGCTCCGCGCCTACGCGCCAATCGACAAGCTGAAGCTGATTTCCTTCGACGTGCACGAAAAGCTGCACAAGCAACTCGGCCATCGCATCAAGTTGGACCAACTGGCAAAAGACACGCTGCAGTCCGCGAAATCGGGTGACGGCGTGAAAGCCGTTGAATGGTGGCGGGCCGGCGAGCGGGAGCGCGTCGCTTCCTATTGTGAACAGGATGTGGCGATCCTGCGCGACATTGTGGAGCATGCGCGCGCCAAGGGCCATGTGGTCGTCTCCTCCCGCCAAGTGCGAGTGGTCTGGGACTGACCACCCGCAGCGGAATCCTCTTCGGTGATGTATTCTGTTTGCATCGTGAACGTTCCCCCGGACTTCGGCATCACCAAGCGAAAAACGCGGCCATTCGACTTTCTGTTTGCTACCACGCGTCCATTGGCATTGCCGCTGGCATTCCTCGCGCTAGGTGTTCTCATAGCTGGCGTTAGAACGGCTCGAGCCAGTGAACCTGCCCACATCCATTGGACGTCCATTGCCGAGGCACAGGTAAAAGTGGACCAGACCACGCCGCTTACATGGGGCGTTTACCAGCCCGGCAAAGGCGACAAACTCGATAAGAAGCTTTCAAATCTGGTGCTCGTGCTGATCGGGCACCGCTATCTATTTATTGACCTGAAGGCCAAAAAAGTCTATGAAGTGCCGCTCAAGCAAGTCCACGCGCAAACCAACGGATGCGAGACAGATGATCTGGCTGAGTCATCTCGTCTGATTCCCACCTCGGATTGGATCTGGAGAAACGTTGGACCCGCCGAGCTCTACCACATGATTCTCGGGGACTACGGCCGCATGTTGCAGGTTACCCTGCCGCATCCATACCTGATCAGCCCTTACTACTGAGGATGGAAGCAAGAAAGCACGAAGCGCCGTACGCGTCGCTACACAGGGAAGTATCCGGCAGGCTAGTGACCGCCCTCGCGATCATTTCGAACCGCTTCGAACTAAATCCCTAGCTGCCCGCTACACGACATTTCAGCCCGGAACCGCTCTCGGTGGTATTGGGCCCGCCGCCTTGGTGCTCCTCGCACTTGTGCAACTCGAATTCCTGCAGCGTCGATTCAGATGGAGCCAATCCCATGAACTCCGGGCGGATACTGGTAGTCCAGGAACAAAACGAACAACGCCAGTGGGTGATCTGGCCGTTGACGCCCACGATGGGCAATATGGCTCGCGCCTCAAGCACGATCACCTCCGTAGCCGGGCACAACCACTCTCGTGGTGAGATGCGAGAGCCACGATTAGGATGCCTCGCTGGGCGGGCATTAACCCTCTTCCACCCTCTTACGCATATTGTCAATGGCCGCACCTCGCGCAATAATGAACCCATGACCGCAACCACTGCATACGTTCCTGGGCAATCTGCCCAGACTCCTGAATTTGAAACCAAGCTCGACCGGCTCGCCGAAGTTGCCGTTCGTACAGGACTCGGCATCGCGCCCGGCCAAGAGTTGCTGATGACCGCCACAATCGACGCGCTGCCGCTGGCGCGCCGCATCACTGAGCGTGCCTACAAAGCCGGTGCGTCGCTCGTCACCACGCTTTTCAGCGACGAAGAATCAGCGCTGATTCGCTTCCGCTACGCGCCGGAAGCCAGTTTCGATGCCGCCCCGTCGTGGCTTTACGAGGCCATGGCCAAAGCGTTTCGCAATGGGGCAGCGCGGCTGGCCATCGCCGGCAGCGATCCTTCTCTGCTATCGCGCGAAGATCCCGATAAAGTGAGCCGCGCGAATCGCGCCACTTCGAAAGCGTATCGACCGGCGCTCGAACTGATCGCGCGCCATGAAATCAACTGGACGATCGTTTCGTGCGCTACTCTGGCGTGGGCGACGGCCGTGTTCCCGAATCTGCCCCCCGACAAAGCAATGGCTCGCCTATGGGATGCGATTTTCGCCGCATCGCGTGCCGATCAGCCCGATCCACTGGCCGCCTGGAAAGCGCACGACGCGAAACTCCACGCCAGCGCAGAACGCCTGAACGCCAAACGCTTTTCAGCGCTGCATTTCCGCGGACCTGGAACCGATCTTCGCGTCGGATTAGCCGACGACCATCTGTGGCTCGGCGGCGGGACCAATGCGCTCAACGGAATCTATTGCATTCCTAACATGCCCACTGAGGAAGTCTTTACCACGCCGCACAAGGATCGCGTGGACGGGCGCGTGACCAGCACCAAGCCGCTCTCGTATCAAGGCACCTTGATTGAGGAAATTTCCGTGCGGTTTGAGGGCGGTCGCATCGCCGAGGCGCACGCGGCGAAAGGCGAGCAAATACTCCAGCGCATGATCGAAACGGATGAAGGCGCGCGGCGGCTCGGCGAAGTTTCGCTCGTGCCGCATTCCTCGCCCATCGCTGCGAGCGGCCTGCTCTTCATGAATACGCTCTTCGACGAAAACGCCGCCTGCCATATCGCGCTGGGTCAGGCGTACAGCAGTTGTGTGAAGGATGGCGATAGCCTGACGCCCGAGAAGCTTGCGGCAAAAGGCGCCAACACCAGCCTGATTCACGTGGACTGGATGATCGGCTCGAATCACATCGACGTCGACGGCATCAGCGCCGCCGGAAAAGCGGAGCCGGTAATGCGGTCTGGAGAATGGGTGTAGCGGATTCCGCACGGCGTCCGCCGCGCACCCTGCGCCGTTTACGACGGCCAGCGGACCAAGCCCTCCGAGTCCGGGTACCGTGTCCCTTCCGAGGAAATCTCCTCGCTATTCTGCGGCAGCGGTGGCCATGTCTCGCCGGAGATACTGCGCCGCAAACACGAATAGCAGCCCGCCGATCAACGTGGTAATTGCGGCGGTGGAGAGCGTGTAGCGGATCACGTTTACTCCAAGCTGCTTCTGGAAATGATCGTTAAACACGCCGATCAAAAATGGGCCGAGCCCGAGCCCAAGAAGCTCCGATACCAGATAAATCAGCGAGGTGGCAAACGCGCGCATGCCCACCTTCACCACGGAGTGTGATACCGCCACCATCGGTCCCACGTGCACCGGCGACAGCGTCGCCACGATCACAAAACCCACCAGGCATAGCGTCAGGTTGTGCGCGAACACGAATAGCAGCACTCCGGGCAGCGCGCACATAGAGCAGATCGCCGGCACGTAAATCTTCCACTCGATTTTCCGCCGCCCAGCCCAGTCGGAAAGATAACCGCCGATCAGCGTTCCGGTTAGTCCGCCGCCGGCCATGATCAGGCCCATGTATGTGCCGATTTGCGCGGTATTCAGGTGATAGATGCGCCCCAGGAACGGCGCCACCCAAGTACCAAATCCAAATTGCGTGAATGTAGTGAAACAGAATCCGATCAGGATCAGCACGTAGCACGTTTGGCGCGACATATAGCGCATCGTCTCGCCCAGCTGCTGTTGGCTGGTGTCTACTTTCTTCTTTTCCACCAGGCCGCGCTTCGGCTCTTTCACGGTGAACCGGAACAGCAGCGCGACCAGCACGCCCGGAATGCCAGCGACGAAAAATGCGTCGTGCCATCCATAGTAGTGGTTGACCCAGCCGCCCACGAACGAGCCCAGGAATCCACCGAAAACCGGCCCGAGCTGATACACGGCCATCGCCGTCGATCGCTGATCGCCCGGATATAAATCGGAGATTATCGACGTGGACGGCGCCGTCCCCGCAGCCTCGCCTACGCCCACGCCGAAGCGCGACAGCGTCAATTGCAAGGCATTTCGCGCCACGCCGCCGAGCGCAGTCATGCCGCTCCAGATCAGAAGGCCCCCAGTGATGATGTTTCGCCGGTTGCTTCGATCCGCCCAGCGGGCCACCGGCGCGGCCAGAATCGAATAAAGGATCACGAAGCCAAAACCGCTGATGAAGCCCATCGTAGCGTCGGAAACGTGATAGGTGTGTTTGATCGGGTCGATCAGGATATTGATAACGGTGCGGTCGAGGAAATTCAGCGAGTAAATTGCTGTCAGGAGGGCCAGTACATAGAAAGCTGGCGCGGGCAGAGGCGTTTTCGCGGATGTGGGCTTCTGCGCCGCGCCCGCAAGACTGCTCTTCACGTCCACTACGTCCACCCCACAACTGCCGGCGCTCTATTGCCCGGACGCGCGCCGCAGATCAGGAAAAACGGAAGGCACCAGCAAAAACCGCTTCATGAAGCCCGCGCGGCCTGTGCGCCGCGGGGCAGCGTGTTAGTTCCAACCGGACGGCATGCCGAATGGAACGGGCCAGGATAGCCCCTCGATTTCGCGAATCTTGCCGCTCTCGACCTTGAAGAGTTGCGGCTTCAAGAATGTGATCGGCCGCAGAAAGTTTCGCGGCACAGTCACCGTTCCCACTCCCTGCACATCGACCGATTTCACGTTGCCTTCGTTATCGAACAGCGCGAGATCCAGCACCAGTCCTTGCTGTTCGTCCACCACCAGTGTCCGCTCCTCGCGAGGTTTCTCGAAGCCGGCAAAATATCCCTGATTAAGTTCCCCGGCGCAGCTCGCCCCGAACGCATGAAAATCCGCCTTCGCCGCGTCCACCACCGGACCATTCGGATCGTTCGTGGTGTCGAGGCCATTTTCCCGCTCGCTGCATTCGCTCGCGAACGGCACCATCGATCCGCTCTTTTCCGCGAACCCTTGGTAATACTTCTGCGCTGCCGCGATCATCTCCGCGCGCGGCGTTTGCTCGTCCTTCGATAGCGGCGCCAGCAGGGACACAGCCGGTGAAATGAAATCGCTCGGATCCACTTCGTCAATCAGGATCGGCGTCATCACTCCCGCCGTGTTGTCGCCCAAGCCGCCCCTCGGCCGCAGCTCCTGACGCGCCATGACCACTTCCACTTCGGTAATCTCGTGGTTTTCGACCTTCAGCCGCAGCGCCATCACGCCTTTCAGCCGGTTAAATTCCGTATAGCTGCCGTAATATCCCGCCTCACCCGTTTGCGGATCAGCCAGATACACGCGATACGTGCCTAGGCCCGTGAATGTGTTCCAAATGCCTTGGCCCGGCTTAACCAATTGGCCGTTTTCCGTGTATTTCACGTTCGGTGCCAGCGCAAGCCCGCGCGGGTTGCGCTCCAGCATCGCCTTGAAATAACTATCCACCACTCCCACCAGGCACCGGTGGCCGCACGGCCCCGGGATCGCCTTCGTTACCGGCTTCGCCAGGTGAGTCAGATTTTTGCCCTGATCGGGCGACGCCATCACGTTTCGAGAAATGCTGGGCGAAACCACCGCCCACGCTGCGATCAAAATTCCGGCAACAGTAATTCCGCGCAAAAGTTTCGACAAGAGTCTTCTCCGATTTTTATGGAAACGCCGGCTTCATGTTGAACGGTATCTCGTACATGGTCATTTCGATGCGGCTGATGCTGCCCTTCTCGATGCGGTACGCCTCGTTCGCGATATTTGTCCGGGGCGTCATAAAATACGCCGGCACCTTCCACACCTGGCCGTCGGTCAGCTTGATGGACGTCACCGTTCCGTCAAAATCCAGATAGGACGAGGCCAGCACCGCGCCATACTTCACGTCCGTGACCAGAAACCGGCGGTCACGCACCCCCGTCGTGAATCCCAGAAACCCCAGCTTGTACTGGTCCGTGCAGTTCATCGACGTGAAGTTGACGGTTTCGTCGGCATGCCCGTAGTTCTGCGGATGCGGACGATTCGTCGTATACGTCCCGTCCTCGGTTCGCTGACAGTCCGGCGTGAAGGCGTACACGCCCTGGCCGTCATTCAGCTGCAATCCCTCCAAGTACATGTAAGCCGCTTGATCCAGCGCCGCGCGGGTCTCGCGCTGATCCTCTGGAATCGGCACCAGCCATCGCGGATCGGGCTTGCCCATCTTCTCGTACACCGCCGCTCCGTGCGGATCGTGCGCCACGAATTGCTCGGCTTGCGTGATCTGGCGATTATTGACTTTCAGCCGCACGATCAAAATCGCGCCCACGCCATTCTCGTACACGACCGTGATTACGCCGACATCGCCGTGCCCGGGATCGCAGTAATAGTGCCGGTAATGGCCCAGCCCGCTGATCGTCGCCCACAGCGCCTGGCCAATCTTCAATCGCACGTTATCCTGCGCATACTCCACGTGCGGCGAAAACGGCGCCTTCGATGGATCGTGCGCCGCCATCGCGCTCAGATATTTGTCCATCGTGCCTTCCAAGCACGTCCGGTCGCACGAAGCCGCCGCGCCGTTGGCATCTGATGCGGCATTGTTACTATTCTGGCTGTGGATCGCGGTGGTCGCTTCGGCTGGCATGCGATTTGCCGCATTTCGGCTGGCGGTCGCCGCTAGCGCTGACGGTCCAAAGACTCCCATCGCCATCAGCGCGGCCACACTCAAGAGCGCCGATCGATATTTCTCTATAGAAATTATTCTCAACGTAATCTCCCACGACGAAATGCGTGACGGCTCTGCCCGCTCTGGCTCGAAACTTGCCGCGCGGTTGCTTGCCTGAAGTTCCCCAGTTAGTCTCGCGTATTGCGCATGACTCTCGCGCAGAATGTGACGCACTATATACCACAGCTACCCGCCGGCCGGGAAGATTTCCGGCATTTTTCGATTCCGACGTTTTTTCCGCTGTGCATTGACGCACGCACCCCACTCAGCGTCCCTGCACTTTAGGTGAGATTGAAAGCGATGTAATTCAGTGCGAATCGTGCTTCTGGGAACCGTCTAATCGAGTGTCTCGAACCGTTCGGCTGTTTTTGGAAACTCGGGATCCCCGGTACGGATGGTCTGGCCGGTCGCGGACTTGAAAGGCTCTTCCGCGGGAATGCGGTCGAGCCAGCGTTGGTGAGAAAGCTTTTCGTGATCCGAAAAATCCAGGCGCAGAAGCAAACGCACGTTCGTGGCGGCGGCCGCCTTCGCATTCGTCGCCGATGTCTGTCCAGCTTTAGCGCCGGCTTTCTTTTTGCCAGACTTCGCCGCGCCCGCCTTCGCGGACTCCGTCTCGTCGACCGACTCGGTTTCGGCGGCTGAGGGCTCGTCCTCGCTCTGAGTTGCCGAGTCTTCCCGCTCGAACTTCAAAAGCATCTTGTTGCCAAGACGAAAGCCCTGCTTCCAAGCATCGACTTTATGTCGCGCCAGCTGCGCGGCGTCTTCATTCGCGCCGAAATCAAACACCAAAATGGATTGAGCCATACATCTTCTATAGCGGCCCGGAGCCGCATGTGTCAAGGAGCAGAACGTCGGGATTTCTCGCCCGCGCAAGTGCTACGGCTTTGGAGTCTTTCCGGCGCGCCATTTCGACGCAGTTTTTAGCGGAGCCGCCCACATCCAATGTTAGAATTGTTCACACGCCGAGGTAGCTCAGTTGGTAGAGCAGCCGATTCGTAATCGGCAGGTCCCCGGTTCAAGTCCGGGCCTCGGCTCCATAGCCGCCTGCGTAGGGATATCCTGCTGCTTCCTGGTTGAACGCACGTAGCAGCTCTTTCACGTCCGACCTTTGTGCGAATCCTTAAGCCATTCGCTGCTCGTTCATCCCAGCCGCTGCAGCAGATGGTCTCCGACGCGCATTGCGTTGGCAATGATCGTCAAACTGGGATTCACCGCGGCGATCGACGCAAAGAAGCCCGCATCGACGACATAGAGGTTATCCAGATCGTGGGCCTTGCAATTCAGATCGAGCGCCGAGGTTTTGGGATCGCGTCCGAAGCGAACCGTTCCGGCTTGGTGGGCGGTGCCTCCGATTGGAATTTGCTTGCCCAGATACAGCGACCGTGTCATCAAGCGGTCATGAAGACCGAGTCCGCTGAGCATACCCTTGAGCTTTTCAACCAAGCGACGGTGCCCCTCCGTATTAGTCTCTCGAAGGTCCAGCGTGATTTCTCCATCATGGTTCAAGCTGACGCGATTATCCGGGTGCGGAAGATCCTCGGATTGCACCCAAAAATCGATGGAGTGTTCGGCCATATAATCCAAGCTAAACTCGGGCTTCCAAACGGCCCAATCCGGCGCTTCTCCCTTCAGCATTTCACCATCGGTTTTACCAAGCATCTGGATACCGCCCATGGGATATTCCCAATCGTTCGATCGAAAGTAGAAATCGTTTAGGCCTAGCGTCTTCTGAAACGCTGTCGGATTGGGCTCTTTGGAAATGGCCATGAAGGCCGAGTTGTTGTGCCGCATGTAATAGCGCCCTACCACATCCGAGCTGTTGGCGAGCCCATTCGGGTGTTGGTCGTTGGCAGAGCGCAGCAGAAGAAGGGCCGAATTGACCGCTCCGCACGACACGACCACGATATCCGCTGAATATTCCTCCGATTGTCCTTCACGTTCGACAAAAACCTTTGTCACCACGCGGCCGGACACATCCGTTCCAAGACGCTTCACGTATGCGCCTGTGAGTAGTTGGACGTTCGGGTGTTCCAGAGCGGGGTCAACGCAGATGACTTGTGCATCGGCTTTGCCGTTGACCAAGCAGGGAAATCCGTCAAACGCCGCGCACCGTACGCAAGCGCTCGCGTGCAGCGGCTTGCCGTCTTTTTCGTCGAGCAAAATACCGAGCGGCAAAGGGAATGGGTGATTACCGCCCCGCTGCAAATCGTTATAGAGCTCTTGAATGCGCGGTTCGTGGCTTACGGGCGGGTATCGGTAGGGAGCGCTCGCCGGGCCTTCCGTGGGATCGATCCCGTGTTCTCCGTGGACGTGATACAGATGCTCAGCTTTCGTGTAATAAGGCTCGAAGTCCTCATAGCTGAGTGGCCAGGCCGGTGAGATGCCGCCGTAGTGTCTGACTTCCCCAAAATCTTCTTTGCGAAACCGGAGCAGCGCCGCGCCATACACCTTCGTGTTCCCGCCGACGTAATACTGGATGCCGGGGTGAAACCTGTTTCCATTCTTGTCGTACCAGGTTTCTTTGGCCCTGTACTTCGATTCGAGGAACACCGCGCGGGAATCCCAGTTATCTTTCTCTCGCGGCAGGTATCCGCCCCGTTCCAGAAGCAGAATGCGTTTGCCGGAAGGCGCAAGATGGTAAGCGAGTGTTCCGCCGCCGGCCCCCGAGCCAATGATGATCACGTCAAACTGCTTCGATTGCGACAATGTTTGCCCCCTCCTCCTCCGCCGAGATCAGCATTCATTTTACTCGATGGATTCCCAGAATCGCTTTTTGAGGCCAGAAAAACTACTCGGAGACTGTGTGCGAGTTCCGTTGCCCAGATCAGACTATCGCGACAAATCGGTCATAGTCCCAAGTTCCCGATAATGCCACTCTAAATGACACCGGCCCGATCCGCTTCTCGCAGTAAGTGCCTCTCCGCAATCTGATTCGTTTGGCCCTCAAGTCTACGAGCACAACTACCAGAGCTTTCTATGGTACGCGTATTGGGATTGGCGGCGCCAATGCACTTCACTTAGCGATGGCGTCCGGCGCGAAACGGCGCCACCCTCGGTCCAAGTCTTTTGCGAAACCATTTTTTGCGTGCGGCCGTCCAAGCTTTCACTCGGGTACGTCGAAGCGGGACTCAGACTCGCCGCGCTTCATGCCGAAAACAAGTTGCTCGAAAGCGGCGCGCGAGGGTGTAGAATTCTGCCGCTCGACAATCATTCATTCGAAATCGGCCGGTAGATAGCGGTCGGACTGTCGGCGATTGACCGGCTCCGCAACGGACCCAGCAGAGGTTCAGAGCGAAGGTTCGGGAGCAGGGATTCAAGGAGCGTTCATGAGAAAGTCAAAGGGAATGAGTTCTTGGCTGTCGCGCGGCCTCGTAGTGGGAATTTCCGTGTGCGCGCTGGTGGCCGTAATGGCATCCGTGCGAGTGCCCAAAGTATCGGCGGATAAGGGTAACCCGGATGTTTTGGGGATGGTGTTCGACGGCCACTCGGTATCGAACCTGGAGAACTCGATCAAGTATTACAAGATTCTCGGCTTCTGGGTGGAACAAAAACCCACCGGTTGGAAAGTGAATAAGAGCCTGAACAGGCTGGAAGGCCTCCCTGCCGGCACGAAGTCGCGGACGGCGATCTTGGCGGTTCAGAGTTCGGTGTCCCAAACTCCATGGCGCCTGATGCTCCACGAATACAAGGGAATCCCGCAAAAGAACTGGAGCGATCTGGACTCCGGCGCTCTAGGCGCGGGCCACATGGATCTGACAGTGATGAAAGATTGCAATATCGTGATGAATAAGGAGAAGGCTGCGGGATTGCTGAAGATTCCGAACATGCCGATGATGCGTGGTAGCGCCTCGCGAACTGGAATTCGCCCGTTCGCGTTCATCCAGGATCCGGACGGTTGGTTCACCGAGTTGTTCGCGATGCCGACGCCGGCTCCCGGCACTCGGGCTGATGCGGGAAAGCTCTCGAACTCCACGGCGACCATGGCCGACATGAATCGTCTCGGATACCAAAGCGGTTTCAATCACATCGGGCTGAACGTGAGCGAGGCCGCAAAGGAACGTAAGTTTTACGACGGTATCCTAGGCGGAGATTATCCGCCGCTGCCAAAACCGGGAAGGGGCGGCATGATGCGGGGAATGGTGATGATGAACGGCTGGTTTCCGCAGGCCCCCACAGATGGCATGGTTCGGCTTGAAATCCTGGGCGCTGGCAACAATGTGGGAAAGCCGATTCCGGACGAGAAGCTTTCCGACATCAACGTAAACTACCTCGCATTCCAAGTAAAAGATATCAATAAGGTCTACCAGGAGACGACCCAGGACGGGGCTACCACAATTACCCCCGGCGGCATCATCAAGGTGAAGGGCGGTCGCGCCGTGATGCTAAAAGACCCGAACGGTCTCGGGTACGTCGAACTCTGGCAGCCATCGAAGTAAACGCATCAGGCGTTTTCAAAATCTGAATGAAGCGAGCGTCGCCCGGGAATTCCCTTCCGGGCGACGCTTCTTTTTTGAATGGCTAGAGTTACCGGAAACGTTCCGCGCACGCTGTTGCACAAATAAATCGAATCGGCGCGCAGCAAGTCTTCCATCTTTAGAATCGCCTCGCGACAATTCTTGCGAGTTTTCAGCAGGTGAGCGCGATAGATTCCCGGAAGCAATCCGCAGCAAACTGGCGGGGTGCGCCAGACGCCGCCTTTCACGATGAAGACGTTGTGAATCGTCCCTTCCGTGAGTTCGCCGCGATCGTTGAAAAACAGGACATCATCAAATTCTCGTTTTCGAGCCGCCATAAGTTCGTTGTCATACATCGCCCGATGAGTGGTTTTGTGAAAGAAAAAGCGTTCGTAGCTAGAAACCTTTCGCTTCGAGATTCCGACTCGCCCGAAACGTCGCGCGACGTACTCGCCGTGAGTGATTTCGATTTCCCCTTCGTTCGTGAGCGTCATGCGGACCCGCCGAGCGCCAGGGCGAAACGCCCGCGCAGCTTTTTGAAGTTCGGAAACAATTTTCCGCCGGTTGAATTCGAATCCCCAATATTCGGCGGAATCGCGCAGGCGAGCAAGATGCTCGCGCAAAAACCGGTAGCCTCGATCCCAATAGAAGGTCTCGATGAGTTTGAACTCCGGCTCACTTTCCAACAAAAACGCCGCCTTCCAGTGGCATTCGTCCCATTCGTTGGCCGGAGACGAATCGTGGGTGATCCCGCCACCGATGCCCATTACTCCGCGCCGCGAATGAAGCGAGACGGTGCGAATTGCGACGTTAAAGCGCGCGTGATCCCTAGCGAAATAGCCGATGCTTCCCGTGTAAATTCCGCGCGGTGAACGCTCAAGTTCGGAAATAATCTCCATCGCCCGAATTTTCGGCGCTCCAGTAACCGAGCCGGAAGGAAACAACGCTCGGACGATCGATTCCGCGGTGCAGTTTTTTGCTAACTCACCTTGCACCGTGGAAGTCATCTGCCACACCGAAAAATAGCGTTCCACATCGAAGAGGCTGGTGGTCTTCACCGAGCCGGGGCGGCAAATGCGGCCCAGGTCGTTGCGCATCAGATCAACGATCATCACGTTTTCGGCCCGGTTCTTCCCGCTGGCGCGGAGCCATTCAGCGGCAGCCAAATCATCTGGCAGCAGCTTGCCGCGCGGCGCAGTTCCCTTCATTGGCCGGATGACAATTCTTCCGCCTCGAACCTGTAAGAACATTTCCGGCGAGAGCGATACGATCTGTTCCGAGCCGGCGTTCACGAAGGCCGCGTACGGCGCCGGATGCCTGCGGAAGAGCGACGTAAACAATTTCCACGCGTCGAGATTCGAGCGGAATCCTACGCGCGCGGTGAAGTTGATCTGATACGCGTCGCCCGCTTCGATGTACCGGCGAATGGCGGCGAGCTTCCGGAAATACGCTCCGCGGGTGATTGAGAGTTTCGAGGCGCGAATGAGCGGCTCGCCGGCATCGGTCCGGATTTCCAGCGCGGGCAGAATTACGCAGCGGTCGTAAAGCCCGAACCAGGCGAGCGGCGCATGCGCTTTGCGCAGCAAATGATGCAGGCGCGGCTCTAGAGCAAATCCCGCTTCGTATCTCAAGATTCCAGCGGCTTCCCCGCCGGATTTGCGGTGCTCTTCGATGGAGCGAAGCACGTGTTGCAGCGATTCAGCGTCGCGGGCAATGAGTATTTTCGATGGCGTGCTATACGCGCGCCAGGAAGTTCCGTCGCGCAGCAGAACGAACCCAGGACGTTTCGCGAGAGCCTGGAGATCAGGGCCTTGATTGGCGGGCGGACCTGCAACGAGAGTGTAGCGATCTGACAGGTTCCCGGTCTTTTGTTTTCTATGAGATAGAGCTTGTTCTACCCGAACGTGTAGCGATTTGGCAGGAGATGACGAGGATGGGCTGGCCGCGATTCGTGCTGGTGAATCCGACCTTGTTTCCATCGCGTCCTTTCTCGCCGTCGGCGAGCGAACTCCCCCCTCCCGCTCACACACGGACCGTGCGTGCTGCTGGACGGCATTTCAATTACAAGTTGTCCGCGTCCGGCAGCTTCGTCGCAGACAACAAAAACAAACCACGCTAGCACGTTCTGAACGTAATTTTCAATGAAAAAGACAGGGGTTCAGCAAGGAATCGCGACGCAGTTGAACCTGGCACGGCCCGTTGAAGCGCGCCTGTGGAACCGCGCGAGCATCCCGCGGCGCCTAATAACCAGCGGCGGCGCGGACTTCGGCCAGCGGCTTGGAGAGATCCGCGATGAGTTCCGGCCCCACGATCGAGAGGGGCGTTGAGCCATAGCACAACAGGCGATCGTGGAAGTCGCGCAGCGACGCACGCGAGCCTTCCTTGATCCTGTACTCGGCCAGCAGCTGCTCGATTTGCGCGCGGCCAGCGGTGTAGGAAATTACGT